>JAEWDZ010000004.1 GCA_023389855.1 Bacteroidota bacterium
CTCTTCGTTACCATTAGAGAAATAGACTAACGATTTGGTAACGGAACATCTGCACAAATCCACATCTTCTGCACTTTTCCCCTCTGTGCAAACCATAGAGATATGGTGCAAATCCCTCTCATTTCCACTTGCTTACATTCAATCTTCCCCCTAATACCCTTTACTCGGATAGTTGCATAGAAGTTTTTTTCTTATTGTACGCTATATCATCATTGCATAGCTATATACATATAAAACGTATACCTATATTATGGTATTGGATGGAAGTCTATCACCCTATATATTGTGATTGTGTAAAAAAAAGTATTACACTACCTTTGCAAGCGAATAAGAACTTAAATTATTGAACTAACAAAATGAGTAAAATTGGTATTTTCTTCGGATCTTCTTCAGGTACTACTGAAGATGTAGCAAATCAGGTAGCAAGCCGTATGGGCGTAGATGCAGCTGACGTACACAATGTAGCTGATGCCGATGCTGCTGCTATGGCAAATTATGACGTACTTCTCTTAGGTTCTTCTACCTGGGGTATGGGAGATCTGCAAGACGATTGGGAAAGTTTCCTTCCTAATGCTGCTGCTCAAAATCTTTGCGGTAAAAAAGTAGCCCTCTTTGGCTGTGGTGATTCTTCTTCTTATAGCGATACTTTCTGCGACGCTCTCGCTACCATCAAGCAAGAACTTGCCAATACTGGCTGCAGCTTTATCGGTGCTTACGCTCCCGAAGACTATAGCTACGACGATACTCGCTGTCTAGAAGACGGTAAATTGATTGGTTTGCTCATTGACGAAATCAACGAAAGCGACAAGACGGGCGATCGTCTCGACGTATGGGTTGATGCTGTTAAGAGTGCGATGTAATTTCATTAAATAGCATACATAATAATTGGGGGATGCTTAGAGATCATCTCTTTCGTCCCCCCTCACTTTTTTTCTTTCTTTAAGGATTTAAATTATGAGCCCTATAATATCCTTGCACGATGTTCAAGACCCTGATCTGAAGGTGCTTTCTCATCTTATATATGAGTATGAAAAGGGTGTGCGTAATTTGGTCCTTTATACGATGCCCAGGCGTTTATTTCCATTAGTAAAGGCAAAGATGGATCATCGCGAGATTGATTACTTTGTATTGCCTGTAAATAACCGCGAAAATATGAATCTTTTCTTCGGGCAGAAAGATTGTCTTACTACTATTCAAAGTATATTACAAAACAAACCTTTGGAGAGCCTTTCTCCCGAGGAAGATTTTATGTTGGGTATTTTATTGGGCTACGAGATGTGCCGTCAATGTCAGCGTTATCAGAAACAAAAAGCTACCTTAAACAAGAGTACCTCTATTATATGATTGTGATGTAGCGTACTTTCTCTGTCGCTACAAAGAATTGCTCAACGTCACTAATCTTTTATCTACGGATTTTTATCTACAGACCTCTTTGGTATTTCCTTTTCTTCTTTCTATTCTCTTGCGTCAAATCTTAGGGGCCTTTTCTTCGCCATGCAGCTATCTCTTTAGGATATCGCAATCTTTTTGTATCTTTGCGATGGAATAAGCGTTAGAAGAGATGAAGCAAAATCAATACAAAGCTGTATTACTACGAAAGGAAACGCTTGCTAAGGGACATTACTATACCCTTCGATTAAAACTCGATACAGATGATGTGCAGTCCCCCCTCCCAGGACAGTTTGTACAGCTCAAAGCAGATTGTCCAGGAGTGTTGCTTAGGAGGCCTATTTCCATTGCTAATTATGATCCTAATCGTGCAGAACTCCTGTTGCTTATTCAGGTCGTGGGCAAAGCTACTCGCTACTGGCATACTTTGCCTGAGGGTGCTACACTTGACCTAATTGCTCCTTTGGGCAATGCCTTCAATACAACACCATCATTTGTGGGAGCTAAACCTTTGTTAGTAGGTGGAGGGGTCGGTATTGCGCCTATGCTTATGCTGGGAAAGTTCTTTTCTCAGCAGGGCGTACGCCCTACGGTCCTTTGTGGTGCGCGCACTTCCGATTTCATTATGTTTGCAGAGGAGTTCTCGGCAATAGGTGATTTCTACTGTACTACTGAGGACGCCTCCCTCGGCGAATCGGGCTTTGTCACAGATCATTCAATATGGGAAAAGTCTACTTTTTCCTCACTATATACTTGTGGTCCTTTGCCGATGATGAAGGCTGTTGCTCGGAAAGCAATGCACAAAGGAATACCTTGTGAAGTATCGCTTGAGAACAAAATGGCTTGTGGTATTGGTGCCTGCTTATGCTGTGTAGAGCCAACAGTCAAGGGTAATGTGTGCACTTGTACAGAAGGGCCAGTCTTTCCTATCGAACAATTGCTATGGACGTAGATTTACATGTAGATTTAGGCAAGGGATTGGTCTTAAGCAATCCTGTAATGACGGCATCAGGGACTTTCGGCTTTGGTTCTGAGTATCTTCCTTTTATGCCGATGGAAGCACTAGGAGGCATTATTGTCAAGGGTACTACTCTTCACCCGCGAGAGGGAAACCCTTATCCACGTATGGCAGAAACTCCCTCGGGAATGCTCAATGCAGTGGGATTGCAAAACAAAGGCGTTCATTACTTTGTTGAGCATATCTATCCTCAAATCAAAGATTTCCAGACTGCAATACTGGTGAATGTTAGCGGATCTACTATTGAAGATTATGCCGAGACCGCACGAATAGTTGCTTCTTTAGAGAATATCCCTGCCATAGAACTCAATATTTCTTGTCCTAATGTCAAAGAAGGAGGGATGGCCTTTGGTACCTGCGCAGCATCCGCAGCAGAGGTTGTACAGGCTGTACGGGCAGTTTATCCTAAGCATTTGATGGTTAAGCTATCGCCTAATGTCACGAATATTGTGGAAATTGCTTTGGCAGCAGAAGAGGCTGGAGCTGATAGTATCTCTTTGATTAATACATTATTGGGCATGGCTATCGATATCCATTCCCAGCGTCCTATGCTCAGTACGATCACGGGTGGGCTTTCAGGTCCTGCCGTTAAGCCTGTGGCCTTACGGATGGTATGGCAGGTAGCGCAGCGGGTGCATGTGCCTGTTGTTGGACTGGGTGGTATTGCCGCTTGGGAAGATGCCGTAGAATTTCTTTTGGCAGGAGCCAAGGCAGTACAGATAGGAACAGCCAACTTCATTTCGCCTGATATAGCTGTGCGGGTGGCTAGTGGTATTCGATCGTATATGCATCAATATGGCTATCGGCAAATAGAAGATATATGCGGAGCCATGAGAACTTAATTTTTACCTATGAGTATAAAATCAGAAACAACATATCTTTTTGCCACTTCCTTTAAGGTCCGAGACTACGAATGTGATCTGCAAGGAGTAGTGAACAATGCAAATTACCAGCACTATATGGAGCATAGTCGCCACGAGTTTCTCAATGCTTTGGGAGAAGATTTTGCAGACTTACATGCGAGAGGGGTAGATATGTTTGTCAGAAATGTTCGTATCGAATATCTAACTGCTTTGCGCAGTGGCGACTCTTTTATTTCTATGATTGACTGTCATAAGCAGGGTCCAAAACTGATTTTCCAGCAAGATTTATATTTCCCCGATGGCAAAGTCGTCGCTAAGGGATCTGTCGAAGCTGTAGCAGTAGTCAATCACCGCTTATCCAAGGGAGAGTACTTCGAGGAGTTGGTAAAAAAAGCTGAAAATCTTTTTTCACGATGTGCCAAGGAAAAGTTCCTCAACTTATAGCAGGCAACGTGCCCACTCAAGCGCTATTTTTCGGGCATCACGAAGCAGAAAATATCAAAAAAAAAGGCCTCGCTAAAGGGAAAATAGCCGCTGTGACGATGGTGCGAGGAGACACTTTTTTTATCGCTCGATGGATAGCATATTATGGTGCTCAGTTGGGCTATGATAATGTATACGTCATATTCGATGGTGAAGATCAGCAGTTGCCTCCAGATATAGCGCCTTCCTATCATTTTGTTTTTTTGCCGCATATTACGATGCCTCGCGCTGCGGGCGATAAGTATCGTATTGCTACTATAAACAAAGTCAAAGACGAGTTATTCGGGGTAGGCTACGAAGGGGTGATAGGTGCAGATGCCGATGAATTTTTGCTGTGTGACCCTCATACTTCGGACTCCCTACTACTTTTTTTATTGGGTTTGAAAAACCGCGGTTTTTCTTCCGTTTCTGCTCTGGGGCTTGATCTTGCGGAGAACTGCCGTGTAGAGGCCCCCTTGGATCCATCTGTTTCTATCTTGGCACAGAGACGCTATGCGGTTTTGTCATCGCGTTATACCAAAGCTTCTGTCATTTTCTCTCCATCACTTCGATGGGGCTCTGGATTTCATAGGATCAAGGGACACCGATACTACATAGCTTCCTCGCTTTATCTGCTCCATACGGGTTATTGCTCTTCGGCGATAGTTACTGCCCGCCTACAAGACGAAACACGCCTGAAGGGGGGCTGGGATCAGCATCTTAATCGACGTTGTAAATCGATTCGACATTCATCTACAAAGCGACCTCGGATAGGGGATAGGTGGTTGAAGAGAGCACGCACTCTTCAGCAAATTGTTCACCCGATTCATTCGTGGAATAAACCTAAGATGCCTACAACTCCTATTGTAGTGCAACTCCCCGAACGCTTTAAAACTATACAAATATAAAATCTGATTATGGCAAAGATTATCTTCATAACAAGAGGCCTTCACGATGGCGGGGGCATAGAAAGAGTATTAAGCGTGATCGCTTCGGGTTTATCGGAGCGACACCATGAGATAGCTATTGTAGCTTTAGAAAAAAGCGATACGCGCTGTTTCCCCTTAAACGACAATGTAGAAGTCCTATATCCGGAGGATTTACCAGGCCTGGGGGCGGTACGTAAATTGAAAAATCTATATGCTACGAGAGAGCCCGATCTCGTCATAGCGGTAGGTACGAACCGATCTTATCTCAATGTCGCCGCAGCGGAAGGATATCCTCTTTTGTCATGGGAGCATTTCAATTGTTCTATCAAGTCGCATCCTTTTCACAATATGAGCCGTCAATTAGCTGCCAAAAAAGGAGGAATAATTACGCTCACGAATGAAGATGCAGATCTCTATCGCAAACGCTTTAAGGCAAAAGAGGTGTACACACTTTATAATCCTGTCACGCTCCCTTCGGTCAAAAAACGTAACGCCAATAACAAAATAGTTTTAGCTGTAGGAAGGCTTAAAACGCAAAAAGGCTTTGACCGCTTGCTACGCAGTTGGGCACAAGTCGTGCGTGTTTATCCCGATTGGTTACTTAGGATCGTTGGTAGCGGTCCCAAAGAGGCTAGTCTAAAGAAACAGGCCGAACGAGCAGGTATCGCTGAATATGTCGAATTTATCCCCTATACCGACGATATTGCTGCCTATTATGAGGATGCTGAAATCTTCGCATTGAGTAGTCGATACGAAGGTTTTGCCTTAGTGATGTTGGAGGCGATGTCTGCAGGGTTACCCGTCGTCTCTTATGATATTCCTTTCGGTCTACATGAGTTGTTGCAAGAGAGTGGAGCAGGCCTTCTTGTAGAAAGCAAGAGTTACAGTGCGTATGCCTATGCCTTGATGAAACTGATCGCCAATGACGTGCTGAGAGAAGAAATGGCTGTAAAAGCGGAGGAGAAATCGAAAGACTTTACGCTCCCCGTGATATTAGACGCTTGGGAAAAGATGATCGAAGAGGTGACCCACCTGTCGGAGCATAAAGATTAGACACGAATTTAGATATGCATCGTATAGACGTTCTTATACCTGTATACAATACTGCTCCTTATCTTGAGCAATGCTTTCGTAGCTTACAGCAACAATCATTTACGGATTGGCGTGCCATCGTAGTAGAAGACTGCTCAACCGATGGAAAAAGTGCTCGTCTTTGCGACGAATGGGGTAGCAAAGACCCGCGTATAGAAGTGCATCACTTGCCTGAAAACAAGGGTATATCCTATGTCCGTCAGGTCCTCGTCGGAAAAAGCTCTGCTCCACTGATTGCTTGGCTGGATAGCGACGACTTTTTGGCATCGGATCATCTGTCCTCTTTAGTGAAGATATTAGACGAAGATCCCTCGGTGGACCTTGCCATGTCTGCCTACTTGAAAACGGATGCCGACGGCAAGGTCATTTCATTGAAAAAATCGTTTTATCCTCCTGGAAAGACCTTTACTCATCCCTATTTACTTCTTCTTAATTTGTACGATCACAAAATGAAGGCTCATCTATGGAAAGGATTGTATAAAAGGGAGTTGTATCACAATATAACCTTTCCATCTTTCCGCTATTTCGAAGATTATGCCGTGATGCCCGAACTTCTCGCAAACGCAAAGAAAATGCGCCATACCGGGAGGGCTACTTATTTTTATCGACAACTGACAAATAGTATTGTCCATACGACCACACCAGAGCATGAGATGAGTTTCTTCAGAGCAACGCTCTTGCGATGTGAGACCTTAGCAAAAACGACTGTTTTTACGGAGAAGCAAAAGAAACTCTTACACTGTTATCTCGAGCAATTGTTTCTCATAAGATATTATAAAATACGGCAACTGCCCGATTCACCGCTGAAAGAGGCTTATCTATTGGAGATGGAAGATGAATTGAGGAAACGCAATTTTACTTATAAGAGAGATTCTTTCTTGAGCTACAAACTGAAAAAACATCTTTATTCCTTCAAAAAAAGATGGGCTAATTTTCTCATTTTTTCTGGTTATCGATAAGTTATGTTGTATGCAGGAATAGATATTGGCGGAACGAATACGCTCGTAGGGATCGTAGACGATAAGGGTAAGGTCTGCGCCTACGATTCTTTTCTAACAAAGGATTATGCTTATAGTATCGATGCATATCTCTCGGCTATTTCCACTGCCTTACTCGAGATGATTCGAGAGCATGCTGCTCATGAAGAAATCTGTGGAATAGGGATTGGTGCTCCCAATGGAAACTTTTATACTGGTAGCATCGAACATGCAGCTAACCTGCCATGGAAAGAGGATATACCCATAGTAGATATATTGACCAGAAATACCTCTCTACGCGCAATTCTGACCAACGATGCTAATGCCATAGCCATGGGAGAGATGATTTATGGAGCTGCTAAGCATATGAAGAATTTCTATGAAATAACTTTGGGTACAGGGGTTGGTAGCGGTATCGTAATAAATGGACAATTAGTCTATGGTCATGATGGCAAGGCTGGAGAATTGGGGCATGTGCTGGTAGACCTCGATGGCCGTAAATGTGGATGTGGTAGGGTCGGATGCTTAGAGACATACTGCTCAGCAACGGGTTTGGTGCAGACCGCTAAAGATCTATTAGCTACTACCGATTGCTGTACAAAAAATAAATTGCAGCACCTGACAGCAAGAGATGTGTACGATATGGCTGAAGAAGGTAATCCGTTGGCTCAGCAAGCTTTTTATGATACGGGGTTTCTTCTGGGGCGAAAATTAGCCGATTTTGCTACGTTTGCTTCTCCCGAAGCGATTATCCTTTTCGGGGGGCTTACACACGCTGAGCACTGGCTATTTGATCCTATGAAAAGAGCCTTTGATATGTATATGCTCAAAGCTATCAGCAAACCCAAACTCATGTTATCCGCATTGAAAAGTGATAGTGCAGCAATCCTAGGTGCGGCTGCTCTGGCTCACACCCTGCTGGAGTAGCATCAAATCGGCTACAGTGAGGGCTGCCATAGCTCCTACTACAGCCACTGCACGAACCACTAAAGCGGGATCGTGACGCCCTTTTGCCCTAATATTATCTTTTTCGTTGTTGATACTTATGGTTTCTTGTGTTATGCCGATAGTTGGAGTAGGTTTAAAGGCTACACGGAAAAGAATATCTTGACCGGTACTGATACCTCCGACGATGCCTCCCGAATGATTTGATTTAAATATTACTTTACCATTTTCATCGGTAGTGATCGGATCATTGGCTTCACTTCCGTTCATTTTTGATATGGCAAATCCGCTCCCTATTTCGAATCCTTTTGCCGCATTTATTCCCATCATGGCATAAGCAAGACGAGCGCTCAATTTGTCGTATAGTGGTTCGCCGACTCCAGGGCAAACACCTTCTACTACGCATCCTACAATACCGCCTATGCTATCTCCTTTTTCGCGGAGTTTTGTTATTTCGTCTACTATTCTTTCGTTTAGCGACTTATCCGGGCAACGAGATAGATAATTATAAGCCCTTCTATAATCGGAGGGGAGTGCTGTTTCTCCTAGTGTAATAGAACCTAATGAATGCAGATAAGGATAGATCTTTATTCCTTTTGTTTTGAGCCATTCCTCGGCTATGGCTCCTCCAACACACCGGCATGCTGTCTCTCTTGCGGAAGCTCTTCCGCCTCCCGGCTGTGGAGAAATGCCGTATTTCTGAAAGTAGGTATAGTCTGCATGTGCTGGACGGAATAAATGACTTTGCGATTGATAGTCTTCTGATTGGACGTTGGTATTTTCAATTACAAAACCTATTGGTGCTCCGTTCGTAGTACTATCTGCTAGTATGCCGGACAGATACGAAATATGATCTTTTTCTACTCTTGGACTAACGATCTGACTGCTCCCAGGTCTGCGAAGATTGACTTTTCTTTGGATCTCCTGTAGGTCTAGTTGTATACCCGCAGGAAGTCCATCCAAAACTCCGCCTATAGCTTTCCCATGAGATTCGCCGAAGGTTGTCAATCTTAGTATTCGTCCAAAACTATTCATAAACGAGCTATCTTGTCTATATAAATATTCAGCGTGCCGAATCTTTGAGTAAACAAAAACTGGCACGCAACTAAATGAAATTGCTAACTTACGTTAGTAGCATCCGCAGCCACTACCACAGCTTCCCGAAGAGCAGTCGTCGCTGCTAGAGCAATCGCAGCCACAGCCACATCCGCCATGATTATGCAGGCTGCTAAAGTAGGCTTCATCTTCTGGTGTAGCTGGTCTTACTTCTAGTATTTTCCCTTTGAAATGCAAGGCAATACCGGCTAGCTGATGGTTAAAATCCATTTCTACAAATTCGTCGGTAATTTCATTTACATAGCCATTAATGATCTGCCCGTCGTTGGTTTGCATGGGCACCATATTGCCTTCCTTTACTACATCGGTATCAAATTTTCCTTCGGGTGTAGTGAATATTTCCTTATTCAGTTTTAGGATAAGGTCTTCTCTGACGTTTCCATAGGCTTCTTCGGGCTTAAGGATAAAGTCGAAAGTATCCCCCTCGTTTAGTCCTTTAAGATTTTCTTCGAACTTATCCAGCATCATACCAGAGCCAGCAATAAACTTGAGAGGCGCTTCTTGTGGCGCTTTCTCAATGAGATCTTCTTGTCCTTCGTTAGCAGCAGAATACAGATCGTAACTACAGGCTACAAAGTATCCATTATCAATAGTCATAGGTGATAATTTATTCCAGTTAAATAATTGATTATTCCATTGTATTTACCCTGCAAAGATAATAGAAGAGTTTGAATAAAACACAAAAGGAGCAAATTTATTTGTTATGAATTGATAATTCATGAGATTTGTATTAACTTTGTGATAAATGTAATGAGACCCTGCTACGAGTATAGCGTCTTTTGAAAGTAACAATAAATTAGGTGTTTTTATTATGACGACTGATCAAACTGCGACCTCCCGACAAAAAAGTTCTGTAGTAGAACTGTTGATATATCTGCTTATATGGCCTGTGCTTATCCTTTCTCATCTTTTTATATTGGGGTTTGATAAGACCGTACCGCATTTCTGGGAAGATATGAACTCCTATTTTTCCACCGTAGCTTTAGACTTTTTTATTATAGTTGTCTGGTACCTTAATTACTATCTCATCGTCCCGCGCATGATACGAAAGCGACAATTCGCAGCCTATATGGTGGTCGCCGGTATTTTTATGTTGGGAGCTCTTTTCTTACAGACAATCCTCTTTTATGCTTTTAAGTGGGGAATTCCTTCGAATCCTTTTGGTACTAAGTTATCTCTCTACGGCCCGCTTATGGTTCTTAGCTTCATGGCTGTAGGGCTTTCTGTAAGAGGTGTTATCAACTGGCTCAGAGTAGAAGATAAATTGATTACGGCTACTCAGCACTTACAGGAAAAAGATCAGAAAATAGAGGCATTACAGATGGAGATTAAGGAACTTTCTCTCGCCCATGATAACGTGATGGATTCATTACCAGAAGTGATCGATGTAGAACCCCTTGACGACGAAAAGATCGATAATGCATATGACGATCTTGGCATTGACCAGGGTGAATAGCTATTTGCAGATTGATCGAAACAAAGATAACCTCAGGTAATGCAGCAAAATATAGACGAAGCACTGCTTCTAAACGATTTAAAAGACAGTGCTAAAAAAGAGTACGCATTTCGTAGTGTCGTAGAGCTATACTCCAAGCCCCTTTATACCATAATTAGGCGCATGGTTTTAAATCACGAAGATGCTGATGATATACTACAAAATGTTTTTCTAAAAGCATGGCGCTCTATAGACGATTTTCGAGGTGATTCCAAACTTTACACATGGCTGTATAGGGTCACCTACTACGAAACGCTTAATTTCTTGCGTTTCAAGTCGCGAAAAAGCAAATATGAAGTTTCTCTTAGTGAGGAAAATCAGCATCTCCTCGATAATTTAGAAGCAGATATTTATTTTGATGGTGATGCCGCAGAGAAGAAATTTCAAAAAGCGGTTTCTAAATTATCGGAAAATCAGCGCGAGGTATTTCTGTTGCGTTATTATGATGAATATTCGTATAAGGAAATTTCCGAAATGACGGGAAAACTGGAAACAACGCTTAAGGTTAATTATCATCACGCCGTAAAAAAGATAAGGAAATATCTTTTAGAAGAAGAGTAAACTTTATTTGGATATGACCGTCTAACCATGTAGATAGATTATACGTTTGATGTAGAATAAATACAATGCAAATGTCAGACATGAAACAAGCGACTAAAAAAGGCTTCTTCGAAGGATCTCCACATTATACTACCCCTGATGGATATTTCAATACCCTTACGGATCGTATCATGGCTGCCGTAGGGCAAGATCAGGGTAAAAAAGATGATAGGGTAGAGCCTTCACCTCATGTTATGCTGGCGCGTAAAAGAAATATAAGAGACTTGCTGCGTCCCTACCTATATTTAGCAGCTTCTTTTATGATCATAATGGTCGGTTTCAGACTAACCTTCCAACAGCGTCAGCAACTGCAAAACCAGGCGACTCACACTGTCAATCAAGTCAGTGTAGCCAACAATATTTATGCCAACCAAATAAACGATTATGAACCTATATACACAGACTATCAGTATGATCAAGCCGAAGAATATTGGCTGGAAGCTACGTATATGGAATAGTATCCTTATTTTCGTCCTATCGCTTTTATCCTTTAATATATCACTGAATGCACAAAATCACTGTGATGAAAAAAAAAGCGAGCATCGACAACATGCCGAGATATTCAAGAAGATGCGTGCCGATTTTATCGCCAAGGAGTTGACGCTCACACCATCAGAGACGCAGCTCGTGTTGGAAAAACTCAACGACCTTGATAAATCAAGAGTCGCGTTTATCAAGTGGGACAATGAAGCATATCATCAGCTTTCCGAAAAAAAACAAGTCACTTCACAGGAGTTGGAAGACTATTTTTGTATGCAGTGTGATGGTAAAATAAGATTAGATAAAGAGCAACGAGCAGCCATGTCCGAGTTATCCAAACAGATCGATCCGGCAAAAGTACTGAAGTTAGAGCGCGCCTTGAAGAAGTTTTATTTCGAAGTAATGAAGTCGAAGAAAATAAAGAAGAGATCTTTTTTCGATGATACCTATTGAATAGCGTGGGGAAAATTTTCGCTAAAAGAGTTTGGTGTTATTTGGCTATTTCAAAATATTGTTGTACCTTTGCGTGAGATTTGTGGTCGACATTAAGCTGGTCCAATAAAGATGGTTTGATGCAGCTTTTTTATATGAGATCAGATTTTGAGGTTACAAATTGGGATATTAATTTTATAAGAGTATATTTAAACGAAACACTATGTCTAAAATTTGTGAGATTACAGGCAAAAGAGCCATGACGGGACATAACGTATCGCACTCCAATCACAAAACGAAGCGTAAATTCAACGTCAATCTTTTCCCTAAAAAATTCTACTGGCCAGAGCAAGATTGCTGGGTAACTATTAAGGTATCTGCAGCTGGACTACGCCTAATAAATAAAATAGGTGTGGATGCCGCTATCAAGCGTGCTGCTAATAAAGGCTATTTGAAGTAATAACAAAAAGAAAAAAGGCGAAAAACTATGTCTAAGAAATTAAAAGGCGCACGCGGTCAAGTGATCCTCGAGTGTACAGAACATAAAGAAAGTGGTATGCCTGGCACCTCTCGCTATGTAACCACTAAAAATAGAAAAAATACTACCGAAAGATTGGAACTTAGGAAGTACAATCCTATCCTTAAACGCTATACCATTCATCGAGAAATTAAGTAATAACCCTTAAGTAAATACATTTGAATCATGGCAAAAAAATCAGTTGCAACGTTTAGAAGTGGATCTACCGAAGGGCGTTCCTACTCAAAAGTAATCAGAATGGTTAAGTCTCCTAAGACAGGTGCTTATTGCTTCAAGGAACAAATGATCCCTAATGAAGCAGTACAAGACTTCTTCAAGAAGGGCAACTAATCCTATTGGAAGTTATAGAAGAGACAATTAATTTAATTCTTTCTATTACAGAAGTTGAGGCGTAGTTTTATCGCTTCAACTTCTTTTTTTGTCCTGCTTCCTCCTATTATAATCCGCCCCTTGAGACCTTCTCTTTTTGTCGAACGCTAGATTATATCTTACTTGTATTCTATTCTTGATATAATGCTTTATCTTATCGCTATTATCCATTACAGAAATCAGCGTATACTCGAAATCAACATCTTAAGCTAAAAACCTTGTAAATGAAGAATGTAATAGCAAAAATACTGGAAGCGCCTATTGCTCAAAATATCGGAGCCCTCTTTCTTGGATATTATATGGAGCGAAAAACTTTGTGAATAGAAGGCTCGTTATCGATTATTTTTGTAAGTTTGTAACAGTAAAAAAGTTTTGGGTATTAAGTACGGTAAAAAACTCTGTTTTGTGCAGATCGCTTGAACACAATTGTGTATTCTTCGTCTGCATCACATCAAGTTATGGAAATATGATGAAAAAAACTAACAAACCAATTCTTCTTCTGATTGCAGGATTTCTTGTCCTATCGTTTGCTTACGGTATTTTTTGTTACAATAGTTTGGTGAAGAAAGAAGAACGTGTAAAGACGGAATGGGGACAAGTAGAAAATCAATACCAGCGTCGATCGGATCTTATCCCCAATTTGGTAAATACGGTGAAAGGATACGCTACTCATGAGAGGGAAACGCTGGAAGCTGTCATCAAGGCTCGTGCAGCAGCGACTAGTATTACAATGAATTCAGATCAGTTATCTGAGAAAGATTTGATGGCTTTTCAGAAAGCCCAGGATCAACTCTCCTCTGCATTAAACAAACTAATGGTAGTCGTAGAGAATTATCCCAGCCTGAAAGCAAATGAGAACTTTCTGACTTTACAGGCACAACTCGAAGGAACTGAAAATCGGATAGCTGTAGAGCGCAAACGATTTAATGAAGCAACGATGCTTTATAATAAAGCAAGGCGTCAGTTTCCTACCATATTATTTGCTAAGTTGCTAGGTTTTAAAAATAAAGACTACTTCGATGCCGAAGAATCTGCCAGCAATTCTGTAGATATCCAATTCTAGTCCTATTTAAGTTGCCTGGCTAAATTCATTCGTTATCTGCTGTAGCGTCTGTTTTGAAAAGTCGCTTCGCCACATTGTCATTTGCAGTATTTTTTCAGCAAAAACTCACCCATTCCTTTTTTTGAGGGGGCACATTTTATCTCATTGCTTATTTCCATAGCGATGTTGATTTTGTATGAAGTCGCAAGAGCGTGTAGGAGAGCTCAACTTTTTTTCAGTAATGTATTGTCTCCTACAAGATTATGCAATACGTATAAAGCTCTGTCTTCTGCAATGCGCATCTGCTGTTCTTCTTCTTCGGTTTTATCTTTCAGACCGCATAAATGAAGAATTCCGTGGATAAGTACGCGATGCAGCTCTTCTTCAAACGGGAGATTCATACTATTGGCATTATCGTTGACACGTTCTAAGCTGATAAGGATATCTCCGATAATCTCTTTGCTTTCGATATTTTCCCTTGCATCGAAAGTGAGAATATCCGTATAATAGTCGTGATTGAGAAATAGCTTATTGATCTCAAGAATTCCTTCGTCAGTCGTGAATTTATACGTTATTTCGCCTAAAGTGAAGCCGTATTCCAAAATCATCTGTTGGATCCACTTATTGAGTATCTGTTTTCTAAATAAGGGTATCTTTACCCCTTCGTCTGCGTAATAGTTGATTTTCATGGGATATAGCGCTAATCTTTATAAGTTATTTCTTTGATTTGATTACTAGACGGTGCCCTTGTATAAGTTTATTGTGGGGTATCTGATATGGCTTGATGATACCACCATCGATCGCTACGTCTTCTATTGCTGTATTTCTTTTGCTCCGATATGGTGCATCGATCTTTATTATGCTACCTGTGCCGTTGTCTATTCTTACAGCGTCGAAACAGGGAGCTCCTACCGTGTATGTTCCCTTTCTTGGAGAGACTGGATAAATGCCTATCATAGAGAAGACGATTGCCGCGGATTTGGCAGCAGCTCCAATAGAAGCAGATCTTATATCTGCACTATTTCTGCAGCATTGCTTTTGTATCATGCTTAAAAGAGCTGTACTTTTTTCGCTATTACCCATATAAATAGGTAGGTAATAAAGAAAAAGATCGTTAATCGTTGGATCTTCTTTTTCTAAGTTGCGAGTAACTATAGCGATAGCCTTGCTTAATTTGTCGTGATCGACTCTTTCTACAAGTTCTTCGATGTTATATGGTTTGATGATCTTCGAAATGGAGTCGGGTGTAAGGCTGTTGATATCCGCGTATTTACTGCTATCATAATGTATTTCGGCATTGCTGTGCCCACATTTTTTTGCCAAGTCGTTGAAAAGTATAATATCATACTCATCGGGATGATACCAACTGACGGCATTGAGAGCTGCTCGAAAAACGGCTTGTAGGTCAATATCCGTGAACCCTCTATTGTAGCTACTTACAATACTGACTAAAGATCGATTCTCCTGTTTGATACCCACGAGATTGCCGCCATATGTAGGATAGGTAGGAAAAGTACCGGACGGCGATGTTTTGCTCATTTTTATAAGCGACTTTATAGCATTGCGCTCTACTTCAGGAAAAACAAGAGCCATGAGGGGGTGTAGAGACAAGTGGGTTTCGCTCAAAAGATCCATGGTATAAAAATCCCTGTCATCGTTGGTGAGCACAGAATCTAAGTCTGCACTGTAGTGCCGTCCATCTTCGCTGATCGAAATAGGTAGTGCCAGGGATCTATATAGTGCTGCGTAGAGCGTTTTCTTCTGTAGGGAGTTTCCTCCTTCTGTACGTATCCTTTTGAGACTGTTTTGCCAAATATTTTTTGCTCTTTTTGCTACTATATTATACTCGAAATCAGGGATCTCTCGATGTAAATTTTGTTCGGCTTGCTTGATGCTAATAAGAGAAATTCCATATTTTATGGAGAGACTCCCAGTCTTTGATTTTACCTTGACCGTATAATAAGATGATGTAGAGGATCCTCTGTATCGGACTAATGCTTTATTGCATTTAAGGTACACATACAGATTGGCTTTTCCTGTACCTAGTAATGGATATACTATCTCCATATCGCCGTTTTTATTTATGCTTATCCGACATGCCCGATTGCATGGTGCTATTCTGAAGTAATGCTCGTTTTCTGCGTTGTTTTTGTAGTTGAATCTATAGATAGCGGCATGCTCAGAAAGGGCAAAGTCGACATTTAACTGCAGATCGGTGAGAAAGGTGTGGTAACTGTACGGAGTGTATGTTTCTCCCTTAAAGTAGAGCCGAGGACAGGGCCTATTTATCATATCCTTTTTTATAGGGATAAAGGAGATCGAGGGCGTTGCTGTAGTATCGGCATTTACCAAGGGAAGAGCATAAATATAAGGCGCATTCTGCTCCCTTTTACAAGGGGCTATCCTCATCATGGCGTGAGGAAGAAAAAGCAATGGTCCCGATGCTGTATTTTTGCAAGAGGCGTCGTTAAGGAAATGATTTACATAGCTCAAAGGGCTGTATGTTTTAGTATCGTCGTTATTTTGCATAGGACGACAAGAAAAGAAGACGATAGAGATAATCGTCATCATGTCAAAAATGCTATGCAAAAAAAACTTCTTCATTTGTTAATCCAGTGAAAAGGTAATAATATAAAGGTCATTCCTTTGATTGCTACAAATGTACGCAATTTTTTTATTGTATAGCTAGCAAAGATTTAAATTTCTCTTAATGGACTCTTCTATTTCTTATCTCGCTATCACTCAGAGTAAATGTTGCTCATTTGTTCAATTTGCATTATCTTTGAAGTGGAAATATAAACTGATATATAGCTGCTACTGATACTATGCCCAGCAATAAACAGGAAAATGAGCAAATAAATACGGTCGTAAATAATAACGACAAGCAAAAGAAAAATCGTAGAGGAGTGGGAAGAAAAACATTTTATCAGCGTTTTCCCATTTTGGTTAATATATTTCTCATGCTTCTGCTATCACTAGTTATAGTAATGCTCGTAGTCTATACTCTAGATCGATATACAAAGCATGGTGAAAGTGTAGAGGTGCCCAATGTAATAGGTCTCTCTTTGGAGAAAGGTGCCGAGCAACTCGAAAAGGTACATCTAAAGTACGAGGTAGTAGACTCGGTATATAATGAAGAAGGCCTTCCTGGAGCCATTCGCGATATTGTGCCTGTCGCTGGAAGTAAAGTAAAATCAGAACGCTTGGTATTCTTAACCATAAATGCGACTAGCAAGCCTCAGTTAGCACTTCCGGAGGTAAAAGACATGTCTATGCGTCAAGCCAAAGCGACTCTTGTAGGCATCGGTTTTACTACGATTATGGTTAAGCACGTCCCAGGTGAGTACGATAATCTCACTCAATGTGTAGAAGATAAAAATGGCACACTCCTTACCCCTGGTACCCGAATTGACTACGACACTCCTGTGACTCTTGTTGTCTCTTCGAATAGTATCGATTTTCCCACAGATAGTTTATTTTCCATCGATTTAAATCAAGATTTTTCAACTCCTGCTGATACAACCAAAGAAAAAGCACCTGAGAACCTCACCGAAGAGGAAAAATGGTGGTAATCTTTTTCGATTTGGACGATACTATAATGGAAGACATAGGATTTTGGACAGAGGAGGATGATGCAATCTCTGCTGATGGTATACGCTATGAGCATTTTCGTCTTGTAGTTGATGCAGGTCAGGCTCCGCTACGTATAGATAAATTTTTGGTCGATCGAATGGAGCATACTTCTAGAAATCGTATTGCTCAAGCAGCGGAAGCCAATGCTATTTATGTAGGTGAAAAGCCCGTTAAATGCAATTATAAGGTAAAACCAGGAGATGTTATTACACTTCGTCTTCTACGTCCCCCTCATGAAAAAGGCATTGTGGCTGAGGATATTCCTTTGGAGGTTGTTTACGAAGATGGTCAGTTATTGGTGATCAACAAACCAGCTGGTATGGTCGTACATCCAGGCAATGGAAATTTCACAGGGACGCTGGTCAATGCATTAGCATACTATTTGCGAGAAGATCCTCTCTATGATCCTAATAGTCCTGATGTTGGACTTGTGCATAGGATCGATAAAGATACTAGTGGTTTACTTTTAGTCGCAAAGAGGCCCGAAGCAAAAACCTTTTTAGCGAAACAATTCTTCGATAAGACAACCGAACGGACATACCATGCATTAGTTTGGGGATTGTTAAAAGAAGACAGAGGTACTATCGAAGGCAATATAGCCCGAGATCCAAAAGATAGAACTCGTATGACTGTACTTCCTCCTGGTAGTGAGCAAGGTAAGTCCGCAATTACTCACTACCAAGTAATGGATCGCTTGACTTTTGTTACCTTAGTAGCATGTAATCTTGAAACAGGTCGAACTCACCAGATTAGGGCGCATTTTAAGTCTATCAACCATCCTTTGCTAAGTGATGAAAGATATGGGGGCGATAAAGTGCTGCGTGGTAGATCTACCTCTTCTTACTTATCATTTGCTCATAATGCATTATCTATCTGTCCAAGGCAAGCTCTTCACGCATACTCACTTGGTTTTACACACCCTCTAACAAAAGAGTTTATGCGCTTTACGATAGACGAACCTGAAGATATGAAACTGCTTATCAATGCATGGAGAGATTATACGAAAAAAGTAAATACCCCTAATATATGAACAAACGAAGAATAGCCGTTATTGCCGGAGGATTTTCGGGAGAAAGTGTTATTTCACGGAAGAGTGCGATCACACTGATGGAGCATATCGACACTACTATTTTTTCTCCTTATCTGGTGATTTTGGAAAGAAATGAATCATCTCATGCATTGTCTTTTTCTGTCGAAATTCAAGAGAAGATTGTACCGATAGATTTAAACACCTTTTCTTTCGAATGGGAAGGCGAAAAAATCTCTTTCGAGTATGCCTATATTACTATACACGGAACTCCAGGAGAAGATGGGCTATTGCAAGGTTATTTGGACATAATGGGTATTCCATACAATACAGGGGGAGTCCTATGTGAGTCAATTACCTTCAATAAATACATATGCAACACTTTTCTTTCAGGTAAAAATGTTTTAGTCGCCAAAAGCATTCTGCTTCGACCTTCAGATTTTTCGATGCTTAAGATGCATTTTTCAGATTTCTCCTTTCCTGTTTTTGTGAAACCTAATAAGGGCGGGAGTAGTTTGGCAACGACGAAAGTACTTGATTTTGATGCTCTAGAGCCAGCTTTGAATAAAGTTTTTGCTATATGTCCCGAAGCAATTGTCGAAGAAATGATTGAAGGTACGGAAGTTACTTGCGGCTGTATTGTTCTAAATCATAAAAAAATAATGCTTCCTCTGACAGAGGTTGTAGTTAAAGGAGAAGACTTTTTTACTTGGGAAGCCAAATACCATGGTAAGAGTGACGAAATAACCCCTGCTCGCATAGATGACGTAAAAGCGAATGAAGTTAAAGAGATAACAGCTCGAGTAGCGGATCTATTAGAAACAAAAGGTATTATACGGGTAGATTATATTATTACACCTGAAGGAAAGCCATTTCTATTGGAAGTGAATACAACGCCGGGTATGACTAATGAAAGTTTTATCCCGCAGCAACTGCGTGCAGCAGCCCTCCCCCTTAAAGATGTACTCACCACAGTAATAAACGAAAATTTGTCATGATATCCCCTTTTGAACAAACGGATTGGAAAAAAAAAGAACCCATATGGAATCGGATTCGACCATACAGGGATGGAGAAGTAACCTTTGTATGTCAGAGACTTCTCTCAGATGATGTTTTTTGTACCTTTATTCGGAATATTTTTCCAGATACAGCAGAGCACCTGTTTGATAAAGTATCTCAAGTCGATACGATCGAAAAATTTAAAACCAATCTGTTGGCACCCATTGTTGAGATGCTTCTTCAGAAAACCTCATTTGGATGCGACCTGACAGGTAAGAGCAATATCGCTGGTGTTGAAGGAGCCACATTTATATCGAATCACAGGGATATAGTCATGGACTCCGCAATTCTCAATTATCTTTTTTTTACTGAAGGATTGTCTCTCCCACGTATGGCTATGGGAGATAATCTTCTAGTTGCACCGTGGATAGAGCCGATCGTTAAGTTAGCAGATGCTGTGATCGTCGAACGAAGCCTTCCACCTCGAGAATTTTTGCTTTCCTCTTCAGTATTTTCTACTCTCCTGCACTATAGCATCGAAATTGAAAAAAAATACATTTGGATTGCCCAAAGAGAGGGACGTGCAAAAGATGCCAATGATAGGACACAACCAGCTTTACTCAAGATGATGGCACTAGCCAATCGAGAATGTCCGTATAAAGAGTTACGATCTCTAAATATTGTTCCTCTGTCGATTTCTTATGAATACGATCCTTGTGATTACCTCAAAGCAAAGGAGTTATACGCTCGAGAAACACTTGGTACGTATACTAAGAAAGAGGGGGAAGATTATAACAGCATGAAAAATGGTGTTTTGGGATACAAGGGGAGAATTCATTTTGATATAGCTCGTCCTTTGAATGACATCTTGGATGACGAACTTGAAAAGAATGGAAACGAATGGATTGGTAAGCCTGCTCTCTTTTTTGACAAGATCGCTTCAATAATAGACCGTTCTATCCATGCACGATATCGACTGTATCCCGGCAATTATGTAGCTGATGATCTCTTGAATAACAGTTCTCTGTCGTTGATGAATGGACATTATAGTCAAAAAGACAAAGATGCATTTATCCATTATATTGATGAGAGAGTTGCTCTTGCGGCACCTTTTGATAGTATCGAAGAGAAAGCAATTCGACAGCTACTATTACTTCAGTATGCTAATCCCTTGCGTAACTATCGCTCTGCAACAGAGACTTTTGAGAATAAAACAATATAATCTTACCCGATATTATGATCGATAAAAAACTGTATGATAGTCGTTTGGTGACGATGGATGAGGCTATTGATGAGGCTTTATTTCCTCATGCTAATGTAGTACTGGGAGGAGGGGTAGCTACTCCCGATGCTTTTACAGAAGCTATTTATAGAAAAAGAGAGACAATTCCGTTTTTTAACCTTTTCACGGTAATCTACTTTGGTAATTGCGAGCATCTTCGCCCTGAAATGAGGGGAAAAATACGACCTGTTGTCAACTTTATGGAGGCTCAAGCTCGTAAAGCTTATGCCGAGGGATTACTAGATTTTATTCCCTGTCATTTTCACGAGGTCCCTTCGCTTTTTAGAGAAGGGTATTTCCCCGTTGATATAGCTGTCGTTCATGTATCTCTCCCCGACGAAAATGGCTTATGCTCTTTTGGACTTGCTTGCGATTATACTAAGCCGGCGGCTGATAATGCTAAAGTAATCATAGCTGAACTAAACCCTCACATGCCACGTGTAGGCGGAGCTGAAAACACTATTCATATAAAAGATATAGACTATATTGTCGAAGTCAATAGGCCTATTCGCACGGTACCCCAAGCAGAAGTGGGTGAAATAGAAAAACGAATAGGTCAATACTGTGCCAGTTTAGTCAAAGATGGTGCAACTCTTCAGTTGGGCATTGGAGCCATTCCCGATGCCGTTCTCTTCAATTTGGAAGATCGTAAGGATCTTGGGATCCATACAGAAATGTTCTCCGATGGTGTGATGAACTTAGTACAAAAAGGTGTGGTGACAGGGAATTGCAAAAATATAGAAAAGAGTAAAGTCGTAACAGCATTTATTACAGGAACAAAAGATCTTTATGACTTTGTTAATGACAATCCTGATATTCTACTAAAACCTGTAGATTTTACTAATGACCCCTATATTATCGGTCAGATAGACAATTTTGTATCTATCAACAGCGCTATAGAGATAGATTTATATGGTCAAGTCACAGCCGAAAGTATTGGTTACCGTCTTTTTAGCGGTTCTGGCGGTCAAGTCGATTTTCTACGTGGAGTGAAAAGAAGTAAGGGTGGAATTTCTATTATTGCTTTACCTTCTACTGCTGCTAAAGGAAGGGTTTCCCGTATTGTTCCCTGCTTGCAGGAAGGATCAATAGTAACGTCTGGTCGAAACGAAGTTGACTATATTGTTACCGAATACGGTATAGCAAAACTCAAAGGAAAGACAATGAGTGAGCGAGCAAAAGCTCTTATCGATATTGCCCATCCGGACTTCCGAGAAGACTTGATTAAGGCCGCAAAAAATATGATTGGATACTTTGCGTAATTGCCGATTACCTCTTTGGTCACTTACATATTAAATAGCAAGAAAGTTTTTTGAGTATTATTTTGTCAAATTCCTTTTTTTTGTTATCTTTGATAGCGGAAGGCACGGTAGCGTAGTAGCCTTCACATAAAGTATTAAGTTTTATACCCTATAATTTTCAGAGTTATGAGTAGAACAATCACATTCAATCAACTGAGAAAAGTTAAAGATGCCTTACCTGATGGTTCTATGCATCGTATAGCCGAAGAATTGAATCTCGATGTAGAGACTGTTCGTAATTATTTTGGCGGAGATAATTATGAATTAGGCAAAAGTGTCGGTCTGCATATTGAGCCAGGCCCTGATGGAGGGGTCGTTGAAATCAGTGATACGACAATATTGGACAAAGCTCTTCTTATCATTGGAGAGATTGTGATGCTGAAGGATTAGCACACGCTATTTTACGATAGATCTTATCTATCTTTTTTTACACTAATGAAGACGATCACTTCATATTAAGAAGATGTATCATGCTTCTTTAGTTATATGATACTAAGAATGAAAAAGGGTCACTCGTCCTCATGCCTCTGGGTTCTGAAGAAGAGGGATCCTTTTATTCTTTCCTTTATTTATTGTAGCCCGCGTTACATAAACAGACAAATACATGAAAAACGACACGAACAAAAAAACAGAAGAAAACAACTTGAGTGAAGACAAGTTAGTTACCCTTGCTATACACACATACGAAAAAGCAGAAATTTTAAAAAGCATCCTCGAAAATGCTGGGATAGAGGCTATTCTAACGAATGTCAATCAGTTGACGCCCATCTTTTCTGCTGGTGTAAGGATAAAAATCAAAGAGAAAGATTTACTTAGAGCCTTGGATATTGTCGAACACGCCGATTGGAACAAGGATGAGATTTATGCCGAATTAAACTATTTAGATCGCTATCGAAAGGGCGCAAAGCAATATGGATATGTCCTTTTACCCGTTGATTTTAGTGACTTTACTCCAAAAATCGTTACATTGGGATTCAAATTTGCCGCTCGAAGAGGCTTAGATGTTGTCATACAACATGCCTACTTTTCTCAATATTTTGCTATGGCTCCATTAGTTATGAACAATGTAATGGACTATCATGATAGACGCGAATTAAATATGCGACGAGAATATGAGCAGGCAACGAAAAAAATGGAAGACCTGAAAACCCAAATTGATACTAAAATCAAGGAGGGGAGTCTTCCTGCGGTTTCCTATCAGACCGTATTACGAGATGGGCATCCAGAAGATTTTATTTTATCTACTATCAAACAGGCCCCACCTACGATTGTAATCATGGGTACACGAGGTAAAAGTAAAAGAAACGAAGACCTTATAGGCTCTGTGGCAGCAGAAATAGTAGATAGTGCCAAAGTACCTGTACTGGTGGTACCTGAGGATGCTTTAATAGATGATTTGATGGATGTGAAAAATGTAGGTGTTGCTACTTCTTTTGATCAGCGAGATCTCGTTCTGTTTGATAGGATGATGCATCTTTTTAAACCATTGTCTCCCCATTATTATCTTTTCAATGTCACGCGCATGGAGCGTGAAATTGGAGAAATGGAACTAAAAATGATGGCATCGCATCATAAAGAACATTACCCCGATGCTGAAATTGAGTTTGCGCGCTTGCAAGAAGGGAACTTCTCTGAAGCTATGGACGACTTCTTAACGCGTAGACGCATCGATCTTATTGTTATCAATTCGTATAGACGGAATATTTTTGCTCGCTTCTTCAATCCAGGAATTGCAAGGCGCATGCTTTTTCACACGAAAACACCTTTACTAGTTATGCCAAGTCGTAGCCTAAGATAGAAAAAGATGTACGTAGATTAGTTCTATCTTTCAAGCTATACAAAAGTATATTATTAAAAATATGAGGGGAAGAATTCATCATTCTTCCCCCTTTCTATTACAACTGATAAGGATTTTCCTAATATATCTTACTCCAATAAAATGGGGTGTCCTTTACATCTCACTTTTTACGGCTGCAACCCATTTATCCATGCGGTCTTCCGTCATGTCACTCTCATTCACTTCATCAAGAAGAAGTCCAATAAGTTTATCTTCTTCTAAGCAGCGCGTTTCATCGTAGTTATACCCTTCTGGAGAGGTTTTCCCGATAAATTGAGCACCAGTTTTTCTTATCTCTTCTTTGATGGTGGCTAGTGAGTTGCAAAACGTATCGCTGTTATTACTAGAATCGCCACATCCAAAGAACGCTATCTTTTTACCAGAGAGATTCAACTCTGCAGTTTTAGGTAGGAAGTCTTCCCAGTCGTCTTGTAGATCACCACTTCCCCAAGTCGAACTGCCCAAGAGAAGTAAATCGTAATTAAGCATGTCTTCTGCTGAGGCATTAGCTACATCGTGAATGTCAGTGTTATCCACTCCTATTTTCTTTGCAATTTGCTGCGCTACTTCTTCAGTAGTCCCTGTAGATGAACCAAAAAATATACCTATTTTACTCATATAATAACTATGAATTTAAGTTTTTATTCTTGAGCAAAGATAGAAGATTAATCAAGTATGTGCAATAGCAATATATGATGATTTTACTCTTTTTTATACTTAATAGTAGGGATTATTATTTCTAGTCTCGTTCCTATTGTATAGGATGACTCAGTATCATACATAGAAAATTTATTGGTATACTTCTCTTCTTGAAAAGAAACATTTCTAACGTCGTATCTTTTGAGAATTATATTGAGAACTTCGTACTAAACGAAAAGGAAGTGATATAATTTATAATATCACTTCCTATGCTAGCAATGGTTGTAATTAGAAGCAACTGAAGAAGAATGAACGTATTATTTTGCACTATAAGTAAGCGAAAGATGTATTACAAAATCAACCCTTGATATATGCTATGGTAGTGCTATATTTAACTCTATTCTTCAGGAATGTATATGATTTCACCGTTCTCCAATTGATAGGCAATCCCGATCTTTTTTCCCTTAGTTTTTTCATTACTTGCTGCTTCATCACTCGGAGTATATTTCTCGATTTTTTCTCCTTTTTTTATGAGAATTTCCATGTTCTCTTTTCCAGGATTCTTAACGATAGTATAATCTTCCCGACTGAAGATCTCCGTCATGTTGAATTTCGTTACTAAGGCAACCATGAGTGCAACGGCAAATACCATAGCCACATCAAATAAGTTTGATGTGAGACTAGAGGGGTCGATTTTTTCTTTTTTATATTTTCTTCTCATCTCTCTGAACTTATCCTTTCGTTGAAGTAATCAAGCCATAGTAGTAGTTGATGATTGTAGCGAGAAGTAATCTGTATGGCAATGTATCCTATTGCAGAAGCAAAAAGCCCCAAGACTGTGGTGGCAAAGGCTACCTGCATATTATAACTCATACCAGCAATATCTCCTCCTGCTAATCCCGACAAGGCCGGTCCCATTGGAATTAATGTACCCATCAGACCAACGATAGGACCAAATTTGGCTAAAATTTCAGCAGAAGAAAGACGTTTGTCTGCTAAAAGTTCAAACTCTCCAATGAGCAGTACACGGGTTTCTTGCGTACTATCAAAAAGACGTGTTGCTGTAATAAAAAAACTGTTTTTTTGAGGAGTTTTCTTTAGTTCCTCATGCAGTTGTTGAACGTTCTTTTTATCAGCCCCTCTCATTATGAGACTCATAGTCGATCGAATGCTTTTATGTCTCTGCCAAGATGAAAAAAGCATTCCGAGCAAAAGGATTGCACGAACGAATAGATAAAGTAAAGCGGCAATCACAGGAACCAATAGTCCATTGGAAAGCCAAAACATAGCATCAGATAGGTAGTTCATAATTTCTTAAAACGGGATATAATATAACCAATAGTCCCACCAATTACAACAGTAATGGCTAGGACAAGTAGTTCAAAAATATTTAATACGGATGATGATGAGTGATGTACTTGAGACGTGGGATGTAAAACACCAGCTATAATCACTATAATGAATAGTGTAAAAGAGCAAAAAATACTACTTCTACATAGTGTGTCGTAGTTGTTATATTCGCCCATAAGAAAGCGAAGTATATAAGGGGCTAAAATTACTAATAAGAGAATGCCGATTACAAGCAGCAGCGTAACAAGAGTAAAGCTACTACCAGCAAATAGATAGAAGAGAAGTAATCTAAGATAGAAAAGTCCTGGAATAAAGAGCAGTGAAGGTAAATAGAGAGAAGTAATCCTCAGAGCAATCTTCATGCGGTCTACCAATGACGAAGGCGTAGGGGGAAGAGCTGATTCATCACTCGTAGCCAAAGGGATTTTCTCCACAAAAAGACTTCTAAGTCTGGATGTAAAACTTCCTTTTTTACTAGTTGTGATATACAGGGTGATGAGCAAATCTAGCATAACTACCAATGCAATATTCTGCAAAGTGGTAACATCATTGATAAAGGTTTCTACTTGTTGAAGGCTTAGAAACTGTGCTCTATAATGGGCAGTTATAATCGCTACGACGTAAAAAAATCCATGGACTACTCGTACAGATAGTCTATGTTGCCGAGCTTCGTCGAGCACGAACTTAATAAAGGATAGTAGCAAAAGTGTTGCAAGTAAGTCCCGCATATTATAAATCAATGGTAGGAGTAAGCGTGATTTCTCACACTTACTCCTTATACATATATTTTATTTTTTTTTGCGTCGTCGAGCAACCATTACAATAATCAAGCATAAGGCTAATGCCCCCACAACGATGTAGGTAAATCGATAATTGAGCCTCTGATTCTCTACTAAAGATGATTTCTTATTCTCTTCACCTTCTTTCTTTAGTCGTTGTCCTTTCTGAATCTCAGAAGAGGTCATTGTTATACTGCGTATATTCTTGATTTCTTGTTTGTAGCCTTCTCTTTTATCGTTAGGTAGCTGGTCGCTGATAAAATCACGGAGCTTAGCATTGTCGCATACGAATCCGCTACATCCTGCTCCATGCTTGGCAATCGACTCTTCGTGCATAGATGCTATATTTTTGATCTGTTCGGAAGATGCTTTCCACATGCCTTTACGGATTGTTTCTAGCATAACGGCGGTCAATTCTTGTAGAGCGGCAGGATTTTCACGATCAAAGAATTCATGTACTCCCAACCTGTGTTTGTCTACAACATAGGTTTCATAGATTTCATCCCATAACTCTTTGTCTATGGCACTAGGTTTCATCACATTCCACCCATAGGTGTTACGAATCGTTTCAGATAAATCGCTAGCTGCAGTTGCACCTCCCTTAACGACTTCTTTTACATAGGTGGGATTCAGGATCGTTGTACGAGCTTCTGCTCCTATACTTTGCTTAATCTCTGTGACTCTTGTTCGATTGTGATTGCGCAAATCGTTGAAATAGCCTTCTGGGTCTTTGCCCGTAACTTTTTGAACGGATAGTGTCAGTCCACCCATAAATTCATATACGTGATCTAGACTTAGAGGCCCCCAAGTATTGCTTTGTCTTGGCTGAACAACGACATCTGTTCTTTGAAGAGCTGCTTCAAATAGACCAGCTGTAAAAGAACTCCATTTTTCTTTATCAGCGTATACTGCTCCCATGTTGTTCATGTATACATCTGCAATTTCTTCTCTTTTTTCCCACTTATCTCCAGCCTCTACCATTTCTTGTATGCCTGTTCCATAAGCTCCATTGAGACCTCCAAATACGCGTTGAGAAGAGAGTGCACGGGCATCGTGTGGGCTTAGACCCTTATCAAGAAGCATTTTTTCTGCTGCATCAACTCCTTTTTTCACCTCATTATCGTTTTCATCCTTTGCACTAGCTGCAAGATCTATAGCTTTTTGAATCAGATAAAGACGGCTCGCTGCAAGATCTCGGAACTGTCCAGATGTCTGAACTACTACATCGATCCTTTTCCTTCCTAAATCTTTACGAGGAATGAGGCGTACATCTTGTATGCGACCCATAGGATCTCTCACAGGTTCACACCCTACTAAATATAATATTTCGGCGATAGTAGCACCTTCGCTTTCAATAAAGGAGCTACTCCAAAGCGTGAAACTGACTTTCTTGGGTAATTCATTATGCCGATGAGTATAATCTGCAAGCATGTCTTTGGCCATTTGCATACCCTTTTTCCAGGCAGCATCACTGGGCGTTGCCTCGGCATTGATAGCATAGAGGTTTCTTCCAGTAGGCAAGGATTGAGGATTGCCGATATAATCCCCTCCAGGGGATGGGGCAATGTATCCTCCATTAAGAGCATTTGTCCATGATGCCATCTCGAGCTGAGGACTTTTGCGTAAGTACTCAAGATAATTACTTACATTTTCTATGGATTTTTTCAATGTTTCTATTGTAGCAGCAAAATGTTGTTCTTTGGGATCAAACAAAGATTTCTGTCGAGCCAAGACAGCTTCTATTGCTTCCTTAGGCATACCCGCTTTGGCTGCTTTTTCGGGATCGAATTTTTCGTTTTTTGACATTCCTATTTTGTGAGGGTGCTCTTTCTTATTATCATTGGAAGGTTTGGTATTCCTACTGTCATTCCCACTCTTCTCATTCCTCATCGCGCCACTCATATTTCCCATCATCATAGGCCTAGTCGCACTTCCTTGTTTTTGACTAAAAGCCTTGGCTCTTTCAATATCTTCCTGACTAACGCCCAAACTCGTCATAACCACATCCACATTGGGAGTTCCACCTCTGATTATATTCTCTACGATGTTACGAGCTTTACTCCTATAGTTTTTTGTGAAGAATCGTTCATCTTTCACAGAAGATTCGGTGATTTTCCCTTTCTGAATATCCAGTGAAGACAAGGCATAAGCAATAGGATCTATGGACATAAGTCGTACTGAACTAAGGATTTTTTCTTCGCTAAAGGGAATGCCGGTAGTATACAACCCTCCAGGTATTTTACTGATAGCTATCTCTTCAACAAAATCGCTGAGCTGCTGTATTTCATCTCTGGTAAGAGGTACAGAAAGGGTAGAGTCTAATCGAAGATCTCGGTGAAATCCATTTTCTACAGCTACTTTTTTTATTTTCAGAGACAGTTCTTTGTTTTCTTTTTCCTCAGATAGATATTGGTCCATAAGGCGCTGAATTGGGGATACCCCTTCTCTGAGGTTTGTTTCAATAAATGGTTGGTTGAGGTAGGTAACAGTAGTTGCATAGCTTCGACGCTTAGCCATCATGCTTTCACCAACATTGGCTATCGTATAGTAATAAACATGAGGTAATGTTCCGACTAAGCGGTCGGTCCAGTCATCAGAAGATAGGGCAATTTGTTTACTTGGAATAAATTCTAGACTACCGTGTGTCCCGAAGTGAGTGAGTACATCAGCTTTGAATTCTTTCTGTACCCATAAATAAGCTCCAATATAAGGATAGGGAGGAATGGGGTTACTGCCATGAATCGCTTTGAAATCGTTGATGCCTGTAGTTTGGGCGGGTTGGGGGAGCAGGACTACGTTGCCAAATTGCACCCGGGTAACCATCAGGTTTTCTTTTCCATCTTTTTCGATTGTGAAGAAATCACCAGGAGCCTTTCCATATTTCTCTTTGAGTAGATTTTGTTGTTTTTCTGTAAAAGAACTGGAAATCCAATTGTTTAGGCTATCAGCACTTATCAACGCAGGATATCCTTTCTTAGCAAAGTTGTCAATAGCTCCTTCAGCATATGAATTGAAGATAGCTCCTTGCTCATTAATTATATGTGCAAATTCTTTTTCACTATCGGGAAGACCAGTCAGATTGTAGCCATTTTCCTTCATACTTTTTAGAAGGTTATATAACGACGGCATTACTTCTATACCTTGGGCGACAAGACTATTTTGACCAGGTCCCTTAAAATAGAAGATTGCAACTCTTTTTTCGGCATTTGTCTTTTTTTGCAATGCAATATAGTTTGCCACGATATCGGAAAAATAATCCAATCTGTCTGGCATCGCTTGGAAAAGTTCGAGGTCTGAACGCTCATCTTTTTCGAGAGAAAACAGTGCATAGGGTAGTATCACTCCATCGAATTCAGGCGATGCAACGCTCTGAGAAAGCATACCGCCAAATAATCCTTGTGGGTCTTTTTCCCAATTCTCACGACTGCTCAAAATAGGAAGAGCCGATAAAAACGGAATGTTATGCTCCTTGAGCCATTGCTGACTCTCCATAGCACTTCCAGTTGTTATGCGACCATGAGGGATAACTACAACTAGGTCGGGGGCTATAGCTTCTAGTATTTTAAAGCGATCTTTACCCGACGAAAACGGATAGATATTCATTCCTTTCTTTTCGAACACCTCCACCATTGTGTCAATGTGTTCGCGGTTGGATATAACGGGATCGGCAAAAGATATAAAGACAGCTACTTTGGGTGCTCCTTCTTTGAAACCGTGTGAACGATAATAGGTTTGATATTCTTCGTAGGAATTAAAAATATCGTTATCTGTTTTTCCGTAGAATAGGTTTTCACCATACTTATACGGTTCTTCAATTTTACCTTCTCTAAGTTTTTTACCGATCAATTCCTTTCGGACGTAGTTAAAAAGAGACTTATAATTTCTAGCTCCTCCAGACAGAACATAATCTCTTAATAAAGCCTGTTCCTCTTCGGAAAGATTACTTAGTTGATCCTGAGGATTGGTTGTTAATACTACGCAATAGGGAATCTTTTTGTCGTCAAGGGCGATGATTTTCTTACGACCTTCGTCTCCCCATTTTTCCCCCCCCATACCCCAAAGAAGTACGGCATCATAGTTTTTGAGTTTACTCATATTGGTTTCGAGAAAAGCATGGGCGTTTTTCTTGTCTATGCTTTTAATCATTCTTCCTACCATAAAGGATGGAAAGTTTACTAATGCCACCTTCGAGGGACGCGGACGAAAAATGGCGTATGATCCGATGGCAATAGCAATAGCTGTTATTGCTACTCCTAGGATTATTAGATTCTTTGTCTTCATTTTATTATATAGTGAATAATACGTGTCAATTCATCTCTTCAATTAAAATGCTATGCGGATAGTTCCAAAATATGATCTGCCTGGAGATAGCGGCGCGTTAAATACAGCATTATTGGGTAAATAGTTAAACAAATTGTCTACGCCTAGCAATAATTCGTAATGATCGAAAAAGTTTTGTTCACAGCTTAGTTTTGCTAATGTAGCCGACTGGTATTTTAAGTCTTTTACTTCGTAATTCTCCAATGTATCATCTTTTTTTACTAATTGTTTGTTACTGAAGGATGATAAATAGCGAATAGAGAAGTTTGCAGTTAATCGGTAGTGTTTTGAAAAATGGTGGTGCCACTTCAATGAGCCCACCAAACTGTGAGGCCGCGTATATGTGGTATAGACGTTATGTCCATTTTTATCTACGTAGGCAGAGCCGTCTTGCATTGTAATGAGATAGTGATTGTAGCTATATGCATACGATGCTCTTAGGTCAAAACCGAAAGGCAAACGAATTTTTGTATTGAAATCAATCCCCCAAATATTCCCACGGTCATTTTTTGGAGAATTTACATAGTAGTAGGATAGATTACCGTTGGCCCCTTCCTTTGATTGGAGTGCTATTTGATTAAACACTTTATTATAGTATCCACTGATTACCATGTTTAGCCATTCGTTGTTGTATTCTCCGCTCAGAAGGAACATATTGCTTCTCTCTGGTTTGAGATTTTCATTACCATAGATATAAAACATACCCATGTGGTCAAAGAAAAAGAAAAGTTCCTGCATCGAAGGCGTACGGTATCCTTGTGAAAAATTAGCGCGGAAAGAATAATGGTTGTTTGGAGTATATCGAGCAGATAAGCGGTTAGTATAATGTACACCGTAACGTTCTCGCATATCAAGACGACCACCATAACATAAAACGAGTTCTTCCAGTGGAGTGTATTGATATTGTCCGTAAATAACCCCGGTATTCAGACTCTTAGCTCCGGGAACTTCAGGTGAGGAGAGGCGAGGAGAGGTGACGCGGTCAAAATTGTACTCTCCTCCAAGATTGAGTTGGTGTTGGGCTGATATATCAAAATTGTATTGTGCGCGAATATAATGCATCAACTCATTGAAAACGACTTTTCGTGGAGTTATTTTACTTTTTTTTAGTACCGAGTCTTGCTTGTATATATTGAATGAGTATGACAAGTCAATATTTTGTCGCTCAGAAAATCGCCATATGCCTCCTAATTTTAAGTCAAAAGAATTGTACTCATAATCCAAAAGATCTCCTCTTTTTTGCCTGCGATTGTTGTATAAGAGATCCAGTTTTAGTTTTAGATCATGATTAGGTGTATAGATCAGTTTCTCATTCAGATTCAATACATGCCCCCCATATACTTTCCTTTGGGTCATCTTTTCATCAGCGATGGTGTAGGGTTGATCTTTAGAGTAACCAGCATCGGTAATACTTCTTAATTTAGATATATTGAAAGCGATATTAGCATTATAACGTTGATTCTTTTTGCTGTCGAAGAACCCCAAAAAAGAGCCTGATATTTGCTTGTTACTATGCTTCGTAATGATATTTACTACAGCTGCTAATGCGTTAGATCCATATAAAGCACTTCCAGCCCCTCTGATGATTTCTATTTTTTCAATGTTATCAGGATTGATACGGCTAAAGTCTATTTCTCTACCGGTACCCGTAGTGATGGGATCTCCATCAATTAGAAATAAAAAACTATTACTATCAAATCCTCGGTAAGACAAAATATCTTGACCTCCGTGTTTCGTAAATTCCACACCGGGAAGGGTATATTCTAATAAATCAATAAAACTTTTTGGAGAGATTAGTTTGATTTGTTGAGGACTGATAACCTGTATACATACAGGCTGATCTTTTAAAAGTTTTGGGGTTCGTGTGGCAGTGAATACAACTTCCTCTAACGCTTCTTCTTGTTCACAATGAACAGAATCCTTTTTGAAACTATTGTGGCTTTCTTGTGCAAAGGAAAAGCCCGTCGCAACTAGAAATAAAGGAACTAAAGGGAGTAATTTACCCAGCATAAAAATAAGTGAATAATAGAATTGAAAGAATTATAGTAGAATCTATATATAAAGAAAATAACCAATCATAAAGATTAGTCAAAGTATAGTGATACGAAATAAATATAAGTATATGAGACATAAAAGCGATATGTCCCATATACCTACTATCATATTAGTCTACAAAAAGATATTGAAATGATATGTGTCCTGATTTGAGTTCAGCGCTTTTGAAAGAGGTAAACTTGATGGCTACAGTTTTACCATTAGCTGTTTTTACGAAGAAAATATGAGGATTAATATCGTACTTAGGTCCTCTATCTCCATGAGTAGTGTCGATCCACCCAAGACCTTTTCCATCTTTGCTCCCACCTGTAAGAGCTGGGTTTATTCCAGAATCTGAATATTCCATTGAGTGCTCACCATTGTTGACCTCGAATTTAGAAAGCACTTTTCCCATTACGTCAACGACAAAATTTGGTTGTACGCTCTTAAGATCTTTGAGTTCGGTGAGTTCACTTTCGAAACCACCTCCTTGACCTTTACCACTGACACCGCAATTGATCTTTATGTCTTGTCTATGGAACGCAATATCCCAAGAAAGATCTTGACTCATGTCTTCTGCTATCACAGCTTTTTTTACGAGAGCCTTTTTCTCGAAATTAAAGTACACCCAAGAGTCATAAGATGCAGCATCTAAAAATTCGACTGTTTGGATTTCATGTTTTTTTTCTTCTATGCCTTTTTTTTTGTCACAAGATGTGGCTAAAAGAGCTAATGAAAGCAACATAACTGTTGAGAGAAAGAAGTTTTTTTTCATAATGCTATTAATTATAATTTAAGTTTTCTATTATTTGACGTATTGATTTATTGAGAGTATTTGAGTCTTTCCGATAAAAAATAGTGCTAGTACATGTTTCTGCAAAGTTACTTTCGGTTAAAGAAATGTGCAATACCTAAAAATAGGTAATCAATGGAAGGATACATGAACCCTAGAGCTACTATTCCGTTTTTGTTCTAGGTGTATATATTTCCAAGGAACGGGCAGATATGGAGATCTCTATTTGTTTTCCCATTTTTAAACTCTCTCCATCCAATTGTACAACTCCTGGTTGATCTCGTTCTATTACAATATGATCGCTTCGTAGCGACTCTATTTTTCGATTCTTATCAATGTTGTTAGTGAAAAGTTGCAATGCCATTTGAGGCACTTCAATACCAGTGGTATTTCCAGCTATGATTAAATCGATTTTTCCATCGGAGGGGCTAGCATGAGGAGCTATAAATGCATTATTGCCATATTGGTCTATATTTGCACATGTTACTAGCATAGCCTCGCGTTCAATTGTTTTTCCTTCGGATGTGATCCTGTAGTGCTTAGGCCTAAAGGAAAAATATTCCTCTATAGCGGAAATGATATAGGATGAAATACCTCTTGTCGAGGCCTGTGCATATCGCTGTGTTACCGCAGCATCAAAGCCTACTCCAAAAGTACAAAAGAAAGGTATACCATTAGCAAAAGCGGTATCGATTGCAGTAGTACCTCCCTGTTTAATGATTTCTATTGCCTCTTCTTCCTTATCAAGAGGGAGCCCTAAGGTCCTAGCTAACCCATTGCCACTTCCTTTAGGGACAATACCAAGTGGTATTCTACTATTGTATAGAGCTCCAGCAATTTCGTTAATGGTTCCATCTCCTCCAACTGCTATTATCGCATCGACATTATTCTTTATTGCTTGTTGCACCAAGAGTGAGGCGTCTCCTTTTCCTTTCGTGAAAGAGAAAAATATACGTTCGTTTTTTCCTGAAAAAGCTTCGGCCAACATAGTGGGAATACGATATTTTTTTCGTATCCCGCTAATCGGATTGATGATGGCAAAATATTTTTTTTCTTTGGTACTAAGAGTCATGACACCATCATCATATTAATGTTGTTGCAGCAGTCTTTCACGAGCCATTTTTTCGTAAGGAGTCCCTTCTTTACCGAAGTTAGTATAGGGTTTAATGCTAATCCCTCCACGCGGTGTAAAATCCCCCCACACCTCAATATATTTAGGGTCCATTAGTTTTATAAGGTCTTTCATAATTATATTAACGCAGTCTTCGTGAAAGGCTCCATGGCTACGGAAACTAAAAAGATAAAGTTTCAAACTTTTGCTTTCTACCATTCTGTCGTCTGGAATATAATTAATATACAAAGTTGCAAAATCCGGTTGACCTGTAATTGGACACAAGGCTGTAAACTCTGGGCATACGAAGCGTACTAAATAGTCAGTATCTCTATGTTTGTTATGAAAAATCTCCAATACTTCAGGAGCATAATCTTGCTTGTATTCGGTTTTCTTTCCTAATAACTGTAGATTCTCGTTTTCTCTGCTAGTTGACATATGTTATGAGATTTAATTTGGTAATTGAAAATATTTTTTATGTCTTAGTATAAAGTATTGATATACGACACAGTATCTTTTTAGATGTGATTTTACTTCTTGTGGAGAAGGTTTGTAATGCTCTCTCATCTTTTTATAATCTTTTCTGGCTTCAAGAATAGCTTTTGCATGACTTTTTTTTCTCTGAAGCAAAAACAGTAAGACTGATATTATATCTAGAAATAAGCGAATCAATAATATCCTTCTCGATATATGAGCAGGTAGATTCTTGTAGAGCATTAGGTAATTATTTCTATAATTCAGGTAGACTTTTTGTGGATTAATTGTAGCTAGAGTAGCTCCACCTACATGGTATACTTCGCTATCCGGACAGTAGTATACAGACTTCCCACTCCTGTAGATTCTCCAGCAAAGATCTATTTCTTCTTGATGAGCGAAAAAGAAGGGATCTAGTCCTCCGCATTCAATATAAGTATCCCGTTTTATAAATAGGCATGCTCCAGAAGCCCACGAAATAGGAGTAGAAATATTATATTGGCCTTTATCTTCCTCAATTTCAGAAAATAATCGTCCTCGACAAAAAGGGTATCCATATTTGTCAATATAGCCACCAGCAGCTCCTGCATATTCAAAATATGAAGGATGCTTATAACTTTTGATTTTAGGTTGTACTGCAGCAATATGAGGAGATTCTAAAAGAGACATCGGGCCTTCAATCCAATTCTTTGTTACTTGAACATCGCTGTTTAGTAGACATATATAGCGGTAGTCCGATAGTTGAATCGCTTTATTATAGCCTTCTGCAAAACCATAGTTTTTTTCAAATGAATATAGGACAACTTCAGGAAAATTTTCCTTTATCCACTCAACGGATCCGTCGATTGAATTATTGTCAGCCACGATGATGGTTGCTTTTTTTTTAGGGGTTTCCCGCATTAGAGTAGGCAAAAACTCGTTTAATAAATGGCGTCCATTCCAGTTTAATACGATAACCGCTAAAGGTGTTCTGAAATCCTTATTCATGGCGTTCTCCTTATCAAATAAGATCTACTGTACAGTGCTCTGTTCCTGGTTCTTGAGGACCTATAATTACTGTAGTTATATTTCCTGCAAGAGTCTCATTATAAGGTGCTACTACACGTATATAGTTTTCAGTAAAACCACACATAAATCCGTTGTTGTCACTTTTTTCCCACAATACGCAGAGTTTTTGTCCAATAAATTGACTATAGAACGCAGATAGATGTTTATTACTTATTTGTTGGAGTCGTTTGGAGCGAATCTTCTTCATTGCGGGGGAAACAATTGGTCGAATGCCAAGAGCATCCGTACCCTCGCGCTCACTGTAAGGAAAAATATGTAGTCGCGTAAAGGGAGTCTCTGCAATAAAACGTTCGCTTTCCTCAAATAAATTATCCGTTTCACCTCTCATTCCCACAATCACATCCACGCCAATAAAAGCTTCAGGTGTAAGGACCTTAATCTTTTCAACGCGATCCAGAAAAAGAGATCTTCGATACTGGCGTCGCATCAGTTTTAAGATTTCATCACTACCGCTCTGTAAAGGTATATGCCAATGCGGCATAAAACGATGGCTTTCAGCGACAGCGTGAATAAGGTCATCGCTGATGAGGTCAGGTTCCAGACTACTTATCCGATACCGATCTATCCCTTCCACTTTGTCTAATGCAATAACTAGATCAATTAATGATTCTTTTGTTGACTTTCCAAAGTCCCCTATGTTAACCCCTGTTAAGACTATTTCTCGCCCGCCATTATCGGCTACTTCATGAGCTTTTTTTACTAGACTTTCAATAGATCCATTTCTACTTCTTCCCCTAGCCTTAGGTATCGTACAGTAGCTACATGCATAGTTACATCCATCTTGAACTTTGAGAAAATGTCTCGTTCGATCATCCAAAGAGCACCCATCTTCGAAAATGTGCATATGACTCCGATCTGCAAGATAGACTGGCTTGGGTGATTTTACTAGCATTTGTCCAGAAAAAAAGTCTTTCAAATGCTCAACAATTTCACTTTTTCTACCAGCTCCCACTACCATGCTGACACCTGGAATGGCCAACACTTGCTCTCCAGCTAATTGGGCATAACATCCCGTGACAACAACTGCCGCTCCTTTGTTTTCTCGTACTACTTTTCTTATTAGTGATCTGGCTTTTTTATCTGCAACAGATGTTACAGTACACGTATTTATAATACATATATCCGCTATTTCATTTTCTTGAGCACGGAAAACGCCTTCTTGCTCCAAATCACCCGAAAGAGTAGAGGTTTCTGAAAAATTGAGTTTACATCCTAATGTATAATAGGACGCACGTTTACCTCTTAGACAAGTTTCGCGGTTTATAGCACACATCTTTTAAAAAGGATCTTCAAATTCTTCACGACCAAAATTTTCAGATGGCGGTATGTATCCAATACTAGAATCCATAGAAGCGATATTACCACTTCCTACGGGAGTAAATTTCGTAAACTCTTTACGGAATGTCATGCGAAAATCCCCTGTTGCACCATTTCTATTTTTCGCTAATACGAAAACTCCCATTCCCACTGTTGAAGTATTGTCTTCCTGGAAAGTTAAGATATTATATACTTCTGGGCGATGTAGAAAGCCAACAATGTCGGCATCCTGTTCGATAGAACCAGATTCACGAAGGTCGGAGAGTTGTGGTTGCCTACTGTTACTGTCACTTTGCTGTCTTTTTTCAATATCACGATTCAACTGAGCAAGGGCAATAATAGGAATTTGTAGTTCTTTAGCTAAACTCTTGAGTGAACGTGATATAAGACTAATCTCTTGTTCTCTACTACCATACTGCAAGCCTTCAGCTGTCATCAATTGTAAGTAGTCTATGACGATAAGCTGCACACCCTTCTCTCGAACAGCACGCCGAGCCTTGCTCCGGAGTTCAAAAATCGATAGACCTGGGGTTTCATCGAGATAAAGAGGTTTTCCGCAAAGCATTTCTTTTCTTATTGCAAGTGTTTCCCATTCATAATATTCTAGCTGTCCCGATCGTAACTTGCTAAGAGGAATTTCACATACATTACTCAAGACACGCATCATCAGAGACTCGTTGCTCATCTCTAGAGAAAAGAAGAGTGTGGGAATACTCATATCCACAGAGAGTGTTTTTAGGAGAGAGAGAGCAAACGCTGTCTTACCCATGGCAGGTCGTGCTCCGATAATAATCAACTCTCCTGGATGTAAACCACTCGTAAGAGTATCCAATTCGGGAAATCCTGTAATTAATCCACTGATACCTGTTTCACACTTCGAAGCTTCTTCGATTTTTTGGGTTAAAATAGGTAAGAAGGCATCTGCTCGCGCAAAATCCTTCTTCATCTTAGACCGAGACAATTCAAAAAGATGTCCTTCAGCCCTTTGCATTTGCTGTACGATATCTTCACTATCCTCGTATGCTGAGGAAAGAACCTCTCCAGCAAAATCAATCAGAGCGCGGCTTAGAAATTTATCTGCTACGACTTGGGCATGGTAAGAAAGGCTCGATATGGAGGGTAAGTCTCTGGTAAGTTCTGCTATATATGTAGGACCTCCAGCGCTCTCTAGATTTCCAGTTTTTCGTAATTCCTCTGTTACCGTAAGCATGTCTACAGGATGCTCACGGAGGGATAATGTATGCATTGCCTCATAGATATATCTATGGGGCTTGAAATAAAAACTCTCTGGTTTCAGTAGTTGCTGAACTTCTATGAAACCGTCCTCTTCTAGCATGAGAGCTCCTAGTACGGCCTGCTCAAATTCTATTGAATGTGGAGGCAATTGACCATCAAAAGCAATATTGTCGTAATTATTTTTATTGCTCTTTGTTGTATTACGATTTGATTTGGCCATCGTATCAATAAAGTATTAGAACCTCAAGAATAATAGGGTACGAAGTTCACTTTCTAACTAATCGAGTTTTAATACTGCAAGGAATGCTTTTTGAGGAACCTGTACAGTACCGATCTGCTTCATTCGTTTTTTTCCCTCTTTTTGTTTTTCTAGTAGTTTGCGTTTACGGCTTATATCTCCACCATAGCATTTTGCAGTCACATCTTTTCGGACGGCCTTGATGGTTTCTCGAGCAATAACTTTAGCTCCTATAGTTGCTTGTACTGCAATATCAAATTGTTGGCGAGGTATCAATTCTTTTAACTTTTCACACATGCGCCTTCCGAAAGGAACACTATTATCAATATGTGTTAGCGTAGAGAGCGCATCCACCGGATCTCCATTAAGCAGAATATCTAATTTTACTAATTTAGATGGTCTATATTCGGACATATGATAGTCGAAAGAAGCATAGCCTCGAGATATGCTTTTTAGTTTATCATAAAAATCAATTACAATTTCTCCCAGAGGCATGTCAAAAATTACTTCTACACGATTCCCTGAAATAAAATCTTGCTTGATGAGAATACCACGTTTGTCAAGGCATAGAGATATCACGGGTCCAATATAATCTGCTTTGGTAATGATCGTTGCACGAATATAGGGCTCATCAATGCTTTCTATTTTTGTCGGATCTGGCAATCCACTAGGATTGTGTACCTCTAAGACTTCTCCTTTTTTTCCATGAACAATGTATGATACGTTGGGAACGGTCGTAATGACGTTCATATTAAACTCTCTATCGAGGCGTTCTTGGATTATCTCCATATGAAGCAGTCCAAGAAATCCACATCGAAATCCGAACCCTAGGGCAGAACTGCTTTCATGGGTAAAGGTAAGGGAGGCATCATTAAGTTGAAGCTTCTCTAGGGACGTGCGAAGATTTTCATAGTCCTCTGGATCTATCGGATAAACACCGGCAAAGACCATCGGTTTAACTTCTTTAAATCCAGCAATTGCTTCCTCAGCTGGGCGATTGACATGAGTGATCGTATCCCCTACACGGACCTCTTTACTTTCTTTAATACCAGAAATAATGTAACCAACATCACCTGTCGAAATAGTCGCTTTAGGCTGCATTTCCAACTTGAGTGTTCCTACCTCATCTGCCTGGTATTCCATACCTGTGGCTATAAACTTTACTTTATCCTTTTGAGATATAGATCCATTTACAACTTTGAAGTAAGCAATGATGCCACGGAATGGATTGAATACAGAGTCGAATACCAGCGCCTGTAAGGGAGCCTCTGGATCTCCTGTAGGATGGGGTATCTCTTGTACAATTGTTTCTAGAATAGCAGCAATACCTTCGCCCGTTTTTCCACTGGCTCGAAGGATCGAATTCCGATCACATCCGAGTAGTTCAACGATTTGATCTTCAACTTCGTCAGGATTTGAGCCAGGAAGGTCGATTTTATTGATTACGGGTATTATAGTAAGATCATTTTCAATAGCCAAGTAAAGGTTGCTGATGGTCTGTGCTTGTATCCCTTGTGAAGCATCTACTACAAGTAATGCTCCTTCGCATGCTGCTATGGATCGTGATACTTCGTAGCTGAAGTCAACATGCCCTGGTGTGTCTATTAAATTAAGAATATACTCCTCTTCTTCGTACTTGTAGCGCATTTGTATAGCATGACTTTTTATCGTAATTCCACGCTCACGCTCCAAATCCATATTATCCAATACTTGGTCCTTTTGATCTTTGGGTTCTATAGTGCCTGTATATTCTAAGAGACGATCTGCCAATGTACTCTTACCGTGATCGATATGGGCAATGATACAGAAGTTTCGGATATTTTTCATTGATTATGAAGATTCTTTTGTTCTAAAGTGGGGCGTATAAAAGCATTTTTGGGGTATATGGGGATGATTTTTACCGAACGAAATTGTTCCGATATTACTCCCAATTAATCCCGTATGCATGTTTATGCCATTACTTTGATAAGGCCTACAAAGTTACTCAAATAATATGAATTTTCAAATAGATACCGCTTCGGTAAACCCTATTATATCTGATATGACATATCCTATCAATACAATGGCTTACAAAAGAATTCATAGTATCGGTTGAGATTTTCATATTTGCTCTATTTTCCAGCCTTAAATACATAATAGGTTTTTCTATCTTCTTTTTTGTCTCTTCAAGAGTCTTGTTTTCTGTTTTACCTACAACTCTTTATTTTATTCCTACTGAATACCACTTAATAGGGATTGACTATACCACTAATTACAATTAATTTTGCAGCCGAAAACGAATATACGAGCGAATAAAATTTTCTGGATGATCAGCAGGAGTCTTTTATTTTTCTTGCCTTTATTGCTCGCAGCAATGTGGGGGACAAGCTATGCCGAGAACCATATTGTTACGATACAAGGGACTGTTTTTTCCGATGCCAAAGAACCTTTGATAGGAGTTACAATTCAGATTGATAATAGTAAGGATGGAGTCATCAGCGATGCCCAAGGACACTATTGCATTAAAGTCTCAAAAGGTGAGCACAAGTTAAAGCTAACCTACGTCGGGTATAAAGAAAAAGAAGAATCCATTTACGCAGATTGCGACAAGCGTATCGATTTTTTTCTTAGCGAGGATATTGTCTTAATAGGTAATGTTCGTGTTGTGGGAGAATCAAAAAATGTCAAAGTAAAAAAAAGTATCTTCTCTACAAATGCAATTGACATTTCCTCTAAACTTAGTTCAATTCAGAGTATTACCAAAGAGGTGGAAAAAGGGGTTGGTGTTCGCGTACGAAGAAGTGGGGGACTCGGCTCTGATTTTAACATTACGCTTAATGGTCTCGGCGGAAACTCTATACGTTATTATATTGATGGAGTCCCCATGAATACAAAGGGAGAGTATTTTTCGTTAGAAAATATACCTTTACATATTATTGATCGTATAGAAGTTTACAAAGGAGTAGTACCCGCATACTTAGGTGGTGATGCTCTTGGAGGAGCGATCAATATAATAACTACTGTAAAGAACAAGAATTATTATGATTTATCCTATAGCATAGGATCTTTTTATACTCATCAACTAGATCTTAATGCCCAAATTATCGAATCCAAAACGGGGCTAACAATAAAACCAACGCTTGCTTACAAATATTCGAAAAACAACTATTTGATGAAGAATGTCAGGGTATTGAATCCTGACAACAACCATTTTGAAGTAGGAAATTATAGACGTTTTCACGATGCATATAGCAATCTATTTTCCCAATTAGAAATAGGTTTTTCCAATAAGTCTTGGGCAGATTTCTTCTATTTTTCAGCCTCCTATTCTCATCTAAAAAAGGATATTCAAACGGGAGCTACACAGGATGTCGTTTATGGAGCCGCCTATAGGAAAAGCCATGCATACAGCCTAAGAGCTCGCTATAAAAAACGAGATCTTCTTATCGATGGTTTGACTTTATCGGCAGATCTTTCTCACACCATACAAAAGTCCTCAACCGTAGATACCGTCATGGCAATCTATTTCTGGAATGGCTATCGCAGGTCTTCTGATTTTGCAGAAATCAATTCTTACCCAGTAGTCCGTAATTATTACCGACCTTATACGACTGTTCGATTAAATATTGATTATAAATTATCGCCACACAGTGATCTGAATCTAAACTACCTACTAACTGCCAATACAGATAATATGGAACAATTCACAAGTGACGAGACTAAAGCAAAAGGAAAAGCTACTGACTATCTCACACGTAATTTTATCAATTTGTCTTATGATCTTACCTTATACGAAGGTAAGAGTCGCTCTACTTTCTTTGTCAAGGAATTTATTAATCACGTGAAAATAGAGGAAAAAAAAGTCGGTAGTGGGGCCCATTATCTTTCAGGATACGATAAAGATAAAGCAAATACAACTAAATGTTTTACAGCATATGGCTTAGGATCACGCTATAGTTTTCACGACGCATTTGCAACGAAACTTTCGTATGAGTATAGTGTGCGTTTGCCAGGAGCAATGGAGTTATTGGGAGATGGAGATGTTCTACAAGCTAATTATGCATTGGAACCAGAGAAAAGCAATAATTATAATCTGAATATTTATGGCAGTAGTGAACTGATTCCGCATCTCAATATCTTCTATGAAGGAGGATTTTTTTATCGTAATATACACGATTTTATCATGGTCGTTCAAGACCGTGAAAAATACAGGTTCAAGAATCTATCCAGAATCAGCATAAAAGGTGTTGAATTGGAAATGGGCTTGAACTATCAAGATCAATTAAGTTTTAAAGGAAATCTGTCGTATGAAAAAGCTGTCGATATGATGGAAAGTAAAATCTCAGACGGCAAACCTAACGCAGCTTATAGACAGCAAATCCCGAACAGACCTACTTTCTATGCCAATTTGAACGCTTCGTACACGATGAAAAATATTTTGGGTAAGGAGAATAGATTAACCTTAACGTATGATTTTCATCATGTAAAATGGTTTTATCTTACGTGGGCTACTTATGGACATCGAGATAGTAAATCCATTATCCCTACACAAAATGCTCATGATGTTTCTGCTACTTTCCTATGGCACAATAATCAATACAGCGTTTCCTTGGAATGCAATAATATTTTTGATGTCTTATTGTTTGATAACTACAAATTGCAGAAACCTGGGAGAGCCATCTTTTGTAAATTCCGCTTCTTTTTCAAATAATACTAGTCGAGATTATACTAAACTATACCAATTGTAATAATATGATCAGAACACTTATTGATTTACTTTACTTCTTCAATTCTCTGTCAGGCTTCTTAGTCGCGCTGATATTTTGGACTGTGGTAACAGTCTCGTTTGCCAAAAGCATAAAAAAATATGCGCGTATTATTTATGTCGTTTTGGGTATTTTAGGTTTGATGACATTCCTTCCAGTACTCAGTTTATGGGGGATAACGTGGATGAAAGTGTTATTTTATCCTGTGATATCAGATATATTTATTGAATACTCACATGCCACGTACGTTATACATCCGATCTTGGTGATTATTATGTATATGGGGGCTTTTAGACCCTCGATACCGGCAATTGCTAAACTTATGAATATTCGTAAAGAATTATCTATTATGGTCGGATTTGCCGTAATCCCTCATGCAATAAATCGGATTATTATGGTAGTGCCTAGCGCCTATCAATTTTTTGCTGATCGTAGTACGCTTGAACAACAGCACGAAATCGTTAGTGTATGGGGGCAGGGCGTTATGAATGCTGTTTTCCTTTTGGGTATACTTATGACACTTCTTTTTATCGTTTTATGGGTGACTTCATTTACAGGTATTCGTCGTAAAATGGGATTTAAAAAGTGGAAAGCTGTACAACGTTGGTCTTATGTCTTGTATGCTATGCTATTTATTCATGCTGTGGGTATTGATACGGGTATGCTTATTACACACATCGAAAGTCAACGTATGACTCAAACTGTGGCTCAATCATTACAATCGTCCAATCCTCATATACAGAAAATGGTAGATGATGCAACTAGTAAAAAGAAAAAAACTTCTTTTTTAGGAATGACAATCAAAGAAAATAATCCCGCTGACAATGGAGGGAAACGCGGTTTTGGGTCCAAGTTCAAATTCTCAAATGTGGAGTTTTCTACAGAATGTAGTTGCATTGCCAATATATTTATTTTAGTAGTGATCTACGGATCTTACCTCTTTTTCCGATTGAGAAAGGCCTTTAGAGATAGGACTAAAAAGAGTAGGTTATACTCCAATAATGAAAAGCAACATATAGCTAACCAATTATAATTCGTTTTGATGATGAAAAAAATATTTTATTTATTCGCAGCAATTGCAGTAATGTCGTTATTGACAGCATGTGAAAAAGGAACAATAAAAAGAGTTGAAGAAGCTGTAATCTCGTCAGGAAATTATCACCTGGACCTTTTTCTTTCGGTAGAGGGGACAAGTGCTAATGGCACTTATGTAGCCCGTGTCGATAAACCTTCTAATCCCGATCAGTCAATTAATGTAACAGGAAAGGGAGTGGATATTACTGGTAAGATAAACATTGGTGCTATCCAGAAAAATGGTTATTATTATTTTGCTACTGAGGGCAATGACGGATTGGTAAAATATCGTTTGACAGGTAATCAATTACAGAGCATAGCGGAGTGTTCTTATGGGAAGAAAATCTTTAAGAAGGGGATGATGACTGGTGCTATATCAGCGTCTCATGAGTGGATTGGCGATCACATTTTATTATTGTCGCAATACAGTACGGCTACAAAAAAACATATCTGGGCAAAATTTGACACACAGTCCATGACTCTTCTTTCTGAAGGAGAATTCGACCTACATGCAAAATATCCTGATGCGTTTAAATTCAGTACGTCTGGTCACTTCAGATATAGATCAACTGATGGAAAACTCTTATTTTTTACTTCCATTCATTACAAAGGAGAAGGTACACATCCTATGACCGGTGCTCCCAATACGATACGTGGTCCCCTAGCGGTAGTAGTCATGAATGAAAAAACTATGAGTATAGAAAAAGCGTTGAAAGACGATCGTGTTTCAGGTATTGCACTTGAAGCGTATGGGGATACTCAGCAAGAAAAAGCTTACTTTGATGATAAAGGAGACTTGTATCTTATCTGCTTAAAAAAAGGATCAAAATATAAACCTGGAGGCCCCATACCTGAGTGTGTAATCATAAGAATGAAGAATGGTGAAACGGATACAGATAGAGGTTATCTCTTTGAACCAGAAAAAGATACGAATATTCTTATTGTAAGATACTTAAGTCCTGGTAAAGCTCTCTTCTTTGTTGGTGATCATGAACGTTACTATAATGGCAATAAGCAAGATATCGAGAATTATGCATTTGATTCGTATTATTATGCTATTTTCGATAGCAGTGCTAAAACCCTCCGACGAATAAAAATTGATGGCAAAGATCTTCCATGGAGTACGGGAGGTTTCAATAATTACATTGCATCAATAGATGATACTTTCTATATTGGCGTCAACGCTGTTACAAGAGACAATGATATGCAGGCCTATGTGTATTCTTTAGATGCAAAGACTGAAACGGTAAAAGAGGCTTTCAAAATAGACGAAAGCTTAACCTTTTTGCGTATGTATAGCGTAAAGAATACTGATAATTAATTCTTTTTTAATTCATAAGACTCCCCTATAGGGATACACCTATAGGGGAGTCTTTGATTACAAGTTCATTAACAATATATTGCTATCCCTCTCTATTATTTTCTTCACGGGCGTATCGATTTTGATTTTATCTCTTTTCTTCTTTGGTCGTTCGTGCTTGTTATGTAAGGTATGGAAGATAAACGGTAGTATTGCGTTGCACTTGAAATCTTCTAGAATCCGTTTTGCACTCTTATTTAGAGATAATCTAAAATCATGGATTACTGGAAGTCGTGTGGAAATAAGGCTACTATTTTACAATCGAAAAACAATAGAGAGGTTTTGCAGTTGGTTATGCTATATGGTAGCGTACGCAATATTGCTTGAAAAGTTCGTTTATAATACCGTCAGCGAGTCCTGCTGTAGGTACGGCGATACCGTTTACAGATAAGGAATTAACTACTTCCAAAAAAATTGAGGCTGCTGGTACAATGACTTCTGCACGATCACCTTTTAGATTATACTTTCTTATCCGTTCATCGATAGACATATTTGTCATATCATCGTATAGGCGTTGTAAACTATCGGTAGAAATAAAGTTATCCCTTCCATTCTTTTTTTCTTGTAAACGAACCAATTTATTAATATTTCCCCCAGTGCCTACAATCGCAAAGTCAGAGTATTTATTTTTGAGAGATAGTAGAGTTTCTTTAAAAGAATCGTACGTCTCTGGTTTAACACAATCCTGTAATATACGTACTGTGCCAATGTTGAATGAGGTCGCTAATAAATGATTGTTGTTTTCAAAAAGATTCAATTCCGTGCTTCCGCCTCCGACATCTACGAAGAGTTGATGACTGCTAGGATTGTCTTTATTTATACTTTTTATTCGTATATCACTAAGTAATCTTGCCTCTTCTTCGCCAGAGATAATTTCTATTTTAATACCAGTCTTATGGTGTACTTTGCGAATGATCCTCTTGTTATTGCTTACTTTACGCATGGCGCTCGTAGCACATGCGCGATAATCGCTCACCTCGAATATTTTCATTAGATGACGGAAAGCCTTCATTAAGGAGATCATTTTATTTACAGTCTCCTTACTAATTTCGCCTTTAGAAAAAGCTTCCGTTCCTAGTCGTAGAGGTACTCGTACAAGTTGTAACTTATTTATCTTTTTTTCGTTACTAGCGATATCAACCTCTTTTAGTAAAAGACGTATAGCATTTGAGCCTATATCAATAGCTGCAAAGATCTTATTGTTCATAGCTCAGGTTTATCCTTTCAGATTATTTCTTTCATTCTCGATATAATAACTATATAGAGCCTCTTGGCTGTGAAACAATGGTTTCTCGTGCGTGTAACGAAGCGGTATTCTATCATTATAATTGACGTAATGTGACTGCGAAGTATCTTTCAAACCATACTCAACGATGGTCATCAATTCTTCCTGTATAGCTGGGTCGTATACGGGTGTCATGACTTCTATACGACGTTTCAGATTGCGCTCCATCCAATCGGCGCTACCTATAAAAAACTTTGGATTTCCTGCATGCGCAAAGATAAGAATTCGTGAGTGCTCTAAAAAACGGGCAATGATACCGTGCTGAATGATATGATCACTTGTCCCTTTGACGTCAGGTACTAGCGAACAATTTCCTCTAACCAATAATTCTACTGATACACCAGCCTGACTTGCTGCATATAGCTTAGCAATAATTTGTTCGTCTGTAATATGGTTTATTTTTACTTTGATGAAAGCCTTCTGACCAGCCTTAGCCGAATTGATCTCGAAGTCTATGAGTCGGAGTATCTTCTCCTTCATATTAATCGGAGATACCATCAATTCTCTATAACGGTGGTGTACAAATGGATGTTCGATAAAATTAAAAACTTTCAGTACTTCGCTGACAATGTTCTTCCTCGCGGTCATTAGCATGTAGTCGGTATATAACTTGGCTGTACCTTCATGCATATTGCCTGTTCCTATACAAGCTATATTTCCCCGTGAGGTTCTTATATAACACAGCTTAGCATGTACTTTTAACTCTTCGGGTCCAAAAAGAACGCGGATACCAGCCGCCTCCATTTTTTTGCTCCATGCGATGTTTCTTGCTTCATCAAAACGTGCAAATAACTCTATAACAGCTGTAACCTTTTTACCATTTGCAGCTGCAGCTAAAAGAGCTTTAATCACGTTAGAGTCCTTTGCCACTCGATAGAGGGTGATCTTTATTTCCTTAACATCATCGTTTATGGCTACCTCGCGGAGTAGCGATAAAAAGGGATCAAAACGACGATAGGGTACATGTAGCCCGATATCTTTTTGAAATATCTTGTCGATAATGCTTTCTGAAAAATCTTGACATGGGCCCATCAATGGAGGAAGAGGTGAAAATGTGTACTCGCTGCGCTCGACATCAGGAAATGTCATGAGATCTTTGCTGTTGTGATAACGATTACTTTTAATCAGCGAGTCGTACTTATCGATCTCTGCAAAATCTATTAACGCTTTTTCTATATGGTGTGGCATCTCTCTATCAAGAACAATACGAAGCATATCACCACGAGTTCTTTTTTCTAGTCCGTAGTAGACCCGTTCCATCACACCTATGCCGATGTCTTCTTCTACGTCCATTTCTGCATTTTTAGTAAACTTGAATGCATAAGCATCAAAACTGGCGTATTGCTTACCGATGAAAATATATGGCATACAGACACGAATGACATCGTCTAAAAACATGATGTATATCTTGCTACCATTATCTTTTAGTCGGATAAAGCGGCCAAAATTTTCTGTAGGGAGTTGAATCAGAGCTATGTCACTGCTTTTGGAAATTCCTTTCTTATCTTTTTTTCTCAGATCAACAGCAAGATAGAGAGCTTCATCCATCTCATCGCTAGAAAATTTTATGCGATCGAGATAGATAGGGTTGATACTTCCATTGAGTTTTTCTAGATAGATGTCTGTCACTTCTTTTCTTTGAGCAGAGGTGATATTATTTTCATCAACAATGTAGATACCTTCTTGCTCTAGTTCTTTGATGATCTCGTTAAATGCAGTTTCAAATTCCTTAGCATAATCAGCTACTATTTCATAAATACGTTGTAAGGTTTGTAAGGCTTTTGTGCGAGTACGTTTAGGGTTCTTCTTATTGATGGCCATTCGCTGTTGTGATGCAACACGGACTCTAAAAAACTCATCAATATTGTTCGAGTATATACTCAAAAAGTTAAGGCGCTCTTTCAAGGGGACATCCTTGCGTCGTGCTTCGAGTAAGATGCGATGGTTGAAATACAACCAACTTTCATCTCTTTCAACTAGAGGTAACGAGGAAAAACGTTCTTTTTGGGGATCCATGTATTCGATCGTATTGGTTACTGCAAATATACTCTTTTTTTGTGAGAACAACCTCTCTACTTTACGTCCTTTTTTATAGTTTGATACTAGGGGTGTTTCTTGCTAGATATTGTTGTTTACATTTTATGACCGTGCGCTAAGACTGTAATGATGATAAAAGAATGGACATGACTTATTAACCAGTAAGTTTTTAGTTTTTTTGCTCCTTTTTCATGTATAATGAAGAGTATCTTTCTATATTATATCAATAGATTTGTGTAACTTTGCGCTGAAATGAGTATGACTGATTACAGATCACAATATCCTTTTAATTTTCCTTTTTCAGGGCCCGCCTACGTAGTAGAAGAGAAATTGCTTTTACGTAACATAGACTTGATAAGTCAAGTGGCTCAGCAAACAGACGTAAAGATCCTAATGGCTTTTAAGTCTTTTGCCTCTTGGCGTCTGTTCCATTTTTTTCGAGAAAAGGCTTTCCATGCCGCTGTAAGCAGCCTCAATGAGGCGCAATTAGCTCTCGAAGAGTTAGACTCTTTAGGACATGCTTTCTCGCCATCCTATACGAAAGAAGAATTCGAAGAGTGGCAAAAATTATGCTCACACATTACCTTTAATTCGCTTTCGCAGGCTACAGAATTATTACCATACGCTGATCTAAAATCGCATAAATTTGCTCTAAGAATTAATCCTCATTACTCTCCTGTAGAAACGCTATTATATAATCCTGGAGTGAAGGGAAGCCGTTTTGGAGTCCCCGCAAGCGAGTTGCCCCCGATTCTACCCCAGGGTATTACAGGCTTGCATGTTCATGTCTTATGTGAGAGCAATAGCTTTCATTTAGAGCATCTGCTCGCGGTATTGGAGAGAGATTTTTCCGATTATCTTAAACAGATCGAATATATCAACTTGGGAGGAGGTCATCTCATTACATCGCCCGATTATAATGTAGATCATTTAGTTCAAGTCCTCAAAGCATTTAAGCAAAAACACCCCCATCTGTCTGTTTTCATGGAGCCGGGAAGTGCTTTTACATACCGTACGGGTTACCTGCTTACGCATGTTGTCGATATTGTTGAGCATGCTGATATAAAAACTGCAATTATAGATGCTTCGTTTACTTGTCATATGCCGGATTGTTTAGAAATGCCCTATCATCCAGTGATCCGTGGTGCGGAATTATGCCCTGAAACAATAGATCGTCCTATTGATTGGTCAAAGGAAAAAATAAATACAACCGGTTTCCTTTATAGAATAGGTGGGAATAGTTGCTTGAGTGGTGACTTTATGGGCGCATGGCGTTTCCCAAAAGCATTAAATATCGGTGATCCAATTCTTTTTGAGGATATGATTCACTATACCACAGTAAAAACGACTATGTTTAATGGTATTTCACATCCCTCTATAGTACTTCAGCACGTAGACGGTTCTTTCGAGATGCTACGTCGCTATACATATACCGATTACAAAAATAGAATGTGCTAATATATTTTTTACGCTATGGCATTATTTGGCTTGTTCAATAAGAAAAAGAAAGAAACTCTCGATGAAGGTCTTGCTAAGACTAAAGATTCGATGATGAACCGGATATCCCGCTCCATAGCTGGGAAAAGTAAAGTCGATGATCACATATTAGATGATCTAGAAGACATACTCATTGCTGCGGATGTAGGGGTAGATACTACTTTGAAAATAATAAAAAGAATTGAAGAGCGTGTAGCGCGAGACAAATACCTCAATAGCGCCGAACTCAACGGTATATTAAGGGATGAAATAGCAAAACTCCTAGAAGAAAATGGAATCCCTGATGCAGATGCCTTTTCCATTTCGGACAGAAAAGGACCCTACGTGATAATGGTGGTAGGGGTAAATGGTGTAGGCAAGACTACCACGATAGGCAAACTTGCCTATCGCTTTAAAGAGGCAGGAAATAAAGTCGTAATAGGTGCAGCAGATACCTTCCGAGCAGCAGCCATTGAGCAGATAGAGGTTTGGGCAAACCGAGTAGGAGTTCCTTTGGTAAAGCAAAAAATGGGATCTGACCCAGCTAGCGTAGCCTTTGATACCCTTTCTTCTGCAGTAGCGCAAGAAGCTGATGTCGTGATAATTGATACGGCCGGGCGCCTGCACAATAAAATTGGACTGATGAATGAATTGTCTAAAATAAAGAGAGTAATGCAGAAGGTTGTCCCTGATGCTCCGCAAGAAATTCTTCTTGTTTTAGACGGTTCCACAGGCCAAAATGCTTTTGAACAAGCAAAGCAATTTACTGCCGCAACAGATATTAATGCTTTAGCCATTACTAAGTTAGATGGAACCGCTAAGGGAGGAGTCGTGATAGGTATTTCGGACCAATTCAAAATACCGGTTAAATACATCGGACTAGGAGAAAAAATAGACGATCTTCAGCTATTTCGCAAAGAAGAGTTCGTAAACTCTCTTTTTGGTAAATGAGAAAAGGCGAAGTAAATGTGATTACGTTAGGCTGCTCAAAAAACTTAGTAGATAGTGAGCGTCTAATGAAGTTGTTTGCTAAGGCTGGATATACTGTCCGTCATGACCCTAAGCGAATCACAGGCGAAATCGTAGTGGTCAATACCTGTGGATTTATAGCTTCGGCACAGGAAGAATCCATCAATATGATCTTAGCTCTTATCGATGCAAAAAACAAGGGATACATAAATAAAATATATGTGATGGGATGTCTCGGAGAGCGTTTCCGAGAAGAGCTGAAAAAGGAACTGAAAGAAGTCGATGAGATCTTTGGCAAATTCGATTGGCAGCAGATTTTGTCTCGGTTGGGTCATGCTCATCAATCAATGCTTGGGGATAGGTTGATAACATCACCTCATCATTATGCCTACATAAAAATTTCAGAAGGGTGCAACCAAAAGTGTTCTTATTGTGCAATTCCTCTTATAACAGGCAAAATGAAAAGCCGAGAAATAGGGGATGTTGAGCAAGAAGTGCAGGCTCTGGTTAATAAGGGATACACAGAATTTCAGTTAATCGCTCAAGACCTAACTTCTTATGGTCTCGATCTTAGTAATAAATCACTTCTGTCTGATTTGCTTCAACGCCTCTCCGATATAAAAGGAGTGAAGTGGTTACGTCTACACTATGCCTATCCTACAAAATTCCCCTTCGATATTCTTCCCATAATACGAAGCAGAGACAACATATGTAAATATCTCGATATAGCACTTCAGCATAGTAGTGATAAAGTCCTTAGACTAATGAGACGAGGAACTACCCGAGCAGAAATGGAAGATTTGATTGCTAGGATACGCGGAGAAGTTCCTGATATTGTATTGCGTACTACCTTCATTGTGGGTCACCCCGGTGAAACCGACCATGATTTTTCAGATCTATTAGACTTTACCCAAAAGATGCGTTTTGAACGAATGGGAGCTTTTGCTTATTCACACGAAGAAGGTACCTATTGCTATCGTCACTACAAAGACGAAATACCAGAAACTACGAAACTTGACAGACTTTCCCAATTAATGGATCTTCAAGTTGAAATAGGAGAAGCGTTCAGTAAACAACTCGTTGGAAAAACAAAGGAAGTGGTCATAGATAAAAAGGAAGGAGATATATTCATAGGACGTACAGAATACGACTCTCCAGAGGTAGATCCTGAAGTCCTTATTTATCCAGGTCCTAGCAAAAAAATCAAAAAAGGCGGATATTATCCTGTACAGATTGTCGACACGGAGGGTTTTGATCTGATCGCTGATTTGATTTGATGCCGATGTGGAAAAGGAGAAGATTAAGCTATGAATTACAGCCAGTTTAATGCAATATTAGCAAAAAAAACAGCTTTGAAAGATCAAACTGTGGATGATATTGTAAACTGTTTTTCCTCCCTTGCCATAAGACGTTTACTTATTGGTGAATCAGTTGTGATACCCTCTATAGGAGAGATATACACTTACATAGAAAAAGAGTATATCGCGGTACTGCCCGATGGACGTAGATTAATTGTCCCCCCTCAAGTTCGCTTTGCATTGAGAAACTATAAGAAGGAAGATTTTGGACTACCGGCTCTTCTACTGTTTGAAAGCGATCTTTTTACACATGATGCGTTGGATGTTTTTCTTCTTCAGATTAGTGAACAAACTCAATATTTCATACACCTATCAGAAGAAGTAGAATGGAAAGGAATAGGTTTCTTTTCTATAAAAGATAAACTGATTTCTTTTCGTCCTGATCCGTTGCTTGTAGAAGAGATTAATCGTCCTTTTAATTGTTTTGAGATTACCCCCTTGAGTGATGGCAAAAGTTTTCCTCAGCTACGGGAAATCCTCGTGACCGGCGAGAATCAATTGCTCTTCCATCCTATTGTCCATCTTAAAGAAGAACTACCTGTGGCCTTGGATGAGAATTTTCCCACCACGTTGTTGCCAGAAAATCCGGATAATATTGTGCCTGATCTTCCTCCGAATGATACTGCACCACTTACCGGTGATGCCAGAGTTAACCCTGCTCAAGTTACACCACCGCATGGACGAGAAATCTCTGAATCCTATCCGAAGCAAAATCGCCGTTCACGCAGGTTTGTTTTTCCTCTGCTGTTCCTCTCTTTTTTCTTTTTACTCTTAGGTGTCTTTTTTTACTTTCATCATCAACGCGAAAGAAAAGAATACGCAAGAGCACTTACTGCTGATCCAATACAGAAAGAGCAAGAAGAAAAGGTGTTTTCATCCGAAGAAATACCTGAGAAAAAAGACACAATTACTGCTTCCACACCGATTGTTACCGAACGTTTTGTTGAAATGCGGCCCAATGAAACGATGACACAATTGGCTTTACGAGAATACGGTTATAAAGCTTTCTGGGTTTATATTTATGAGGCGAATAAATCGATCATTAAAAACCCCGATCGAGTACCTCCAGGAACACGATTGCGAATTCCTGATCCAGCAGAATATGCTATCAATAAAAACAGTGCTGAATCACGAAGAAAAGCCGATAGTATTCAGCGGGCTTATAACTTGAGCAAAGGACGAATTTAGATAGTATGTATAAGTAAGGCAGTAAAGGAATTTATCTTTACTGCCTTTTTCCTTTCTGCATCTATTATTAAAAGAAATACTCCAATTCTAGGCAATCTGTGTGTGGAGGGTATTTGTCACTATTATAGCAGCATTAGAGAAAGTATTCTTCATCAGAAAAAACTGTTCCATTCAGAAAATCTTTAATCTCCAAAGGTTTTTTACCAGGAGCTTGTATCTTTAAGATCTGGAGCAATTCCCCATCTTTGCATGCAATACTCATCTGTTTTTTCCCATCGATAAATATTCTGCCTGGACGTACGGTCGGAGGTACTTTATTTGTAGAAGGAACAGATTTCAGTATTTTATAGATCTTTTTGTCGCTCTTATTGGAAATAAGAGTACTCCAAGCTGTTGGGTGGGGTGAAAGACCTCTGACAAAGTTGTGAATAACTTCAGCTGGCTGATTCCAATCAATTTGTGTGTTTTCTCTAGTCAGTTTGCTAGCATAAGGTTCCTCTGTTTGAAGAATTTGTTGGGTTGTTGTAGTATTGCGGTCTAACAGGTCAGGCAATTTTCCCATAAGGAGCCTTCTTCCGATAAGAGCTAATTTATCGTGCAGTTCGCCAAAAGTGTCATCGCTATTAATCGATACCTCTTCTATTCCGACAATATCGCCTGCATCAAGTTCTTGTCTCAATTTAAAGAGCGTTACGCCAGTCTTCTTATCACCTGCTATCAGTGCATGATTGATAGGGGCAGCTCCTCGCCACCGCGGGAGTAACGAGCCATGAATGTTGTAAGTGCCTAACTCAGGAAGGTCCCATACAGATTCTGGTAACATACGAAAAGCAATTACAATACCAATATAAGGATGAATTTCATTGAGTTGTTCAATAAAAGAACTCTCTGAAAGACGCTCTGGCTGTAAAATCGAAAGTCCCAATTCTTGGGCTTTTGTTTTTATAGGTGAGGGAGTCAATTTACGACCTCTACCCGCAGGTTTGTCAGGAGTTGTTACCACGCAAGCAACGTTGTATCCTTCTCTTACTAAATCTTCGAGAAAACCTACAGCAAAATCAGCTGTAGCCATAAACAAAATAGTTTTTTTCTTGATGTCTTGCATAATTAATCACCAGCACTTAGCTCAGAAAGAGTTTTTCTATAGGTATTGAATATCCGTGATTTTGAAAGCATTCCCAGGTAATGACCATCTTGATCAGTAACAGGCAAATTCCATGCTTTAGTTTGGTCGAATATTTTCATGATATATTCCATACTGTTAGGCATAACTATAGTTGCCGGAGGTGAAACCATAAATTTTTGAACTCTAAAGCGATCGTATAACTCTGGCCTAAACATAATGTTACGAATATTATCGAGTAATACGAGCCCTTGTAGCGTATTGTCTTCTTTACTGACTACGGGGAAGATATTTCTTTTACCACTTCCAATTACTACAACGACATCTCCTAACGACATCTCAGGATATACCGTATCAAAATCTTGCTCTAATACACTAAGAGGGTCCATTACAGTAAGGACTGCTTTGTCCTTTTCATGAGTGACCAACTTGCCATCCTCAGCTAATCGCAAAGAATAGATACTATGGGGCATAAATATACGGATAGTTGCATATGCGCAAATGGATACTACCATTAGAGGTAAAAACAGATCATATCCACCTGTAAGTTCAGCAATAAGAAAAATACCCGTAAGTGGCGCATGCATTACAGCACTCATTAATCCTGCCATACCCATCAGAGTAAAATTCTTCTGAGGCAGATAGGTATTGATGAAAGGTAGATAATTTGAGAAATACGAAAAAATAAAACCGGTAACACCCCCTACAAAAAGAGTGGGCGCAAAAAGTCCTCCACACCCGCCTCCCGAGTTTGTAGCTACCGATGCGAATACTTTAAGTAGCATCGTGAATAGAAGGAAAATAAAGAGAGCCCAATAGCTGTCTGCATAATTTTCAAAAAGGCTGCCCTGCATAACCCCTTGTAAATCACCTGCAAATAATTGATTGATAGTAGAGTAGCCTTCTCCATATAATGGAGGAAATAGGAAAATTAAGGAAGATAGAATAAGCGATGAAAGAATAAATTTCAAACGATATTTCTTTATCTTCTTGAAACTCTTCTCTAAAGAGAACATGCAGCGCGAGAAATAAAGTGCAACAAAACCACATACAATACCCAATAAAATGGCATATGGTAAGCTATCTGCTGTAAATGGGTCTGCTTGGTAAAAAGAAAAAAAAGATTCATGTCCACTGAGAAGATAGGCTATGGTACTTGCCGTCACAGAAGAAATAAGCAACGGCAATACACTCTGTAGTGTCAAGTCCATTAGTAGTACCTCTATCACAAATACAAGTCCCGTAATAGGTGCTTTAAATATTCCTGCTATAGCTCCAGCAGCACCACAGCCCACAAGTAGCATGAGGTTGCGTTGTTCCATCTTGAAAAATCTCCCTAAATTAGAGCCTATTGCAGCTCCGGTAAGCACGATAGGAGACTCGGCCCCCACAGATCCACCTAATCCGATCGTAATGCTACTAGACAATAGCGAACTCCACATATTATGTGGCTTGATCCTGCTTTTTCGTTGGGACAACGCCATAAGTATCTTTGTTACACCATGGCTAATGTCGTCTCGAACGATATAGCGGATCACCATAGCTGTTATGAAAATACCGATAGTCGGTAAGAGTAAATATAGATAATGTCTTTGTTGTGCTGCAGAGGTAACGATTTCCTGTAATATATGTATCGCACTTTTCAAAACAACCGCTGCTGCAGCGGCAAATATGCCTACTAAAAAACTAAGAACAATGACAAATACCTGTTCGCTAACATTTCTGGAACGCCACCGAATGAAGCGCATCAGTAGCGACTGTTTTTCTCTTATTTCTTCCATAGTAAACCGCTCATTTTCCTTTTCCTTTAAAAATGATGCTTATCGTATATATCAACACTTTAAAATCAAGAAGAAGGGACATATTATTGTAGTATATCCAGTCGGCTTGAAGTCGAGTGTACATCTCTTCAATATTTGAGGCATAGCCGTATAACACCATACCCAAACTCGTAATCCCGGGTCGTACATTATGCAACAGACAGTAATAGGGAGCACGATCTATTAATTGACTAATAAAAAAAGATCTTTCCGGACGTGGTCCTACGAAAGACATATCTCCGCGCAGGACATTGTATAACTGTGGTAACTCGTCTAATCGGTATTTCCTCAAGTATTTTCCCACAGGTGTAATGCGTGGGTCTTTTTCACAGCTAAGGGTAGGGCCGTTGATTTCACTTTGGGAATACATTGATCTAAATTTGTAGATACTAAAAGGTTTGCCATGAAGACCGATTCGCTCTTGAGAATAAAAAACTTTCCCTTCGGAAGATCGTTTTACGGCAATCGCAATGAGGAGAAATAAAGGAGCAGCGATTACCAACCCCATTAAGGCCATCAGTTTGTCAAAAGCCCATTTGATGTTTTTAGCACCTTCACTCATTCGGGTTTCAGCAATGTTAAGCAGTGGGACTTTGAGAATTGAAGGACTATGCAGGTTGCGAGCATAGAAATGAAAAGAGGGTGCAGTTATATAGATTTCTTTGTCTAGGGAGAATAGTTTATACAAAAGTGCGCCTACAAAAGTGTCAAACGAATTGTCAAAAGCCAAATATAGGGCATCTATCTTATATCGATTGACTTCTTTTTTTATCTGTTCGTACAGGGAGTCTATTTCTCCTCGATTTACTTCATTATAAACATCGATTTCTGAAACGACACTAATGTGAAGAGCGTCTGCAGCCTCAGTTATTCGATGCCGTTCTTTAGAGGTTCCGATAATTAATCCTCGAGAGAAATTCTCTTTTTTTCTTCGCCATCTGTATGATAGAGAGGTTACAAATGTCCGGCTTATATATACTACGCAAAAGTAAATCCCGAAAATAAAAAAGAAAATATAGGTCATCCTGCTACCACCGTCGTACAATTTGTCGTTAGTGACAACAAATAGAAAGTGAAGACCAGCTCCAATTAATACGGAATAAAAGGTCGCCAGAAAATCTCCAAATCGATCTCTTTTATCAGGTCTATTATAATAACCAGAGAAAAAGAAGATGCAAAGCCATGTCAGCAGAAGAGAGCAACCTATGATAGTATTACGAATGCCGAAAAGATATGGAAAAAGATCGTTCCATTCGTTTACAAGGCGTTCGTAATAAAAGCGAGCCCAGTTGGTGAGCCAGTAAGCTACAAGCAACGAAAAAATATCCCCTGTCAAGTAACTTACTCGAAGTTTATCGATTAATTTCACTCTTCAGATCTTATACCTCGGATTACTTTTATCTCATTGTTTTTGCCTATGGAGATGATCTCACTTGCTTGACAACGATTTTCCTCCTCTTGACGTATGGGGACAATATAGTCTACAGCCTCTTTGATTTCAGGTGAGATATCCTTGAATGAGGTAGGAGAAGCTTCTCCAGAAATATTTGCTGACGTGGAGACAAGCGGCACTTTTATAGCTTTACATAAAGCATTAGAAAAAGGCTCCTTTGTGATACGTATACCTATGGTTCCTTCCTTTGGGAGCAGGTTAGATGCAATATTCTTTGCCGAAGGATAGATGATCGTTAGTGGGCGTATAGCCATATCGATTAACTGATAGGCCATCGAGGGCACATTACCCACGATACCTGGTAATTTAGCATCATGGTCTATAAGCAATAAAAGCGCTTTTCCGTCTTCTCTTTTTTTTATTTCATAAATTCTTCGTACGGCCTCTTCATTGGTAGCATCACAACCTATTCCCCATATTGTATCGGTAGGATATAATACTACGCCTCCTTTTTTTATGATATTAGCTGTCTCTTTAACGATCTCTCGCCATTGTAGCGGAAGGGTAGAGGAGTTTGTATCTTTCATATTATTGTATTGCTACGAGGTACATCTCTTTTGCCGTCATACCCATGCACTATTGTTAGCTAGCTCAGGGGAGGGAATGCATAGCAAAATGCAGAAAAGAATACCATTTTTGGTAGTGACAAAGATACTATTTTTTTACCTATTTAGCCATAATCATCCTTTCCAAATACAGTTATAAGACGAATATCATAGTTTATAGGTAGGGCTATTATACTAAAGTAGGTATATGATGCAAGAAATACCTACTAATAATGAAAAATTTTTTGACAACTTCAAGCTCTTTAATTAGTTGATTTACAATTCATTGCGATTCTCATAGGTATGCTTTAAAACAAAAAGGCGAAAAACATTTATACCTACTTGTTGGTATTTTCAAAATTATTTTGTACCTTTGCAGTGTCCTAAGAGAAGGACAGAATAAGAAACTGATTTAAATTTTAGTATTAAAGAAAGGAATTATTATGGCTTACGTAATTAAAAACAACTGTATTGCTTGTGGAACATGTATCGATGAATGCCCAGTAGGAGCTATTAGCGAAGGCGATATCTACAAAATCGATGCTAATACATGTATTGATTGTGGTAGCTGTGCTGCTGCTTGTCCTTCAGACGCTATCGAGCAAGCCTAATCAATTATCATCTTCGTTGCAACGAAGAATCGGTATATTAGTCTTCGAGCGAGAAGACCTTAGAAAAGAAGTATCCAATTGACTTACCCTCATAGGTCTTTTGTGAAGTTAGTTTGATTTAAGAGAGACTTTGCTCTAGAACTTCTGTTCTATGAGTAGAGGAATTTGAGTTTTATTCGTTTTTGGAGGACTCGTGCGTGATGCTCGGGTTCTCCTTGTGTTTTTTACAAGCCTAGTAAAGATGAGATCGAAAAACCTTATCGGGCTAAAGCGTCTCACAAGAAATGGTCCTACATTCTAAGAATGATTATACTTCTGCCATATGATCATATTTTATAATAACGAAAAAGCCTCCCTTTTATATGGGATCAATTTGAAGAAAAAGATCCGCATTCAATAAAAAAAGAATCAGGATCCAATAAAAATCCGATTCGGAATCGCTTAATATTGGATTCGATACCGTTGAATAGATTTTTCTGCGTAGGCATTTAATTTTTCATATCTGTTCATCATTACTTAGTCTTACAAAATATTCTTACTGATTTTATAATCAACAGAGCGCTATTAACTACTTATTAAGTAAGAAAATAGAGAACTCCGATTATTGTCGGAGTTCTCTATTTTCTTATTGAGATAAAGGGTAAGTATTTCGTTAGTTATCCAATTTCTACTGAAAGCGACAAATGACGGAATAGATGATCGCTAAGAGCTATCATGGCTCGTTTCTTATCCTCTGCAGCAACGGCCAAAACCAAACTGTAATTGCTACTACCATAAGAAATCAAACGTAAAGGGATATCGTCCAGAGCTTCTAAAATCTTCGATTCAAAGCCTATCCGGTCCCAACTCATTGCTCCTACTACAGCAAGCATGGTCATACCATATTGAACGTCTACAGAGCAGAATCCTTTAAGTTCTTGAATAAGACCTTCTAAATCCCCTGATTCTTCGATCGCCATCAAAATAGATTGACCGTTAGAAGATATATGATCGGCTTTAATACCTCGTTTAACCAAAATCTGAGATATAGAAAAAATGATATCTGCAAGAGAGGTTGTACTATTTAGCTCAGGATGGGGATGTGCCGTGAGGACAACAATACCATCCTTAGCCGAAACGGCTTTCACAGTAGCGTTTCCCGTTTCTCCAGATATAGTAGTTCCCCGTGCAGAGGGGTCTAACGTATATAGTAGCTTTACTGTAATATTGGATCTACGAGCCGGCTCTATACAGGTGGGATGCAAAATCTTTGCTCCAAAGTGTGCTAACTCGGTAGCCTCCCCAAAATGTAGTCTTCTTACGGGTGACGTTACATTGACAATTCGAGGATCGTTGTTGTGAAGGCCATCGATATCGGTCCATATCTGTATTTCATCAGCATCAACAGCCTCACCGATGAGCGTTGCTGTGTAGTCACTGCCACCTCTTCTGAGATTGTCTATCTCTCCAAATGCATTTAGACAGATGTAGCCTTCTGCAATAAATAAGTGCCCTTTATTGCTGTTAGCCGCAACAAGAGACGATATGTTCTTGCGTATATAGTGTTGCTCTGGTTCACCCTCATGATTGATTTTCATAAAATGAAGCGAATTGAGATGTGAGGGTACAATACCATGATAGCGCTGTACCGTAAGTAACATTAATTGAACACTTATTATTTCCCCCTTCGATAGAATTCTTTTTTCATCATTAACGGTAAAAGCATCGTTATGCGTTTGTGCTTTTAGCTCTTCAAAAATAGGGAAAAGCATTATTCTTGCTTTAGCTCGCAATTCGTCTTCATCAAAGAGTTCTTCAATGACTGTTTCATACTTGGCCTTAAGTGTATCTACAGCAGAATGAGCTTCCTCAAAAAGCCCTCTATATAAAAGCGAAGACAAATGAACTAGGGCATCTGTCGTACCACTCATCGCTGAGAGGACGACGATCTTTCGACCAGGGACTTTTGTAATAATGTCTGCTACGGAGCGTATACGCTGAGCACTCCCCACGGAAGTTCCACCAAACTTAAGGACAATCATAGCTAACTTAGGAGGGCAAGTAATTAAAGTCTGAAGAAATGGAGTTTTTGTCTTGATTGACAAGATCTAATGTGCGCGTTTCGGAATTGATACAGTAGGTACGGGCAGGAATATGTCTGATAAGTTCGGCATTATGCGTGGACATCACCACTGCAGTACCACTACGAGCAATTTCAGCAACCAGCTGTCCTATGGCAAGACCTGTAGCTCTGTCCAAGCCACTTGTTGGTTCATCCAGAATAATCAAATCAGGCATGACGATAAGGGCTCTGGCTATACATACACGTTCTGCCTCCCCGCCGGATAATTCATGAGGCATACGATATCCTTTGCCAGCCATTCCCACTTTTTCTAGTGCCTGGTGGATGAGAGATTTGCAGGTTGATTTTTCGTATTTACCAGTTGCACGTAATACGAATTCAAGGTTTTTATCTACTGAGCGATCGTAAAGAAGTTGTGCATCAGACTGAAAAACAATCCCCATACGACGTCGCATTGCCTGTCTTGTTTTTTGTTTTAAGCGGGTAAGATCGAAACCCAGAACGGATCCCTCACCTTGGAAGAGGGGAAGTTCACCGTATAAAACTTCTAATAACGAACTCTTGCCGCTACCTACCGGTCCTGTGATATAAACCATATCTCCAGGGTTTATCTCTAAGTTAACGTGGTGCAGGATCTCGTTTTCGTAGCGATTTATCGTCGCATCTTTAAGAAGAACGGGTATAGAAGAGAGGTTGTTTCTCTGTTTTTTTGCCATCGTAATAGATTATTTTTGAATGAATGATAGATACTCTTCGCAATTGATGGGCAAGCGTTGCATGATATCGGCGGAGAATGTATCATATATGGTGTGCATTCCTATCCAATTAGCTTGTACAAATGCAGCAGTTCCCTCAAATTGTTTTAAATAATCTTCAAGCGTATATAGCTGATATCCTTGATCGGAAAACTCATGCTTGGCCCCACCTGCAGAAACAGCTATTCCCAGATCTTTTCCTGCTAATTTATCACCATTAGGCCCGTATGCCCAGCCGAATGTAAGTACTTCGTCAAGCCAACGCTTCATGATTGCTGGTACAGTATACCAGTATAAAGGGAATTGCAGAATGATACGATCGTATTGCTCCAAAATTGCCTGTTCTTCCGCTATATCCAGTGGCTGATCTAGAGGTGCAGATGTAGCTAGAATCCGTATTGCCACTTTACCAGTTAAGGCTTCTGTCCAATACTTATTAACAACCGATTTTTCTAAGCATGGATGACCAACTACTACTAGTGTCTTTTTCATTTGTTTATTTGTCTCTTTATTTTAAAATGAGAGAGGAAACATCGGAAGAGAACCTTCGAATGCTCCCTCTTTCGGATTTAAGAATATAAATTATACGTTTAGTTTAAAAACAAATACCGATGCCTGCAAAGCATTGCATAGTATTCATCTTTAAAAACCCTTTGTTATTATCCTCTTGTAATTTTTTATCGCTGTTTTTGTTGAAGACATTAAGGAAACCAAAGTCCAAACCTACTGTAGCATAGAATCGACTATAGAAAGCGAGCGCTTGGACTCCCCATCCGACATCATATCGTTTTGGTTTGAAAATATCAGCTAGCCCCTCTTTGAAAATATCATAGCTCACTTTCGCTCCTTTTAGCCCTGAGGCTGCAGTCCCAGCAAGAGCAACAGAAAAATAGGGTCCTGTCTGTAGGGCAACTGCAATTGAGCGACTAACATTTAGGCGATAACCAAAATTTACAGGAATCTGCAAGTAGTGAAATGTGATATTGGAATTTGCGCCTTTTCCTAATGTTGATGATTGGCCAGCATAGCGTCCCCCTTTCATTGAGAAGGTAAGGCCACTGCTTACATATGCACCATTAGAAAAAGGGACATCTACATAAGCGCCCAAATGGTAGCCTACCATGTTTTCCTTTTTAAAAGTTTCGTTGAGAATAGACAATTTGCTGAAGTTGAAGGAAGGACCAGCTTCCAGACGAAAACTTACAAATCCTTGAGCTGAAAGCGCAAATGTGCTAACAAAAAGAAGCGTCAATAAACTAATTACTTTTTTCATAAAATGATAGCGATAAATAGGTCGATAGTTTTATCTGTTTTTGTTTTACATGTAAGACTCCCCAAATAGGAAGTCTTACATGTATGAATGATTAATTATTTAGATACGGGAGAGATTATTGAGCATTAGCTTGCTTTTCTCCTCCATGTTTCTTCATAAGTTCGTCGTATTTTTCGTTCATGTGTAGATTGTAGTATACATTACCCAAAACATAATAGCACATTTCAGGTTTTACACTATAGGCTTTTTCAAGATAGGGAAGTGCTTTTTCAAAGAGAACTTTTGCTTGAGCGTCTACTTCTGGAGTTATGCGATCACTACTCTTGAGTGTTACGGCCTGATTGTAGTATACACGACCTAAGTCGTAGTAAGAATCTATATATTCAGGATCAACTTCGATAGACTTTTCAAAATAAGAGATAGCTTCTTCAGGTTTACTATCTTCCAAAAGCTTACCTAATACATCGTACAACTGTGCGTTTTTAGGAGACTTTTCAATTGCTTGCTTGATAGTCGTAATAGCTTTTTCTGTATCACCAGATGCAATATAGGTATTAATGAGGCTTACCGAATAAAAAGGTTCTTCGGGGAAGAGACCAAGACCTTCTTTGAGTACGTTTACATATTGTACCGTGTCACCAGTTTCACTAAGCGTTTGAGCTAAAATTTGGTATACATCATTTTGACGGTAAGTGCGACTTTTTATTTCGTTGGCATATTTGATAGCATCTTCTTTTTTCCCTGCTTGATATGCTGTGATGACAGAGAAGAAGTCTACTTCCATACTGTTAGTATCTACTGCAGCCAAGGGAGTACCTTCAAAAGTGGGCATACTCTTGATTGTTTTAAAATCAGTAAAAGCTTCGAGAGCTTTATCGTACTGTTTATTCTCAAAGTAATAACCTCCAGCATTGATAAAATACAACAAGTTACTTTCATATGCTTTCAGTATATCCTTTGTATATGCAGGTTTTATTTTTCCTTTCTCATTAGGTTGTTTGTCGGCTTCAAGAGCTTGTTGATAAAAAGTGAACATATCTAAGAGAGCTTTGTTCATGACCTCTTTATTTGGTTCTACGCCATCAAGTTGCTTAAAGTTTTCACTCTCGAAATTTTTCTGCTCTACAAATCCCCCTACATAAAAGGTCTGAGCTAAACCTTTTGTTTCAGGATTCTCTAGAGCTTGCTGAACCAAGGAGCGAGCTTCTTGGAAATCAGCATTTTTACTTTTTGCAATTCTTTCAGCAGCTTTTACATTTGATTTCTGTGAAAAGGCAAGAGATGCTGTCGCCAGCAACATCATTGCTGTTAGTAATAATTTCTTAGTTGTTTTCATGAGATATCAAATCTTAGTGTATAATGATATTTTAATTATCAGATGCTGTAGCATCAGGAGTCGTATTTGTTTCGGTGTTTTCGTTTTCCAAAGATGGATTTTCTTTATCCTCATCTTCTTTGGGAACTACACAGATAGAGGCAATAGATTCGTTGTCATTCATCCTTATCACCTTTACACCTTGTGTGGCTCTCCCAATCACGGGAATACTATCGACAGCCATACGGATGGCAAGTCCAGATTTAGTAATAATCATCAGATCTTCTTCATCATTGACAGCTCTGAAGTCGACTAGCTTACCAATTTTTTCATTGATATTCATAGTTTTTACTCCTTTCCCGCCACGGTGAGTCGTACGATATGTATCTATATCACTACGTTTACCGTATCCTTTTTCACTCACAACAAGTAGATCTTTCAATTTGTCGGGCTTTTCAATGGTCATGCCAACAATGTAGTCGTTGGCATCATCGAGACGCATGCCGATAACTCCCATCGATGTCCTTCCTACAGGGCGAATCTCCCTTTCATGGAATCTGATAGCTCGACCATTTCTATTGGCCATTAGTATTTGGCAGTCGCCATTAGTAAGTCTTACACTGATCACTTCGTCATCCTCTTTCAAATTAATTGCGATGATGCCTTTTTTGCGAGGACGAGAATAGTTTTCAAGGAGAGTTTTCTTTATGATACCTTGTTTTGTGGCTAAAAGAAGGTAGTGCGAGGTTAAGAAGTCTTTATCTGTAAGAAGGTTTTTAACTCTCACACAAGCTGTAATATGGTCTTGCTCATTGAGCTCGAGAATATTTTGGATAGCCCTGCCCTTAGAGGAGCGTGATCCCTCTGGGAGATCAAATACGCGCAACCAAAATACTTTACCTGTTCGTGTGAAAAGCATGAGCGTTGCATGCATGGAGGCGAAGATCATGTATTCGATGAAATCCTCGTCTCTTGTTGAGCTACCTTTAGAACCTTTACCTCCTCGTCCTTGACTTCTGAAATCTGCTAAGGGAGTCCTTTTGATATACCCCATATGAGAAAGGGTGATCACCATATCCTGGTCGTCATAAAAATCTTCAGGATTAAGATCTTCACTGGCCATCACAATTTCAGTTTTACGTTGATCTCCGTATTTATTCTTAATCTCAATAAGCTCATTTTTAACGACATCCATGAGTTTATGGCGATTGTTGAGTAGATCGGTAAGATGGTTGATCAATTTTTCCAGTTGTTCATACTCATCTCTTAGCTTATCTCTTTCCAAGCCTGTCAGGGCACGCAGACGCATATCTACGATGGCACGGCTTTGTACTTCCGTAAGACTGAAGCGTTCTTGAAGACGAGTCATCGCCTCGGCCGTGTTCGAAGAGTTGCGGATGATCGAAACTACTTCATCAATATTGTCTACAGCAATAAGAAGACCTTCTAGAATATGAGCCCTTTCTTTTGCTTTTTTTAGTTCGTAATGACAGCGTCGTGTAACAACCTCTTCTCTGTGGTCGACAAAATTCGCTATAATATCTTTTAGATTGAGAAGTTTGGGACGCCCCTTAACCAGTGCTATATTATTTGCGCTAAAGTTTTTCTGCAGTTGGGTTTGCTTGTACAAGTGATTAAGCACCACGTAGGCATTGGCATCTTTTTTTATATCTATAACAATACGCATGCCACCCTTACCACTCGATTCATCGCTTATGTTAGATATCCCGACAATTTTCTTCTCATTTACAAGATTTGCGATACTTTCTACCAATTCAGACTTATTTACTTGATAGGGTATCTCTGTAACGATTATTCTTTCATAAGACCCAGTGCTTTCAATTTCACAGCGAGCACGCACTGTAATGGATCCTCTTCCTGTCAGATAACTTTGTTTTACACCCTCGTAACCATAAATTATTCCTCCCGTAGGGAAATCGGGGGCTTTTACGTGGTGTATTAATTCTTCAACAGCAAGTTCTCCGTCACTTTCGATATATGCAACACAAGCATCTATGCTCTCACGTAGGTTGTGCGGAGCCATATTGGTCGCCATTCCAACAGCAATCCCGCTTGCCCCATTGATAAGTAGGTTCGGAATACGAGTCGGTAAAACGGTGGGCTCTTGCTTGGTGTCGTCGAAATTATTTTGCATATCGACAGTGTCCTTTTCGATATCACGAAGCATTTCACCTGCTATCTCGGTAAGCCTTGCTTCGGTATAACGCATGGCCGCTGGCGAATCACCATCGATAGAACCAAAATTACCTTGGCCATCTACCATGGTATAACGCATATTCCAGCTTTGTGCTAAGCGGACTAATGTCATATATACAGAGCTATCACCATGAGGATGGTAATTCGCCAAAACTTCACCTACGGGTTTTGCGGACTTACGCGTGGGCTGAGAAAAAACATTGCCCATCTCATTCATCGCATAGAGAACTCTACGATGAACGGGCTTAAGACCATCACGTACGTCTGGTAGTGCACGAGAAACAATGACAGACATTGAGTAGTCGATGTAAGCCGACTTCATTTCCTCCTCAATGTCTATTTTTATGATTTTGTCCTCGTTTTGATCAAACTCTCCAAATTCCTTCATTTAACGTTTCTATCTACTCCCATGTCTAGGGAAGACACTTTATCAATTAAATAAAACTCAAACGAAGATGCTCTTGAAATAAGGATCAGAGCTCACCTTCTTATTCTCATGTAAAGGTAGTATTTTTTTTTGGAATACCCAAAAAATCAGCCCTTATTTTGGCTATGTTTTAAACGCAAAATAAGGCTGTGTAATCTATAGAATTAGGAGGGTAAAAAGGATAGAAAACGAAGTCTCTAATGTTTCAGACTATTTTTAGACCTACAATAGAAATGATCAGCAGTGATATATAGAGAGACTTTCTTAAAGAGAGTCTTTCCTGAAAATAAAGGATTCCTAGAAAAACGGTTCCAACAGCTCCTATACCAGTCCATACCGGGTATGCAGTACCGATAGGAAGAGTTCTTGTAGCCATTGTCAGAAACCACATACTCAGGATCATGGATAATACAAATGCTCCTGTCCAAAAAAGACGAATTCGAGACTTGGTGCGCCTGATCTTTTCCAGAGAAAACGTAAAAACGGTTTCGAAGATGCCTGCTAATAAGAGAAGGACCCAATCCATAATAAATAAATTAATGAGATTCGAGCTTTATACCTATGACAGATAAGATCAAAGTTGCGATAAAAAATAAACGTAAAAAAGTTGCAGGTTCTTGAAAAAAAACAATTCCCATAAGAACAGTTCCTACCGCACCTATTCCAGTCCAAACAGGATAAGCTGTAACAAGAGGAATCTTTTTTATTGCGACTGTTAACAGCCACATGCTTAATGACAGTGAAATCAAAAAGGCTGCTCCCCATGCATACCACTCAGCACCTGTTGCATCCTTCATTTTTCCTAGGCAAAAGGCAAATCCTGACTCAAATATTCCAGCAGTAATCAGTATTATCCAATTCATGGCTGATAATCTAATAATTCAAAATCCCTGTGATTCAGATTGCAAAGATACAGTATTATAATGAATGATAATCCTTTATTATCTCTTAGTACAATATGGATTAAATAGAGATTCGAGACGTAGAAGGAATCTATAAAAGGACAATTCTGCAATTATCCCCTTTATATGAACTAAAAAAAGGAGCATTTATTAAATGCTCCTTAAGTATAATAGGGAATATCCTAATCACAGAAGAGAGGCTTCGGAGAGGTCTTTTAGTTCAGGAGTTAAGGTTACCTGAGTAGTTACATTATCCTTTACGAGATCAAGAGTAATTTGTGGTAGAAGGTGGGAAGGCTTGTCTGTGTTAAAAATAACGCTATAGGTAGAACCTTCATATGTTTCCCCGTCATATAAACCGCGAATGTATGGTCTAAAGGAAAATAGGTAGTCGAATGGAGTATTGAATTTAGTCTTAGCAAACATCTTAGCTATTTTCTTGTATGATTTTGGTTCCCAATAACGACAGTTCTTTAAACCATAAGAGTCTGTAAAGTTGGTTTTTCCATCACGAAGAGCTAAGGTATTACGGCAAAAATCTATGTAAGATGTATTTAATTCTTCTATAGATTTGATAGGCTTTCCATTAATTCCAACCACACGATCACCTACTTTTAATCCAGCTTTTTCTGCTGCAGAACCAGGTTCAATATCTGTGATAAGCCCGATGTTTTGATTGTGAAAAACAATTCCCAATGAAGCAAATCGGAGTGTTGATACTTTGAGTCTCAACTGTTTAGGATAGCGAACAAAAGGGAATTGGTGCAGCATTACGGGGACAGTGATTCGAGCATATTCGCGTATAGACATTTTTTCTGTTAAAAATTCCACAGCCTCACAATTCCAAAAAACACTGTCAGTATTCTTTCCATTAAAGAATCGAATGCCGAAAGTCATAACATAGGGCGCAATTCGTTTATCTTCACCAATAGGAAGTAAATTTATTGCAATGAGTGATTTCTTATCAGGATCGTATCTCAGACCTTGAATCTTGGGAGACTTTGCGGCGACTTTATCATCGTAAAAAGGATTTTTTGCCAATGTATAATAATAATCGATGATCAAATCGGCTCCATCGGTAATTTGCTTGATATTCCTATCTTGCATTACTGCTTGTATCTGCTTCATTATCTCCGCATCGTCATCGTTTTGAGCCATGCGTGTGGAACTGCTGAAGCAGTAGTTCGTAACATCGTGATACTGAGATATAGGATCTCCGCCGGTGTTAAATGGATATACGATAGTACGTGTAAAAGCATCTTCTAACGAATAAAGAGCAAAGGCTTTTGCAAGCATTTCTTCGTTGATCCAATCTCTATCAAAGTAGTTAGGGTAGAGTGTCCGTAATGCATTTTTATATCCGAAATTACTCACCTCCAAGGCGACAGATTTACCGGGAATCCCATCTCCTATAAGCATTGCAGACAAGCCCTGCTCACTCATCCCAGAAGTAGGTCTTCCTGCAACTGAAATTATGGCATCACCTAATTTGAGTCCTGCCTTCTGTGCGGGAGAACTTGACTTGATGTTGATAATAATGGGGTAACGATCTTTTGCGCTTTTATTTGTGGTATATTGAAACTCAAAGCCTATGTCACAAGCATATCTTTTGTTTGTGTTCGTTTGCGCATAAGCGGGTAGAAGAATTCCACTGACGCCGCATAAAAGTAGCGGCCAAAGGAGTGAAATAAAAGTCTTTTTCATACAATTCTATATGTAATACTATTGAGAGATAATATATTGCCAAATATGTTTGAATAAGGAAATTGAGGCATTCATACGTATGTTACTGCGAGAGCCTGTAAAATAAAGTTCCTTAGAGGTAATTGACCCATGGTAATACCAAGCAATACATACTGTACCAACTGCTTTATCGTTTGGGTCACGATGGGGACCTGCAACACCAGTCGTAGATATCGCTAAATCAGTACCCAATTGATGCGCCGCTCCTTTTGCCATAGCTTCAGCGACTTCACAGCTTACAACACCATATTGTGCAATGAGCGACGGATCGACTCCGAGAAGAGATGTCTTGGCTTGAGAGTTATAAGTGATGAGTCCACCCTCGTACCAAAGACTAGATCCAGGGATATTTGTAATTAATTGTGCCAAAAGACCTCCTGTGCAACTCTCCGCAGTAGCCATTTTTTCTCCGTTTTTTTGCAAATAGCGAGATAAGTGGAGTAGTGGTGGTATGTCAGTATACGATTTCATTACTTAGAAGATACTTCGAGAGTGGTTTCTACAAAGGGGACAATGTCTTTTGATGCGAAGTCTCCTTTCAAAAAATCCAAATAACCGGCACAGGCTACCATTGCTGCATTATCTGTCGTATAACTGAACTTGGGTATATAAATATCCCACCCGTGACGTTCAGCATATTCCGCATATGCATCTCTTAATCCGGTATTTGCACTTACACCTCCGGCTAGAGCTATAGTTTTTATTCCTGTTTCTTTGGATGCCCTTACCAATTTTTCCATCAGAATATCAATGACTGTCTTCTGAAGAGAGGCACATAAATCGGCTTTATTCTTATCAATAAAATGAGGATCCTCAATCAAAGCATCGCGTAGTAGGTACAAAAAACTTGTTTTAAGACCACTAAAACTATAATCCAATTTAGGGACCCTAGGCTTACTGAATATAAATTTATCAGGATTGCCTTCGTTTGCTAATTTATTTATGATAGGACCTCCAGGATATCCTAAACCCATTACTTTGGCACATTTGTCAAAGGCTTCTCCTGCCGCATCATCAATTGTTTGCCCAAGGATCGTCATATCGTAGGGTGTGTCTACACGAATAATCTGCGAATTGCCTCCTGAAACAAGAAGACATAAGAAAGGAAATGATGGTTGCTTCTTTTCCTCGTCTGTTTCATAGATAAAGTGAGCTAATACATGAGCACGTAGATGATTAACAGAAATCATCGGTATATTCATCGCGGCACTAAGACCTTTCGCAAAATTAGTTCCAACAAGTAAAGATCCTAAAAGACCAGGACCTGCAGTAAAAGCGATGGCATCTATATCATTTATTCCTACATTAGCTCGTTTTAATGCAGTACTCACTACAGGAAGAATATTTTTTTGATGAGCACGAGACGCGAACTCAGGTACTACTCCTCCGTATTCAGAGTGCACCTTTTGAGAGGCTATAACGTTGCTCAAAAGCCTACATCCATTTATAACAGCGGCTGCAGTATCATCGCAAGAACTTTCGACACCTAATATTAATGGTTCTCTTTCTAATGCCATATATCCATATGTGGTTTTATAAAGGTCGTTGCAAAGATAGCACTTTTTCTTTTTTCAAGATATCCTCTTACAAATAGCTTCGTAGAATCGTTGGTAGGTGGGCGTATCTATACCGAGCGCTTTTGCCTTTTTTACTACGTACCCTACAAGTAATTCTAATTCAGAATTATGTCCTGCAGCAATATCGCTATGCATAGAAGTTGTGGCTTCTTTGGGCATTTTATCGATTATGCTGTATACCTTCTCCACATCGTGGCTTTCGGTGGGGGCGTCCATCGCTTTGTATAGATTTAGCAGCTCCTCGATTAGGGATTTAAGTTCTGAACTATGTTCTTGCATAACTATTCCCACAGGAGTGTCAAAATATGCAGTTGCTGCAGCACTAGGAGATAGCATGATAAACTTATCGTTGAGAAGCTGATGAGATTCAGGATAAAGTTTACAAGAAACTCCAGCAGCCTTTAATAAAAGATAAAACACCTCTAATCGGGATATTTGCCAGTCTTTTGCGACTTCACCCTTTCCTAAGTAGGGCCCGAATTTGAATACATTCCGGTCACTCCGGATGTTTATAAGTCCCGGTTCTGTTCGGCGTCCTGTAATATGACATGCAGCCCCAACAATCAAATTATCTGGGTAGAATTTCTTGACCTCTTCGGGAATTAATACCCCATTTTGCGTAGTGACTATAATGGTGTCTTTAGTTATAACGGACTTTAATTGGTCCAAATTGTTTAATGTATCATATCCTTTAGTTCCTAATACTAGAACATCAGCCTCTGGAAGATCTGAAGGATCAAAACAAACAGAAGATGGATGCGCATAAAAATCCAGAGATGGAGATATCACGTGGATACCTTTATTCTTGACCGTCAAACCGTGCTCATTTTCCCTCATGAAATAATGAACAGATATACCATCGAGTTCTTCTGCTATTTTAGCTGCTTGGGCGCCATAGTATCCACCCATAGCACCAAGTCCTGAGAATATTATATTTAAAGACATAACTACAATTTCTTTATTAATAATTATATCGCCGTATCTTGTTATTATAGCATGGATATAGAGCCAAACTTACAATTGAAGGTTCGATACATCTACTATTATAATATGTTAGAGGCCAATTCGGATAGTTCACTCCTTTCACCTTTTACCAAGTTGACATGAGCAAAAAGTTCTTGACCTCTCATTTTTTCGATGAGATAGGCAAGTCCATTGCTTTCGAAGTCCAAGTAAGGTGAGTCTATTTGTTCGATGTCTCCAGTAAAAATAATTTTAGTACCTTCTCCTGCACGAGTAACAATTGTTTTTACTTCGTGGGGAGTCAGGTTTTGAGCTTCGTCAACGATAACTAAAGAATCAGACAGACTTCGACCTCTTATATAAGCCAAAGCTTCTATAATTAAGGCATTTTCTTGTTGAAGTACATCCACTTGCTTTAGAAATTGTGTGTCGTGTTTTAACTGGCTTTTGATAAAGTTTAGATTATCAAAAAGAGGTTGCATGTAGGGTGAAATTTTTTGTTTTTCATCTCCGGGAAGATAACCTAAATCTTTGTTGCTAAGTGCTACAATTGGCCGAGATAGTAATATCTGTGAATAGATGTCCTTTTGTTGCAAAGCTGCAGCAAGAGCGAGGAGCGTTTTTCCTGTTCCTGCTTTCCCTGTCATCCCTACTAGTTTAATTCTATCGTCCATTAATATGTCCAGTGCGAAGGCCTGTTCGGCGTTGCGTGCTGTGATACCTGCACATGTTTGTTTTTGAATAGCATATATTTTATTTTCAAAAGGATCAAAGCGAACCATTACACTATTTCGATCACTTTTTAAAATAAAACACTGATTGGGTATCAATGACGAAGCCTCGGTAAATTCCTCTTTATCTATTCCCTCATGTTCTGCATATATTTTGTCGATTAATTCTGAGGGGACTTCTTCAAAGGCTACTTGATCTTTCTCAAAGATATTGACATCGGTAATTTTATCAGTATAATAGTCTTCAACATGTAAACCTAGAGATTTGGCCTTTACCCTCATGTTTATATCTTTGGTCACAAGAATTGTTTTTGTAGAAGGATCTCTTTCGGCTATCGTTGATACAAAACCTAATATCTCGTTATCCGCTTTAGATGCAGGAAATGCTTTTTTTACATAGGGGTTGTCTCCACCTTTTAGAGGGATAAAAAGTCTGCCTTTACCATCACCTAAAGAGACACCCTTGCTGAAAAAATCATTTTCTCTAAGAGCATCAATTTTTCGAATAAACGAGCGAGCATTAAAATTAATTTGCTCACTACCTTTTTTGAATTTATCCAATTCTTCGAGAACTACGATAGGGATGTATATGTCGTTATCTTGAAAATTGTCTATACACTCGAAATCATGGAGAATAACGTTAGTATCCAAAACGAAATTTTTCTTTGAATTCTTCTTTTTCTCATTTTTTTTACTAGCGAAATTCGTGTTTTCTGTTCCCAAACTAATTTGTTCTTCTTTGTGTTTCATATGGACATAAATCTATATCTTTCTACATTAAGGGTTGAGAAAAAAAACTTTTCTCTGCTATCAAAGGTAATATATTTTATTGACTTATTCCATACGAATACTAAAAAAGAATAGAAGAAACGAAAGGCAATTTTTCAATGAAGAAAAACTGCCTTTCGTATGAAAAATATGATTGTTAGTGATTAATCCTCATTGAGGTTAACCCGTTTAAAATCACAGCAAGTAAGTGTTTTGCTTGCACTATGTAGATAGGCTTCAACATCTACTTTATTATCCATAATCAGTGCCTGACGAAGGAGTGTGTTTTCTTTGAAGAATTTGTCTAGCGCTCCTTCTGCTATGCGATCTATTATATTTTCGGGCTTGCCTTGTTCGATAGCTTTTTCACGAGCAATCTTCAATTCTTCATCGATTACACTCTGAGATACGCCTTCTTTTGATACTGCTACAGGATTCATAGAAGCAATCTGCATAGCTACGTTTCTTGCCATGCGCTCATCGATGTTCTCGTTGAATGAGGCAATTACTGCTAATTTGTTTCCAGGGTGTATATAGCTTGTGGTATGCTCTGCAGCAAGGTATTCGTAACTACCGAGTTCCATTTTCTCTCCAGTAGTACCTATACGATCTGTAATGTGATCTGCTACAGGGCGGCCATCGATGATAGGAAGGGCCAAAAGCTCTTCTTTGCTTTTGGGTTGCTTTTCCATTGCAATATCGAGGATTGCCTTAGTAAGGTTGATATGACCTTCATTTTTGGCTACAAAGTCCGTTTCGCATTGAAGAGATACCACGGCAGCAAAGCCTGGTGTATGTGCTGCTAGTACGCAGCCTTCTTGGGCATCTCTATCACTACGTTTAGCCGCAATAGCCTTTCCTTTGGTACGGATAATCTCCATTGCTTTGTCGAAGTCACCGTTGGTTTCTTCTAAAGCCTTTTTACAGTCGGTAAGACCAGCACCACTCATTTTGCGGAGTTTAGCAATATCTTGAATTGTAATAGCCATAACTATTATAAATTATCGTTTAATAATTGGTTATTGTTGTTCTTCAGCTTCGTCGTTGTAAGGAGTGGCTTGTGTCATTTCCTCATGCTCTCTAGCAACAGCTTCTGCAGTCTGGGCATCTATTTCAACATCCTTAATCCGTTCACGACGTGCTCCTGAACGAGTCTTACGACCTGAGCGAGATTTTTCTCCAGACTCTTCAGATCCAGACATTTCCGCAGGTTCTTTAGCCTTGTATTCAAGTAATCCCTCGCTTATAGCAGAGCACATAGCACCAACAATTAGTTCTACGGTTTCTATTGAGTCGTCATTAGCAGGAATTACATAGTCTATGGGCTTTGGGTTAGCATTTGTGTCTACTATAGCAAAAATGGGTATTCCCAAACGTGTTGCTTCGCTTACCGCAATAGACTCTTTGAGAACGTCTACAATAAAAATAGCTGAAGGCAAGCGATTCATGTCTTTTATAGAACCAAGGTTCTTTTCAAGTTTAGCTTGCTGACGCTCTATCTGGAGTTTTTCTCGTTTGTTCAGATTGTTAAAAGTTCCATCTGATTTCATTTTTTCAATCTGAACGATCTTTTTTATAGCCTTACGAATAGTGGGGAAGTTGGTAAGCATACCACCTGGCCATCTTTCCGTAACATAAGGCATTCCTACAGAAGATACAAGACGTTCTATAGGCTCATTTACTTGCTTTTTTGTTGATACAAAAAGTATTTTTTTTCCGTTTGCAGCAAGATTGCGCATTATGGCTGCAGCTTCATCTATTTTGGCAACTGTTTTGTGGAGGTCAATAATATGGGTGTTATTACGCTCCATGAAAATGAAGGGAGCCATGGCGGGGTTCCACTTACGAGGCTGGTGACCAAAGTGTGCACCGGCTTTTAGAAGTTGTTCGTATGTGATATTAGACATTTCTTTTTTTCTTTAGGTTTACTTTCTTGTTTATCTTTGCTGACCACCGGTCTATCAACAGCAGAGTAGGGAGGTATGGATAATTTCGTTTTATTTTATTGCTATAAACTCCATCTCAACTGTTTTCATAAGACGGGTAAACACCGTTTGATAAGAGATATCAGGCAAATTAAATTAACGTTTACTGAACTGGAATCTCTTTCTTGCTTTGGGACGTCCCGGTTTTTTACGTTCTACAACACGAGGATCTCGTGTTACAAAGCCTGCTGCACGCAAAGCAGCTTTATCTTCAGGGTTGATCTTTATAAGAGCGCGAGCGATACCGAGACGTGCGGCTTCGCTTTGTCCCTTGAAACCTCCACCTCGGAGATTGATCTTAATGTCGTAGTTCCCTTCTACTTCCAATTTTGTCAATGGTTGACGAACGATAAACTGGAGAATAGAACTTGGGAAATACTCTTCGAGCGGCTTTTTGTTGATAACAATCTTACCGCTGCCATCATTTACGTAGACACGAGCTACAGCGGCCTTTCTACGGCCTATTGCATTAATTTGTTCCATAGATGTGCGGATTATTTAAGCAGATTGATGTCAATTTTACGTGGTTGTTGAGCTTCTTGCTTATGTTCACTTCCATCGTAAACATAAACATTGTTGATAAGCTTATCCCCAAGTTTGTTTTTGGGAAGCATACCTTTAATTACCTTACGAAAAAGGTAAGTAGACCCCTTTTCTTGCAATAATTTGGGAGTACTACGGCGTTGTCCACCAGGATAACCTGTGTAACGCAAATAGGTGCGGTCAGTCCATTTATTCCCTGTTAGGACCACCTTTTCCGCATTGATAACAATAACATTGTCACCGCAATCTACATGAGGAGTAAAATTTGGTTTGTATTTACCCCTAAGCAATTTAGCAATCTTGGAACAGAGGCGACCAAGATGTTGACCTTCGGCGTCCACTATAACCCACTCTTTGGTGGCAGTTGCCTTGTTAACCGATACGGTCTTAAAACTTAGTGTGTTCACTTTGTTACTTGTTGTTTTAATAGTTAAACTTCTTTTGGAGTTGCCCTTTTATATCTGACGGTTTCATCGATATGAGGCGAACTTAACTATACGAGTTGCAAAAGGTAATTTCTTCACCCACCGGCAAGAACTCTACACTTTGGACGGGAGTGTAGAACCGGACAAAACTTCCTTTGCGTTCAAAATTAAATTCGTTTTACCGACCCATCAAAGAACAACTCGATTTTATCGACATACATCAATCGCATGTATATCAGCGCAAAGGTACGAATAAAATGTGAAATAACAATGATTTTTGACTTTCTATTTTTATTTCTCACAGTTATTTTTTCTCTTCTATCGAGTAAAAACTCTGTATCTAAAACCTGCAATAAAACAGCCCCTGTTTCACCTCTCTTTTATCCCTAGCAATCGTCAAGACAAAATATTAGGGTGAGAGACGCTCTTATTTTGCTTAAAACTCCCACCTTGAATCATCATCATTGACACTAATGCTAGCTTCATAAGAAGACGTAAAACAGAAAAATGAGATAAAAGAATGCGATAATGATATAATCGAAAGAATGAAGATGATTATGATGAGCCGAAAGCCGGACTCGAACCGGCGACCTACTCATTACGAATGAGTTGCTCTACCAACTGAGCTATTTCGGCAACTGAAAACTGTAGCGCTGACAAAGGTAATATTATTTTTTGATTTAACAAGCATCTAGCTCAAAAAAATAATCACTACTTAATTTTACACTGTTCGTGTACTTTTCGCCCTCAATTGTTAATCCTCATTACTTACGATTAAGTTTTCCTATGTTATAAATGTTTTTTGTATCTTTGCTCAACGGATTTTTTTGGGTCCACACAGATTTAAGGAAAGGATTATCAGTATAATAATCAAACCTGAGAGAAAGAAAAAATGCCATATGGATAGGAAACTTATCAATAATCTTATTTTAGATGGAAGGTTGTATCGGGCTTCCGTGTTGTTGAAACATGAATTGGTCGTCCCCTCATTGGAATATATGGAGCAAGAGGTAGACAAGGTCTTGGATTCATATAAAAGAATGATTGAGTATATGGCAAATGGGGTGGAGGACGATCAACGCGAGAATGTACATCAATACATGCAACGATCCCTCCTAGAGATCAGCGATAAGATTTACTTTTCGATACGTTTACAAAACAGCTCTGATGACTTTTATATTTCTGCAAAAATCAGGAATATAGAATTGACATTAAGTGAATTGCTGGAAGAAGTCATTTTACTTTCCCATGAAGATCTCAGTCGGAGTGATAGGGCTACTTATGATGAAATAATTACGAAAATATTTACAGCTGTATGGACCTCGCCATCAATAAGCAATGATGATATTGGTTTGTTGCAAAGTTGCAATGATTATATTAGAAAGCATGCAGTATCTGCCATGATGCTTTCTTTAGTTCATTTCTTTGATCTTAATAAAATCACATTTATCATTTCTGAACTTAAAAATAAATCTATATCAGCTTCCTATAGGGTAAGGTTGGCAAGCGCACTTATGTATGCCATACAGCGATATCCTCGCAGAATATTGTTGTATAAAAAAGATCTTGAAGGTTTGCTCAAAGCAGCAAATGAGGCATTCCCCCTTAAAGATCTGATGGCTATAATATATCGGGCGTATGTATTGGAGTACGGAACCTATAAAACATGCGAAACACTTTCTTCTACGATTCCCAATGTGCAGAAAGCGTTGGATTCTTATCAGCATAAATCTGACATAGTGAGTTCGATCATTGAAGATTTAGAAGAGAATAAATGGAAAAATAACGATGATAATTCTCTGAAAGATATATTCGACGATCTATATGAAGTTTCCCAGTTAGAAAAAATAGGAGCAGATATCTTTTATCTTACCTTTTCAAAAATAAAAATGACTGATTTCTTCAGTAAAACCCCTAATTGGTTTTTACCTTTCGACGAAAACCATAGCCTCGTAAAAGATACTTCAGATAATGAAACGCAAGCAAGCCTATTTTCTCTCCTCAAACTAAAACTATGTGATAGCGATCTATACAGTCTTAGCACTGCTATCCATCCCTATATTATCCCTAACGAAATGTTCCAGGATGGAATGGCTATGAACATAGAAGAGGAAACAAAAGTTTTACAAGCCATGATTAAAAGCGAAGAGAAAGAACTCGAAGATGCCGCACGCAAATATATGCAGGACATTTATCGTTTTGAAAATCTAGCGCGAGTAAATACTCAAAAGTTTGATATCTTTAACGAGTTCAAGATATTTAATTGGGCTTCATTCCCGGAATATATCCCATCAAAAGATTTTTTTATCGACTTGGCCGATTTTGTTGCCCCGTGGCTAGGATGCAAAGAAGCCAAGAAAATATTAGATATGCCTCTTTTTAAAGGCGATTTACGAGCCGATTATCTTGCTCTTCGTGCAAAATGCCACTTTTTCATGAGTGATTATGAAAAGGCTATCCTCGACTATGAGAAAGCCGATTTGATAGAAGATTTAAAAGAGTCGGATGCGTTTCGTTTAGCCCGTTCCTATCGATTGCTTAATAGGTCTCAGAAAGCTATTGAAATATATCAACGTTTTCAAAATAAACCTTCATCCTTACTAAAGTTAGCTGCTACTTATATCGAGATAAAAGAATACGACAAAGCTTTACCTTTGCTTTTTGAATTTCTTTATAAGTCGAAAAATGAAGAGAAAGCGTATCGGCCTTTAGCATGGAGTCTATTTATGACTAGAGATTTTGAAAAAGCCCTCTTTTACTACGAAAAAATCCCTAATCCTTCGGCTATAGACTTGGTAAACAAAGGATATGTGTTGACAGCGTTACAGCGTTATAATGATGCAATAATCTCATTTAGAATAGGTATGCAATTGGATATTAGTCTGTCATCTTCTATTTTCGCTATTGCAGAAAGAGATATAGATGAGATTGAAAAAATAGGTATCTCTAGGACCTTGATATTTACCCTTATAGATGCCGCACAAATGAAAAATAATAACTAAAATACAACCGATAAACCATGACAATTTCTGAAATGAATTTCAACGGGTTACGTACCTTTGTCCGTGTAGACTTCAATGTCCCTATCGATAATAATGGACAAATAACCGATGATACCCGTATGCAGGCAGCTCTTCCTACCCTAAAAAAAATAATCGATGATGGAGGAAAGCTAATTATTGCTTCACATTTAGGTCGCCCCAAAGGTGTCGATGAAAAGTTTTCATTGAGGCAACTTCTTCCTCACTTAGAGGAGTTGTTAGGTCGTTCCGTTTATTTCGTTGCGGATTCTATCGGTCCCAAAGTAGAGGAAGCTATCAATAAAATGAATAATGGAGAAGTACTTCTTTTAGAGAATATCCGATTTTATGAGGAGGAAGAAGGAAAGCCTCGAGACCTTAAAAGTGATGCTTCAGAAGAAGAAAAGAAACTTGCTAAACAAGCAATGAAAGAACGACAAGCGGCATTTGCGAAAAAACTAGCATCTATGGTAGACTGCTACGTCAATGATGCTTTTGGTACGGCTCATAGGGCACATGCTTCGACTGCAATTATTGCAGATAGTTTTCCTTCAGACCGCAAAATGTTTGGCTATCTGATGGAGAAGGAAGTCTCTGCTGTAGAGCATATCCTTGAAAAGGCGGAACATCCTTTTGTCGCTATTATGGGAGGTTCAAAAGTCTCTTCAAAAATAGATATCATAACCCACTTGATGGATAAGGTAGATCGTCTTATTCTAACAGGAGGTATGGCTTTTACTTTTATTGCAGCACATGGAGGCAAAATAGGCAAATCAATTGTTGAAGAAGATAAAATAGAACTCGCTAAGGCAATCGAACAAAAAGCTAAAGAAAAAGGAGTTGAATTAGTTTTACCCGTCGATGTCGTTGCTGCTACAGCGTTTTCCAATGATGCCCAATACGATATTTATCCTATTGATAAAATTCCAGACGATCGGATGGGACTCGACGTTGGTCCATCCACTTGCGAATTATACAGAACGACTCTAGATGGAGCAAAGACTATTCTTTGGAATGGGCCTGCAGGTGTCTTTGAGATGGAGACTTTTCGCAAAGGTACCATAGCACTAGCAAAAGAAGTTGCTAATGCTACAAAAAAAGGCGCTTATTCACTAGTCGGTGGAGGAGATAGTGTCGCTTGTGTAAAATTACTATCCATGGATCATGAGTTGTCTTATGTATCCACTGGTGGAGGAGCTCTACTCGAAGCGATTGAAGGTAAGCAACTCCCTGGAATTGTAGCTATATGCAAATAATATAAACTTACAAAGATGACAATAAGTGATAATATTACACTCGAGGTATATCGAAAAGAATATTCGATATACCTCGAAGATATTAGGTGTCTCTATGAATCCGCTTTCCCTATAGAAGAGCGTAGAAATTGGTGCGCACTTAGAAAGTTGATAGAAGAAGAGGATTTGTTTCAATTTTACCTCATATTCAAAGAGCAGAAGTGGGTTGGGTTCTTTTCTACGTGGCAATTTTCAGACTTTATATATGGAGAGCATTTCGCTGTACTATCTTCAGAAAGAGGTAATGGAATAGGAAAACAATTATTAGAAAAATTGTGGTTAACACCAGATCATGGGATTTGGGTATTTGAAGTAGAGCATCCTTCCACGCCTATTGCATCAAGACGATTAAGATTTTATGAATCTTTTGGAGCGCAAATTTTAGATCCCCATTATCTTCAGCCTTCCTATCATAAAGGTGGGAAAGAAGTCCCTCTTTTATTTATGGGCCTTTTTGCTGATCCTGCAAAAACAGCTACATATATAGATGCTGTAAAACATACAGTATATAATAAACATAAAGAATGGCAAGAAGGGTAGAACCCTTTTCATCGAACAGACCGCAAGTAATTTCTGCAACAATGACCAGAGATTTCTTTTTAATACTATATTTTCAATAACTAGTTGCTACACTTACAATTATCGGTTTCCCTTAATTGAGTTGTCTTGGTATACATCAAGAAAATGCAGTTTCTTTTGCGATTATCAACGATATAAATGAGATCAGCTACATATGAAGTAAAATGATAGATACTACAGAGTTGTAGTATCTATCATTTGTTGTAAAAAAGTATTGACTTTCTATTTCTATTGTAGGAGTGAATCTGTAAGCTAACTTAAGCGCTGAACACCCCGCTGAAGACGTTGTACTGTTTCTTCTCTCCCCAGGATCGCAATAATCAAGGGAAGATGGGGCCCTTTAGATTCACCTACTAATAGTAAACGAATGACATTCATTACAGCCCCCATATTTAGTTCATGTTTCTCAATAAGAAAGTGAAGGGCTTCTTCAATAGATTTTTCATCGAAATCGTCTAAGGAATTAAGAGTTTCCACAACTTGAGAGATATGCTCAGGGGATTGCTCTTTCCATCTTTTTTTCACAGTCTTCTCATCGTATCTTGTGGGAGAAATAAAGAAAAAATGAGTTTGCTCCCATAGGTCTGGAAGCAAAAATATACGTTCACGTACAGAATCAGCAATCGCACGTAGATCGAGTTCAGATGTTATAGACTTTTTCTTGAGAATGTCTTCTAGCAAAAGAGCTAACTCTGAAGACGATAATTCCTGAATATATTTATGGTTGAACCATTTCCCTTTTTCGAAGTCAAACTTCGCTCCTGACTTGTTACATCTCTCTAATGAAAAAAGATCGATTAATTCTTCTCGCTTCAGTAATTCAGAATTGCTACCAGGGCTCCAACCTAAAAGAGCCAGGAAGTTAATTACAGCTTCTGGAAGGTAGCCCGACTCACGATATCCTGATGATATAGCTCCTGTCTGTGGATCTTTCCATTCTAAAGGAAAGACGGGAAATCCTAAACGGTCGCCATCTCGTTTGGACAATTTACCATTTCCATCTGGCTTTAGCAATAAGGATAGATGGGCAAACTGAGGCATATCCTCTTCCCATCCGAATGCTTGGTATAGGAGTTTATGCAAGGGTGAACTGGGCAGCCACTCTTCTCCACGAATTACATGTGTTATGCCCATTAATTTATCGTCAACGATATTGGCTAAATGATAAGTGGGTAGATCATCAACACTCTTGTACAAGACTTTATCATCTAATATTGAAGAGTTGATAACTACTTTCCCTCGTATAATATCGTCAACTGCAATTTCTTCACCAGGGATGATCTTGAAGCGCACTGTATAAGGAGTAGCATTTTTTTCTAAAGCATCTATTTCGTCTGGGGAGAGAGTGAGGCTATTTTTGAGTCCCATACGTGTAGATGCATCGTACTGAAAATTAGGATTATCCTTTCTTAATGCTTCTAGCTCTTCTACTGTATCATAAGCTTTATACGCCTTACCTTCATCAAGTAGTTGCTGCACGTATTTTCGATAGATATCGCGTCTTTCACTTTGGCGGTATGGCCCACAATTACCGCCCACACCTACACCTTCGTCTATTTCAATTCCTAACCAATGTAGAGCTTCTATAATATACTCTTCGGCTCCAGGAACAAAACGTTTACTATCAGTGTCCTCAATCCTTAGCAACATTTCACCACCATAATGGTGTGCAAAAAGATAATTATATAACGCCGTACGAACACCCCCTATATGAAGGGGACCTGTAGGGCTAGGCGCAAATCTTACACGTACTTTTTTCATTAGATAACGCTATTAACTAGGCATTAGTCAAGTTGTTTACTTATGGGTACAAAGATACAAAATAGTAAGTAAATAAGCGTAGTAATATGTTTGAGGCGTACTAAAAGTGAGAACATTTTCAATTTCCTACAATATGAATAGTACTTTGCCCATTCCCTTTTTTTTCAACTTCTATTTTTACAGGAATTCGCTGTGCTATTTCTTTCACATGAGAAATGATTCCGATATTTCTACCGTTCTGCTTCAGTCGCTCAAGAGCCGATAGAGCGAAATCCAGTGATTGGTCGTCTAAGGACCCAAAACCTTCATCTATAAAAAGAGATTCTATTGGCAGATTGTTAGATGAAATCTCACTCAACCCTAAAGCCATCGCTAAAGAAATCAAAAAACTCTCTCCTCCAGAGAGGGAATTCACCGGTCGACGCGTTTCCATCATATCCATGTCGATCACCTCGATATTTAGGCTCAATGGCACACGTCGTAGCCGGTATCGGGGATTGAAATAAGCTAAATGCCTATTGGCATAAGCGATAAGATCCTCTAATGTATACCATTGGGCAATCTGGTTAAATAGTTGACCATCTGCACTTCCGAACAAATCTTTTAGACGAGTCCAGAGAGCGGTCTCACTTCTTTGCTCTTCAATTTTTCTTATTTGTTCATTTTTCTCTATAAATTGCTTTTGAACATCTAAAAGAAAACGCTCTACTTCAAATATTTTTTTTGCCAGTAAGGATCTTTCATCTTCGGCCTCATTTCTCTTTTTTTTAGTCGACTCGTAAAATATTTCACTCTCTTCGACCGTCATAAACTGGGGGAAAATAGCAGGATTTTCTTTTATAATTGTATTGATATAATGCTGTAGTCGCTTACATAATTGCTGAGAAGTGTGATACTGCATGTGCAGATCAACTAAATATTTCTCTTTTTGTTTGATCTTTTCTTCATTCCATAAGGGAATCTCGTTTATAGGTATCTCAAATCCTTTTTTTATAGTTGTAAGATTTTCATCCATAACCTCAATACTTTTTTGTAGGTCTGGTATTTCTTCTTCAAGGGTTTTAATGCGTTGTAATAAGTTATTTAAGATAAGTTCTGATGCATTTTTCTCTAAATTTTCTGCTGTTAACTGCTGGTCTATTGCTGCGAGATTCTCTTTTTTATAGTTTTCTAGTTCAACAAGTGAATCAAATCCAATCAGCGACTTGATTTTTTCTTTTTTGGATATAATTGTGTTTTTATCTATCGATATCTTTGCTGAAATAGAGCGAATGCGTTCGATATAGGTCTTTATTTTCTTGTTGTCGTCTTCAATTTCTTTTGTTATATATTCAAGATCTTTTCGATAGCTTATTTCATCTTCTCTACATTTATTGTAAGTCTCTTCTATTTTTTGCAAATGAGTTGATACCTCTTCCAGATTATCAATATATGAAAAGGGCGTGTGAAACAAGGTTTCTATGGTCGAAATATGCTCAGATGATAATTTGTCAATCTCATTACGAGATAATCTTTTTTGCTCTATTGCAGCGTATTCTTTCTCAAGGATTCTTATTTGTTCGTATTCCAATTCCTCCTTTAAGCGTTTTGCCTCAGATCTGTATTTTTCAATATATTTGCTCTCTATACTTAGTATTTCAGACTGTAAATGGGCATATGGGTGGTGTGGACTCCCGCACACTGGACAAGCAACTCCGTCTGTCAAGGATTGCCGTAAGCGATAGATATCTTCGGGTATTTTTTTTTCATACTTTGCCAATTCTTCATTGATTTCAGAGAGACGCGTGTCATTTTGATTTTTTTTTGATTGCAGATAGCGGATGAGCTCCTCACAAGTGTCTATTTCCTTTTTGTTCTTTCCAATTAATTTCAACGCCAAAAGCATCGATGGGATGCTAGCAATTAATTGCTCTTGTCCCTTGAATTTAATTAACCATTTTTCGGCAGGAGCTAATTTAGAAATGGTTTCTTCTTTTTTCTTTTGTGCAAGAGCAAGATTTGTTTCAGTTTCATTTTTTTGTGTAAGCAGATCCTGTTGTATGAGTTTGTCTTTTTCTATTGATAGAATCATTTCGTTGATGGTTTCTTCTTCTCTAGCCGCTTCATCTCGGAGATATCTACTTTTTTCGTATTCGTCTTTCTTTTTGGCTTTTGTTACATAGAGATTGGCAATGGTCTGATTATGACTCTCTATTTTCTTTTGGTGATTAATCAGATCTTCCCTTTTTTGCTCCAACTCTTTTTCTATTTTTGAGTAATCTCGAAGGAGTTTTTTTCGTTCTCCTTCTAAGCGATCGTACTGAAGACGCCGTTTGACAGATTCTATTATTTTTTCAAGCCTTTCACTATTATCATATTTGATAGATAAGACATCTCTCTTTTCTTTCTCTTGTAACAGTTTCTCTAGATTCTCTTTATATGAAAGAATGGTCTGCTCTTGAGAAATCAAGGATTCTACCTTTTTTTGAAGTTCTGCCCCTTGTATTATAAGTTCTTTTTTTTTCTTTTCTGTGTGTTCTAGTTCCTCTTGGTTCGGAAGATTAATCAGAGCTTCATTTATCAGGAGTTTCTCTAGTTTTTCTTTATTCTCTTTGTAGTGCTCATAAATGCGTTGTGAAATACTTTTGAATATACTTCGACCAGTAATATTCATCAAGATTTCACCTTTTTCTTTGTTATTAGCATAAAGAAAAGATGCGAAATCTCCTTGGGCCAAAAGCACTGCTCGAGTAAATTGATCGAAACTAAGACCAATGATTTCCTCGATTCGAGCAAGCACTTCTTTTTTCCCTGAAGCATAGTATTCTTCTTTTTCGAAGTCGTATAGAGAAAATTCTGGATTTTGAATAGGTCCGTTCTTTCTTTTATATGCTCTTTGTTGATAGCGTCGTGCGCGATAGGTTTTCCCATTAACTAAAAAAGATACCTCGCAAAAACATGATGTGCTACCATGGTGCATCAAAAGAGCCGGATTATCGGCTCTCATTTTTCTATGGTCATCGTCATAATAGAAATTATTTGAATATGTATTTCTTAGACGTGGAGTTTTGTCGTAAAGAGCCAAGCAAATTACATCGAGAAGAGTAGTTTTTCCTGCACCTGTAGCACCTGTTATTGTAAAAATATCCGACTCCGAAAGCGGAGGAATGGTAAAATCTATGTCGAATGGAGTAGTAAGAGATGCTATATTCTTTCCTTTTATTCTAATGATCCTCATAGATTACTTCTTCCACAACTTGGCTAAATATTTTCTTCAATTCTTTCGGCATCTCATCTCCCTGGCTTTGCTCTCTATAATAACGTTTAGCTATGTCTATAGGGGTAAGATCCGAGAAAGATATTGGCTGTTCGTTTGCAATGTTTACACGATTTGTCGATACAACATCTCTGCGTATGGTAGTAAGACGGATACTTTTTTTCTTCGTTATCTCTCTAAAATCCTCTAACAGATCAGGGCGAGGAGTATCGCATTCTAGTACAATACTCAAGTAAGGAGAATACTCTGTAACACGGCCATCTGGCAAAAGAGCTATTTCTTCTCGAATTTTCTCTTCAGAACCTTTGATTATTCTTAGTTGAACGGGTGGATGCAAAGAGATTTCTTTGACTTTTGTTTCTTTCCCTTCTAACTCTATAAGAAGCATTCCGTGTTCATATTTCTTCTCTGTAAAAGAGAGCGGTAAGGGACTACCTGCATAATATATCAAAGGGTCTTTGGAAAGCTGTTGCTTTCGGTGAATGTGCCCCAACGCTATATAGTTAGCATCAGTAGGAAAAATCATCGGAGAGACCGATTCCATAAGTCCCATTATAGGTGAAAAAGAAGAGTTGATAGAAGCATACTGTGACCCACTAACAGCCAGATGAGCCATGAGGATTATAGGTAGACTACGTTTTGAAGCTTCTTCGAAAGCCTCTTGAAAAAAAGTCTTATATGATTCTTCAAGGCTATTCTCTCTGGGTAAATTGTGGGAACGTAAATAAGGTACAGCTATGCAAATCGCTTCTGGCGAATCGACCTTACCCAACGGTATAATGAGATCGGAATATTGTGGTATACCGTTTATATTACAAACAGAACTTACAATATGTACACCCAATATTTTTAATAGATCTTCGTAAGCCTTTAGACGCAGTGCACTATCGTGATTTCCTGCTATAATTACCACTTGTAGACCGGTAGAATCTTTGATAATATGAGCACAAAAATCTAAAAATAGTTTTTGGGCCTCTGCTGACGGATTGATTGTGTCAAATAAATCCCCAGAAATAAGCAATACATCCACTTTTTCTGATAGGATTATCTTTTCAATTTGACGTAAAACTACCGCATGCTCGTTTGTTCGATCATATCCAAAAAATTTTTGTCCGATATGCCAGTCGGCCGTGTGTAGTATCCTTAGCATGGCAATTCATCAAACAGTGATTTTATGACAGGTCTCTTTTTTAAGAACGTTTGTCTATGATATGGTGTAATACCAAATTTATCGATTGCTGCAAAATGAGCTTTTGTCGGATAGCCGTTGTTTCTATCCCAACCATATTGTGGGTATTCCTGATGCAAAGCCTTCATATAGTCATCTCTATAGGTCTTTGCTAAGATTGACGCGGCTGCAATACTTTTATAGGTGGCATCGCCTTTTACAATGCAGTAATATTCAATATTCCTATAAGGATAAAATCTATTTCCATCAATGAGGAGCCGATCTGGAGCAAGATGCAACGATGCTATTGCCCGATGCATTCCTAAAATAGAGGCCCTAAGTATATTCAACTCGTCAATCTCTTTTATCGACACTCTTGATACAGCCCAAGCTTGAGCTCTTTGTTCAATCTCGATGCGCAGCGAATCCCTATTTTTAGCAGATAGTTTTTTTGAGTCATTTAATCCTTGTATCTTATTACCTTCTTCTCCTAAAATAACCGCTGCCGCAAAGAGATCCCCAGCAAGTGGTCCACGACCAGCTTCATCACAGCCAGCTTCCCGTTTCCCATCTATAAGATAATATGCCGTAAGAATATTAGATTGTTTTCCCTGAGAAAACATAGGTTTTGATATGAAATTATGAAAGCAATGCGATAGATTTTTTTAGCGATTCTACCAAGGTGTCAATTTCTTTGTTCGTATTGTATAATGCAAATGATGCTCGTACCGTTGAAGAAAGAGAGAGAGCTTCCATCAACGGCTCAGCACAGTGATGCCCAGTTCGCACGGCTATTCCCAGTTGATCCAAGAAAAGAGATAAGTCGTATGGATGGATGTTGCTTACAGTAAACGATAGCACGGGATCCTTATCGATTGCCGTACCTATTATATTTATCTCATCGATCTCTTTAAGGCGTTTCGTTGCATAGGAAAGCAGAGCTTGTTCGTGTTTTCGTATATTATCGAAGCCTACCGAGAGGATATATTCAGCCGCTTTAGCAAAAGCAATACTTCCAATAAAATCTGGCGTTCCCGCTTCAAATTTGTATGGGAGTTCATTAAATGTTGTTTCTGCAACAGTTACTTTTGCTATCATTTCTCCGCCAAAATGAAAGGGTGGCATTGCTTGCAGTAAAGATGCCTTGCCATAAAGAGCTCCGATACCGGTAGGACCGTACATTTTATGTGACGAAAAAGCATAAAAATCGGCATCTAGATCTTTTACATTGACAGGAGTGTGGGCAACTGCTTGCGCACCATCAATTACAGCAATAGCACCTACTTTGTGAACAGCCGCAATCATTTCTTGTATAGGATTCACCGTGCCGAGTACGTTACTCACCTGACAAAAGGCGACTAGTTTTGTATTTTGTTTACTTATCTCTTGATAGAACGCCTCCATGTCAAGCGAACCATCTTCTTTAAAAGGAACAACTCCTAACGAAGCATTCTTTCTTTTAGCTAACTGCTGCCATGGAACAAAATTTGAGTGATGCTCAAGTAATGTGACTACAATATGATCTCCCTTGTGTATATTCGTCTCACCGTACGTGTAAGCTATGGCATTTATACTTTCTGTAGTGCCACGAGTAAATATAAGCTCTTCTTTTTTGGCTCCTATGAATTGAGCAATGTATTCTCGAGCGGCTTCGTGTTTGGCAGTTGCCTCTCGACTCATTTTGTATACACCTCTATGTACATTGGCGTTGCAACTCGTATAACTGTCAATAATTGAATCAATTACTGCGCTAGGCTTTTGTGTTGTAGCTGCATTGTCCAGATAAACAAAGTCTTGATCATTAATTTTCTTTGATAACAAAGGAAAATCAGCTCTAATTTTATCTATATCGTAACTCATTTTGTAGCGATTCAAAGTTTCTACAAAGGTAATAAAATATCACGGATGAAAAATATGTTTTTCGGTCTAAGCGATAAGGTAAAGTAGCAATTTACGTATAAATCTACTAACACCAAAGAGAGCATAAATAACCGTATTCTTTTTCATCTTTGAAAATTACGCACTTGAATTCGATTCTTTCTCTTATAAGAAAAAATCAATTAACATTTGTTTTGTGTGACAAATTGGCCTATCAAGGAGGAGTATATAAGTCCACAATTAATTCTGATTCCAGAACTAAAAACAGGTTTTATTTTTCAATAAAGAAATCTAGTTTATTATAGCAGGGGGGGCAATTAAATAGCAGAATGCTTGATCTAAATCTTTTTCTATATAAAGAATTTCGATTTGAGAATAGAAATTCTTTATCTTTGAACGCATAAATTCACGTTTCACATAAAATGGAATCCACTTATAATGAGAGTATTTATATTCTATTTTTCAGCTTTTCTGATATCGTTAGCTGAGAATTAATAAGCACTGGTATAACATTCTTCTAATAAGTCGCCAGAATTTCTATAAATCGATTTATAATCAATGAAATATCGAAAATATTTAAAACACACTTAATGTATATAAGCGGTAAAATGGAGCAGTGATTAATCAAGAAAAATATAGAATCGACTATTTGTTTTTGTTCTGGAATCAGAAATCTACAGATTCTATATTGCGAATTAGAATTTTATTTCGTAAATTTGCTTCTGAAATTAGAATACAAACACAAATGACAATATGGCAGATTTTTTAATCAATAACGAAGGTCTTAGATTAAGAATAAAGGAAATTATGAATGCAATGAATATGAATGCATCTACCTTTGCTGACACAGCTTCTATTACACGATCAGTTGTTTCTAATATACTTAACAATCAGTCCAACATTACTATTGAGACGATCAATAAAATATTGCATGCTTTTCCAGAATGGAATAAACAATGGCTCCTTTTTGGAGAAGGTGAAGCGAGAAATAAGAAAACCCTCACAGAGGATTATACAGAACACTCCTTATTTTCCAATTTTCAGGCTAAAGAAAATTTTGAATCAGAAAATCAAAAAAATGGGACGCTCTTACAACTAGGTGCTCAACAATATTTTGAAGCATTAATTACCAAAAGTATCGAGAAAGCAATCAAGGAAAATGAGAAGGAAAAACGAAAAATCAGTGAGATCCGCGTCTATTATGACGATGGAAGCTATGAAACATTTAAGCTACATCAGTAAAAGTGTTTTCTCTATTTTACAGTTTTCAGATGATTTTTATTATGGAAAGGGAATGGGGTTAAGCTGGACAATATGTAACTAGTATAGTGAATATAATGTGTTCTATATACTAGTTCTTAGTCTGGAGAGATTCTCTTCGAATCTATAATATCAAAAACATCGCTTATCAGTGATGGTTCGTAATCTCTAGTATTCATTATACGCAATTTCTATTCTCATTTTATTTTTTCTATAATAGATATTGTATGTATTCTCATTGTTTCTATTCGCATTTTACAGTCCTATTCTCTATTATCTCTTCATTAAATTGAACATAATACACCTAATATATAATAAAGGAAAAAGATTTGGCAATCTCCTATTATTTATAAGCGGGTTTAAATAAATCGCATTTTCGTCTACTTAGTTATCGAACTACTATTATATTATATTCTCGTTCTAAATGATGCCAATATCGAGAAACAATTTAAAAGTAAGTCAATGCTACAGGGATATTTATTCGTCGGCCTTATAATATTTCGAATATAAAATGAGATCCCCAAACGCTGAGTTGGAAGTAAAAAGGTAAGGCTATATATCTTGTTATTTTTTGATCATATCCAAAAAAACTTCCTCTGATATCAATGGAATATTCAGTTCATTTGCTCGGATTTTTTTAGAGGGACCCATTTCTTTTCCAGCTAATATAAAACTTGTTTTTTTTGATATAGATGTTGTTTTTTTACCTCCATATTTCTCAATCATTTCTTCGTATTCTTCACGAGAAAATTTGTCGAATAAGCCGCTTATAACAATAGTTTTGCCTTTTAATGGGCTATATAGATTTGATTCATCGTTCACATCACTTTTTCTTTCTAAAGGAAGCCCCATTTCTATTAATCGATTTATTAGACGTAGTTTGTTCGGATCATTAAAGAAACGTACAATACTTTGCGCAATTTTTTTCCCAATTCCATTGATTGAACAAAGCTCTTCTTCATTTGCAGCTATCAATAGAGATATAGAGTGAAAGTTTTGTGTCAATATTTTAGCGATATTCTCCCCGACGTAGGGAATCCCGATGCCAAATAAAATAGCGCTAAATGGCCTTTTTTTTGATTCTGATATACTTTCTAATAATTTCTTTGTACTTTTATCCTTGAAGCCATCCAAAGAAAAAATATCGCTATACGTCAAAGAGTAAAGATCTGCAATCGAGTGTATGAAATTTCGCTTGTAGAGAGAATCGATCGTTTCAGTACCTATAAAAATATTAGCAGCCTTTCTACTACAGAAATGGATAATGCTTTCTTTTATTTGTGTAGGACACTCATTACTGTTAGGACAATAATATGCGACTTCTCCATTGTTTTGAACTAAAGGAGAATGGCAATCAGGACAGTTCCTGATGAAAGTTATTGGTTGGCTATTTTCTTTGCGTTCAGAGGTGTCTACTGACACTACTTTGGGAATAATTTCGCCACCTTTTTCTATAAAAATGACATCATTTTCATGTAGGTCTAGTTCTTTTATAAAGTCGGCATTATGAAGTGTCGCCCGTTTTACTCTACTTCCAGATAATATGACAGGGGTAAAGTTGGCTACAGGGGTAATTACACCTGTTCGGCCTACCTGGAAAGTCACCTTTTGAAGTGTTGTCTTCACTCGTTCTGCAGGATATTTGTAGGCAATAGCCCAGTGAGGGCTTTTATTTGTTCTACCTAATATTTTCTGTTGCGTGATGGAATCAATCTTAAGTACGATGCCATCGGTTGCATATGGAAGAGAGGACCTTTTCGCCTCCCATTCATCAATAAAACGATAGACATCGCTGATAGCAGTACATATCTTTGTATGCTCAGATACTTTAAATCCCCACTTTTTTAGCAGTTGAAGACGAGCAAACTGGCTATCCTCATCGATTTCTGGAGAATATATATAATAGAAATAGGCGTCTAACTTTCTCCTACTTACTTCCATAGGATCTAGTAGTTTGATAGAACCTGCGGCAGCATTACGGGGATTGGAAAAGAGGGGTAATCCATCGTTTTCTTTCTCCTTATTGAGACGATCAAACTCTGCAAACGGTAATAAAATCTCACCTCTGACTTCCAGATAGTCGGGAGCCTTTGCCTGTTCATCGTGCAATACAAGAGGTATGGAGCGAATTGTTCGAACATTGACTGTCACATCATCTCCTTTCTCTCCATCTCCACGTGTAAGAGCTTTCACAAGTTTTCCCTTTTCATAAGTTAACGATATGGAAAGACCATCAAATTTGAGTTCAGAAACGATTGTAAATCTATTTTGTAATTGATCTGCACATCGTTTGTAAAAAGACTTTATTTCGTCTCCATTATACGTATTTGATAGCGAAAGCATTGGTTCCCTATGGACGCCTGTGCTAAAACCTTTTACAAGGTCCACCCCTACCCTTTTTGTTGGACTGTTAGGATCGACAATAGAAGGATATTTTTGCTCTATATTTTCTAGTTCTTTAAGTAAAAGGTCGTAGGCTTGATCGGAAATTAGTGGATTGGCTTCTACGTAATAGCGATGATTATGGTGATTAATTTCCTCGCATAGACGAAAGTACTCTTTCTTTACTGTCAGTATGTCTTCTGTATTCTCCATTTCTATTTGACTGGGATCAAATAAGCGAGGGCTATCTTTTTTCATTGCCAATTATTGTTTATCTTGTTATAGTATAAATGTGCAGATCCTCGTAACAATCCTGGTTACGATACCATTGAGGTAAAGTTGAAGCACGAGAGAAGTTTTGTTTTTCAAAGCATTTGATTGCTCTATTATTGGAAGCAACAATCTCTGCATACAATTTCTTCAAAGGTAGATAAGTGAGAGTGTAATCTACCATCAGTGAAAGTACCCTACTACCATATTCTTTCCCCTGGAAGGGAGGTAATAGAGCTATTCCTATCGCTACTCGTTGATGAAAAAAATCGTAATTATATAGTTGTACAAAGCCAATAGGTTTTTTGTCATCTTCCTCTTGTATCTCAATGATTAGTAATAAACTTCCTCTGCTGAGTAAGTCAGAGCTAGCATGACGAACAAGTTCTTCTGCATAAGAGAGTGAAAGAGGTTCAAATAAAGTATTAGATGTAGCAATATCCATCGTATTCTCGCACCTATATAGAAAAGAGGCATCTTTTCTCTCAGAATGCCTAAGAGATATCTCTTTATCTACAAGATATTTCATATCCATACTCTATCAATAATCAAGAACCTAATTTAAAGTCCAGACGATCCTTAAAAGCTTGTACAAGCGTAATTTCATCGGCATACTCTAGTTCATCACCCATAGCAATTCCTCGAGCGAGACGCGTAATTTTGATATTCTGCGGGCTCAATTTTCGGTATATATAGAAGTTTGTCGTTTCGCCTTCGGGTGTGGGGCTAATTGCTAAAACAACCTCTAAGATGGGTTCTACGCTTACCCTCTGCACCAATGATTCTATTTCCAAATCAGAGGGACTGATTCCATCTATTGGAGATATTACACCACCCAATACATGATACAAACCTGTATAACCACCAGTCCTTTCAAAAGCCATAACATCTTGGATATTTTCCACCACCATCAACACAGTCTGATCTCTATGGGGATTACTGCAGATATCACAAATCTCTTTGTCGCAAATATTATGGCATTTTGCGCAGTAATATGTTGTCTCGCGAAGAGCTAGGAGGGCATCAGCTAGCGTACGGGTGAAATCAAGAGGCCTCCTTAAGAGGTATAAAGCGTGGCGTAAGGCAGTCTTTCTACCAACTCCAGGAAGGTGAGCCAATTGATCCACGGCTTTTTCTAACTTCTGAGAAGGAAATTTCTCTTGCATATCACTCAGCAAATAGTACTGTTATTTTCATCTCTAAAAATGTATCTCATCAAAGGTAGATGTGTTGTAGGATGCATCTCAATTTTTATCCTAAATTTGCGTTGCCATATTTTATGCCTGCTTTTTCTACCTCTGGTAAGGAAAGCACACAGATATGGATGAACGAACAGTTTGATTCGTTTAGAATATTTTTTCTTGAGAAGATCATCTAGTCGAGCCTCCATTTCATAGGGCAAAAGCATTGATGGAATCGCACGTCCTGTTCCATGGCAACATGGGCAGATTTCCTTTTCATCATGGGGCGCAGGTGTATGTTTTTTTGATTCATTTCCTATTGCTTTCCGTCCTATTTGCATAACGCAAAAATCACCCAATGGAGCTACAACGGCAGGATCACCCTTAAACGCTTCTTGCATGGCCTGGGTGACTTTTTCCTTATCCTCTTTTCTGTAAATATCAATGAAGTCAATTGCAATGATACCATCAAAATCGATATTTTTAATCGTTTCAACGATTTTGGGTATCACTGTCATATTCGTTTCCAATTGCAGATTTCCCGCATTTTTCTTCGAAGAAGAAATGCCACTATTAATGTCAATTACACATACTTTTCCTGCAATATCAACCACCAAGTAAGCTTTACCTTTGCAAGGAACAATAAACTGCGTTGAATGGTCTCTGTACGCTCTTCTCTCGGAGTGATCGAATACTTGCTGATATTCGCCTTTTTTGTCTGTAAAGAAGTATTTGAACAGTGAAAAACTTTGATCTTCGTATACCTTCAGAGAGAGATGGTATTGTTTTTTGAGTGTCGCCAGTTTTGATCTAGACCAAAAGAATTTTTTCTGTTTAAGAAAGGCTGACACGTAGGGGTGTACATACAAAAATAGTTGGTCTATATTATGACGTTTCGAAAGATCTTTAAGAGCTAGTTCGATCTGCTCAACAATAAAATTCGAGGAGAAGGGACCTATATTTTCTCCTGTCCCATGACAATAAGTACAAAAATTGTCTGTTTCTACCGACATTGGAGCCCTTACGCGCTGGCGAGTAATCTCCAAAACGGTAAACTTAGCAAACTCTTTTAGAGGAACAAATTCGTGGGTATTCTGATCAGAATTCATCAATTTCTTCATATGATCATACAGCATCCGATGGTGTGCATGATCTTTCATGGGAAGAAATTTAATCGCGATAATACCCCCTATATCACGCAAGCGTATCTGATTTACGACATCTTGCGCCACATGCATATTTGCCTCAAAAGCTTGTTTCTCGCTTATGAGATGTGTATTATCTGAAGAGTGCTGATTGACATTGATCACTCTCATTCCTTCCGTAGGATAGAACTCCAAGGAAGTATCATGGCCACAATATACAGTTTGCAAAAAAGAGGAGATGATTTGTCTGGTAACGCCATACTTATCAAAAATGGGCGTTTCACCATTCCAATGCTCTACGACAATCTCTCTCTTATCCGATATATAGGTGTTTTGAATATAATCACACACCTTTCGCCACAAGTTCTTATCATTAATGACGATTGATCGGTAAGAGTTGTCTAATGATTCTCGTAAAAAAGAGAGAACCATATTAGGGGTTTTGTATATTCGTTGTGGTTTAAAGCGTTTTATATTAGCGAGGGTTTGATGCCATGCGGCGGTCAAACTCATCAATTCACGATGTCCGTCGGCGGTTTGTCCTCCACGTGCATGTGATCTAACCACTATCTGATAGTCTTTTTCCTTTATCGCTTGGAAAAGTGACTGTAGATTGTTGCGCTCATATCGATCCCGAATCTTTTTCGATACCGATACTTTATTTGCCCCAAATGGTACGAGTACGATCATTCTACCGACAAGGGAAAGATTTGTCGATACAGAGGCACCCTTAGTACTGATCTCTTCTTTTTCTACTTGTACAACTATATATTGACCCACTTCAAGAAGATCCTTGATGCGAGCATTCTTGGAAGGTAGAGAAATATTACTAGGAATCTTTTTTGCTTTGAACCCTTTCGCAGAAAAATGCTTTTCTAGATAGGCCTGCATTGCCACAAAGGTGTCACCTATTTCTCGGCAAGGCAAAAAAGCATCTTTACTAAGACCAATATCTACGAAAGCAGCATTCAAACCATCGTCAAGGCGCGTAACTTTTCCTAAGAAAATATCTTCAACGCTACAATGGTTGTTTTGTCGTTCCCTTTTAAACTCAACCAGTTTATCATCTTCGAGTAAGGCAAAAATAATCTCCTTACTAGTGACGTCAACATACACTCTTCGCTCCATTTCGTTTTTCATAGATCTTTCATCTTAATAATCAAGCGGAGGAAGAAAAAAAAACGAAAGGGCCAGCCATACGGAAAAGACGAGGCCCTTTCTAAATCGATAAGGACACTCCTAGCTCATCAAAGAGTGTACTTAAAGCTTTAAAGCGTCTCGAATGAGATCTTAAACCGATTATTTTTTCTTATGACGGTTCTTTCTAAGACGTTTTTTGCGCTTGTGGGTCGACATCTTATGTCTTTTTCTTTTCTTTCCGTTAGGCATACTTTACTTATCTAATTGTTAATTGAAACTGATATAATGGAGTCTGTATCTGTCTTTCAGTCAGACTTTATTTTTTTCTTCTTTACCTCAGTAGGAGCGATTTGCTCTGAGAATTTTGGAGATGGCTTAAATACAGGAACTCTTCGTGCGGGGATGAGTATAGACTCTTGCTTGGCTATATTACGAGCGAGCTTTGCTTTACGCTCTCTTATCTGAAAAGTACCAAAACCTCTTAATTCAAGACGTTCACCTTCGATAAGAGCATCTTTTACGCACTCCATAAAGGCTTCGACGGTACGGCTTGTTTCTTCTCTGTCAAGCCCCGTCTTACTCATTATTTGAGTTACTAAATCTGCTTTAGTCATTATATTATATATCCTTTTATTAAAACAATTCAGTAATAATTTCGGAGTACAAAGTTAGTTATTTTCTTTGAATTAGCTACTATCTTCCTTGAAAAAATATCGGAACATCCTCCTCTATTTCAATATATGCAAAAGAATAATGAGAAGGTTGAAGCATAAGTTGATTTTTATCTTCCATTATTCTTTTTTCTTGAGTAATCATCTAATGCACAGTATATTCGTTTTATATTACCCTCTCCTCTACTCTCTTCATATAGCAATAGTCTTCGAATGAAGATACTGATAATCTTTCGACATATTCTACCCGAACTTCTAAAAATGGATTCGGATAGAATCTTTACTCAATCCGAATCGGATACAAATTCTATCCGAATCGAATAAAACTTAAATCCTGATTAGAGTGAAAAATACCACTTTCATCTTATTATTCTGAGTGGTAATCATTTTTTTGCGATATATGACACTTGTCAATGTAAAGTACTGTCCTTTTCTTTTTCTCTTGTCAATTAATTAATTAATTGAATCAATCGTTGTATCTTTGTATGTAGATTATTTTTAGAGTATATGGAATCACTCTCACTGAATAAAATGGGCTTGCAATATACAAATGTCACGATAAAAATAGAAGGGATGAGTTGTGCCGCGTGTGTGGCACGAGTAGAAAAAATTATATCAGGTTGTGAAGGAGTCAAAAACGTAACTGTAAACCTTGCTACCAATAGCGCAAAAATAGTTTACGACAAAGATATTACTTCGCTTGCGCTCCTGAACGAAAAAGTAGAAAAAAATGGATATAAGCTATATTTGCCCACAACTCTGTCTCAAGAGGGCGAAAGCGATAGACAACGTTATTCTCAACTGAAAAAGAATACGGTTTGGGCGTTGATATTCACCCTCCCTGTATTTATTTATGGGATGTTTTTTATGCATGCCCCTTTTGCCGGCCATATCATGTGGATCTGCGCGACTCCTGTAGTATTTATTTTTGGTCGACGCTTTTTTGTAAATGCATGGAAGCACCTCTTACATGGTAATAGCAATATGGATACACTCGTAGCACTGAGTACGGGAGTTTCTTATCTATTCAGCTTATTCAATCTTTTTTTTGGTGAGATAATAAAAAGTCGCGGCTACGAGCCCCATCTTTATTTCGAGGCTTCCGCAGTAGTAATTTCTTTCGTATTATTAGGTAAATTATTAGAAGAAAGATCGAAAGGAAAGGCCTCTGACTCCGTAAGAAAGTTAATCAAGTTACAGCCAATAGAAGCTACAATATGCCTTGAAGATGGCTCCTATAAGGCCGTTTCGATCGATGAACTCCAAAAAGGAATGACCGTATTGGTAAAGCCTGGAGAGAAAATCCCCGTAGATGGTACTATTATTGATGGAGACAGTTTTGTCGATGAGAGTATTCTTACTGGCGAGCCTTTAGCAACACATAAGTTGCCAGGAGATAACGTATTGGCAGCCACAATAAACCAAGAAGGGCGTCTTTTCATACGAGCGGATAAGGTCTCTTATGAGACGATATTTTCTAAGGTATTAGCTCTTGTCCAAGATGCACAGGGGAGCAAAGCCCCCGTACAACGCATCGTTGATAAAATCGCCTCTATATTTGTACCAGTTATAATCTCAATAGCGTTCTTATCCCTTATTTTATGGATTCTTTTTGACTCCTCTAATGGAATGACGAACGGATTTTTAGCATTTGTCACAGTACTCGTTATTGCCTGCCCTTGTGCGTTGGGATTGGCTACTCCTACAGCGATTATTGTTGCCATGGGTAAAGGTGCAGAGGAGGGAATTTTGATTAAAGACGCAATATCCTTAGAAACAGCTCATAAAACAACAGATGTCGTACTAGATAAAACAGGAACTCTAACTACTGGCGAACCAGAAGTTATATCTTTTACTCCGACTACTCTCTCTACGCATCATAAGGAAGCTCTCCAAATGCTTTTGGCAATGGAGTTGCAGAACAACCATCCCATAGCAAAATCTATTGTCAACTATTTGCTTGATAAAGGGATAAAGCCTTTAGATGGAATAGATACTGTTTTTTATACTACAGGTCGAGGAGTATCAGCCTCGTACTCAGGAAAAAGGTACTTTATCGGGAACATTTCGTTTTTGGAAGAAAATGAGATACATATTGACTCTGAATTCTCCGTAAAGTATCAAGATCTAATAAAAAATGGTATGAGCGTATCTATCTTTGCGTCGGAAACCGAAAATATTGCTCTTATTGGAGTGTACGATAGATTGAAAAAGGAGGCAAGAGAGGCTGTAAGTTTATTGAAAGAGCAAAAAATTGATGTACATATGCTGACTGGTGACAACGAATCTTCAGCCCATTACATCGCAAATCGGACGGGCATATCATATTTTAGGGCCTCCTTATTGCCGCATGAGAAATATAACTACATCTCTGATCTACAAAATAGAGGCAGATATGTAGCAATGGTAGGAGACGGTATTAACGATAGTGTTGCTCTCGCAAAAGCCGATACAGGTATAGCCATGGGAAAAGGTAGTGATATAGCTTTAGATGTAGCACCGCTTGTAATCATATCTAATGATTTAGGGAAAATATATGCAGCCATACGCCTTTCTCGATTAACCATCAAAACAATTCATCAGAATTTATTTTTTGCTTTTATATACAATGTACTGGCAGTTCCCGTAGCAGCGGGACTGCTCTATCCGATAAATGGGTTTATGATTAACCCTATGATTGCAGGATTCCTCATGGTCCTTAGCAGTGTGAGTGTAGTAAGCAATAGCCTACTACTTCGAAAGAAAAAGCTTACTCCTATAATAAACAATAAAATAGATGACACCACTATGGAAAAAGAGTATAATATAACTGGTATGATGTGCGATCATTGTAGGGCACATATAGAGAACGCATTAAACAGTATTCCTCACGTTAATGCCAAGGTGACCCGAAATCCAGATAAAGCCATACTTATTTTCGAAGGAAAGACCTTTTTAAGCGATGAGGAGCTAAATAGAATACTCAAAGAAAAAACTGGGGATGGATATTCTATAGTATCGAGGGTTTAGTTTTTTTTGATGCGTCTCGCGATAGACAAACCAATATCACTTCCTTGTTTTATTCGATGAGCTAGACCGACTCCATCTTTAATGGCTCCACCAAGATAAAGTCCTTTGTATTTTTCTTGCAAGTATTCAATGCAGTCAATTCTTTTTTGACTGTCGATACCATATTGAGGTATAGCTTTAGGATATCTGGAGACATGAACAAAAGAAGGTGACGACCCTGGATCTATTTTCAGCATTTGATATAGCTCTTTTTGGGCTACTTTTATTAGCAGATCTTCATCTAACTGACGAAACTTACTATTTCCTCGTACTCCCTCCATAAAAACAGTAAACAAACGACTATCTGCATACGGCACTCGTCCTGAGAAACAATCTGATGGGAAAAGAATACCTAATACAGATCTTTGCTCTATGGAAGGTACTAACAAACCAAAGGCTCTGTCTTCGGATCCACGAAAATGATCGAACCCAAATGCAATCTCGGTCACTGGCGCATATTGAAGGGATTCGATATACTGCAGATTCTTAGCTATCTCCCTAGGTAATACCTCCTTTAACTGATCTCCTCTTACAGTAGTTACATAGTGGCTAGATCGAATGGTTTCTATATGACTGGAGGAAGCGATACGATAAGAAATCTCCCAATTTTTATCTTCAGTATATTGAACAGATTGGACTAAGGCCGATTTGAGGATTGAACCTCCATTCTTTATTTTATTTTCAATTCCATTTATAATTGCTTCGAGGCCTCCTACTGCTGAAAACACTTCTTTGGTTGCACGTGCTTCACGTATTGATTTCTTTTTTTTCGATTGTTTTATTGCGCCTCTGATAAAACTACCATATTTAGATTCGAGAGCATATAATTTGGGTAATGCAAAGCGCGTCGTTAGAGCATAAGGATTACCCGCATATATTCCCCCGATAAATGGGTCAACGGCATAATCTACGAAGCTTTTGCCTAATCTTCTTTCTGCAAGGGCTCCTACCGATTCGTCGGGATTAGTCCCTCTCTTGTAAAAGGGCTCTCCTAATAGATGAATTTTGTCTCGTAGGGTAAAAAGCGGTGTGCGAATACCCGAAAATAAGCCTTTCGGTAATGGATGATATCGCCCCTCTTTCCAGATAAGTCTATTTTTACACTGCTCATTAGCTAGTTGGATAGTGGTGTATAGCGCAATAAAATCAAATAATTCACAGACTTCAGGAAAAGAAATTGTACTAGTGTTAGGACCTAGTTCACATGTATATCCATTTTTGTGTAGCGTTTTAATTTGTCCTCCCAACCGTCCCTCTTTTTCAAGTAATACAAAAGATAAGCCAGCCTCATACAAACGCCAAGCAACAGATAATCCCGTAATACCAGCACCTACAACTACAACATCAACCTCACGAGTATTCATCTTACTAATATCTTATCCCTATACAAGAAAAACTCTGATGTGAATGGAAAATCGTAGCGACTCAATATTTCACATCAGAGTTTGAGAAACGTGATTGGATATAAAGCTTTATTTGACTCCAATCACTTAAAGTGCAATCCGAAGAATGTGATTATTTATTCTTCAATCTGATCTTTCAGAGCAGCTAATTCAGCAAGATCACCTAAGGTTGCATGCTCTATTGTCTGAGCAAGGTTTTTATCATCGTTGGCCTTATCTGCTTTTTTGGATTCGTTTGCAGCAGCTTTTTCAGATGCACGTTTTTCATCTTGGAAAGTACGTGTATGAGAAACGGTGATTCTATGAGTCTCTTTGTTGAATTCAGTTACTTTGAATGGAGCGGTTTCCCCTACCTCTAGGCGAGAGCCATCTTCTTTCTGAAGATTACGCATTGTTGCAAAACCTTCTATGCCATTAGGAAGAGATATGGTTGCACCGCGTTTGTTGTCAAGGATTGCGAGTACAGTTCCTTCATGAACAGATCCTACTGTAAATTCACTTTCGAAGGCATCCCAAGGATTCTCTTGTGTTTGCTTGTGTCCAAGGCTAAGACGACGATTTTCTGGATCGATCTCAAGGACTTCTACCTCAAGTTCTTGTCCTATTTCGGCAAATTCGCTAGGATGTTTAATTCTCTTTGTCCATGAGAGATCAGAAAGATGGATAAGTCCATCTACGCCTTCCTCTAATTCAACAAATACGCCAAAGTGTGTAAAGTTTCTAACAATGGCTTTGTGGCGTGATCCTACAGGATAGCGTTGATCAATGTCGCTCCATGGATCTGGACGGAGTTGCTTAATACCAAGACTCAGTTTGCGATCTTCACGATCAAGACTGAGGATTACGGCCTCTATTTCGTCTCCTACTTTTATGAAGTCTTGAGCACTTCTAAGATGTTGTGTCCAAGACATTTCAGATACGTGAATCAATCCTTCAACACCTGGTATGATTTCGATGAAAGCACCGTAGTCCATTACAACTTCCACTTTGCCTTTAACGACGTCCCCTTCTTTAAGATTAGGATCAAGAGTATCCCAAGGATTTGGAGTAAGTTGCTTCAGACCAAGAGAGATACGTGTTTTTTCTTCATCGAAGTCTAGAATAACGACATTGATTTTTTCGTCGATAGAAACTACATCCTCTGGGTTTTTAACGCGTTGCCATGAAAGGTCTGTAATGTGGATAAGACCATCGACACCTCCAAGGTCAACGAATACTCCAAACGAAAGAATATTCTTAACCACACCTTCAAGGACTTGGCCTTTTTCCAATTTACTGATTATTTCTTTCTTACGTTGCTCGAGTTCAGCTTCGATAAGGACTTTATGGGAAACGACTACATTACGTTGCTCTTGGCTGAGTTTAACAATCTTAAATTCCATTGTCTTGTCTACAAGACCATCGTAATCTCGTATTGGACGCACATCAATTTGAGACCCTGGAAGGAATGCATCAACGCCGAATACATCTACAAGCATACCACCCTTGGTTCTATTTTTAATGTAACCAATAACCACTTCTTCTTTTTCAAATGCTTCATTAATACGATCCCAAGCTCTCTCTAAGCGAGCGTCACGATGTGAAAGTTCGGGCTGACCGTAAGCATTTTCTTTCTTACGAACAAAGACTTCTACTTCATCCCCAACCTTTAGATCAGGGTTATAACGGAATTCTGATGCAGAGACATACCCCGGAGCTTTAGAGCCTATGCTGATAACAAAATCACGAGGTGCTTTAGGAGGATGAGGCAAAATGTCTATGATGCGACCACGAACGACTTCGTTTTCTTTGACATTGCGAAGCGTCTCTTCATAACATGCTTCATCTTTTTCGCGTTCAATTTGAGAAATGGTACTACCCTTCTCATACTGATCCCAATTGAATTCGGGATCTGGAGTTAAGTGTTCTAATTTGTTCATTAAAAATTACTTTCGTAGTTAGAATCCTAATAAGTGAGACTTCTATACTGGTTATTATTATGTACGAAGAAATAAATACTAAAAGGAGCAACTCCTACATAGAAAGAGTTGCCAACAAAAGCATATAAACCTTTTGTGTAGGCACTTATAAGCGACTCATTTATCGCATCATTACCTGAGGAAAGGTGTTTTTTCTTCATCTGCCCGCAAAGGTAATACATTTTTTATATATAACAATGATAATTAGAGGAAAAAATCATCATTCGGTATATATTATCTATCGAATTTAAGCAATTGAAAAATAATGTATTAGCCTCTTAACTGCAAAATATGTGTCCTTTTTCTTTCATCGGAAAAATACATTTTCTCTATTTTCCTTACATTAAGAAAGATAAATGAAGGGTTATGAATCATAAGAAGAAGTATAATCCACCATTCGACTCAAGAATGAAACACTCTCTATATCAATAGAATACTCATTATCTATTAATAATGATTATAATTACCCGCTATACATTGCCTCAAATTATAATCATTTTTTCTGATTAACTCTTCCAAATCTTTCAAATTTGTATCCGAGGAAATTCATCTTTCTATGCCGTTTTCAAATCGTACGATGTCGTCAAAATGAGTCACGATAAATTTTCTAGCGAATATCAAGCAGACATAAGAGATATTTCTAATATATTCTATAGAAAAATCCTTTTCCCAACTAAATGGGATATAACATCCTTCTATAATTAGATTCTGAGAATTTCGATACAGGTTTTATGATCTCCCGAATATGTGTCCATAAATAATCCGTTAATTCGTCATCGCAGCTGTCTGCCTTGAGTTTAGTCTGTCCTCTTCTTATAATGCCCATTTTCAAGTGGTCTATTGAAAGATAGGGATAGCTGTACTTTTCAAGCAGACTTTGCGCCAACAATGTTTTGCCAGTATGACTATCACCTGTAATTAAGATCACCATTACAACAATTTTTTTATCATTAGGTAGTTTGTCAGTACGACACCATGCCTTTCGATAAGTTGCGATTTAATCAATTTGTACCCTCTTTTCTCAAAAAAAGGTATGGCGGTAATGGACGCATAGACCGTAATACACTTGCTCTCCACTATTATTTCTAAGTAATTACAAAGACGTGTTGCAATACCAATACCTTGAAAATCTTTATGTACATACAATCTATCCAGATAACCAGTATCATCAATATCTCCAAAGCCAACAATTTGATCTTTCTCAAGAGCAACAAAAGTATGGTGATGTTGAAAAGCTTGATCCCAATCGTCAAGATCAACAATACCCGTTGCCCATACGTTGACTTGTTGCTCTGTATAATCTTTACGATTTATCGTATGCACCGTATCATAAAACAATTGCATAATCTCTTTCAAATCGCCAGGGGTGTATTCTCTAACTATCATGCTGTAAATTTAGCGACAGATCATGAAAAGATCCGGCTGATTATTAGGGAGAAATAAGGAGTTTACTACATCTGTTATAATCCATGGATTGTCCTCCTTTTGAGTATAGATCAAAGAAGACTAAGCGTTTGGAGACAAGAAAACGGCTTCTTATTGCTTATTATTTTCATGTCAAAGCAGTATTAACAAAAACATGGAAAACAGCACTTATAAAAGAGTAATATCATACATAGAAAAAGCGCAATAAGTACAGATAAGAACAAAAAGATAAAATAGTAAAAGCGTAACGAAATACTGAATATGTCTCAGATCATTCGCCACGCTTTGTTCTTAAATACTAAGTATAATAACGCGTCAACGAGCTTTTAATATTCTTGTGTATTAAGAAAAGATTTTAGAGTGTATTTATTTCTTCTAACCAGAGAGTACTATGAGCGTCGCTAGGCATACGCCATTCTCCTCGAGGAGAAAGACTTACACTGCCAACTTTAGGTCCATCGGGCATACAATTTCTTTTAAACTGCTGTGAGAAGAAACGTTTCATGAAGAGATACATATATTTCTTTATTGCCTCAGGTGGGAATTGATCCTTAAAAGCAACACCGGCCAAATAATAGACTTTCTCAGGCGGAAATTTATTTGAGAGCAAATGATATATAAAAAAATCATGAAGCTCATACGGACCTATGAGTTCCTCTGTATGCTGTGAAGAAATTTGATCATTAGCTGGGAGCAATTCAGGACTTATAGGGGTATCACAAACATCCAAAAGAGTCCTTCTTAAAATATCATTATTTGTATAGTGCTGAGCGTACCATTGAGTAATGAGTCGAACACACGTTTTAGGAACTGTAGCATTTACTGCATACATAGACATATGATCGCCATTGAATGTACACCACCCTAGCGCTATTTCACTCAGGTCGCCTGTTCCTATTACAGGTCCTCTTAACATGTTAGCCAAATCCATCAAGATACGGGTTCGCTCACGAGCTTGAACATTTTCAAAAGTGGTGTCTATTATTTCAGGGTCATGGCCTATCTGCTTGAAATGTAGCATGCAACTTTCACGGATATCGATCTCTCTAAACGTAACATCTAATTGTTCGATCATATCCTTTGCATTGCTATGCGTACGATTAGACGTACCAAAGCCAGGCATTGTAATAGCATAGATATTAGCTAACGGTAGTCCTAGGCGTTTAAACGCTTCTACAGTTACTAATAGAGCCAGAGTTGAATCCAGACCACCTGATATTCCGATCACAGCATAGTCTGCACTCATATGATGAAGTCTCTGCATTAAGCCACACACCTGTATTTCAAACATTTCTTCACAACGTTCTTCAATAGAGGCTCCCGATGGCATAAATGGATTCTTTTCGATAGGTCTGTCTATGGGGTAAGAATCTGCGTTAGAACGCAACTTAAATGGGATATGCATAATATCACCATCAGCAAAGTGTGATACTGCACTTTTAAAGCTACTATTTAGAAGACGTTCATTTTGTATGTGCTCAACATCTATATCCGATATGATCATACGCTCAGCATATTCGAACCGATGCATTTCCTTTACAATACTTCCGATTTCAGCGATGAATGCTTTTCCAGTATAGACCAAATCAGTGGTACTCTCTCCGTATCCACAGGAGGCATAGACATAGCCGTACAAACCTTGAGAAGAAAGACCTCTAATAAGGGAACGAAGATAATCGTGCTTACCTACATTTTCATTACTTGCCGAAAGATTGAAAATAATATGAGCACCATATAATCCGAGACGTGTACCAGGCGTATATGGAGTCCACATATCTTCGCAAATCTCGATGCCAATACCAACTTTTCCACATTTGAAAATAATATTTCTTCCAATAGGGACTTCGTGATCTCCCATATTAATGGTTTTATATTGAAGGACATCACTGGGGGAAAACCATCTTTTTTCTTGGAACTCTCTGTAATTGGGAAGATATGTTTTGGGTATTGCACCTAAAATACGACCTTGCTGAAAAACAACAGCACTATTGAAAATTTTTTCTTCTACTCTAATTGGCATCCCAACTATTACCATACAGCGTAATTGCTTTGTCTCTTCTACGAGTTTAAGCAAAGCCTCTTCGGCAGAGGAAAGGAGAAAAGTCTGAAGAAAAAGGTCCCCGCATGTATAGCCAGTAATACTAAGCTCTGGAAAAGAAAGAATTTCTACACCTTGGTCTTCTGCTTGCACAATCATTTCTTTGATGCGCTGTACATTATAATAACAGTCCGCAACCTTTACAAAAGGCACCGCAGCAGCTACTTTCACATATCCATGTTTCATATCCTATCAGATAAATAAAAGTTTTTTTTGTTTATGCTAAACAATAGGATGATTAAAATTTTTCAGATCATCCTCCAATGCTTTGTCATATTGTTTGTTTATTTCATTAATTGCCCTTTCAATGAGCGTATCATGATTCTTTTCCAGATCATCTTTTTGAAGTTGAACAGAAATATCAGGTTCAACACCAAACTCAACACTTTTTTCATGGACATCCATGATTACAGATGACGAATAACGTACACGCCATCCATTAGGCAATTCACTTCCTCTGGGCATTCCTCCGCCACCGCCCGTATAATCTCCTAGTAAAGTGACGTAAGGCATCTCTTTCATATAAAGGGCAAAGGCATTGGCAGCACTATACATTCCTCGATTGGTAAGGAGTATTACAGGTCGTTGCCATATAACTCCTGTAGGCTCGACGGTCACAGGCTTCGGCAAAGAAAAATCTTGATGACCTGGACCTGTTTTGTATTTCATATACGCTACAATTTTCTCCTCTTTGCAAAAGTGAGCGGCAAAATCTGAGGCTGTTGTCAGACTGCCTCCACCATTGTTTCTGCAGTCTATGATTAGGCCCTTGCAATGCTGCATTCTTTGCAATATTGCGTTAATATTAGCATTTGACAAAGAAGAAGCAAAGCTAGAGTAAATAATAAAGCCTATACTATCCTTTGCGTGATTGTTGTATGTAATGGTGGTATAGTGAGCACTACCGGCTGTTCTAAAATCATTTCCTAAATATAGGTAACGTACATAGTCATCAACATTTGCTGGATAGTCATAACGCCATTTACTATAGTGAGAAACGTCGAATGGAGTAAAAAGATTGACATGCCCATCTTTTAATTCTGCAATAAAACATTCAAGCATATCAAATAATTCATCAGGCGACATCTGTTCGTCTATGAGAGGTTCATATTCATCATAGAGCATTTGCCATGTTTTCCCTTCGGGGAGCTTTTCTTCAAAAAAACAGTAACCTTCATCTAAGATTTGCCATAAAGCACGAAAATTTGCCTTAGGAGATGAATTATAATCGTTTTTCGTAGTGCATGAAACTAGAATTGTAGTTACAATAAAAAAAAGATACTTTAGTCTATGATGCATTGCTGTCTGATAATTAAGAGTTACCGAATAATACAGGAGAGCGACGATCGGAGATCAATCCTTTTCTACCATTAAACCATAAAGACTCCCAACTGAAGCCGATAAAAACAGAATTTATAAAAATATCGTTGACACGTTGCTGCATATTACTCCAATCAAGCAACAATCTGTAGCCCACTCTCATCGTTATAATATTGAGGATGGGCATGTCTACCGATAACAAATGTGTAGAATAAAAAACGTTACCAGGGTGGGTAAAATGTAAAGCTTTTGCGAAGCCTTTATCGATTATTTCTTTTTCATAAAAACTTTGGGCATAACCCACTCTATATCCTACACCAAAAGAACTGTATGAAGAGTATAACCTTATGACTGCTGGAAATTTACGTAGAGGGAGTCTGTATGCCAGCAGAGCAGCAACTCCCATATTAGCATAAAAGTCCTTATTCGCTATATTATTCACATTACTGGAATGTAAGCGTACGCCTCCATATACTTTTGTCCCTACTCCTAAAGCAAAGGATAAGTCCTCCCTTATCCGAAAACGATACAAAAAATCTGCGGTGCCCTCCATACGATATAGTTGCATCATCATCGACTTTGCTGGGTTATACACTTTAGCTAAATCTGTATTCATGGAGGTACGCAAAAATAAGGGGACCTTCTGATTTAAAGGTGATTCAATGGTAAGATTAAAACCGAATGCCTCACCGCCATATTTCATGGGAGAAAGATAAGCATCATGCAAGAGAGCGCCACCCAACCATCCATCAACAGCGATATGGGTTGTACGGGGAAGGTTTTCATGTTGATCTTTTACAGTCTGGGCAAGCAGGTTTGCTGTAGAGCAAATAAAAAAAACAAACAAGTATCGGATAAAACGAGGTTCCATGATTTTCGTTGACAACATATATGTTATGGTAAGCAGAATAGAATTGGCGTTATACAGTTAGATTTTATTCATCTTGTGATACTACAAAAAGCCCATTTTGCATATCGTCTGATTCCGATAAATTGCTCACTGTCGATGTTATTTTCTCTTCTTCCATTTCCTCCTCTATTGATATGTCTTGAATACTAAGAATAGGGGTTTTAGTCACTCGTTTTCCTTTTGCATAGACACTTTTTACCGTGATAAAATCGTCAGCAGAAAGAGTCTCTTTAATTAAAGGCTTGTCTTTTACTTGATACGAAAACTCTAGTAAAGGATGTAAGCGACTTGAGAGACAAAGCAGGAAAGCATCTTCACCTTGCATAACAATCGGTTTTTCAGTAGCATCCAAAGTAAAGCGTTTTACGTATAAGAAATTATCCTTATTTCGGTAGGCTAATGTCCAAACCTTTTCGTTGTTGAATTTCTCTAAGCGCAATATATTGGGCTTAAAATAAACGGACTCTGATAACTCAGTTGTATAGTAAGTTCCATCATCTAATACAACCAAGAGGAGATCGGAAGAATTGAACTCACCGAGATAATCACCTCTATTACTAAAATTGATACGTAAGACATCTCGATCAAACCAGACTTTTCGATCGCCAAGTGTTGATATTCCCTTTTCTTTTAGGACAATACGCTGTACAGGAGCTTTTGTAAGCAAGTTACCTTTAGCAGATCGGCCTCGAACTGGTAAATCGCTGAATCTTTTTTCAAAAGATAATTTCCGTTTGTTGAGGACAGGCTTCAGCAAAACTCTAATAGATTCGGCTTCGCCATTTGGGTTGGCACTAAAATATAAAATCTCCGATTCTGGCGTTTCCAGTGTCACATTATATTCTCTATCCCTTGTAACAGAGACGACATTAAAACGTTTAATATAAGAAGGTCCTGTTTTCCCATCACGATATACGACATTGTATATCTTACGTTTGTTATCTCTAAGATAACGATCGATATAGATTATTTCCCCTTTTCCAAGGAATTTTTTATCATCTATTTTTGTGATAAAATAGCGTCCATCCTTAAAAAAGACAATCATATCATCAATAGAAGAACAATTTGCAATAAATGTAGAACTCTTCAACGAAGTCCCAGCAAAATTGGAATCTTTATCGAAATACAATTTTTCTGTAGCTTCGGCTACCTTAGTTGCCTCGATATTGGAAAATCGCATTAACTGTGTCTTTCTCTCGTAGTTAGAGAAAAATGTATCCTTTAGATACTGGTAATATTTGATGAGGTATGATGTTATGTTTTTAAGGTTAGATTCTATATCTCTGATTTCTTTTTCTAGTTTAACGATATATTTTTCATGTTTCTCCCTATTGTATCGGAGTATTCTCGCCATTTTCAGATCCAGTAAATGCTTTATATCTGCTTCTGAAATAGCTCTAATAAAGGTGATGCCCTCAATACTTAATATCCGCGATAATATATGAGCAATAACTATCTTTTCATTAGTAGCATCTTCAAACTGTTTGTCTTTATATATCCTTTCTTCGATAAATATTTTTTCCAGCGATGCTAAGAGATGAAGAGACTTTAATTCGTCTAATTGATAGGATAAGCGACTTGTGAAAAGTTCTCTTGTATGGTCTACACTATGTCGAAGCAGATCACTGACTCCCAGAAAAATAGGTTTATCGTCCTTAATCACACATGCATTAGGCGATAGTGTAATTTCACAATCTGTAAAGGCATATAAACCATCTATAGTTTTATCTGTAGATACTCCGGCAGGTAGAAGAATACGTATATTAACGTCTGCGGCGGTCATATCATCGATATGTTTTATTTTTATATGACCTTTTTCACTGGCTTTTATTATAGAGTCTATAAGTGTAGAAGTAGTTTTTCCAAAAGGAAGCTCAGTAATACTAATCTGCCTTTCGCCGGTTTTTTCAATTTTTGCTCGGCACTTCATGCTTCCGCCTCTCATGCCATCGTTATATCGTTCGACATCCAACAATCCTCCCGTAGAGAAATCTGGATAAAGGAGAAAAGATTCTCCTCGTAAATATTTTATGCATGCCTCAAGAATTTCATTGGGATTATGAGGATAAATCTTAGAGGATAGTCCCACCGCAATTCCTTCTGCCCCTTGTGCTAGGAGCAATGGGAATCTAACTGGTAAACTTACAGGTTCATTAGCTGTTCCATCGTAAGTCTTTTTAAATTCAGTAATCTTATCATCAAATAGTACATCTAATGCAAAAGAGGATAATTTAGCCTCTATATATCGTCCGGCGGCAGCGTCATCGCCAGTCAAAATATTTCCCCAGTTTCCTTGTGTCAATATCAATAACTTTTTTTGCCCTAACTGTACGAGGGCATCATTGATAGAAGCATCTCCATGGGGATGAAAAGCCATCGTCTGTCCTACAATCTTAGCAACCTTATGCAAATGGCCATTTTCTAGCAGGTGCATAGCATATAATACTCTGCGTTGTACGGGTTTCAAGCCATCTTCTATATGAGGAATTGCTCGTTCTAAAATGACATATGATGCATAGTCCAAAAACCAGTGTTTATACATGGCCCCTAATGACTTTACAGTATCAAAGTCATCTTCCGCAGGAGTATACGAAGAGAAAGGAACAGTATTCGTTGATTCGATATCTTCAGTATCAAGCAGCTCTTCTTTTGTAGGAATATCCTTATCGAAAGAATTATCCAAAACATTACCTGTCTGTGATTGATCTTCGATACTCTCACTATTTTCACTATTTTCGAAGTATGAATCCTTATTATTATCCTTCATAAGTAGTTATTCGATCTACAAAGATAACACTTTCCCAAGTTTTTCAAGAGGATTTTATCTACGCAGCCATCCAAAAGGGTGAGGCGTAATAGGCTTACATGCAAGGGGATGACTTCGTGATGTAATCCCAATAGGCTCTGCTGTTCGGATCTCATGTAACAGTTTAATGACAGGTTTTACCTCTTCAATACCTATTCCTTCTCCAGCAAAAATTTTTTCGTAGCTTAGCGTATGCAAGTCCGTAAAACCATCACTGAATTCAAAGTTTTCATCATTTAGCGTAAAAGTTCGATAGGTCCGCTTACCCGCTAATATTGCCTCCTTTGGTAAAAGATCTGCATTAATCGATAAAAAGTACCGCACCTTTGCTCGCTTAAATTGGAGAAATCCGGCGGCTCTGTCGTGTGTAAAGATATGAACTTCGTGATCTTCTATAGGGCCAAAAATCCACAATAGTGCGTCATAAAAGTGAACTCCAATATTGCTTACAATACCACCGCTTTTATTGATATCACCTTTCCATGCAGCATAATACCATTTACCTCGAGAAGCTATATAAGTAAGATCTAACTCAAAACTTTCATCAGAACGACTATCAACTATATTTTTAAGAGCGATGATAGAAGGATGATAGCGAGATTGCAGAATATTGAAGATACGATGTCCCGTTTCTTGCTCAACCCTTTCAAGAGCATCAATATTCCAAGGATTTAAGCAAAGAGGTTTTTCACAAATAACATCCGCTCCAAGTCGAAGCCCATACCTACAGTGCGCATCGTGCAGATAATTAGGTGTACATACAGTTAAGAAATTTATTTCCTGATCTGTCTGTTTTAATTTATTGTTGTGTCTGTCGAAAAGCTCCTGCTCTGAAAAAAAAGAGGCATCGGGGAAAAAGCTATCTATGACTCCCACACTATCGCATTTATCATAGGCCGACTGCAAAATGTGGCCCGTTTCTTTTATCGCTTTTAAGTGTCGAGGAGCAACGTAGCCTGCTAGGCCTACTAAGGCAAAATTAAATATATTATTTTTCATGAAGATCTAAACTATTAAAGTCACTTTACCTTTTCTCAACTGATAACGTTCGCCAGAAGATGGACAAATTGCAATATTTGTCGTAGGATCAAAATGGAGTTTTTCCCCTACTCTACTTACATAAGCTACCCATTTTGCTGGTACGCCCATTACTAGAGCATATGCATCTACACTTTCTGTTACTACTGCTCCAGCAGCAACAAAGGCATATTCACCTATCGTCACACCACATACAATAGTAGCATTAGCGCCAATAGATGCACCCCGATGGATAGTAGTTCTTCTAAACTCGTCTTTTCTCTCTATAAAAGCTCGAGGATTTACAACGTTGGTAAAAACCGAACTAGGTCCCAAAAAAACGTCATCCTCGCAGACGATGCCTGTGTACAATGATACATTATTTTGAACCTTGCAACCATTTCCCAAAACGACCTCGTCACCTATAAAAACGTTTTGTCCGATTATGCAACCAGTCCCTATCTTAGCTCTTGACATTACATGAGTATAGTGCCAGATTTTCGTTTCTGCACCTATCAAGGCTCCTTCATCTACCGTAGCTGTATCATGTACGAAAAAATCCTTATGTTCCCGCATAATTCTCAAAAAAATCTTCTATAGCATCTACTATTGTTCCACACTCCGATTCAGTTATTTCACTGCATATAGGCAAGGAAAAGACTTCCGTACTTAATTCTTCACTGTTAGGCAGTAAGAGTTGCGTTTTATAAGCCTTTTGCTTATGTAACGAAAGTGGAAAATAAATGCAAAAAGGAAAATGTAATCGTTTAAAATGATCTGCCAAAAGCGACTGACATGCCTTCGGAATACGTATGGTATATTGATGGAAGATGTGATAAGCATAGGTTTCTTGCGTGGGGCGTATTACCTCCTTTATTCCTTCAAGCGATGTAGAATAGAAGTTGGCCACTTCTCTTCTATGTTTATTAAACTCGTCTAAATATCGAAGTTTCACTCTTAATATAGCTGCCTGAATAGTATCTAATCGAGAGTTGCATCCCACAATATCATGAATATATTTGCGGCTTTGCCCATGGTGGGCAATAGTTCGAGCTTTCTTGGCCAATACCTTAGATTCAGAAAAAGTATGACCAAAAATGAGAGCGCCTCCATCGCCATATGCACCAAGATTCTTAGATGGAAAAAAACTGGTACAACCAATATGCCCCATCGTTCCAGTATAGCATTCCGTACCATCAGGAAATCGATAGCGAGCTCCTAAAGCTTGAGCATTATCTTCTATCACAAACAGGCCTTTGAGCTGGGCAAAAGAGAGTATTTCATGCATAGGTGCAGGCTGACCAAATAAGTGAACAGCTATAATAGCTTTGCAATTATCCGTATATCTTTCTTCTAGGGAAGAAGGCAAGAGATTAAAATTTCTTTTATCTACATCACAAAAACGGGGTACATAGCCCAAAAGTTTTATAACCTCTGCTGAAGCTGCATATGTAAAAGAAGGAACTAATATTTCTGCTCCCCTAGGCATATCCAACGACATCAATGCTATCTGTAATGCGTCTGTACCATTTCCGCAAGGAACTACATCAGAGGCCCCAAGATAGTTAGCTAATTCATCTGCAAAGAAAACAACTTCAGGGCCATCAATAAAGTGGTTATGAGATAGAACTGTAGCTATAGCAATATCTATTTCTTTTTTTAAACGATCGTATTGACGACCTAGATTAACCATAGGGAGTTGTGATTGAACTTTCATAATGCATCGACCACCATTTGTGGAATTATGAGTTTATAGCTCTGTTTTTTTATTTGTAAGAAATAAATACCAGGCGCAAGATTGTAAGCTCCAGACGTTACAAATATTCTTACGATTTTCCCTTCTTTATCGAACAGTTTGGCTTCACTTACATCGTTGGGTAAATTTAAATAAAGAGCTCTTCCAACAGTATAAAAAAGTGGTTCGCCTAAAGGATCGCCATCAGCCTCAGAGAGAGAATGACTATCAATGGTATAAAGTGCTAGAGCCATTGTAGCAAAGGTCGCATTTGAGCTGTAAATAGATTCACAACCTCTGGGAACGATTAGTGCTTTAGGCTTAAACTGTGTGGCTGCAAAAGGAAAACCTTTGAAAGAAACAGGAGTACATGATCGAAAAAGAAGTGTATCAATAGGACTATACCATAATGCCTCTTCACCGATTTCTTTCATTGATTCGGGAAAATCGATAAAGACAAGTGATGAACATTGCGAAAAAGCTTTTTTACCAATATATTGAACACCCGTTTCTAAGACTATTTTTTCTATGAAGGGTGCTCCCATAAACGCATTCTCCTCAACTCCTAATATGTTCTTTGGTAACGCTGGCTGACGGTTTAATAGACCTGCCGGGTATAATACTATACTTCTACGGTCAACATTTATCAACATATCCTCTTCTACAACGTAGTACAAGGATTGAAGATCAACCTCTATTCGCTCTAGATATCGGCAATTGGAAAAAGCGCCTTCCATTTTTTTTATCGAAGCAGGAATAGACAATGTCGTAATGGGCAATTCAAGAAAAGAGAGAGGCTCTAATTCCTCTATCCCTTTATTAAATACTATCTCCTTAAGAGCACGACACCAAAAAGAGAGTCGAGATATCTTTTTTAAGCAAGGAGGCAGATAGATACGCTCAATAACGTAATCGGCCTTTAATCTACCGATACTATCTCTATGCAGGAAGGCGTATGGAGCAATTTCTTGGATTTTGGATAAAGTCGGGTCTGCAGCTAGATTAACTTCGGAAAGATCTCCTTTCCATTGCAGCAAAGTCTTACCATCATTCGACAGTTCGTAGAAAGAAGATGGTATAACTTGGGCCTTACTTCTTTCAGGGGTATAGATAATCGCAGCTAGCAGCACAATGATAGCGCCATACAGTCGAAGATCAAATTGTGAGCGTTGCATAAAATAATAAGTCACAAGAAATAAAAGCCTATACAACTTTTCATCCTTTACAAAGGTATAAACTTTTAGTGATATGACAAAAGGACAGAAGGATATTCGATTTGTATACTTAAAGATGGATTTAATTGAAGACAAGAATCTACTTGGTTTTAGAACTAATATGATTTATATGATAAACCAAAGTCGATAGACATCAAAGATAAGGATTTTTCATTCAGTTATACTTTTTTACTCTTAAATAACCATCTATCTAAGTTTTTTTTGTATCTTCGCGAAGAGTAAGGAATTAAAGACTTGTTCTATATTCTTTTCTTTTTTTTTGGATAGCATTTTAAGTAACACTATATATAAACAATAAAATAGATATCTCTATGATGAACTCAGACGAACTAAAAAAAAGTGGATTTGCCACAAGAGCAATACACGTAGGAGCAGAAAAAAACATGCATGGTACTTTAGCTGCGCCTATCTATCAAACGTCTACTTTCATTTTTGATAATGCCGAGCAAGGAGGAAGACGCTTTGCGCTCGAAGAAGGGGGATACATTTACACCCGTCTTGGAAACCCAACTTGTACACAGGTAGAAGAAAAAGTTGCTAGCTTAGAGGGCGCAGAAGCAGCTGTAAGTTGTGCTTCTGGTATAGGGGCTATCGCATCGGCAATATGGGTTTGTTTGAAATCTGGAGATCATGTAGTGGCAGGAAAAACCCTCTATGGATGTACCTTTGCTTACCTCGAACACGGTCTAAGTCGATTTGGAGTAGAGGTGACTTTCGTAGATATGCGAGATCCTGAAAATGTACGAAAAGCGATGCGTCCAAATACTAAAGTGGTATATGTGGAAACTCCTGCCAATCCCAACATGTACCTTACGGATATAGAGGCTGTTGCAAAAATTGCTCACGCTCAAGAAGGAGTAATGGTCATTGCGGATAATACCTATTGCACGCCATTCATTACTCGTCCACTCGAAATGGGTTGTGATGCCGTTGTTCACTCTGCAACAAAATACCTTAACGGACATGGGGATGTGATTGCAGGGTTTGTCGCTGGGTCCCAAGAGTACATTAACCAAGTACGTTTAGTTGGTGTAAAAGATTTGACAGGTGCTTGCTTAGGACCTTTTGAAGCTTTTTTAATTGGGCGTGGACTCAAAACTTTAGAAGTGCGAATGGAACGTCACTGCCAAAACGCACAAAAGGTAGCAGAATTCCTTGAAAAGCACCCTAAAATTAAAAGTATATCCTATCCCGGACTAGCCTCTTTCCCACAAAAAGCATTAGCAGACAAACAAATGGCCCTACCTGGTGCGATGATCTGCTTCGAAGTAGAAGGAGGAATGGAAGGTGGTAGAACGCTAATGAACAATGTCCACCTATGCTCTCTTGCTGTGAGCTTAGGAGATACCGAAACCTTGATCGAACACCCCGCTTCAATGACACACTCTCCCTATACACCTGAAGAACGCGCAGCAAGCGACATTTCTGAAGGCATGGTACGACTATCTGTTGGCCTTGAAAATGTAGAGGATATTATCAACGATCTTCGTCAGGCTCTGGATAAAATCAACTAAACTAAATTAGCTACTCTACTTTCCCCTCTTTCAGTTTTTCCCAAAGTAGAAGGAGGGGGAGTAGAGGTTTTCAATAAATAGACGAGCATGTCTGAGCAATTCATAGTATCTGCGAGAAAATACCGACCAGTTAGTTTTGACTCACTGGTCGGTCAAGATGCTATTAGCCATACACTCAAAAGGGCTGTAGCTCAAAAAAAGACGGCGCATGCCTATCTTTTTTGTGGGCCACGAGGAGTAGGAAAAACATCAGCAGCACGTATTTTTGCGAAAGCAATTAATTGTCAATCGCCCTCGGCAGACGGTGATGCCTGTGGCATATGTGAGAGTTGTAAAGCCTTTCAAGAGCAACGCTCCCTTAATATTTATGAACTCGATGCAGCTTCTAACAACTCTACCGATGATATTCGGCGACTTATAGAAGAAGTATCTGTTCCACCACAATTTGGGAAATACAAAATCTATATTATCGACGAGGTTCATATGCTTTCTTCGGGAGCTTTTAATGCATTCCTCAAAACCCTTGAAGAGCCTCCCAGCTATGTCATATTCATCCTCGCGACTACAGAGAAGCACAAAATATTACCGACGATACTATCCCGTTGCCAAGTATTTGACTTTAAGCTCATATCATCAGAAAAAATTGTCGAACAGTTAGCTATGATAGCTAACGAAGAGAATATCGATTACGATGAAGAGGCACTGCAGCTTATTGCTAAAAAGGCAGATGGAGGCATGCGTGATGCCCTATCATTATTCGATAGAATTGCAAGTTTCGGACAAGGAGCGGTGTCTCTGCAGCAGACCGTTGATAGTCTGCATATCCTAGATGAGGATTATTTTGTCCAATTTTGCTCTTTGATAAAATCAGATGATGCAAGCGCTATTCTTTCTTTACTAGACAGGCTTATCGACAAAGGTTTTGACGCAAAAGAAATACTTGTGGGAATGCAGGAATTTCTAAGAAAGTTAATGCTTGCTATCGATATGGGGACCATCAGTATAGCTCAACTTACACCAAAACAACAGGAAGAATACTCCAGACTGGCTCTTGATCTTGGCAAATCCTTCATTTATCGAGCTATTCTTCGTCTTACCGAGGCAGAAAAAAATTATCGTATGAGTAATGCGAAACGATTGCTGGTAGAAATGGCCTTTTTAGGACTAACATCTCTCTCGGCAACCTCAACAATAAACGATAAACAGCCTATTCAGGCTACAAAAGCTGTCCATCAAGCAAATTCGCCTAGATTAAGTTCCACAGGGAATACTTCCCTCGCACATTTGGACGAACAAAATAAAAGATCTTTTCCTCCAGACGCAACGACTAAGAGCAATACCTCCCACAGAGTTAATGTCTCTATTCCTCGCCCATTAGCGATAAAGAAAAAAAGTAGTGCTGAGACGATAGATACAACAACAAATAAAGAGCCTGTACAACAAGAAAAACAGGAGATAATAACATCTTCTGAATCTGTAATAGCTCCAGCTACTTTATCACAATCGATATTAGAGGAAGAATGGAAAAGGATGGCAGAATCTCTTCCCCACTCTACAAGAATAAAAAGTTTGATAGAAAACCGAGAGATTATATACCAGGGAGATAATAGTTTCGTTATAAACGTCGTTACTGACGAGCAAGAACATGAAATAAAACAACTTCTTCCCGATTTAATTGAAAGATTAAAAAGAAACCTTACTATAACGGATTTGACAGCAACTACCTCCCGAATTAATATTGCCGAAAGAAATAAAGGTCTCAGTAATGAGGAGTGGCTATTGAAAAAAAAAACAGAGAATCCACAAGTAAAACAATTGATGGATGACCTAAACTTACGGCCAATCTAATAATCTAATTAAGTGACTAAAAATACTATCATATAAAGTTTTCAAGTTATTATGAAATTAAAATTTACTTCGCTACTTTCGCTAGCACTACTCTTTGTAGTGAGTTCCTCATTGAAGGCTCAAACTCAAGAAGCGAAAAAAATCGAGCAAAACGAATTCACTGTTGTAAAAGAGCTACCCATTACTCCAATCAAAGACCAAGCTAATTCGGGTACCTGTTGGAGCTACAGTGGTATTGGCTTTATTGAAAGCGAGCTTTTACGAATCGGTAAAGGAGAGTTCGATTTGAGTGAAATGTTTGTCGTGAGCCACAGCTACAGAGACAAAGGAGACAAGTACGTACGCTTGCATGGAAAACTAAACTTTGGCCAAGGAGGCTCTTTTTATGATGTTCTCTATTGCTTGAAACATTATGGCATCGTCCCCCAAGAGGTAATGAATGGACTTGCCTATGGCACAAAAAAGAATGCTCACAACGAAATGGCTGCTGTTACGGAATCTATTATCAAGAGTGTAATCCAAAATCCTAATGGAAAAATATCTACTGGCTGGAAAAAAGCTTATGATAATACAATCGACAGCTACCTTGGTACACTTCCTACCACCTTCACTTTCAAGGGAAAAAGCTATACTCCACAGAGCTTTATGCAAAGTTTAGGCCTTAACATGGATGACTATGTATCACTTACAAGCTATACACACCATCCATTCTATAGCAAGTTTGCACTTGAGATTGAAGACAACTGGCGTTGGAGCGACAGCTATAACCTCCCCATCAATGAATTGATGAAGGTTATGCACAACGCTATTGAAACTGGTTATACCATTGCTTGGGGTACCGACGTAAGTGAAGTTGGTTTTAATAGAGATGGGATTGGAGTCCTTGCAGATCTTGAAGCGATCGAAAACAAAGGTAGCGACCAAGAACGCTGGATTGGTGCAAGCCCAACGGACAAAAGAAAACAGATCATGCAAATGATCAATATGCCCGACTGCCCTGAAATCAATCCTACACAAGAGTATCGCCAAGAGTCTTTTGACAACTATACATTGACGGATGATCACGGTATGCAGATATACGGTCTTGCGAAGAACCAAGCTGGTAAAACATTCTTCATGGTGAAAAATAGTTGGGGAGATGCTGGTGCTTACAAAGGGATCTGGTATGTTAGCGAAAACTTTGTCGCTGGCAGAACAATGAACATTGTTGTCCACAAAGATGCTATTCCTAGTGATATCAAGAAGAAGTTAGGTATTCGCTAATCTCCTGATAATATAGCTACTGAAGCAAGATAGGTCTGAGTTTACTTCAGACCTATTTTTTGTATCCAGCTATAGGTTTCAACCCTTACGTCAATAATCTCTGCCACTAAAAAGCTAATTCATTCATGAAAGAGAAAACAAATGAATCGTGAACAAAGATTTTTCCATTCATGATCGGATTTTTATTGGATCATGATCGAATATGAATTTCTTCCGATCCATTTTATGTACGAATAATTACTCATTTTCAGAAATAAATCAGATGAATAAAAGGGTGATAATAGAAGAGTAAATCGATTATCCTCTTAATATCATACCTAGAATCCATAAAAAAACCGTCCTACAACAAATTATAGGACGGTATATTGGCATAGACTTAAAAAGGATGCGCATCATCAGATGCTGGAAGAGGTCTGTCTTATTCGTTCATCGAAGCTAAAAAATCCAAATTAGAATAGGTCGCTTCAACACGCTGCTTAACAAACTCCATTGCCTCTACCGAACTCATATCACTAAGGTATTTCCTAAGAATCCACATCCTACTAAGCGTTATTTTATCTTGAAGGAGATCATCGCGTCTGGTACTGCTTGCTGTTATATCAATAGCCGGAAAGAGGCGTTTATTGGAGAGTTTACGATCCAATTGTAGTTCCATATTACCGGTACCTTTAAACTCTTCAAATATAACATCATCCATCTTACTTCCCGTATCTGTTAGTGCCGTAGCTAATATCGTAAGACTCCCGCCATTTTCAATGTTCCGAGCAGCACCAAAGAAACGTTTTGGTTTTTGTAATGCATTCGCATCTACACCACCAGAAAGCACTTTACCAGAGGCAGGTTGAACGGTATTGTATGCACGAGCTAAACGCGTTATAGAGTCTAATAATATTACCACATCATGGCCGCATTCTACCATTCGTTTGGCTTTGTTGAGTACAATCTCTGCAACTTTGACATGCTTCTCTGCAGGCTCATCAAATGTAGAAGCAATCACTTCGGCATCTACATTTCTCGCCATGTCTGTCACTTCTTCTGGCCGCTCGTCTATCAGCAAGATGATTTGATATACCTCGGGGTGATTACTTGCTATGGCATTCGCAATATCTTTGAGTAGCATCGTTTTACCAGTTTTTGGCTGGGCCACGATCAGACCTCTTTGTCCTTTTCCTATTGGGCAGAATAGATCGACTATTCGCATGGCAGTTTTATCGTATACAGAGGCTACCTCAGGACACTCAAGTTTGAATTTTTCTTCTGGAAAAAGAGGCGTAATATGGTCAAATGGCAATCTCTCACGAGCCTCCTGTAGGGATTTTCCATTGACGCTTATCAGTTTGTCGAAGGGAAAGAACTTATCCGCTTCACGCGGTGGCAGTATTGTACCTTCTACGACATCACCAGGCTTTAGAGAATAGGCTTTTATCTGCTGGGGTGATATATAAATATCATCAGGAGAGGCTAAATAATTGTAATCGGCAGAACGCAAAAAACCATATCCTTCAGGCATGATTTCTAGAACTCCAGACGCTGTCAGCAAGCCAGAAAAATCGTATTCTTCTTTTTCTGGTTCTATTTTCTTTGTTTTATTGGCTGCTTTAGAATTCTTATCCGGTTTTGAAGTCTCAGCAACGCTAGCGGACATCGAAGGTAGGAGGTCTTTTAAGACCGAGTCGTCTGCATTATTCCTGGAAAAAATTCTTGGAATCTTTGTTTCCTGACGTTCCTTCATTACGTCATCAAAATCTGTAATCAGGTTTGAAAGATTTCCATAGGAAGTCGTTTTATCGTAGTCGTTTGATTGAATATCAGGGTGATGTCTATTAGGATGAGCGAACTCAGGAAAAAGTTCGTCGGCATCAGAAATAATCTGGGAAATGTCGCTATAGAGTTTTGCTCTTTTATCCTCTTTCACTACGTATTGAGAAGTATTATTAGTTTGCGGAGAGGGATCGTCACTTAGTAGCGCTTCGTGAACGAATTTTTTTGTTGTTTTAGATGGCTGTAAAGCATCGTCTATATCCGAGGAAAAAACATTATTTTTCTTTTCCATGACAATATTCTTTAGTGATGGAGAACCTTTTTCAGCAAGTTGTTCTTCAGTTTTCTTGCTTATCGTTGTATCTAAATCCGATTTTGTTGGTTGTGGCGTTTCTTTACGATATGATCTTGGTTTATTCAAGATCGCTTTAACCGCTTGATTTTCTGATTGCTTGTCTAATATGGAATAAATGATAGACATCTTATCTGATGAGATGTCTGAAATACCTTTTTCTTTTGCAATTTCTTTCAACTCGGAAATACTTTTTTCATTCAATTGAAAAAGGTTATATTCTTGATTTCGCCTGTTTTGCATAATCATTGCCCTAGGGGCAGCTCATTGTAATATTAAGTATCTATTTTAAAGCACAAAAGATCTTGCTATATGCAAGCATACGAAAAAGAAGTGATTTGAATGGATTTTCAACTTCGTATGAACATTCGGGAAGATCCCAAATCAAAGACGCTTTCTCACTCTGCTGCGTATTTGACTTTTTAGCAGAAGCAAAGTTAATACATTTCTCCTTAAGTCACAAAGGAATAGAGATGATTTAACCTAGATTAACGAGGGAAAACCTTAAAGAAACATTACTTTTCATTATCAAGAGACCGTCTAGCAATAGCCATGCTGAATTTGTCCATCGTTGCAATAATGGAGGATAATTCCGCATCTATTTTTTGTAGCAAAAGGAGCACATCAGCTTTTTCATCGATACGGTGCAGCGATTTATTGTTGAGAACCGATTTTACACCTTCCTCCGTAAGTTTTTTTTCTCGTAACAGGAAATGGATCATTTTTAGTGTTTCATAGTTCTCACTTGAAAAGCGCACAGTTCCTTCTTTGGTGGTAGGTAGTTTTAATTGATAGGTATCTCTCCAATAGTATATTGTCTGAGGCTTTTCGCCTAATTCTCTTGCTATTTCGGTTGCAGAATACCTCAGTTTTATTCTTTTAGACTTCATAAGTTAAGCATCATTCAATTTATTGCGTAAATACACTGCCGTAATTGAATCCGTAGACGTACAAATCTCTTCAGGTGTACCAGTAGCCATTAAATATCCTCCCTTATCACCACCTTCTGGCCCCAAATCGATAATATAATCAGCGTTTTTGATTATATCGAGATTGTGTTCAATGATGACCAACGAATGGCCCATATCAATCAATTCATTAAAAGCTTTGAGCAAGGTATTGATATCGTGAAAATGAAGACCTGTCGTAGGTTCGTCAAAAATAAAGAAAGTCGGCTCAGGATGCGGAACGCTAAGGTGCTTAGCTAATTTTAGGCGCTGTACCTCACCTCCAGAAAGAGAAGAGGTTGTTTGCCCTAGTTTGACATAACCCAATCCTACTTTACGAAGAGACTGCAATTGATTCAATATTGTATCAGTATATTTTTTTGACGGATGATCCGAGAAAAAAATATGAGCTCGATCAACAGTCATTTCTAATAGATCATATACATTAGCCCCAGCATATTCAATCTCCAATAGATCCTTTCGGAAGCGTTTCCCTTGACACTCTTCACAAGTGAGTTCTATGTCCGCCATAAACTGCATCTCAATTGTAATGGTCCCCTCGCCCTTACAAGTTTCACATCGACCTCCTGGCACATTAAAACTAAAATACTTCGGGGTAAAGCCCAATTGTTTTGCAAGTGGCTGTTCACTATATAGCATGCGAATAGCATCGTACATACCTGTATAAGTCACCGGATTACTGCGGGAGCTTCGCCCTAAACTGAATTGATCTACAAATTCAACAGCTTTTATCCGCTTGAGATCGCCCGAAAGGTTTCTGATTTTATCTAAATTTAAAGGATTATCTATATATCGAGATAAGGCTTCGAACAAACAGTTTCTGACCAAAGTGCTTTTACCTGAGCCGCTTACACCTGTTACTACTGTTATAGCATTCAACGGAAAGCGTACAGTTATATTTTTCAGGTTATTGGTGGTTGCATTCTTTACTTCAATATAACTATTGCATGGTCGTCGATAGGAAGGGATAGCTATTGTAAGATCGCCTCTGAGATAAGCTGCCGTGTAACCCGATGTATTGTTATCAATGCAGTCAGGACTTCCCTCATATACTACTTCTCCACCTCTATAGCCTGCATCTGGACCTATATCGATTAAATGATCCGCAGCCCTTATGACCGTTTCATCATGTTCGACTACGACGATGGTATTTCCAGCATCACGCAGACGCTGCATAATAGACAATAATCTGATACTATCTCTTTCGTGTAACCCAATACTAGGCTCATCCAGGACATAGAGAGTTCCATACAAATTGCTCCCTAGACGTGCAGAAATATTTATACGCTGGCTCTCGCCACCACTAAGAGTGTTAGAGAGACGATCCAGTGTAAGGTACCCTAAGCCCATATCACAAAGCACCGATAATCGGGTGGTTATCTCTAAACGAACATTCTCACTATATTTCGCCTCCTCTGGAGATAGTAATAACTGATCGAAGAAACTTAAAGCATCAGCTATGGACATCGAAGTGAGCTCTGAAATATTTTTCCCATGATATTGTACATACAGAGCATTGGCTTTTAGTCGAGCCCCTCGGCAGAGAGGACAGGTGGTTTTACCACTAAAATGAGCTAAACGAACCCTATTCTGTATTTTATAATACTCTTTTCTCATCATGGAGAAATAATCATCAATTCCATAGAGACGATTCGGATCGTAGCCGCCAGCATTGCCACTCTTTTTATGGCAATAGGTGGTATCTCCTTGCCACAGAAGTTTTTTTTGCTCTGTTGTTAACTGATTGTAAGGTAAATGAATCGGAAAATGATATCGTACACTTTTCCTTATAAAATCATCTTTCCACAGAGCAGACTTGGGACCTATCCAACATGCCACTGCATCTTCATATACAGATAAATAGGGAGAGGGAATAACCAAATCTTCAGCAATACCGACAGTCTTGCCAAAGCCTTGGCATTCAGGACATGCACCAGAAGGACAATTAAAATCAAAAAGATCCGTGGATGGCTCCTCAAATTCAACTCCATTTTCCTCATAGCGATTGCTAAAAGATAGTAGACTACCGTCGGATCTTCGGAGCATCATATGCCCATGTCCCTCGTAAAAGGCCAATTCAATGGAATCGGCTAATCGGCTAATAAACTCCTTATCGCTAGGAACGACTTCCAAACGATCAATGATAAGAAAACAATCACTTGCGTTTTTGGGATGGTTTACTAAAAGCTCTTCGATTAATTCTGTCTTATTATTATAAATGACCCGTAAATAACCCGCGCTTAAATATAATGAAAGTTGATCTGACAAAGTGCGTTTATCATTTAGTATACGAATAGGAGATAGAAGCATTATGCGCTCCCCTGGAGAAACGGAGAGAACTTCTTTTATTACATCTTCTATGGTATGTCTCTTCACCTCCCGACCTGTAGTCGGAGATATGGTCCGACCAAAACGAGAAAAAAGTATTTTTAGGTAATCGTAAATCTCAGTAGATGTCCCCACAGTACTCCGTGGATTTCGGCTAATTGTCCGCTGTCTGATGGCTATAGCTGGAGGAATATAGAGAATGTTGTCGCATTCAGGCTTAGGCATTCTATCCATGAACTGACGGGTATAGCTCGATAAGCTATCTACATAACGCCGCTGCCCTTCTGCATACAGCGTATCAAACGCAAGCGAACTCTTACCTGAACCACTTACTCCTGTCACGACAGTCAGTTTCTGTCGTGGTATAGATACAGATATCCCTTTCAAATTGTTTACTCGATCTCCAATAATTTCTATTGCACCTCTATCCTCGACACTATGAGAAGAAGTAGAAAGGTCTGTATTATTTTCTTTGGGCATCAGTTGTTTACGCTATTTCTTTTCAAAGATACAACAATTTGACAAAGTAAGCAGTCAAGCTAAACCTTTTTTCAGCCATAAGCGAATGAGGGGTTGAATATAATGAACCCAAAGACAAGGAACTCCAACAATTGTTACTCTAATATTTGCCATATTTTGTCCTATTTTTCAAGATATAGAGGTTTCTACGGTAAAAAAAATGCCTCTCATTTCTTTTTCATGTTTTTATTATGACTTTTGTACAGAGATAAAAAGAAGTACGAAAAACGATCTTATGGTATCTTTTCGGCATGTGCAAAAAAGTCAGAAAAATCTTGTATCTTTGCGAGAGAGTAAGAGCAAAAGATGAAAGATTTCTTTTCAGTTATACAGCCACCTAATATTGGGATAAGGATAGGATTAACCGTTCTCCTATTTTTGTACGCGATAACAACCTTTTCTCAGGCCTTTCCTATCGATGTAAGGGATGGTCGAGTAGCATCGCTACAAGTAACTATCGATACTTCTGATGGATCGTATCGTCCACTACCCTATTATATACCCTCGAAAGGTGAAAGTCTATCAATAGATTTCGATCTTTTGGATGCAGTTCCATTGAATCTCAGGTATCGTATAGAGCATTACAATGCCTATTGGGAAAAAAGTAACCTCTTTCCCGCGGAATACCTACGAGGTATGTCCGAAGGTATTTTTCCAGATAGCAAGCCTTCTGCAGCTACACAACGTAACTATAGACATTATAGGCTTACGCTCGATGGGGAAAGCGATCCTACCCCTATCATAAGCGGCAACTATGAAATTGAGATCTTCGAGGAAAACTCGTCTATACCCTTACTCAAACTAGGATTTGCAGTATGCGATCCTATCTACAGCATCAAAGCGAACTGCTCGCCTATTACAGAAGAGGGAGCGTACCAAAAGAACCAAGAAATATCCGCATATATAGGAGGAAGTCTTAAGACTGGTGATAAAATGCTATTGCTTGTGGCTCAGAACGGACGAAGAGACAATATCGTAATACTCTCGAATGCCACACAATCAACCCTAAATTCTATTACTTTTGAGCACGGTCAGGCAGCACTCTTCGAAGCTGGGAATGAATTTTTTTCCTTTGAAATTCTAGGAGAACATGAAACAAATATGGGTGTAATGAATTTCTTTGCTGGAAAAGAGCCTATGGTTGAGCTTTTCCCTACGAAGAACAACAGCAACTCTTCCTATGAAATCCTTGATGATGCCAATGGAAGAGTCGTGTATAGAGCACCCTACGGCAGTTCTAGATCCGATGATAACGCAGACTATTATTGGGTTCGCTTTCGCTATTTCTCCGATCCTATCGACAGCGATGTGATACTTATAGGAGAGGCTTTTGAATGGATGCCGATAGCTGAGAAAACTTTAAACTACAATGAGGAAGAGGGGTGCTATGAGAAAACAATATTGCTAAAGGCTGGTTACGTATCCTATGCCTATGCAACAAAAGAAGCTTCTAATCTATCCTTATTGAAAACGATGGGCTGTCATTACCAAACAAAAAATCAATATAGTATTCTCTGTTATTGTCGTAGTACTGGAGACCGAGAATATAAGTTGGTTGCTGCCCAAGAAATAATTTAGATAATCCTCTCTCTATATATGAGTTTGTCCACAAAAATGATCGCCACTTTTTCTTCATTAAGAGTGAAGAAGATCGAACGTTATGTCAAAGATAGTATAGCAATACAAGAAAGACAGTTCCAGGCAGTAGTTCAGGCCTTAGCTGCTACGCACTATGGAGATATTTTAAATATAAAACATTCTCCTAAAGATTACAAGGAATATAGCTCTAGAGTCCCTATCACTGAGTACGAAAACATACGTTCATTGGTTGAACGGATGCTACAAGGAGAAAAAAATATATTAATACCTGGAGGATGTACGCGTTTTGCGGTATCCAGTGGCACTTCTGGCGGAAGGAGTAAATACATTCCCGTTAATGATACCCACCTCCAACATTGCCATTTTCGCGGAGGTTCGGACGCATTGTGGCTCTACTTATCCACGCGACCTGATAGTCGTTTCTTCTCAACAAAGGGATTGGTATTAGGAGGTAGTAGTGCTCCTGTTGCTCAAGGGAAAAATATCTTAGCAGGAGATTTGAGTTCTATACTGATCGAAAAAATGCCTCCTTTAGGCAGGCATATCAGAGTGCCTCAAAAATCTACCCTGTTGATGAATGAATGGAATGCTAAAATGGAAGCTATCGTGCAAGAAGTTAAAGGCGAGAATATAGGGAGCCTTTCAGGCGTACCCAGCTGGATGCTTGTAATGATTCATAAGGTGCTAGAGGAGGAAGGGAAAAAGGATCTTAGCGAAGTTTGGCCAGAATTGGAAGTGTTCTTTCATGGAGGCATTTCTTTTGATCAGTATCGTCACATTTATCACGAACTTATTCCCCTAGATCGGATGCAATATAGAGAGACTTATAACGCCTCTGAAGGTTTTTTCGGTATACAGGATGACCCCTCCGATCGTGCCCTATTATTGATGCTTGACTATGGTATTTTTTATGAGTTTATACCAATCAAGGAACTAGAGTCTCCTCACCCCCAAGCCATCCCATTAGAAGACGTAAAGGTGGGTGAGACCTATGCAATGCTGATCTCTACATTGGGCGGTTTGTATCGTTATATGATAGGAGATACAGTAAAATTTACCCAAAAAGATCCCTATAAATTTCTTATAGTTGGACGTACTGCCCTATATATTAATTCCTTTGGCGAAGAACTGATGATCTCTAATACAAATAACGCGATTGCCATCGTAAGTAAAGAAATGCGATGCTCCGTATTAGACTATACAGTAGCTCCATTGCTAATTGAAAAAAAAGCACAAGGAAGACATCAATGGATAGTTGAATTTGACACAGAACCAGCTGACTTATCTCTTTTTGCCACTCGATTGGACGAAGAATTAAGAAAAATAAATAGCGATTACGATGCAAAAAGATATAGCAATATGACTCTGCTTCCGCTACAATTGTTCGTCGCCTCTAAAGGCTTTTTCAATAGCTTCTTGGAAGATGAAGGAAAATTAGGTGGACAACATAAAGTTCCTCGTCTCCGCAATGATAGAAAGATAATAGACAAACTATTACAAAGAAAAGGACTGAAAGAAATAAAAAGTACAACGGTTGAATAAATCAATCTTTGATACAAGTATTTCTCGGTAGCATGAATAGAGGGAATAAACTATATAGCATATCCGCTTCGGCAGGTTCGGGCAAAACCTATCGACTTACACAAGAATATTTATCTTTAGCCTTGCGTTATGGTAAAGATTATTTCAGCCATATATTAGCTGTCACCTTTACCCGTAAAGCTACGAAGGAGATGAAAGAGCGTATCGTCGAAGAGTTGTATCGACTGTCTACCGATACAAGTGATGAAAATATGGTTGCCCAACTTTCTTTACTCACAGGCTTGTCGAGAGAAAAAATAAAAGATAGATCCAACGAAGTATTATCCGATCTCCTCACAGACTATTCTCATTTTCGTATTAAGACGATAGATAGTTTTTTTGAAGAAATAGTACGTTCATTTGCTTGGGAAATTGGATATGGTTCATCCTACAGAATAGATTTAGATCAGGCTCAAAGATTACATAGAGCTACTCTACTTTTATTGAATAATCTCGACGATCCATCGCACAAAGAAAGCCGGAATAGAATCAAAAGTATCGTAGCTGAAAGCATCGCGAATGCCCAAAATTATTCAGTACTGACAAAATTGGAACAAATTGGTAAGGAATTGTTTTCTTATTTTCCTTTGCAGCAGTTGAGAGAGAGTCAGATGCCTAGTACTGAATTAATAAAAAAAACACGAAAAGCGCTGTACCCCAATGTGCAGAAAAAAACTGAAGAGGATGCAAATGGAAAGAATCACCTATTGACAATCGAAGAATTTATTAGCAATTCTTCAGAATTAATATTGCAGCATCTCTCTTTATTGGCTATGTTGCAGGACTTAAATGCATCTATTCAAAAGATTGGATTATCAAGCAACTCTATGCTTCTGCATTCTACTCAGTCCTTTCTCAATCGGATTATTGCGGAATGTGATACCCCCTTCATTTATGAAAGGATGGGCACACTCATCAATCACTATATGATCGATGAGTTTCAAGATACAAACAGAATGCAGTACGACAACTTTAAGCCTTTATTGCAAAATACACTTTCTCAAGGCTATGACAGTCTTTTAGTAGGAGATGTCAAACAGAGTATCTATAAATTTAGAAACTGTGATCGTACTATTTTCGACAAAACGATCCCTGAAGATTTCAAAAACAGTATACATAATGATACACTAGTCTATAATTATAGAAGTGCAAAAGAAATCGTTGATTTCAATAATGCTCTATTCGCCATTTTGCCTGGCATCATTGCCAATACCTTTCGTCAGTTAATTCAAAAAGATTTGGACTCACTACCTGCTCAGGCTATTGATCTCATGGAGGCAAACGCAGTAAGTAGTCTATATAAACATCCTGAAAATATCAGCGAGAACTTCAAAGATTGCTTTCAAAAAATAGCTAACGAGAAGGTATACCACGGAAGTATAGCTATTGTTTCTGATGAGAATCTTTTTACGAGTAAGAAAGGTGAAACTGTAAAAAAAGAAGAGAAAATCATCGCGGATGTTATCCAGAAAATTCTTGTCCTATGCAAAGAAAAAGACTACTCTCCTGGAGACATTGCGATTCTTTGTTATAGAAACAAACAAGTAGCAAAAATCGCCGAAACGTTCTTAACCTACGTTGAGAAGCACCCCCATGATGCTTCTTATCTCACTTTTACTGGTAGTGAGACGCTAAGGATAATCAACTGCAAATTAGTTCTTTTATTGATTGATATTGTACGGTCCTTAGTTTTTCCTGATAATAAGGGGTATTATGAAATGGCAAAATACCGCTTTGAGCAATTGGAAAAAGAAGTCTTAGCAAATGAGCAATCCATTGATGAGACACCATCGATGTTTGACGTTGTTTATCAAAAAGCTCGTACCATTTTTTTCCAAAATAACTTATACGATCTTTTTGAACAGATCTTACATCTCACACAGTTCTTAAGAACAAAAAATGATACGGCCTATGTAATGGATCTATTGGATATGGTCTATCAGTTCACACATGACCAGGTCGGTGACGCCTATAGTTTTTTATACTGGTGGGACACAAAGGGAAAAGAGCATACGCTACCCCAACAGTCCAACATCGAAGCGATCAATATTCTTACTATTCACAAGGCGAAAGGACTTGAATTTCCAGTTGTTTTAATTCCATTTCCAGACTGGGATCTAGGCTATCATCTGGGAATGGAAGCCAGCAGAAACACCTTAATTTGGTCAAAAGTACCTCCACTCTTTAACCAACGAACAGGTTCATCGATCGAGTTTGCTCCGATCAAATTGTCTACGCTAATGCCTAGAAGCGTATTCATTTGCGATTTTTATCAAGAACTGACTCGCGAATTAATCGATCGTCTAAACCTTTTTTATGTAGCGACTACACGCGCTAAAGATGCTTTAATTCTATGGGTTCCTTGTAAAAAGAAAAAAATACCAGAGTCATATACTCTGAATCTTTCGGCTTTTTTAGTCACCGCTTTAGATAGTATTCCTGGGTGTTATACTTTTACAGATATTCTGTACAAAAGAAAAAAAACTTCTGTAGACAAAATACAGAATATCGAATTCCCTTATACTGATGCATTATTCAAAGGAGGTAAAGCCAATCTGGTTTTCAAACATACAGCTATCAAGAATTTAATGTATGACGAGCAGATAAAATATGGCTCTACCATGCACGATATCCTCAGTAATATCAATACAATTGAAGATATTCACTCTGCTATACAGCATGCTATAGAAAAGGGAAAAGTCTCTATTGAGCATGCGAAAAAACAAGAGGAGTACATAACGTCTCTTCTTAGTCAAGATGAGATTTCTCCCTTTTTCTCTCCGAAGGTCCAGATATTAAAGGAGCAAACGATGATTCTTCCTGAACAGAAGAATTTCTTACGTCCTGATAGAATTGTGATTACAGAGAACGGTGATATCGCAATAATCGATTATAAATTTGGAAAACCAAGAGAAGAACATAAATTGCAGATTAATTCATATTGTTTAGCCATAGAAAAAATGGATATTGCACCCGTACATGGCTACCTACTATATATCAAGGAAGATAACTTTTCCTTGGAACATATTTTTCCAAAACATAAAACCGCAAATTATCTTTGATTATAAATATGTCTAGTTCACAACGCTCAAAGTTCAAAAGAAAACTCAAGTACAAAGTTCACCATGAAGGCAGAGCTTATATTATCAGTTTGCTTTTTTTATTTTTGCTACTCAATTGGATGAGTTGGCATTTTATTGAGATTGACTGGGTTTCTATGATTGTTTCTGCTATTACGATCATTCTTTTTCTTATTACCATCAATTTTTACCGAAGTCCCAAACGAATAAATGCCCACAGCGAGGATAGTCGCATAATCGTAGCACCTGCTGATGGAAAGTTAGTTACTGTCGAAGAAGTCTATGAGGCGGAAATACTCAAAGCACCTGCTCTGAAAGTATCCATCTTCATGTCTATTACTAATGTACATGTCAACTGGCCTGCTGTTAATGGAGAAGTACTCCATGTATCCCATACAGAAGGCAATTTCCTTCGAGCGTTTTTGCCTAAGAGTAGTACCGAAAATGAACGATCGGCTGTTGTAATAAGGACTTTAGACGGACACAAAGTATTGGAGCGACAAATTGCAGGAGCTATTGCCCGCCGAATAGTCACCTACTTCAAAGAGGGGGATATGGTTACCGTAAACCACCACTTAGGCTTCATCAAATTTGGGTCTCGTATAGATCTGTATCTGCCACTAAACACGAAAATTCTGCTACCAATAGGCAGTAAAGTAACCGGCAATACTACAATTCTTGGCGAGCTTCCAGTGTCTTCTAGCCCAATAGATCATACCGAATCACTATGAACAAAGCGATTCGCGCCATCCCCAATGTACTTACTTTGGGAAATCTATTTTGTGGGGTCTGTGCTATCTTAGCAAGTTTACAGTGGCATGCTCCTCTATGGGTATCTCTTTTCTTCATTAGCTTGTCCGCAATATTAGACCTTTTTGATGGATTAGTGGCTAGGTTACTACATGCTCAAAGTAGTATAGGTGCAGACCTCGACTCGTTGGCAGATATCGTATCCTTCGGATTAGCACCTATGCTGATACTAATCGAACAAGTCGGAGATAGTTACAAGGGACTTGTTCATGAAGGTCATTTTTATACGCTACAAACCATCTTGTTGCTACCAGTTCTAGCAGGAGCCTTAAGATTAGCTCGATTTAATAACGACCCTTCTCAAGGCTTATTTTTTCGTGGAATCCCGATTCCCGCTAATGCTCTATTCTGGTTAGGTTTTTCAGCGATATACAAGGAGTTATTGCTATCTTCACCTATACTCTATCGCTCTATCCTAATCTCTATTTTATCCATTTCATTCAGTTACCTTATGCTCTGTCCCTGTCGGTTTTTATCGATAAAGTTTAAATTACTAAGATCGGAAGAACCTCATCGAACAATCCGAAATAGTTGGACTATTTTACTTGTATTGCTGCTTCTTTTAATGATTCGTTTAGGTTGGAGTGGCTTTGCGATTTTTATTCCCTGTTATATTGTGGTCAGTAGGTTAGCTATATTCATTCTTAACAAGAAAAATATTCTCGATAAATAGCCATGTTTGAATTCATTATATTCCTCGTCATTATATATTTATTTTATCTTCTTTACCGATATTTCTTTAGATCTCTTTTGTATCGATATGTTGAGAAAAAATTACGTTCTATGGCAGATGGTAATAGTGTTTTTGATGATAAACGCAAAACACATCGGCAGCCCAAAACCGCTAAGAAGAAAAAATTAGAACAAAAAGACATCATACAACGGAAATTTTCCGATGGTGAAGGTGACTACATAGATTTTTCAGAGATAAAAGAGAAAAAAGACTCATCAAAGTAAAGTATTATTTTCATTTCTATCATAATCTCTGAGAAGACGAGTATTCCTAGTTATTAGAAAGAAAATCAGTCAGATAGATATTAAATTAGCAATATAAGAAGTCCTTTTAATACAAATAATAATTCACTAAGAAGAAAATTTCTATTGATGAAATAATAGGTTTCTTTCTTTTTATGCATTAGATCTTGAAAGTACTTTTAGTAGTGTTTACTCTGGCAAGTATGAACATTTGATTCACGACCTACCATTTGCATAAAAAAAGAGTGTTTTTCAGGAACTCATGAAAAACAAAATTAAAGATTGAATTCACAATTTCTGGGGGATCTTTTGGCGAAAATCTTGGCTGACTCATATTTTTTTTGTATCTTTGTGTATATAGGAGGAACGAGTATTTATACGCTTTCTCCATGTTATTAGAAAAGACTTTCTACACAGAGACAGAGAGTCTATTGAAAGAGAACCTTAAAATAGAATTTTTATGCTTGGTGAAATTATTTCTTGGATTATTATTGGAGTAATTGCAGGAGCTATTGCCAAATGGATTCGTCCAGGTAAACAGGGTGGAGGATTTATCGCAACAACTCTGTTAGGTATAGCAGGAGCGCTTGTTGGCGGTTTCGTATTTGGATTATTTGGCATTAAGCCTGAAAATCCTAATGGATTCAACTTCTGGTCAATATTAGTGGCGGTCGTTGGAGCTTTAATCGTACTCTGGCTCTACTTCCTTATTCGTAAAAAGAAAAACTAATTTATTCACTCTTCCATGAAAGACTCGTCAAGTTTGACGAGTCCTTCTATTCTAAAAATGCTATGACCGAAGACATCAATAGGTACTCATATCTGACTCCCAAAGATCTTGATCAATTGAGAGAACGAGGTATTACTCCTGAAATGGTCGAGAAGCAATTATCTATTTTGCGCGACCGTATCTACTACCCCACCCTTAAAGCTAGTGCTTCGACACAACATGGCATTTTTTCCATCAATGAAAAAGAAATCCCACGCTATCTGTCAATATGGGATAAGTATCGTACCAGTGAGCAAGCGAATATTGTCAAGTTTGTCCCAGCTAGCGGTGCTGCGACACGTATGTTTCAGGACCTTTTCCCACTATTGAAAGGCGAAGAAAAGTTATCAAGAGACAACCTTACTCCTGAGCAGCAAAAGTTTTTTGACAATATAGAGCATTTTGCTTTTTTTCCACTTCTAAGTGAGTCTTGTCTACGAAATGAATGGAGCAGCGTTCATAAATTAATTGAAATAGGAAAATATAAGGCCATCTGTGAGCAACTACTTACGGAGCGAGGCCTTAACTATGCCCATACTCCTAAGGGGCTTATTCCTTTTCATAAATATCCCTATGGACAAGTAAGAACAGCTACTGAAGAACATTTAGCCGAAGGGGCCTACTATACTAAATCACAAGACGGAGAAGTAAAAGTTCACTTCACAGTCGCAGATAATGCAGAAGAGTCTTTTCGGGCTCATATAGATAAGATCAAATCAAAAATAGAAGAAAACTTCGGAGTAATCCTTGACGTCGATTTCAGTGTTCAAAGTCATGCTACTGATACTGTTGCATTGGATGAAAATGGAGATATTTTTAGAGATGAAAAAGGCAATATTCTTTTCCGACCAGGAGGCCACGGGTCACTCATTGGGAATTTAGGTTCGATCAATGCCGATATTGTATTTATCAAAAACATTGATAACGTCACGCTCGATTTTCTAAAAAGTGATACCATAAGGTATAAAAAACTGATCGGAGGGATACTAATAGCTGTAAGAAAAACAATATTTGATTTCTTGGATATCATTGACAAAGGGAAAGTCAGTCGACAACAAATAGAAAGCATGTTATCTTTTATGAGAGAGGTACTGCTAATCGATATCCCGCAGCAACAGTTTAGTGATGAAAGACAAATAATCGAAACGATTCATACGAAGTTAAATAGACCTCTTCGCGTTTGTGGCATGGTACCCAATGAAAATGAGCCTGGTGGTGGACCTTTTATACTTCTTGAACCAGATGGAACAACATCTCTCCAGATTTTAGAAAAATCTCAGTTAGACCCTCATGATGAACACTCTCAAGCAATTCTCGAAAGAAGTCGCTATTTCAATCCAGTAGACTTGGTTTGCTCAATACGTGACTATAAGGGACGTTTTTTCCATCTGGAGGATTACGTTTCTCCCCGAGCTAATTTTTTATCAAGAAAAAGTTATAAGGGCAAGCTTCTTTTGGCATTGGAACACCCTGGACTTTGGAATGGCGCAATGGACAGATGGAATACAATTTTTGTGTCTGTTCCCTCATCTACTTTTAGTCCCGTTAAAACTTGTAACGATCTACTTCGCCCTGAACACTTAAGACTAACCTAATATCGTAAACCTTCAAAAATAAAAAAAGATATGACAGCAGAATATAGCATTGGCAAAAGAATCGAAGCCCTCCGAGAAGAGATGAAAAAAAATAATATCCATGCTTATATCATCTACAGTGGAGATGGACATCTAGGAGAATATACACCCGAACATTGGAAAGGTCGCGAATGGATCTCTGGGTTTAATGGCAGTGCCGGAAAGGTTGTAATTACTGCTGATAAAGCAGGTCTATGGACGGACTCTCGTTATTTTTTACAAGCAAATGAGCAACTCAAAAATACACCTATAAAACTTTATAAAGAAGAAGTAGCTGGATACCCCACTTTTGAAGAATTTCTAGTCGCTGAACTTCAAGCGGGAGAAGTTGTTGGTCTTGACGGCAACTGCGTAAGCGCACAAGAAATAGCCTCCTTGAGGAAAAACCTCTCCTCATTTGATATAAAAATCGATACGTCACACGATCTGCTCAATGCGATATGGATTGATCGCCCTCTTATTCCAACCAATCCGTTCTTTATACATCCAGAAGAATATAGTGGTGAAGCAACGCATAAAAGAATAGAGCGGATACGAGAACATTTAGCAAAAAAAGGAGCCAATGCGACCATCATTACGACCCTCGATGAATTGGCCTGGGCTTTTAACGTTCGAGGTAAGGATGTCGATTGCAATCCTGTAGGTGTAGCGTATGGTATTATTACTCGTGATAGAGCCATCCTCTTTACTCTTCCTGAAAAAATATCTGTCGAGGTTAAAGATGAACTAGAAAAAGAACATATAACAATCATGCCCTATGAGGAAATAGAAAAAGTAATTTCCTCATTATCCGTTGAAGACCGCTTATTTATTGACAAAGCTAAAATTAATGGTAGACTTTTTGATGCAATTCCTGCAAACGTACCTATCATCGAGGGCGCATCTGTTCTAGGAATGCTGAAAAGCTATAAAAATAAAACAGAGATACAATGTATCCATCGAGCGATGCATACAGATGGAGTCGCTTTGACGCGCTTTTTCAAATGGTTAGAAAATGCTCTAGCTGAAGGAAAAACCTTTACTGAATATGAAATTGAAGGCATATTGGCAAGTTTTCGAGCCAAAGATCCTGACTATGTAATGGACAGCTTTGATACGATTACTGGCTATATGGGGCACGGAGCCATAGTACATTATCACGCGACTCCAGAGAGTTCTTATACTATTGAAAACAAGGGGGTATTGCTGCTTGACAGCGGAGCACAATATGTTTATGGTACTACCGATATTACAAGAACTATAGCTTTGGGAACCGAAGACCCCGACCCTATGCTAAAGGATGATTATACGTTGGTAATGAAAGGACATATAGCCATCGCTACGTGTCAGTTTCCTGAAGGGACAAGAGGTAATCAAATTGATATTTTAGCCCGTAAGGCTCTTTGGGACAGAGGTCTTTCATACGGACACGGTACAGGACACGGGGTAGGAGTAGCTCTAAACGTTCATGAAGGACCCCAAAACATTCGTACCGATAACAATCCAACGCCTATGGCTGTAGGAACATTTACAAGTAACGAACCTGGAATCTATCGTGCTGACCGTTGGGGGATTCGTATAGAAAACCTGATTCTTACAGTAGAAAAATGTAATACAGAATTTGGTCAGTTCCTCGGATTTGATACAGTAACACTTTGCTACTTCGATAATCGATTAATAAACAAAGCTCTTTTGACTGAAGAGGAAATATCATGGTACAATGCTTACCAGCAGCACGTATACAATGAATTATCACCTCTCCTTACAGTGGAGGAAGCTGCTTGGCTGAAAGAAAAAACGGCTGCAATATAAATATTTCATTACGTGACTAGAAGAAAAATAACATTTCAAGGTATGAGTCCCAAGATTGGCAAGGATGTTTTCCTTGCCGATGGGGCGACACTCATTGGTAATATAGAAATCGGGGATCGTAGTAGCGTTTGGTACAACGCAGTCCTTCGAGGAGATGTAAACCCAATTCGTATAGGGCACGATACAAATGTACAAGATGGAGTGATTATACACACTTCTCGCAATCTGTCAGTTTCCACTATTGGGGATTTTGTTACCATTGGGCATGGTGCCATTATACACGGTGCCATCATCGAGGATTACGTACTAATAGGAATGGGAGCTGTCATACTGGACAACGCACATATACATACAGGAGCCATTATAGCCGCTGGTGCTGTTATAACAGCTGGCCAACAAGTACCTCCATATACGTTATGGGCTGGATGTCCCGCCAAGCAAATCAAAACGTTGGATCCTGATACAGCACTAAAAAAGAATCATGAAAATGCCGCTCATTATGTCGAGTATAGCACGCTCTATCTTGATCCATGTACAAATACTGAATATATATAATCGCAATAACTATGAAATTTTTTATTGACACTGCTAATCTTGAACAAATCAAGGAAGCAAATGCCATGGGAATATTGGATGGGGTAACAACCAATCCCTCGTTGATGGCAAAGGAAGGTATTACTGGTGATGAAGCATGCCGTAATCATTATTTGAAAATTTGTGAGATCGTTGACGGGGATATTTCCGCAGAGGTCATGAGTGTCACACTAAACGAGATGATCGAAGAAGGCAGACAATTAGCAGCTTTGCATCCTAATATTGTAGTAAAGATTCCTGCTACTGAAGATGGCATTAAAGCTGTTCGCCAGCTCTCCTCTGAAGGGATTGCTACCAATTGTACACTTATTTTCAACCTAGGTCAAGCTGTCCTGGCAGCTAAAGCAGGAGCTACTTACGTATCTCCATTTGTTGGTCGTATCGATGATATTAGTGGTGAAGGAACCGAATTAGTTGAGGATATTGTAGAAGTTTTCGATTACTATTCATTCCCAACAGAAGTAATTGCCGCAAGTATTCGGCACACCCATCACATAGTAGAATGTATGCGTATAGGTGCACACGTAGCCACCTGTCCTTTGTCTACGATAAAAGGACTACTCCGTCATCCTCTTACAGATATAGGCTTAAAGACCTTTATTGAAGATCAAGAAAAGGTAAAAAAAGCCAATCAATAAATTACTCCATATTTCTGAATATGCCTATACCCTAAGGTGAGATTTTGCCTTAGGGTTTGCTTTAAGTTATTCGGTTATGCACAAAGGACAAAACATTTACTTCACTAGTTCTATATTGATAACCTTCGCATTTACAGTATTCTTTCTTCCTTGCAAACTATCCGCTCAGTCACACGAAATAGACCGAGGAATCGTTGTAGGAGCCGAACGTATGGATAAAATTATCCCTTTGACAAAGGGAAAGCGTATAGGAATAATCGGGAATCACACATCTATAGTTGGAGATAGAGGTTCTCTGTTACCAGAGGTACTCATTGACAAAGGCGTAAACGTAGTGAAACTTTTTTCTCCTGAGCATGGCTTTCGTGGAAATATTGATGCTGGAAAAAGTATAGCATCGAGTATAGATAAAAAAACAGGACTTCCAATAGTATCGTTATATGGAAATCACAAAAAACCTACAGCCAGAGATCTAGAAAACATAGATGTTTTACTTTTTGATCTACAAGATGTCGGAACACGTTTCTATACCTATATTAGCACAATGCATTATTGTATGGAAGCTGCTGCAGAGCAAGGAATACTCTTTATAGTTCTAGATCGACCAAATCCTAACGACTATATCGATGGACCTATACTGCGAGCAAACTGTAGATCCTTCATAGGGATACACCCTATTCCTGTCTTACATGGGCTTACTGTGGGAGAACTTGCTCAAATGATTAACGGAGAAAAGTGGTTAAATAGTAAGAAAAAATCATGTCAACTTATAGTTATTCCTGTAAAAGGATGGCAACACGGTCAAAAATATATCTTGCCTGTTGCACCAAGTCCCAACCTAAAAAGTGATGCAGCAATTCGGCTTTATCCATCGCTATGCCTTTTCGAGGCGACTATTCTCAGTGTTGGAAGAGGAACGGATGATCCTTTTACCATGATTGGTTATCCCGACAAACGGATAGGGACCTATACTTTTACACCAGCTCCACAACAAGGTGCTACAAATCCCAAACATAAAAAAAAGAAATGCTATGGAGTCAACTATAAGGATAGCATATCTTCAGGAGGCCTCTCCATTGCGCCATTTATTTCATTTTACAGACTAACAAAAAAATTAGGTTACGAGTTAGTAGATAGACCTCGAACACTTGAGTTATTGATAGGTAATAAACGATTTCTCCATGAGATAGAAAAGGGCATGAGTGAAGAAGATATAAAGAATCTCTGGAAAGAGGAATTACGGCAGTATCGTACCCTTCGACGAAAATACCTGATTTACGAAGATAGACGAGATTAAAACAGTGTTTTTTAAAAAATTACTTCACCAAAGTTGCCCTTTAGTCGAAAAAATTTGCTTACTTTGTAGTTGGAAACTAGTCTTACCTACGCCTTTGATTAGCTTTCTGTAAGAAGTATTATAAACGATCTATTTTGAGCGATATATTTAGTTGCTATGGAAGAGAAAAAATTGAATCCCTCAACAGAAGAAAACAAGAGTAACTCAAATCTTGACAATAAGGAACCACTCGAGTTTGTAAACAACTTGAATAAAAACGTTGTACTTACGGATCTTGCTGAGAGCAAACTTGAAGAAGATCCCGTGCAAAAAGCTCTACGTGAAGGCAAAACTATTACTCCAGATAATCCAGAAGAAAAGGAAGTAGAGATAGAAATTATTCCTGCTGGATACGAAAAACCTGTAAAGGTAAAAACTGGTTCTGAGCATCATTTAGATACGAGTGCAAACAATAATTCTGAAGAGGAGTATGCCGACAAAGCAACACCTTCAACAGACGAACGGAATCTTACAGAAAAATATCTAGGTAAACAAGAAAGGGTACGTTTCAACAACGACGAACTCAATGAGATGTCTATACCCGAACTAGTTGATGCTGTGGGATTAGCTATTCAACAAGATCCTCTTCCTCACCGCTCTGAAGTAGAACGCCTTGAAAAAGCATTCAACAAAAAAAAGAAAGAATTGGAGGCCGATAAAGACAATGTCACCCCACAACGCTTGCAAGAGGCACAAATACAAGAAATTCGATTAACAGATCTTATTTCTACATATAAAAAAAGATACGATGAATTTCAACGTATACAAGCTATTGAAGAAGAACAGGCTCTTGCAAAAAAAAGGAGTCTTATAGATCGTTTTAATACACTTATAAACAGCAACGAAGACTTTAGTACGATTCGGAAAACCTTTGAGGAAATTCAATCTGAATGGAAGGCTTCGGGGCGTGTACCCAAAGATAAAGAAAAAGAAATCTTTGAAGAGTACAATGCTCTAAGAGACAGTTTTTACGATTTAAAACAGATTAATAACGAATACAGAGAACTCGACTTCAAGAAAAACCTTGAAGCTAAGGAAGCTCTAATTTCCCATGCAGAAACACTTATTAATGCAGAGAATACACTGGCGGCAAACAGAGAAATAAGTGAACTACATGCTCGTTGGAAAGAAATAGGTCCTGTAGCACGAGAGCTTCGCGATGAGCTATGGCAGCGTTTCGCAGATCTCTCCAAGAAAGTAAGAGAAAGACACCAAGAGTACTCAACAAATCGAAAAGAAGAAAGTGATCGAATAATAGAAGAAAAAAAGAGGATTTGCTTTGAGGTTGAGGAAATTCCTTATAATGACCTTAAAACAGCGATAAAATGGGACGAGATGAAGCAGCATATCATAGATTTGCAAGCAAAATGGAAGGGTTTCCCACATCTTCCCCATCCTGAAAACAACGCTGTTTATAAGCGTTTTCGTGCGGCTTGTGACATTTTCTTTTCACAGCGTGCAATTTTCTTTAAAGAAATTCGCGAGCTAAAACAGAAATCTCTTGAGGACAAAGAAAAATTAGTCGTCGAAGCTGAATCTCTCGCCAATAGTACCGATTGGTCTAAGACTGCAAATCGCTTAAAGCAACTACAAACTGAATGGAAAAAAGCAGGCTTTTTCTCCTCTAAAAAAAATGAAGAGTTATGGCTCCGTTTTCGTGCAGCCTGCAACACTTTTTTTGAAGCTAAAGGGGAGTCTGACAAACAACGAAAAAAGGATTCTAGAGAGATAGCAGAAAAAAAACGTAGCCTCATTGAAGAAGCAAAAAAACTACTTAGTGAAGGTCTTGAAGAAAATAGGGAACAGATACATTCGCAGGTGTTAGATATAATAGATAGATTCAAGCACTCTGGTAGAATGAATCATTCTCAAAAATTACATAAGGATTTTTACGATACGACAAACAAGATTTTCGAAAAGTTCAAACTTAGTAGAAATGCTCGCCGTCTATCGGCTTTTGAGAATAGATTAGAAGCTATGGGAGAAGCTGGAGATAGAGAAAAGCTACGTAATGAGATTAGTTTTTTGAATCGAAAAAAAGGACATTTAGAATCGGAAATTCAGAACAACAAAAACAGTCGACAACTTATTACTAGTTCTTCTAAATGGGGAAATTCCGTAATAAAAGACCTTGAGAAAAAAGGAGAAGATTTAGAAAAAGAACTCCTTTTGATTGAAGAACAAATTTCACTTGTTCGATCTAAAATAGATGAACTTCGAGAAAAACAATATTCATCAAAGCCTTCTAAAGAAGATTCTCCTGTTCAATCCGAAGAATCTCAAGAATAATAAACCTAACGTCTGGCCTTTCTTTCCTAGCAAACAAAAAGGGAGGCCAGGCAAATGCAAGAAATACCTATTATTATTGCGTTCTCTATATCCACAAAAGGATTACGCTCCTTAATGCAATATTATTCCTCCTGAGGAATAAAAAACTATACGAAACACAAATTAGATACGACTTATTTTAAACTAAAGACTCCCAATTATACTATGTCATCCAAGAGAAAAATAAAAAAAGGTATTAATACTATATCCCAAAGTCTTATAAACGATCTGTATTTCATAAGCATATTCCGCTCTTCAGACAATATTCAAATTGAAAAGGATCTGTATGAACGCATAAAAGACACTCAAAATAAATTTCTGGCCAAAGTGTCTCAATGCAGATTCGATACAAATAAAAAGAAAACCTATTTCCATCAGTTGGTAGAGGATTTTAATGCCGAAGTAGATAACCTTGAAAAAGAACTTTTTGATTTGCTTAAGATAGAAACACCCTATAACGAGACCTCAGAGGCATAATCTACTAGAACACGCTTTGAAAAGCTTTTGTAAATGGTTACTTCGTCTCTTAGGATGGAAGTTCATTGAGCCATCATTTAATCCATCCAAGAGTGTTATTTGTGTAGCTCCACATACTAGTAACCTCGATTTTATAATCGGAAAACTGTACTATCTTGCAATTGGTCGAAAGTCTTTTTTTCTGGCTAAAAAACAGCTTTTTTTCTTCCCTTTAGGATGTTTACTCCGGATTATGGGTGGGATTTCCGTAAATCGAGATAAACATACACATATGGTGGACTACTTAGCGAATGTCTTTTCTCAGAAAGATCATTTTCATTTGGCGATTACTCCTGAAGGTACTCGTAGTGCAACTGACAATTGGAAAACAGGCTTCTATCGGATTGCCTTAGCCGCAAACGTACCCATTCAACTCGCCGCTATCGACTTTCAGAGAAAGGAGGTAGGCATATTTGAGCTATTTGAACCTACAGGGAATCAAGAAGAAGATATTGCCTATATCCGAAGCAAATATAGTAGCGAACAAGCCCTTTTTCCTGAAAATTTCATCGAATATAGACCCTTAAAAAAACGTTTTTCTATTCAAAGTATCTCACACCCGCTACGTAAAGCTCAACGCCGGATAAAATACATACAAAGAAGATATCAACATCGGTATGGAAGAACAAAAAGCTTTACAAATAAGGTTTCCCACCTCAATAATTATAGCGGATGGAGAAAAAGACGTTCTTTAAACCAAGTTCCTAAAAATCGAAAGACAAGAGCTTTGTACTTGTCTCTCAAAAGATTCAAAAGTAAAAATGAATAAAGTTACTGATGAGCAGCTTACGATAGCTATCGCGCAGACAGACATTGCATGGGAAGACTCTGCAGCTAATCTAATAAAGATTAAGCAGTATACCAGATATGCCAAAGAATTAAACAGTGAAATGGTTGTATTTCCAGAAGCTATGTTTTCTGGATTTTCAATGAACATTTCTGAAATATCGGTTGCTCCTGATGCTCCCGAAATACAGGAAGTGAGACAATTAGCGATAGACTATGATATAGCTATAGTAACCAGTTTTTTTATTAGAGTTGTAAATAAGTGTGGAAGACCATCTCCATTATTTTATAATCGAGTTTTTCTCTTTTTTCCAGATGGAAAGATGGAGTGGCAAGACAAAAGACATCTTTTTCGCCCCGCCGGTGAAGCCAAACAGGTAAAACCTGCAGATAGCCGAAAAATATTCACATACAAAGGATTCAATATATTACTACTAGCTTGCTATGATTTACGCTTCCCTGTATGGTGTAGAAACCGCCAAAACGAATATGATATATTAATCGATATAGCCAATTGGCCTACTCCAAGACGAAATGTTTGGCGTACGCTTTTGCGCTCCCGCGCTATGGAAAACCTATCCTACGTTGTCGGAGTCAACCGAATAGGTACAGACAACAATAATCTTAACTACTCTGGAGATTCCGCAATAATAGATAGTCGCGGCCAAACAATTGTAGAGGTAGCTCCAAAAACAGAAAATATAGTATCAGCTACTTTGCACAAAGCTCCTTTACTTCATTTACGAAATAAATTTCCCGTATGGATGGACGCTGATCCTTTTATTTTAGACCCATCACTCCCCTATCCTATTTTATAATTAACGACTTGGGTGCTATTCTGGAGTCAAGTTATCGATCTCAGAAGATTTCCTAGAGACTATTGGCGTACATATTCATTTTGGTTATTTTACCTTTGCCTTATTGACAAAGTTTTAGTAACTTTGCTTCATGATAGAAGATTCAGCAAATATTTCCATCTCTCAAGCATACGCAGTTAATGATTTCGAAATAATGGCCCCCGTGGGGAGTTATGAATCATTAATGGCGGCAATAAATGCAGGCGCAAATAGCATTTATTTCGGAATCGGTGCTCTCAATATGAGGAGTGGATCCGCGGCCAATTTTACTCACAACGATCTTTCTCAGATAGCGAACATTTGTCGTGAGCAAGGAGTAAAAAGCTATTTAACAGTAAATACTATCGTTTATGAAGAGGATATAAAGGAGATGCAGGCAATCATTGATCATGCTATCGCATGTAAAATATCCTCAGTAATAGCCAGTGATGTGGCTGTGATGAAATACTGTTTTGACAAAGGGATGGAAGTCCATCTTTCTACACAATTAAATATTACCAATACCGAAGCACTTGAATTTTATTCACAGTACGCCGATGTAGTAGTCCTTGCGAGAGAATTAAATCTAGACCAGGTTCATGCTATTTACAAACAAATCCAAGATCGCCCCATATTAGGGCCTTCTGGGCAACCGGTTCGCATAGAGATGTTTGTTCATGGAGCTCTTTGCATGGCAGTATCTGGGAAATGTTATCTTAGTCTACATGAACTAAACAGATCTGCGAACCGCGGAGGTTGTGGACAAATCTGCAGACGTCCCTATCTTGTACAAGACAAAACAAGTGATATAGAACTGACTATTGACAATGAGAATATCATGTCTCCCAAAGATCTTAAAACAATCCATTTTCTAAATAAGATGATGGATGCAGGAGTCCGAGTTTTCAAGATAGAGGGACGTGCAAGAGGACCTGAATACGTTGATACCGTGGTGCGATGTTACCGTGAAGCCGTTAGCTGTGTCTGCAGAGGTCAATTTACCAAAGAACGCATTGAAGAATGGGACAATCGACTGAAAACTGTTTTCAATAGAGGCTTCTGGAATGGATATTATTTAGGCCAACGTCTAGGAGAATGGACAAGTGAATACGGTAGCAGTGCGACAAGACAAAAAATATTTAAAGGAAAAGTTACTAATTACTTTTCCCGATTAAAGGTGGCTGAACTGACACTTGAAGCGGGAGGTTTAAAAAAGGGTGATGAACTGCTTATCGATGGTCCTACAACTGGACTCGTCCGCATCACCGTTAACGAAATGCGCGATGATAATACAATCATCAGTGAAGCTTTGCAGGGCACTATTATCAGTTTACCTTGCACGGAAAAAGTACGAAAAGGCGATCGCGTATACCACTTTGCTGAACGAATAATTCACCAGCATACATTCAATGAACATTCTATAAAACCTTCGTAATATGTCCAACACAATTGTATCTCCGTCTTTGTTGAGTGCAGATTTTTTACATTTACAAAGAGATGTAGAAATGATCAATAACAGTCAAGCTGACTGGCTACATATCGATGTAATGGATGGAGTATTTGTACCCAATATATCTTTTGGTTTTCCTATACTCAAAGCAATCAAGCCTATTTTGAAGAAAAAACTGGATGTACACCTAATGATTGTCGATCCCCTTAAATTCTTAAATGAATTGGCAGAACTCGACATATACAATCTATGTATACATTACGAAGTGTCTCCGCATCTACATCGCTCTCTGACTGCTATTCGTAACAAAGGGATCAATGCAGGTGTTACACTGAATCCTCATACACCGGTTGAAGCTATTTTTGACGTCTTAGAGGAGTGTGACATGGTTCTACTTATGAGTGTAAATCCTGGATTTGGTGGACAAAAATTTATTCCTCGCGTCTTAGATAAAGTAAAGCGACTAAAAAATGAAATAGAAAAACGTAACCTAAAAACAATCATCGAGGTAGATGGAGGTGTAAACATTGACACTGGTAGACAACTTATTGATGCCGGAGCAAATGCCCTAGTTGCTGGTAATTATGTATTTAGTGCTGCATCTCCCATGCAAGCGATTGCCGACCTTAAAGCGCTATGAAGATATATTAAATACAGTCTTCCTCCGTGTTCCATGGCTCTGTTAGATGGACAAAAAAAAGATTTTGCTGATAAACTCTATGCAAATCCTGCTCTAGGCGTGCTAATAGCATTAATACCTGGGATACTTTTTGCTGAAAAGTATCCCTATCCTTTTATTAGGATGTTTTTGCTCGCCATTTCTTCGCTAAGCATATTTTATCTCTTATTATCATTATACCTACACCGTAAAAAAGGATATCCTGGTGTATGGACTCCATGTATAGTAGCATTGCTCAGTTTCACGCTTGGGTTTGTAATTAACTCGTATGAAAAGAACAAAATAAGATTATCCGATCTGACGACTCCATCCTTTGAAGCAAGAGCAATTATCACTGAAACACCTCAGTTTACGAAAAAAGCACTACGTCTTCCAATTAGAGTAATTACAAAAGAGAGTCTTCATCCACAGACGATCATGCTTTATCACTACGGCGAAGATCGATACAAATATAGTACCTTACGGATCGGGGATACCATTGCATGTGCAATAAGGAAGATTACACCGCTATCGGAAATTTCGCTGCCATCTTACCGCAGATGGTTACGAAGTAAAAATATTTCAGCAACCGCTATCATAGGAACTTCTCCTGATCACCCCCCTATATCCACTTTCTACCGAACCACCCCACCCTCCCTAAAGGCTTATGCGGCAGATATCAGGGAGCAATTAGTAGGCTACATCTATTCTCTACCGATAGAGCGTGATGACCAAGCACTAATTGCAACGGTTTCACTCGGTTATAGAAATGAAGAGACTGTACATATCAATCACAGTTTTCGAGATATTGGAGTTGCCCATTTATTGGCAGTAAGTGGTTTTCATCTTGCTATCGTAATAGCTTTTGCTGCAATGCTCCTAAAAATATTCGATTATTTTCCTCGCTTGCTGTGGGTGAAGCCCTTATTACTTATTCTCATAGCTTGGATTTTTTCTTTCGTTACAGGTCTGGCTACACCTACGTTACGTGCAGCATTGATGGTTACAATCTACTACCTTGGCTTTATCCTCATCAAGCCCAAAAGTGTTCTTAATACGCTTGCAACTTCAGCTTTCATTATCTTATTTTTCCATCCCGGAGCTTTATTTGAATTAGGCTTTCAATTGAGTTATTTAGCAGTCTTATCCATTATCCTTTTTCAGCCCATATTCGCTCCATCAAGATCGAGACAACACAATAGACTTTTGCTCTATTTCTACAATACTATTGTCCTATGTTTGAGTGCACAAATCCTTACGTTTCCTATTCTACTATATAATTTCGGAACATTTCCACTTATTTTTCTTTGGAGTAATATTGTAGTTGCAAGCAGTGTTTCTATTCTAATTCCCAGTTTTTTCGTTTTGCTCATTTTATCACCTCTACTTTCCTCTACTCCTATTTATCTTTTTCTCATCAAGGTAGTTTCTTTATTAAGCCATTTCAGTCGTTCTAGCGCGACTTTTTTTGAGGATCATGGTTCTTGGGCAAAGATCAATTATAACATCAATCTTCAACAGAGTATCGGTCTATATTTCATAATTATTGGAGCCTATTACTTACTTTATATTCTTCGTTGCTACATCAGTAAAAAAATACAGAGGGAATCTTCATTATGATCGTTAAGTTCTCAAATAAAGAGATTTGATTCGGATTCTTCGAACAATTTAATGCTTTATCGTAGAACTTCAAGGAATAGCATTCTATTTTATTGATATTCAGAGAAGTTGTAATATATGCGAAGATGATATAGCTCAAGAAACCCGATATTATAATTACATTCTCTTTCAGTAAATGGAGATATCCAGCAGACTTGGATCAACTAAAAATACGAGATATAGTGTCGAACAAATTGCACTAGGTGTAATAATTAAGAGTGTGGATACAAGTCGTCAATGTTAAATAATCCTATACACTTGTGTAGGTCATTTTAATTTGCTTACTTTGCAAATAGATTAAAGCTTGAACACTATTTACACAATTTGCATACATATTTAAACACATTGAAAGCACAATAAATAAATAAAACCTAATTAATTGTCACGCCACTCTCAATATTCATCTTTTATACACGTTTTATTATATGCATAAATTAATCTTCAAGAGTCTTTTTATCCTCCTTACCTTTTGCTTATCTATCAGTAAGATATCTACCCTATCTGCTCAAGATGCGCAAATATACGTAGGGTTATCCGATACTAAGGATATAAACAACAGTACACAAATTGGGTTATCGGAATCCAGTAAAATTAGCGTTCTTCAAGCCCTAGACGCTAGTACATTTTCCCATCTGAATGGATGCAAGGCTATTGGTATTCGCTTTGCCTTTGGTATAGATGATAGCAACCTTAATATGGATGCACAACTTGCCTATAAAGACAAAAATAAAGTGAAACATGCTGGACGAAAAAAAGGGGTCAAGAAAGGTTGGAACGAAGTCCTTTTCTCCAAACCATATCTCTTTGATCAAAACGATGACATATATTTTGGTTATAGTTATACACATAGTATAGGTAATACAAACCCCATTTTACTGTCTGATACAGATGCCAATGATGGTGGATTATACATAAAACTGAGAAATACTGATGCGGTCAATGGCATTACTGAAGGGTATAAAAATCTGTTGGCTCAACTGATTATTGAAGGGGATAAGAAACGATTAGAGAAGGCAGTGTTACTCACTCATAGTGATCTTCCCAAAACAATCATTGCTGGCAGTAAAATACCTATTCATCTCTTCTTTCGGAATGTGGGACTATCGGCCATCAAGTCATTGTCCGTAACAATATCAATTGGAGGAGTCCAGAATGAACAAGAGATCGAACTAAAAGATGAAATTGCACCTAATGAGAGTCGACAAATCTCTGTTGCTCTTAATGAGATGATAGCCATCCCTAAAAAAAGCAAGGCCCCTTTAGATATTTCTTTTTGCATAAAGCAGATAGACGGTAAGCCCAATCTACTAGGCAGAGTATTAAGATATAAAGTAACTCCTCAAAAAGAAGGCGATACTTACGAACGCATAGTTTTATTCGAACAGTTTTCTACAGAGAATTGCTCTGGATGCCCTCATGCCGAAAGTATGATGCAAGAAGCTTTCAATACATTTGGGAAAAATAAGGTCGTATGGATAATTCATCATATAGGTATGGGTGAAGATTTCTTGACATTAAATGAGAGCAAAGACCTAAAGCGATTTTTCCCAGACAATGGTCATACAATTTTTGCCCCTGCTCAAATGATAGATCGAGGTGGCTGCACCACACTGTCACTCCTGCCATCCCCAATTGGTCGTTTTCCCTCAAAATCACCTGTGTTGGTCGGAGCTCTTCAAGAAGCAAAAGAGAAACCTGCACTCGCCTCTCTAAATATAGTGGGAGGCATAACAAATAAGGAGGATGATCAATACGCTATAATCATTAAAGGAAAAATATCCCCTTATGCTGATAAAAGCAATGTTCGTTTAACAGCCATGATCCTTGAGTCAAATATACCCCAACGACAACAAGCGGGAGTTCCGCATGGAGAAGATTTTTATCATCTCTATGCTCCTAGAGTCTACTTTACGCCCGCTGAAGGAGCTAAAATTGACTTCGACAATGAGGGTAATTTCACCTATTATGCCACACGAACTTTTCCTATTATTAATGATGATGAGAACTATACAATCGCAGCCTTTTTACATTACCATAATCCAGACAATTATAGGGGAAACGAAGTTCTAAATGCAGCCAAAATCCCTCTTACATCAAACGTCCTTCCGACAGATAATATTACTACAGAAAAAAAATGGTGTCCGTTGATTATCAATGATAGGTTACACTTTGAAAACGATGCTGATATTCTATCTCTCGAGCTATTCTCAATAGAAGGACAACTGATACCCAACAGGGAATTAAAGCCTGGCATCTATATTGCAAGAATAACGGATACTACTGGCAATATCCAAAATATAAAAGTAATTGTAAAATAGTACATATCATGAGAGTTATCAAAATTACACTATTCCTATTCGTAGTGCTAGTAGCTGCAACTACCTTTATAGCATGCGAAAAAAAAACGAAGGAACCCAATCATAGTCCTAAAGAGGATGATACAAGCCAATTTGTAGGAGAATATGAGAAAAAGATTCTTCTTGAACAATTTACAAGTGAATATTGCTCTGCGTGCCCTGGAGTCGATAGATATTTAGATGAATTAATAGCTACACGTATTCCAAAGGGAAAAATTATCCGTATTGCCTATCACAATTGTTTTAAAAACGACTTTCTTACAATACCACAATTGGATGCTTATAGAATCTTTTGGAATAGCTCAACGACATTCAATCCTGCAGTCATGATAGACCGCGTAGTATATGAGGGTACAGATCGCCCAATCATCGATATAACGAAATGTATGGATACCGAGCACCCTCGCCACGGATTTATTCCTCTTTATATCAATCCAGCATTAAGCAAAATGAGCCCTGTTCGATTTGATGATACTCATCTATCTGTAAATGAAAAGAACAACATTTATGCTCTAAGTATCAATGGAGAGGTAGATAAACGATATCACAAAGATTTGAACAAACTATATATCACCGCTTTTCTAGTTTGTGACAAAATCCCTGCGCAAATAAAAGGACCTATCGACCCTCTGGATGAGCACAATAATGCAGCTCGTGCTGTTTTCACACCTATCTTTGGAGATCCATTGCAACTAGCAGATGGAAAATTCAGCAAAAGATATGAAATCAAACTGACTAATGACCCTGAAACAGAATACATCCGTGCGGTCTTTTTCGTTCATTACTACAATGCTAACGATTTAAAGCAAAATGAAGTACTCCAAGCGGATGAAGCATATATACAATGAAGAATTCTAATTTCTTTATTCGAATAACCTTAAACACCAAACTAATACAGTCTTATGAATAAAACATTTTTTTCTGCTCTTATCTTATCGAGCCTCATTCTGAGCATATCTTCTTGTGTTCGTGAAAATGGATACAAAGACGACCCCAACAAGGGTAAGGACCCTAACAATAAAATTGAATACGCAGATAGCGATGAAATACCTTTTGCAGATGAGGAATTTAAACGGATGTGCTCAGAGTTTCTAACGACAGAAGACGGTAAAACCTACACCGCTGCAATAGATACCGACAACGACAAAAAGATAACTGTAAAAGAAGGAAAGGCCTTCACGGGGCATATGCTTATAAATATTGAAAAGAAAGAGTATGATATCAAATCGCTTGCCGACCTAAAATGGTTTCCCAATATCCAGTCATTTGCTATTACCTCATGTCCCGATATTAACGAAATCGAGCTCAGCTACAATACAAATCTAGAGACACTAACCCTTTTTCATACTAATATAAAGGAGATTAATACCGATAAACAGGAAAAGCTGAAAAATATAACGATTTCTGGAAATAAAGCCGTTGAAAAGATTGATCTCTCAAAAAATAAGAACCTAGAGTTTCTGTTCTTAGGAGAAAATGAAAACCTTAGCTCTCTTTCCACAAAAGAGTGTTGCGGATTAGAAGAAGTGATTATAAGCCAAAATCCTAAGCTTCATCATTGGGATATTTCAGGAACAAACATGAAGTTAAATGCACTCACTATTGATGGGACCTCTCTAAGTATAGATCCCTTTGTGAAAAATATGAAGGAATTATCCAGATTCATCTATGCTCGTTCCCTACCATATGAAGGGAGTATCGACTTAAGTGGTATGCACAAATTAGAAGAATTGGTATGTTTCTTTGATCCAGAAAAAGATAACGTGCAAGGGCTATCTTTACCAGAGGGCTCTCCCCTTCGCGCAGTCACTATTAACGGTAGCTACATTGAACACTACGATTTCAGTTCTCTGTCCGAACTTTCCTATTGCGATGTGAATTATAGTGCTAAAGCAACAGGATTAAACCTGGCCAATGGCAACAATAACAATCTGGGATTTATGTCTGCTCTATACTGCCCGAATCTAAAATGTATACAAGTCGATGAAACATTTCCTCTTCCCATCGATTTCGAGGAACTCGAAAAAGGACAAACATATTGGTATGTCACCTGCGATGGAGGGGTCGATGAAGATGGTAATCCTATCGGCAATCCCATTCCTACTTTCGACTATGACTGCCAAGGAAAAACACAGATCCTAAACATATCCCCTGCTATCGATGTAAAAAAGGATGTCTTTGCCAAAGCTAAGCTCATTACCCAAACCATTTGGAAACACGCTCTCCAAGAAATAGAGAAAAGAACAAAGTAATGATTTGCACTTCGTAAAAGAAAAAGGAGGGAGAAATTACTTTCCTCCTTTTTTTCTTTTATCTTTAGATAACATCGCTTAGATATAAACTTTAGAATAATATTGTACCTTTGCGCTGTATGTTTAAACTTACTTCTCAATACGAACCAACAGGGGACCAGCCCGCGGCTATAGCAACTATATTAAAAGGAATAGAAAGAGGTGCCGAAGCCCAAACCCTTTTAGGGGTTACAGGGTCTGGAAAAACCTTTACAATTGCCAATGTAATTGCTCAATTAAATAGGCCAACGCTTGTCTTGAGTCACAATAAAACACTTGCTGCCCAACTCTACGGAGAGTTCAAAACATTTTTTCCCGAGAATGCGGTAGAATATTTTGTTTCCTATTATGATTATTATCAGCCCGAGGCTTATATTTCGGCAAGTGACACCTATATAGCAAAGGATATGTCCATAAATCAAGATATAGAGAAACTTCGATTACGTACAACTGCCTCTCTCTTATCGGGACGTAGAGACGTAATAGTTGTATCATCAGTATCTTGCTTATACGGGATGGCTGATCCCAGAAGCTTTGAGCAAGCTGTAATAAAGCTCTATATTGGGCAGCAATTATATCGGAGCCATCTCATGCATAAGCTATCAGCTGCTTTCTACACAAATACAAAAAACACCTTTGAACCTGGATGCTTCAGAGTAAAGGGCGAAACAATAGATATTTTTCCTGCTGTAGAAGGTTATAACGGCATTGCATACCGTGTTATTTTTTGGGATAATGAAATAGATGCTTTGCAGGTTATTGACCCTCGCACGGGGAAAAAAATAAGTAATCTCAACGATTTGCAAATTTATCCAGCAAATCTTTTTGCAACAAGCAGATCGACCTTAGAACTCGCATTCGATGAGATAAAACATGATCTCAAAATAAGAGAACAAGAACTTATCGAATATGGAAAAAATGTAGAAGCCACCCGTTTGCATGAGAGGGTAACCTACGATCTCGAAATGATGCAAGAATTAGGTTACTGCTCTGGTATTGAAAATTATTCTCGATATTTTGACCGTAGACTCCCGGGTGAACGTCCTTTTTGTTTGTTGGATTATTTTCCCTCTGACTTTTTACTAGTAATAGATGAGAGCCACGTATCAATACCACAAATTCGCGCCATGTACGGTGGAGATCGCAATAGAAAAACGAATCTTGTCGATTATGGATTTAGACTTCCTGCAGCTTTAGACAATAGACCTCTAACATTCGAGGAGTTTGAAAGCCTGATTAAAACACGAATTTATGTCAGTGCAACACCTGCTGAATATGAACTAGAGGATAGTGAGGGCATCGTTGTTGAGCAAATAATTCGTCCTACTGGTCTGCCAGACCCTACGATCGAAGTTCGAAGTACCAAGAACCAAGTGGACGATTTGATGGAAGAAATCCGCAAAGCTAAGAAAAAACATCAACGTGTTCTGGTCACTACGCTCACAAAAAAGATGGCAGAGGAACTTTCCGAATATCTACAGCGCAATGGAATTGCTACAGCGTATATTCATAGCGATGTAGACACACTCGACCGTGTAGAGATTCTCGATCTTCTAAGAAAAGGCACCTTCGATGTACTCGTTGGCGTCAATCTCTTACGCGAAGGATTAGACCTGCCCGAAGTTGCCCTAGTTGCCATCCTCGATGCAGATAAAGAGGGATTTCTTCGATCCCACAGATCTTTAACACAAACAGCTGGAAGAGCAGCTCGTAATTTGGATGGAAAAGTAATTTTCTACGCGGATAAAATTACTGATTCCATGCAAAAAACGATAGACGAAACAGCAAGTCGCAGACTACGACAATTAAAATACAATGAAGACAATGGCATAACGCCAAAAGCAATTATCAAAGGAGGATATAGTCTTTCTGAAGAAAAGGAGAAACTTTCCTCTTCTTCAGCAAGCAGCGTCTATATAACTCCTGTCAAAGAAAAGGCTTACGTAGAAGAAAACATAAAATACGAAGATCCTTTTTTAGAAATGCTGACAAAAGAAAGACTAAAAACGCTCTTATCCACAACAAAAAAAGAGATGTATGCAGCAGCAAAAAAATTGGATTTTCAAACGGCTGCTAGACTAAGAGATGAGGCTAATACTATAGAAAAACTACTCGCTGAAAAAGATGAATCATAACTTACAAAAGCGCCTCAAGCCTTTGGCAGAAGTTTCAGACATCATCGCAAAATAAATCGGCGAGTCCTTCGACTAGAACTGCTCTCAAAAAGATTAAAACCAAATATCATTTTTCGTTTCGATCATCATCTCTGCGTTCGCCTTCATAGGGCTAGGGGCAGTCTTTTGTCCAACGAGCCATATTTCCCTCTTCACCCTTCCAAGAATAAAAAGACGTATCATTATACGCTTCGGCAGGTATGCCGAATTTAGAGGAGAGCCTGGAGCCCTAAATCTAAATAGCTGTGTTATTGCAGTTCGTTATGGGACTATACTTTTTCCAGCGCTCTTACCACCTAGTGGAGGTCGCATCTAAAAAGAGGCCCTTTTTTTCATTCGTGATATTTTTGTACCTTTGCGCTAAATAGAAAAACGTCAGAATCCACATGAAGAGAAAAAATATTCTCCAACCAACATCTGCTTTCTCAGCATTCCTCTTTTCAATGTTTCTTTTTATTGGATGTAAAAACAAAGAGCATGTAAAAGAAGTACAAGGCATTTTCGAAGCAGAAGAACTATACGTCGCTAGTCCTATAGATGGACAAATAAAGCAGTTTTTTGTTCGCGAAGGAGACATTGTTGAGCAAGGTCAAACGCTTATCTTAATGGATACCACCATGATGGTATATCAAAAAGAATATCTTGAGTCACAACAAAACAATGCACGTAGCAGTGGCGTTATATCCGCACAAAACCAAACATCAGCCCTAGATGTACAAATAAACGCTTTAGAAAAAGAGAAAGAAAAGATAGTTCGTCTCGTAAAAAGAGAAATACTACCTGGGAGTAAACTCAACGAGATTCAATCTAAAATAGACGCCGCTAAAGCTCAAAAAAACGCTGCAAAAGAGCAAATAAATGCCAGTAATAAAGGACATTCCGGTCAGGCAAATGCTCTTGATTCGCAACGTGATCAGATAGCTGAAATGATAAAACGCAGCACGATCAAAGCTCCTATATCTGGTTGCGTATTAGCGACCTATGCAAATAGCAGCGAGTATACGGCTGCTGGAAGACCGCTTGTAAAGCTAGCGGATATAAAAAACTTAACATTAAAAATTTACCTTACTGTAGAAGAGTTAGAATGGATAAAGATTGGTGATACTCTGACCGTACAAAGTGACATGGGAGGTAAGTCCGATCGTTCCTACGAAGGCAAAGTCGTATGGATTGCAGACAAAGCTGAGTTTACTCCCAAAAACATCCAAACATCGGCCTCCAGATCATCCCTCATATATGCTGCCAAAGTACGTCTAAACAACGATGGATACCTTAAGATCGGAGAATACGGTAAAGCCATAATTCCCAAAAGAGAAAATGCGAAACGCTAGTGAGTGCGCTGTGCAATGCACGGGAATTAGCCGTTACTACGGAAAAGTAGAAGCCTTAAGGGATGTATCGATAGATATCCCTAAGGGCCAACTTTTTGGATTGATCGGAGCAGATGGAGCGGGCAAAACTACTTTGATAAAAAGTATTGCAACACTACTTAAGCCGAACAAAGGTCATATCGAAGTTTTAGGTTACGACTCCTTAAAAGATTTTCGTATTTTGCGTCATTTTATAGGATATATGCCTGGGAAATTTTCCTTATATGGAGATTTGACAGTATATGAAAATTTGAAAGTTTTTGCGACACTACACGAAACATCTATCAAAAAGAATTATACGCTATTTGCCGATATTTACGAGCAACTAAAACCTTTCTCAAATAGATTTGCAGCCAATTTATCGGGCGGGATGAAGCAAAAACTTGCTCTTTGTTGTGTTCTGGTTCACCGTCCTCGTATACTTCTTCTAGATGAGCCAACGACTGGCGTAGACCCCGTGTCGAGACATATTTTTTGGGATATATTAGGCCGTCTATGCAGAGAGGATAAAATGAATATTATCGTCTCCACTCCCTATATGGACGAAGCTTTTCGGTGCGATACGGTAGCACTTATGCAAAATGGCCAAATAGTGGCTGTAGATACACCCCAGAATCTTGTAAATGCCTATCCATATACCTTATGGGGTGCAAGCGCCAATTCGAAAGATAAGTTACTACGCGCCCTTCGTTCCATACATGGGCTCACTTCTTCCTTTTCTTTTGGTGATAAAATCCATTTTACTTTCAATGAATCACAGGTCTCTATTGAAAAGATAAAATTATATCTGCAAAAAGAGGGATTAGAAGACATACATATCGAACAAATAGATCCCTCTATAGAAGACTATTTTCTTTCAAAAACGGCTATGCGCCCTGCTATATAGCAAGATACCAATCCTTATGAAAGAATCCCATCAGAATACCCATGCTGCTAATCCAGAATACGTGATTGAAGCATCTAATCTTACCAAAAAGTTTGGAAATTTTACCGCTGTTGATCACATCTCTTTCCACGTATCAAAAGGAGAAATATTTGGTTTTTTAGGCGCAAATGGTGCAGGGAAAAGTACCGCTATGCTAATACTTACAGGACTATCTAAGCCGACAGAAGGTGAGGCATTTGTTGCAGGCTTCGATGTTCGCAAGCACCCTGAGAAAATCAGAAACTCTATTGGCTACATGAGTCAGCGTTTTTCTCTCTACGAACGCTTATCCGTAATGGATAATTTGAAACTATACGGGGGTATATACGGCATGAGAGCAAGAGAAATCAAAGTCCGATCAAAGGAGTTGCTGACTAAACTAGACTTTTACGAACATCGCCATCAAACCGTAATGTCTCTGCCGCTGGGGATGCGTCAGATCGTAGCTTTTACGACAGCTATCCTACATCGCCCTGAAATAGTATTTCTCGATGAGCCCACAGGAGGGGTCGACCCTGTAACGCGACGTCGATTTTGGGAACTCATATACGATGCCACCCACGAAGGCATTACGATCTTCGTCACCACTCATTACATGGATGAAGCGGAGTACTGCGATCGGCTATCCATCATGGTAGATGGGAAGATCGCAGGCATGGGATCTCCAGCTGAATTAAAACAAAAGTACAAAGTTAATAGCATGGAAGAAGTTTTCTTCCTCTTGGCTAAAGCAGCTAAAAGAGGGGCTTGATAGTATGGAAAAAGATAAGAGAAAACATAAAACTCTCCTCAAATACAAGGATTTAGTCCTAAAGAAAAGGCACCTCAGTTACAGACGTTTTCATGTAAAACAACGCTTGTATAAATGGTTCGTTTTATTAGGGCGCTTTATGGCTAAAGAGTTTATGCATATCTTCCGTGATATACGTACTCTTTTCATTGTTTTGGGTTTACCTGTTGTTTTAATAGGTGTATTTGGTTTTGCTCTTACTACAGACGTAGGCGAAATAAAGCTGCTGATTGTTTCTCCTGAAAATAATAGTTTTATTAATAAATTATCCCAGGAACTGGATGCCTCTGAGCACATAAAGGTCTTAGATATTCTCCCTCCCAGAAACAACTATCCCGATCTTTTTAAAAAACAACAAATTGATGCAATACTTACACTAGAGAAAAACTTTGAACAGTCTATTCTCCAAAACCACACTTACCAACTAGAACTAAAAATTGACGGAGTAGACCCTAACGTTGCGTCCGTAGGCATAAGTAATATTTCGGGGGTAATACAAGACTTTCTAACTTCTTATGCCATGGAGGCTGGTATCTCCTTCCGATCGCCGATCGAGACCCATTTTACCCTACTTTTTAATCCTGAACTAAAAGCATCGTACTATTTTGTGCCTGGTGTTATGGGATTTGTACTCATGATTATATGCGCCCTAATGACAAGTGTATCTATTGTCAAAGAAAAAGAGTACGGTTCCATGGACTTGTTACTTACGAGTCCGGCACACCCAGGGATCATCATTCTATCCAAAGCCCTTCCCTACTTTATCCTAAGTATATTAGATATGATCCTGATCCTTCTTCTTGCAGCATTTGTATTGAAGGTACCGTTGTCGGGTTCTATATCTGCATTAGTCTTTCTGACGATGTTGTTTATTTTAGTATCTCTTCTGCTTGGTTTGTTGATATCTTCCATTGCTAAAACACAGCTCACCGCTGTGATCATCAGTGGATGTGGTCTGTTACTACCCGTATCAATGATTTCGGGTATAATATTTCCTTTAGAAAGTATACCTCATTTTCTATATTATGTAGCAATGATCAACCCAGCCACCTGGTTTGTTGATGCTGCTAAACAACTCATGATCCAGGGAGGCGGATGGAGCGATGTTCAATTGGCAATGTACATCTTATCGGGGATGGCTGCATTGTTAGTAGCATTGTCTATTCTTTCGTTCAAAATCAAACCCCAATAAATCAAGAAGCCTTTATGCTACGACATTTGCTAAGGAAAGAATTTTTACTCATAGCCAAAACACCTATGCTGTTTTGGATGAATACGCTTTATCCCATTGTTTTGCTATGTGTCGTTCCCTTCGCTACTTCGATGGATATCAAGAGCCTTAAGACGGTAATCCTTGATGACGATAGAAGTTCTCTTAGCAAAGAACTTTCAGCGCATTTTTACCAATCGGGGTATTTTACCCCTGCAGAGCCAGACGAAGGAATCTCCTCTGCGGAGAAAGCACAAGAAATGATTGATAAGGGGAAAACAGATGTGATTATTGAAATTGTCGCTGGATTTGAAAAGAACATATTAACAGACAATACTGCCGATGTACTGCTCAAAGTAAATGCTGTAAATGCGACCAAAGGTAAATTATCCAATATTTATGTAGATCAGATAATCAATAACTACAAGGAAGAACTGTCTCAAAAATTTCAACCTCAGCAGCGCAAAGCTATTGACTTTGTATATCAAACACTCTACAATCCAAATAGTGATTACATGCCCTTTGTCTTGCCAGGTCTTATAGCCATCGTAATATGTATGACCGCTATGGTCATGCCTGCCATCAGCCTTGTACAAGAAAAAGAGCTAGGTACTATTACTCAGCTAAATGCAACTCCAGTAAAAGGCTATATGGTAATGCTATCAAAAGCATTTCCATACTGGATAATTATTGCGGTCCTTATGCCCTTCAATATTTTATTGGTTGGTATCATACACCATGTTTGGCCTAACGGAAGTATATGGGCTATAGAAGTTTATTCCATATTACTAGGGATTGCTTTTTCTCACATGAGTTTGGTTTTGGCAAATTATTCTTCACGTCTGCAACAACTAATGTTTATGATTATCTTTTTCATGTTCATTATCTTGCTAATGACTGGTATTTTCACTCCCGTAGAAGGGATGCCTATATGGGGGCAACTAATAGCCAAATCTTCGCCTCTCTACTATTATACTAGCGACATACGCACACTATACCTACGCAGGGGAGGCTTCTGTGATGTATGGCAAGGAATGATTATCGTAGGGGTATTTGCTGTAGGCTTTGCCTTATGGGCACTACTATCCTATCGAAAACAAGTTTCATGAAACGCTATACAATCCCTTTTTCTCCGCAATAAACATTGTAAATCAATGAGTTGCAAAAATCGTACACGAAAACGTACACGAAACGCCCAATTTCAACACGATTTTGGGCGTTTTTTATTGCATTTTTTAAAATTGGCGTACACGAAAGAAGCCCGGCACAAAACCGGGCTTCAACATTGTTCCCTGGTGCAACTCCGGGGCTTTCGCAACAATGTGGGTGCAAAGTTATGAATTTATTGCAAAATCTTCACGATTCCTTGAAGCATCTTTTTTATCCAATTGACAAATGGCGTTCTTTTCAGGTAAAGCAACACCGTCATGCAAAGCAACGCAAGGAAAAAGATATAACGCCAATGGTAAGGGTCGGGGGTTGGTTCTTGCTGTTTGTCGATTGATTCTTCAACCTTGGCGACGTTGTCGGAACTTTCTGATTCGTGTTTGTCGCTTGACTCCTCACTTTCACCCTTTTCTTCAACATTGGATTCAATCACCGTTTGTTTTATAGACTTGACCGAACCTTTGATGTTTCCGAAGTTGTGGACATCGACATTCGCATTTGTCGCCCCCTTGGGGCTTGTGTCCATACTCTCGAAATTTTCATCTTCCAAATCCTTGAAAGTTTTTGTAAAATCTTCAAGTTTTGGTTCGGGTTCTGCAACGGTCGGCGGGAAAAACTCAATTTCGGTGATTGTGATTTTCCCTTGCTCCGTTCGTGTCGTGTCCACAATCTTGTTTGTTTGCTCACTTACCACCTTTTCAGTTGTTAGGCTGTCGGTGGTTTCATAGTTTGTTTTTGCAACCTTGCGGGTTGTGCCACAAGATGTAAGCAACACAAGCAAGGCAATAAATGTGATAATCTTTTTCATATTACTTCAATTGTGATTTGTTCGTTCTTGGAAATCGCGGATTTGCACCGTTTCACCAACTCGATTTCGTAAGGGGTTGAATTTACCACCTTGCCTTTGACCTTGTTTTCGCCAAGCAAAATGCACCCGGACGTGTCCTTTACGGTGTTCCCTCGATGAATCAAGATTCCATCGAAGTGTGGCACGTCAAGAATCCGGGGCAAATCGCGCCCGAACTTTGGCGAACAATTGACAATGACGTTGTACGTTCCAAAGGGAATTGCCGTGTGGTGCTTCACCTTTGCTTCTTCGCCATCGAATCGTCCATTGTGGTTCTTGTCGCGGCTGACATCTTCCAAGGTATCGCAGAAGCGCACGCCATCAATGAACAATGTTCCGATGGTGTACGTTTCGCCAAAGAATCTTCGTTTTAACGTCAAATTCATAACGTCTTGATTGAATTTAGACGATTGACCCAACCTTTCAAGAATCGTTTGTTCGTGTGTTTCAACAACTCTTTTTCGGTTGCCTTTCGCCCGATTTTCTTTTCATACTTCGCAATGCTTGCGTTCACAATGTCGTTCAGGAACTCCAAACGTGCTTCAAAAAGGGCATCAAACAGTTCGTCGGGGTCTGCAAAATTGACCGCTTGCAACGTCCTGTTCCCAACGATTCCGTCGGGTTCAACGCCAAGCAATCTTTGCGGAATGACAATGCCGTGTTTGCCCGAACTCCAAACCCAATCCACCAAGATGTTTGCAATCTTTTGGGAATGGATATTGTCGGCTTTCCAACGATTCCAATAATGGGGTTTTAATACCCTGTTCATCACGTCCACATCGGAAAGCATCTTCAAGTCCTGAACGTCAATGTCGCCGTCGCCGTCCTTGTCATAGCCCACATTGCGCCACGTTCCAATCGTAACGCCTTTGTTTGTTGCGCCGCCCGCATCTGCCGGGTCGTCCACAAATCCGCCCTCCCACTTCAAGATGAACGGTAATAAAATATCAACTTTCGCCATACCTTATTATATGTTATTCATTATATGGGGGGTAAAAGATATTGAACACTCATTGCAACATAGTGAAGAATCGAACGCACTTCATCTTCGTTTACGTCGGCTTCGTGCGTGAACTCGCAAAAGATTGAACCGACCCAATCGTGCGCATTGTCGCTTAATCGCTTGATTGCAACCTTGCTTGTTCCGCAAGCTGAAAGAAGCGATTTTGCGTACCTGTCTTGCACTTGCGTGTCGATGTCGTCGAAGAACATATAAAGGTTTTTCGCCATATCCGCACAAAATGTTGCACACTCGCACATTTTGAGGTTCTGCATCTTGGGTTTCATTGATTCAACGCCCTTGCGCTTCGATTCAAAATAAATACTTACCATTGATTCGTTGCCAAGGGGGTGTGGCTGCACTATATACACGCGGTCAGCGTGTAATCGGTGCAATGCTTCCCACAATTCGCCGTGTACGATTGCCGAATTGTCGGCACGTCGCTTCTTCTTATCTGCACTCTCGTTGCGGATTTGCTCAATCTTCAAGTCCGTCATTTTGTCTTTGGTCTTTTGGTTGTATGCGAACCACGCAACGATAATTGTTCCTAACGCGCTAATGATAGCCGGGATATATTCCATCATTTCGATTTAAGTAAATTGAAAACATTTACCGACCTTGACAATTGTTGTGTCCATTGGGTACAAAGACAAAGGCGGCAAGCCACTTTCACTTCGTTTCTTGTTTATGATGGGCAAATTGCTTTCCGCCTTTTGAATTGCAGAAATCAAAATGTCCGACCCGGTAAAACAAGAACGTCTTTCCACAACGGGTGTTCCATCGTTTTTTTGGGTGTGATAATCGCCGTTTTCGTCGGGCGATTCGTTGAATGTGGCAAGCACAACTTATATTTGCATTCGTAATGCCGGACGCATTCTTTCCCGGATATTTTGTTGGCTGAATGATTATTTTTTCAATCAGGATTCGGCGATTGAACAATTCTTCAATCTCGATTCCATTGCCAATTACCACGTCCGATTCAATACCAAGTTCACAAAATTTTGCCATCGGTATTCGGTTTAATGTTTAGTTTGACAATGTGTTTACCAAAAGTGCATCCAAATCCTCGGTAAACTGCAGGTATTCCTTGTAATCGGCAACCGCCTTTTCATCAACAGCAACGCCAAGGACGTGTTTGTTGTATGAATTTACAAGGTCAAATTCTGCTGTTTCGTCAAGAACTGAACGAATGATTGCTTTCTTGATGTTCGCCTTTGTGGGCTTGTTGAACGTGCGTATTTCGTAGCACTTCCAACCAACCTGAACTTCCTTGTCCTGACCATCAGGAATGCCCATTTCGGGTTCGATGTTAAAGCGATAAAGGAAAGAACCGTCGTTGTCTTTCTCTAATACGGCGGGCGTACCGTGCGCCAAGTCATAATGCGCGTTTGCTTCGATTGAATTTAATTTCATATTGTTTTACTATAAAATACGTTTGCTTGTATATTAGGATTCTTCGGGCGAAGCCCTACCAAAACCGTTTTACTCATTTTATTTTTTGCCGTGGGTTTCCCCACTCATTGAATCCCGGTTGGATTGTTTTTGTGGCAAGGTTTCCCATATGCAACTATATTTTTACAAGCATAGCTGAGAACCGATATTCGCATTCGTATTCGACGGCGTATTATTCGTATTCGCATAGACGAACCCCGCATTCGTCATATTATTCGCATTACCGCTGAGCAAAACGTCACGACATCGGACAACCTTATTTATTTTTCATTCAATCATCGAATTTCCGTCATTCAATTGTTGGTTCGATTTGGGGCGTTTCACGCCGTTTCGATTCGCGGGAAAAAGCAAAGCCGAGAACCGACAGACGCATACGTACGCGATGGCGTATTAAGCGTAGACGCATAAACGAACCCCGCATTCGTCGTATAATACGCAGTACCGCCGAACAAAACGCCACGTTCACTTACGCTACTTTCGGGAATACCTGTATAAAAGTAGTCGCAAAAATACGTTGTTGAACCACCACCAATTTCCAACGGCATAATCTCGCCATCTTCACCAAGAATCAAGGCTTTTACATAACCCTCTTTTCGTGGTAAGTTGCCACGCAACTTGTAATTCGCCATGCCTGGACTTGTGAAATTTTCGGGTTCGTCGCAAACGTAAAATTCCGACAATCCGCCGTCGGCATCGGACTGAATGATTGCTTTGCAACCGTCCGTCCACTTCCATATATGACCGAATGGATTTTCAACACCTCGATATGATGGAACGCCAACAACTGTTGTTGTGGTGTCATACTCGCGTGGCATTGTAAAATCAACAACGCCCGTGTGGTTTCCAAGGCTGTTCGTTGTTCCGCAGGGGATAAACGGATTGTAACCGTTGAAATTTAACCATTTCGTGCCGTTCAAGGTTGTAACGCCCGCACCCAATCCGCCTTGGTGATAACCGTTTTCGTCCAAAGCCGCGTTGAAAGTCGCCTGACAATTGAAATTGGCATACTCAACCGCATACAACCACCACATCTTGCGGTGTGATTGGTACAAGTTGCAATTCCATTCGGTCGAACCTCTCTTTCGCGCGTATGTGCGGAAATTGGTTAATGAAATAGACGTTGCGGGCATTCCAAGCATTGTTCGATATGTACCATCGCGGCTTGAATCATTGTTGCCACCGCGATAATCTGCATCGGTATTAACAACCGCCGCCAACTTGGTTGTCGAACGTTGAACGGTTGCTTCAACGGCTGAAATGTAGTCCTTGCGCCAAAGGTGGAAACCGGGCAATGCTTCGGTTGAAAGCAAGCAACGGTTGATTGTGCCGTTTGTTTCAAAACGAACGTACACGTCCGGCATTTCGACCATATATTGACCATCTGCACCCGTGAGGTTCGCCGCCGCGCCATTGTCGCGCTTGGTCGAATCGTTTGCGTGCAAGTAGTAGTTCACCGTGCCATCGTCGGTTAAGACGCAACGACGCATAAGGGATTGAAGCGGTAAGGATTGGTGAAGTTCCATCTTACCAACACGGGTTGGAATAGGATTTGAAACGGTCGAATCCCATTCAATGCCGTAAAAATAATCATACGCAAAGGTTGGCTTTGTGCCACCCACTCCAATAAGTAAGCCCATATCAATACCCCGATTTTAAGTTAATACCTGACAATGAAGTTTGTTTCACCGTCTTAATAATTTCGGGATTCCAACCACAATCAAAGTGTGTTTCGATGAAATCGCCATCACTCATTCCGGCAAGCTGCACCGATAATTTCACGGGCGTTGCGCCGTCATTTTTGATGTTGAAGCATTGTCCACCGTCCAACTTGAAATCCTTGTTGTTCAGGTCGGCAATAACTCCCATCTTTCCGATTTGGGCGGAAACGAGTTCGCCACTTCTTGTTTCGTTCATAATTGAAAAGAATTTTGTTACAAAATTACAATCTAATGTATTACTATAACACAAAGTTTGATAAGTTAAGCATAACTTTATGCCAATTCAGCTTCAAGACGGTTGATTTGGTCCCGGATTGCTTGCCTTTCGGCGTGCAATGCCTGTATGTCATAAGGCAATGTTTCACCCAACAACGAACTTTCATAACACTTCGTAACCTTGTAATCGGTCGCGGTAAGCTGTTCTTTTAGTTCGTCAATTCGTGTTTGTATGACTTCGGTGTCAATCTTGGTTTCCCAAGACTGAACCACTTTGCCGTTAATAATCGTGAACGAATCCTTTGCGATGTACCCGGCTTCGCATTTTGGTTGCTCACTTTTTACAAAGTCAAGAAACCCGGCATTTCTCAACTCCGTAACCTTTGACCCCATCTTTGGGCCGCAATATCTCAAATCAATTGTGCCGTCCGGCAATATCTTCGCTAATTCCATAACATTATGTTTTGTATTGAACCAAGTAATAATGATTTTGAGAATAACGCAAAATCATTGCGTCACCCCTTGTCATTCCCAATTTGCCATAATCTCCATTGATGTATTGGCAATTATTGCCCAACAATGGGTTTGTGCTTGCTCCGCACACGGTGATTTTGTTTGTCGAATTATGCGCCACAACAATTTGAAGCTCAAATGTTACATCGTTTCGTCCAAGCGCACTTTTGATTTGCGTTGGCGTTGGCAAATCGACTTTAAGATTTGACACACCAATTGCATTGAACACAAATACCGTTGATTGCATAAAGTATTCTTGTATTGTATCGGTGTATGCTGGACCAACATATATGTCTTGAAATTGTGCAACGCCACCGATTCCAAACATATTTCCGTCGTAGTCAACCGCCCTTTGTATACGCCTAGGGTCTTTGTAATTCGGACGACACTTTGCGTATAATGAAATGGCACTTCGCCCATATGAATAACTATCGGTATATTCAAAACGCGCCAAACAAGGAAAACCAAAATATGACGGAAATACATTTGTTCCGATACCAGACCAAATCGAACGATCGCTTGTGTTTTCGGAATACTTGATAAAACTTTTTAAAATCGTAAGCCCGTCATTGCTTGAACCGCCGATTGTTTCAGCAACGCCAATTCGCCCTGGTGCAATCTCAAAACCACCAATCAATCCCGAAACTGCATTTATTACACCCTTAATGTCGGCTTTCGTCATTACAACCGAACCATCTTGCAGAACACGGAATGGCGCGGTCGCGCGGTTCTTAAATGAAGCGCCCGCCCAAAAACGAACCGAACTTGCCGCTGTGCCTTGTCCTGTGATTCCCGCCAAGATGCTTTTGTTGTCGCCCGCAACTTGAAGTGTTCCCGATGTTACCAATCCGCCATCAATAACGGTCTTTGTGTTGTCGTAATCAACAGCAACCACCCAATCGTTCACGTTGTATGATTGCGTTTCGGTCTTGGCTGTCGCGCATCGGCGCAAAATTGAGCCGTTCACCCACAAATCGCCAACGTCATAAGGTGTGTAAGGTGTTGAAGTGAAGATTCGGTTCTTGTCCTTTGCAAGGGCAAGGGCTTCATTTGCCAATACAAGGGCGTTCGCCACTTCATTGTCCGAAAGCTGTTGCCACTTGTACGTTCCATTTTCTTTGACAAAACAATATACTGCACCCGTATCGGTATTATAAAACAAGTCGCCAAGGTGCTTTTCTTTCAATTCGGTGGTCGTCCAATCTTTCGCCGGAGCGTTGCTCATTGTCGGGTCGTAAGTTTCAAAGAACTGTTCAATTTGACCGTCCAATTGCGCTTGGATTTCCGATAATAAGCCCGGCAAGGTGTTATTGATGAAATCCTTGCTTTCCAATGCTTCCGCGCCCAACTGTTCAAGGGTCTTTTCTTCGCCGTTGGAATTGAACACGATTCGACCGCCGATTTCCGAATTGTCAAGGTCAAAATATGTTGTTCCGTCCGCCGATTCAATGCGACCCGTCTTGATGAATCGACCATTCACCATTGTAAAACCATAAGTCAAGGCAAGTGAACGCACTTTCAATTCGGGGTCGATGCTCGACAATGTACCAACCAAGAAATGATAATAATTCACATCTTCATCGACCTTGATTTGGCTTGTTGTGAAGATGAAAGAACCCGCCGTTCCAGCTTTCGCACACTTGGCATATAGGTAATACGCCGAACTATCCTTGGACAACGATGTTGTGCCGTCTGCCATCACCCAAGACACCGCCGTTTCTTCGCTTATGGTGTAATGCGTAAGAACGCCGCCTTGCCACCTCACGGCATTTGCCTTGCCCTCATAGTTCGGTTGGAACACGGTGTTTGTCAAACCGAACTGCATTGACTTTGCACCGACCGCCAACGCCAATGTGTCAATGGAATAGGGCTTGATTTTGTCGGTGTAATAATCACCTTCGGGGTCGAATACCATATTCAGCACTTCACGACTTGAACGCCAATTCGCGCGTGCGCGTGTTGGGTCTTTCAGGTTGTTAATGGCAATAATCTTGTCAAGTTCCACCAAGTCCGAAATCACGCGATTTGTGATTGTTGCGCTTGTCGTCGTGTCCGAAATGGTCAATGTGTATTCGTAAGGGTCAAGGACGTTGCGAACAAACGATTTGATACGAATTGCCTTGTCCACGTCAATATCTGCATCGACAACGTGCAAATAATCACCAGGGGCAAAAACGTTCACAATCGCGTCGTCCGTTCCAACCAACTTTTCCAAATATGCTTTGGTAACACTCAACCCATATTGAACCTTTGGTTGGCAATTTTGGTCGTAATACTTGTTGCCAACTTCTTCAAGCTCTGCTTCGGCGGCGGCTTCGATGTCTTGCGAATATGCAATATCAAGAACCTTGTATTCGTTACCCTCTGCAAATTGGAATGCAAGCGATGTTTCCGATGGGAAAACGTCGCCCCTGTCGTCGGTGGTCTTTATCAACGTGAACTTATGCGTCGCGTGGTCGTAACTCTTAACCTCGAAATCATATCCGGCAAGATTGCCCGTGTTGAAGTGGATTTTCGCGGCAACGCCATTCATAAGATACAAGGTTTCGCCCTGTGCGTTCTTTGCGTTCAGGTCGAAAGGAAACTTGGTGTCGATAAACGAAAATTCATCAACCTTGGTTTCCACCGAACCCGTGAACGTTGGCTTCACGTCGTCAAAGTTCTTTCGACCCTCGAAAACACCATATTTTGCCACCATTTCGGCTTTCTCGATGTACGATTGCCCCTTTGTTCGTCCCGGTAAACAAAGGCGGTCGGCACGGTATTTTGACGTAATGTTTTCGGTTGAACCATAAACTTTCAAACGTGTAACGATATTTGCAGACGAAACGTTTTCGCGGTGCAAATCATACAATCCACGACCCTTGCCATACTCGAATCTGTAAGGCAATGTTTGACCCACCTTGTCATAAAGGTTGATTGTGTAAACGTCGCCCAACTTCACAATGTCAAATTCCACGTTGAAATTGGAATCACCACAAAGATTTTGAAGCACCGACAAGCAATTGTCCGATTCGCCGAATGTCAATGTCTTGTCGCCAATTGTATCGGGGCAAACACCCAACGCCCATTTGCCGGGGAATACACGGTTGGCATTCGCAACAAGAACCGTCATAAAACGGCGTAAATCACCCGTCAATGTGTCGCCCTGTATATCTTGCAATTGGTTGGTCGTTGTGTCAATGGTCAAGTCATAAGACACGCGGAAAAGGTCGTATTGTACGCCCTCAAACTGCAAATCATATTGGAATTGGTGCATTCCTGTTTTCTTGACCGATGGCAAACGATTCAACTTGTAATCGCGTCCAAATATGGTGATTCGGTCGCCAATGGTGTATTCTTGTGGAAATGGCGATTCGACGGTGATATTCACTGTATCTTCGGCATTCAATGCCCAATTCTGCTTTGCGTTGGTTATCCCGGTTGCCGTGCGCCTATTCTGCAAAGGCACACAGTTTCCGTTGGCTTTGGTAATTATTATATTCGTTCCCATACAATAATCGCATTTGTTTCAAACGATGTAATTTCTTCAATGCAACCCGTAATCACCGGGAAATAATCGCCGTTCACATCGTAATTGTGGGTGATTGTGAGGTTCTCGCCCCTTACGTCGTAATCAACTTTGCCGTCGCCCCAATAGATGTTCACATACTTTGAACTTGTCAATGTGATTGTGCAAGTCTTGGTTGCTTCACCGACGCGAATATGCTTCAACACACGTTTCACGGGTTCAGGTTCAACCAACTTCAACTTGAATGTGCCAACCATTAGTTCTTCACTCCATTCCTTTGAAATCTCGATTGCATCTTTGCAATACACTTCGTAAATCAAAGGTTTCACGGGGTGAACGTCCAACACAAGGCGGTTTGTTCCCCTTTTGTCAAATTGCTGTTCAAAGGCTGTTATCTTCTTGATGAAATCCATCTTTGAATCCGCCTTGATGAAGCAAGACAACGTGATTTCCCTTGATTCATAGAACTTGTGCGACAAATCCACACTTTCGCCGTGGTAATTATCCCAATTAAGGGTTGCCGGGGCTTTCATTTTCGGGCGGTTCATAATGCCGTCCGAAAATGACACATACACGCCAAACGTCTTGAAATCCACACCGTCCAACAAATACGCCTGTTGCTTGCTCGACGACAATTCGTTGATAAGTTCAGTTTGCGACAATGCGACGTTGTAAATCTTCACGTCATCAAGCAATCCAAAGCCATAATCACCGCCGTAGTAATCTTGCACAAGCGAAACGCCTTGCAATGAACCCGAATGGTTTACGGTTTTCACCAACGACGAATTGACATAGAAGTTGAAAGCCGAACCACGCCTTGTTATTGCCAACGAATACCACGAACCGGGCGTTGCTTCAATAGGAACTTCGACGTAATTTTTAAGACCCGAAAAGGAAAGAAGCCAAATCATCTTGGTTGGTGAACCACATTCGATTTCCTTGCCCTGAACCCACATCATCATCGTAAATTCGATATTCATATTTGTGAACACCGATTTTGACACCTCGCAAGTGTCTGCGCCCTCAAATGATACCGCATTACCATTCTTTCCGGCAACGAACTTCGCACCATTCACCGTTGCGTCTGCACGGTTTTGGCTGTAATCGAAAACAACCAACGAACCGTTGCTTTCATCAAACGGCATTTGAAAAATTATACTATTTGCATTCATATCAATAAGTATTTTTGTTCTTTTCCCGGATTTTCACAATGGAATCACCTATTGCATTTTGTTCAATCGTGCCGCCATAGCGATTCACAGAAACTTTTGCCCGGTCGCTTGCGTAGATATGCACAACGGCATTGTCGAAAATATCAATCACGACAAAGGCGTTATCCTTGGCAAACACGTTCAATTCCGAATTGTGCTTGGCGAAAATCTCGCACACCTGAAAGCCTTGCACCTCGACACGCGCTTGGGTTGCTCCCAAACACACGCATTTGGGCATATTTTCGACTTTCACGTTGTCGTCAAGGAAAACCCCTTGTTTTTCCATTATCCCTTTGAAATGCTTTCTTATGAAGTCATTGTTCGGGTAATCGTTCGCAAGGCAAAAATCAATACCTTTCAAGTACATTTCCACCATTGCGTCTTTGTCCTGTAACGTGAGCAATTCGGCGTGCCAAGGGGCGCAAATCCCCTTGGCTTTCGCCTGTCTTGCAAGTTGTTTTGATAAACTCATAAAACTTGTTTTATAGTGAAACGCTATTTATTACGACAAACCTCGCGACCTCAAAGAATCACTCGAATTGTTTTCCAAAATGGAGATAATTCTTTCAATCCTTGCCAAATATCGGTTGTAAGCCGTGTTTTGTGCAATGGTGTTCAAGGTCTGCAACTGTTGGCGCAAAATTTGGGTTGCTTCAAGTTGATTGATGCGAATTGCGTTCATTTGTCCGGCAACAAGACTTGCGGTTTCTTCCGAAACGCCCTTGACCATCCCGGTCAAACTATCTTCCTTTTCATCAATGTTCATATCCTTGAACAAATCCGAATAAATGCCCAACGCCTGTTCGTAATTGTTCGCCGCCGCCTGAACCTTGTCTTTGAAAGCTGCAATTTCATCATCGGTCAAGCCGTCGAAAATGAATTCGTCGCCATTCCAATAACCCATCGACCCTTCCAATTGGTCAAGTGCGTCTTGAAGCTGTTTTTCCAAGAACTTCTTTTTCAATTGGTTCACGATGATGTTTTGCAATACATCGTTCACCGTTTGTTCAAAAGCCTTTGCGGAATCTTCCCCCGCCTTGAACGCGGTTGTGAGGTTGTCCGCCAATTGACTTGCGAAATCGCCCCCCATTGTCTGCAAAAGGTCGTTGGAAATTTCGTCGTACATATCGGCAATTTGACGTTCCAATTCGGCGTATTGATCTTTGAAGTCCTGAACCCTACCATCGTCGGCTTTCTTTTTGGATTCTTCGGCTTCCCAAGATGCACGCAAATGTTCCTGTTGCTCTTTCATATTGCGAATTGCAGCTTGTTGTTTCTTGTACACATCACCGCCCAACGCCTTGTCAATAGCCCACGAAAGTTGCGTGTATGCACGTTCAAGTTCCGAAATCGCTTCTTGGTGTTTCTTAATTTGCTTTTCTGCCTTTCGGTCTTTTGAATTGAAAAGGTCGAATGCGGACGTTAGCAAACCAATAGAACCTTGAATGATTGCCAAGGGGTTTCCCGTTGCAATGCCTCTTGCAAGCTGTCCCGCGCCCTCGATGATTCTGCCAATGTCGTTAACGATTGCTTGGGTTTCCTCATCCATTTGAACGCCCATCTTTTCCAATCCATTTGTAACCGCGTTAAGTGTGCCACCGATAAGGTCAATTGCGCCACTTGCGCTTTCAAACATATTGGTCAATGCCTTTTTCTTACCCTCGTCGTCCGCCGCTTTGCCATAGTCCTTGATTGAAGAAATAAGCGATTTGAACGGGTTGCGTTCCTGTATCTCGCTTTTCATTTCCTCAATTTTGTCTTTCAAGGCTTCAAGGTCTTTCGGGTTAAACTCGATACCAAAGTATGCACCATCAAGATTGTTGATTTTATCAATCAGTTCTTGAAGTTTTTGCGTGCTTATCTCGTCAAGGTCGCCGAACATCAATTCCCAATCCGGGTGCGCTTGCAATTCATCAAGGGCGAATTTTGAAAGTGCTTGGGCTTGCGCTTTGTTCAGGGCTTCCACCATTTCGGTATTGCCGACCGCTTGCGCCGCCTTGCGCTTTTCTTCGTATTCGTCAATGATTGCTTGCTTGCGTTGCTCAAACGTGCCATATTCCGCCAACAATGCGTCATAATCGACACCACCGATTGAATTTACATCACCATCGCGTTTCTTTTGACGGTTGGCAGCGGCGGCATCAATTTCGGCACGTTCCGCGTCCGTTGTTGCCTGTGCGCGTTTAGCCATCAAAATTTCATAATCGCGGTTATATGCTTCGTCAATGCGTCGTTTTTGCTCCGCATAAGACGCATATTCCGCCAACAATGCTTCGGTTTCCTCACGTAATTGCTCTTTCGCGTCCTTTTCGGCATCATCAAGGGATTCGCCCTTGGCGTTGTCCAACTCCGTACCATCGCCCGACAATTCCTTGCGTTTCTGCTCAATAATTTTGAGCTTTTCAAGGGTTGATTTAGCATTGGTCAATTGTTCGTTCAACTCGGTGTTGAATGCTTCCAAAACGGATTGTTTCGTTTCTTCGGCAATTGAATCGTAAAGTTGGCGCAACTGTTTGTTTTGTGCCTTGGTTCGCTTGGAAATGTCGATTGTCAAAAGTTCGTCGCGCTTTTTCTTCAAATAGTCGATATACGTTGAACCCTCTTTCAAAAGACCCTCAAATTCCTTGTTTGCCGACTGAACCAAGATAGCATCGCCGGAATTTAACCACTTATTGAATCGTTGGTATTCGGCTTTGCGCTTGCTCAATTTTTCCAAGAATGAGTCTTTGTTCGCACCTGAACCACCACCCCCGGTTGTTTTCTTGCCCGTGATTGCGTCGGCTTGTTTCTGCAAGTCGGCAATCTCTTTCAACGCGGCTTCATAGTCGGTGTTGTTGGTTAAGGTTTTCAACGCGGCTTGCTTGGTTTGAATCGCTTGTTCTATCGCGCCAAGTGTTCCGGCTGCATAAGTGTTCGACGCATCAATTCCGGCTTGCTCCAACAATTTGAAACCGTTGTTTTCGGCGGTCGCGACATCTTCAAAATCTTTGGTGATTTCTGTGCGCAACGCTTCAATACTTGCTTTTACCTTTGCCTTTTCTTCATTAGGAACAACATAAGTTTCTGTTGTCCAATATGCGCCCATTCCTGCCCCATGTTTAATTGAACGCGTTTTGGTTACATTATCCGGCATCGCATTGTATGCTTGTTCCTTTTCCATCAAAGTTTTCACCTTTTCTCGGGCTTGTTGAACAAGAATCATTGCTTTGGCTTTTTCAATTTGAGCATTGATGAATGCTTGCTTATTATTGATAAGTAGATTTTCGGCATCTGTAACCCCATTGATTGATACCCCCAAATCATCAAAAGCCTTTTTGTTGGCTTCAACAAACTTTTTCTTGGCTTCCATATCATCACCAAGGGCATTCCATTTTACCGATAATTCTTCAATTGATGCAATAGGCTTGTAAGCATTTTCCGCAACGGATTTATACCATTCTTCTTGTGCTTTCTTGGCTTCTTTCGCCTTGCCCACAAAGTGAGAAACAAGACCAATCAAAGCACCGACCGCCGCAAGAATCCAACCGACAGCCGGGATTGACTTAATCGCCGCACCGACCATTCGGATTGCTCCGGCAAGACCGATGTTTGCGGCTGTTCCGGCGGTTGCCGCCGCCGCTTGTGCGCCCGTTGCAACGGTGTTCGCACCTTGGGCAATGGTGTTTGCGCCTTGGGCGGTTGTATTCGCCTGTGTCGCGGCTGTGTGTGCCACCTCTGCCGCCGTGCTTGCGGCTGTTGCCGTGGTGTCTGCAACCGTTGCGGCGGTTGATGCGATTTGTTTGCCACGTCCGACCGCCAAAAGGTTGTTCCACCATTCTTTCAAGCCGTTAAGGGTTACAAGCTGAAACGCCGAATCCTTGTTCAAGGTTTGTGCGACTTGTTGCAATCCTATTGTAATTGACATCAGGGATTGCACTTTGAGCATTATTTTTTGCAAGTTCTCATTTTCCCCGGCAAACAAGGAAACCGCACCTTGCGCGGCGGTGAAACCACCAACAACACCCGACAAGCCTTGAATCATACCTTGGAATTGCGCTTCATCGTTGGCAAGCACCGTTCCTTGCGCTTGAATATCGCCTTGAATATCCATCAGGCGACCCAATTCGACTTCCAATTCTCGGTAAGCCGCACTTTGTTCGTCGATTCCGTCGGCAATCATCGTTGCCATTTCTTCTTTCAAGTTGCGGATTCGGGTTCGCAACGAAACGTGGGCTTGCGCCGTTTGTTCAGCTTGCTTTGCCGATTCTTCCAACTTGGCGGCTTCTTCTTCAAGGGCGTTGGACTGTTCGCGCAACTCGTTCAATAGGTGCTCGCGAACCGTCATTTCGCCCTGAATGGCGTTTCTTTGCTCCTGTAAGGCTCTATATTCGTCGTCGCGCCCCGACATAAAGGCACGTTCCATTTCGTTGCCTAAACGGTCGTATTCTGCACCAAGACGGTCAAGTGCTTGTTCGTGTTCAATGCAAGCATCACCGATTTGCCCAAGTGCTGAACGTATTTGGGAAATCCATTCTTGTGTGGTCTTGTCCATCACATCGCCACTTCCAACAACTGCATTGGAAAAACCTTGAACACGACGCAAGGTCTCGTCGATTGCCGAATTAAGTTGGTCGTTGTCCATTACCGATTTGAACGACAATGCGCCACCGTCTATTTCTGCCATATTACATTAAACTATTTACATAATTCATAATTTGTTCGCTGTTGCTCTCGGTAAGTTCGATTGTTTCCTTTGTGACGTCATTATCGAAATCGTAACTTGGCGCATCAACCATCATACGTTGAACAACCGACCACGGAATGCCGTGTAACAAGTAATCATAAGTCCACCCGAAATGCTCACAAATAGCCCCCCGGCGACCATGTGGACTGTTTAACCCTCGTTGCTTTCCTCTATCCGAATCGGCATCGTGGTTCTTTCGCTTTGTATCAATCGAATAGAGTTCATAAAATCCCCAAGATTGCACATTGCATTCACAAGGACGTAAAGTTTATAAAGCATCGACGGTTTGATTTTTCGGGCGAACAATGAAGTCAATTCTTCAAGTCGCACGGTATCTTCGACCCAACGTGTGCCGCCTTTGCCTTGCACGGGAATCAATCTATCTTCACCAAGCACCGCAATGGCAACGACCCTTGCACATCGGATTGAATGGTTGTGCGCCAAGCCCCTTGCACGTTTCATCGAATCCGCCGATTGCATTTCGCTTTCGTCAATGGTCATTTCGATAGTTTCGGCTGAAAGGCGGTCAAGGGTCGCAAGGGTCAATTCTTCAATCTTGAATGTGCGTGTTATCTCACGGGGCTTGTATCTCTTAACAAGACCAAAGAAGCGCGTTTCAACGTCAAATTCGGTGTCTTTTACCTCAAATGATACCCCCTTGTTGATTAAGGTGTTCAGTTCCGCGCGTTCCTGTTCCAATTTCTTTCTATTGTCTGCCATATTGTTACTAAAAAAGAAGCCCCCAAAAGTTTGAATCACTCCGGGGGCTTCGGGTTACGTTAAGATTGCACCCCGATTATTAAGCATTTGCCTTTGGTATGCCGCGAAGTGCTTTACCCTCGGACACCGCCATTGGGGTAACTGTGAAATCGACAAGGAAAATTCCCTTTGCCGACATATCGGCGTTGATTACCGCTTCGATGTCGCCGTTAGGAATCTCGAAGTCAAGTCCCTTTTCGGTCTTAACAAAGATTGCCTTATTCGCAACAACTTCGTCGCCGTTGTAGCCCCACGCGCCTGACGCGAGTTTTTCACCACCTACATACGAAACAAGGTCGTCCACATTTGCGTCCATAATGGAGAATATAAGACGTGGGATTTTTCTCGCCTTTTTGCGCACTTCGGGTGCTGCCATACCCTCTTCGTAATGCTCCGTAACGTCGGCGGCATCTTGGGCAATCTTGCAAGTGTCCTTGTAGGTCTTGCCAATCTTTGACAAATCGGCGGGCATTACGCCTTTTTCCGATGCTGTACCCACCTGAATTTCGCAAAGACCAAGGGTGATTAAAGATGTTCTATTGTCTGCCATAACTTTATGGATATTAAAAATTATTCAACTTGAATGTTCCAATCAATGCGAATGTTGATGAAGTGTTGTTTCGTGGTTGGTTCATACATCACCATCATATTTCCGGGTGTAATCGTCATACCCTCAATGTTCGCATTTCTCACAAGTTCCAAGGCTTCTTTCGCCAAGGCTTCCAACCGTGTGCGATTCGCCGAAACTTGCATCTTTCCGTTGATTTTCTTGCTTGTGTCCTGACAATAAATGTTGATGTTAGACGTACCAATTTGGGGCAAGCAGTCTTGCGTCAAATCAACCGTATTCACAACAACATCTTCTTTGGTTGAATCTTCGGGTCTATCATCACCCGTGTAACAACCGCCATTGTTGGACATCTTGCCATTCAGCAAGCCAAACAAGATTCCGTCGGTGTCAAATGTCGTTTTCATCATTCCGCATCACGCTTGATGCTTGTAATCAGTTTTTCCAACATTCGGGGCAATTCCCGTTCTGCAAGATGTTCCGCACTTGATAGCACGTTATATCCCTTTGCTTCGACATACGCGGCATAATTCATTCCGGCAACCACGACAAGGGCAACGCCCTTTGTTTCCTTTCCGATTTTCTCGGCAATGGATTGTCCCGATTTTACGCCTTTCGTCGCCGCTTCACCATCTGCACCACTTGCAACATCAAATTGTGAATGGATTGCAACACCATCAACAAAAACTTCATATCCTGTGGACGAAAGCAATGCGCCCGTCTGCATCATATAACCTTTGTTGGTGCGTGCTTCAATCAAGCACATTTCACCAAGCCTTTGCAATCTTGCAATCTGCTTTTTCTCGATTTCGTCCAAGAACGCATCAACTCGTTTCCGAACGTCGTCTTTGGTGAAGTTAGCCGTTACACCCATAATCGTGAATGAAGTTGTGCGGAGTCAAAGTTCAAGCATATTCCGGCAATGCGTATGTCCGTACAATCAGGGTCGTTTGCAACTATCACTTGTGTACCTTTGGAAACCTTGGGGCAAGTCTTTGGCAACTGAATAACCGACGTTGCTTTGTGGTATTCACCCCCGGCAACTTGATATTCCGTGCCTTTGCCGTCGGATTCCTCACGACACATCGAAATGAACTTGCGCGACTTCTCGCATTCCGTCCAATTGCCCTTTGAATCCTGTACGGATTCGGTGGATTCTTCGATAAAAAGGAAATGTGGATATTGCTTCACGTTTGCCATATTACCAAAAATTTGAACGGTTACGAACTTTCGGACTTGCGACCAACACGTTTTCTTTTCCCAACTCATTACACAATGCCGAATAATACATTTTGACGGCTTCGATATTCCACGAAATAGAATATCCACCCTCGGAAATGTTTTGCGACATACCTTTCAGGACAACCGACATACGATTGTACACCGCCATATCGCACGCCCTCACATCTGCCACATCATCGGCAACAAGCCCGCTTTTCACCAAGATAATATCAATATCATCTTCGCTTACGTTAAGCCCGTTTAATGCCTTGGTCAAATACTCTTTGTTTGTCATAACTCATTGTCTTGCAAAAAGACTTTTGGGGCGGTACAACCGAAATTATCACGCCCCATCGGCCGAATGTTAGTTCTTGTTCCAAGAAGTTGCGTTTGTCTGCATCAGCACACTTCTTCCCGAAAGATTCCAAGCTGGAAAAAGGTTTGCCACGCCCTCGGTAACTTCCTGAACGGGTGATTCGTTGGAATACTTCTTGACCAAAGTATGACCGTGCATTACCTTTTCGGCAACACTTCCCGCCATCTTCTTTGCGTCAATAGGCTTCTTCCAATAGGTATTTCCAAGAACCTTGCTTTCGCTGAACAAAATCACATCGTCCTCAAAAGGATTTGAGGTTGTGCGTGTGCCGTCTGCAAGTTCGATTGTAATCTCTTGGTCGATTACGATAATCTGCAAGCCACGGAACAACTCTTTCTTCTTCGCAAGGTACGCATTGACTGTTGCAAGGTCGGGTGCGTCTTGTACGCCCGCAACATTCTGAACGAATGAAGAACAACGTTTCAATACCTCGGTCTGCGACGCAAGTTTCTCGAATGTGTCCACGTTCATAAATGCGAACTTGTATGTCGCACCATATAACTTCTTACCAAGTTTGATTGCGTTTGGAATATCCTTTGACAAAGGCTTACCATCAACGCCATTGGCATAAGAAGTTGCAACGCCGATTTTCTGCTCCGATGGAATCATATAATCGACATCATACTCGGTTACAACAGCCGCGTTGTTTGAATTGGTGAACTTGACCTTACCAAGCGAAATTTGGCGCAATGCAATCCACTCCGCACGTGCTGCAACGCCGTCCCAACAAAACTTGGTATCCTCCGCCCAAAACTCCACAAGGGCTTTCAAGTCGGGGTTGTTGCTCGACATTGCAACCATAATGTCGTACTCGGTCAGTTCATCTTCGTTCTTCTCTCTCGAAATGGTGATTTTAGGTATATCACCCTGAATGCGTGAAATTGCTTCACGGGTCTTTTTAGGAATTGTCGCACCCCTTGACACAAGGTCAGCGGCAATCTTCAAGCCCGATTGCGCTTCAAGCATTTTCCACGTCAAGAAATTTGTTTCTTTGAGTGGGAAAAGGGTTGGATAATAGTAATCTTTGAGGTCGTAAGTGCGAATTACGGCTTCCATATCCTTTTCATTCAACCCAACCATTAGTGATTTCTGCATATTGGTTTACTTTTTGGGGTTACACATAAGCGATTGTTTTCAATGCCGTCTTGTGTGCATCGCATACGATAGGGGCATTTGCGCCGTTTACCACACCGATAACCCACGCATCAACAAACAAGTTGTCGCCGTTCTCAACATCGTAGTTTGAACCCGCGATGGCAACCGGGTTCACCTTTAATGTCTTGTTCGCGCCACTTGATTCAAATGCACAAGTTCCGGCTGTAATAGCCGCGCCAAGGGTTGTTTGAACGGTGATAACGTCCTTTGCCGCGTCGGTCTTGTCAATGGCGGTGATAACCTGACCATTGCAAGCGGCGGTTGCGAATCGGTCGCCAACCTTGAAGTGGTGTCCTTTTGCCACTTCGTATGTTGTCGCGCTGTTCGAAGCTTCGGTGATTACCTGTGCAGTCTTACAAACGACATAAAGACCGTTTGCACCTTTTCCAAGGGGCGTTCCCTCAAACAATGCCGAACCTCCCAAGTTTGCAACCGATACGGTCACACCACCGGGAATGTCCGCAACGCGGTGAAGAATGCACTTCACAACGCGATTGTCCTTTTTTCTCTTAATTGTCAATGACATTGTTCTGAAAATTTAGGGTTTAACACTTAAAGTTCTTTGCCCGCAAACGAATTGTTTTCAGGCTTTTGGCTTGCCACATACTCGGCAACACCCTTGGAAACTCCGCTTTCCTCTTTTTGTGTGAAAAGGGGGCTTCCGCCAGAATTGCTCAACGCGGCATCTGCCACGGTTTGATTTGCGGTGGCAATGTCCGCAACCTTTTCGGTCAAGTATTCGTTGAAATCATCGTCCGTGTCGAACTTCATACGAGCAAAGTCTTTCAGGGTTTGCGCCTTGAAAGTTTCGTCCTTGCACTCCGCCAACTTCTCGTTCAATGATTGAAGCCTTGATTTTGCAAGATTGCCTTGTTCGTAACCCGACAATTTTTCCTGAAACGGCTTGACGGCTTCCGCAACTGCTGCTTTCACCACTTCTGAAATATCGTTCGGGTCGGGCTTTGGGTCGCCGGGTTCAACCTTTTTGCCCTTATCCACGAAGTCATACTTCTTTTTCAAGTTCGTTTCAAAGGTTTTGTTGCTGTCGGACACTTCCTTATCCACATCGGCGCGATAATCCTTGACAAATTCACCCACTTGCGCATCGGTGAGTTTATCTACAAGGGCTTTCGCTTCATCTTCGGTTGTGCATTGTAACGAAAGTGAACGTGCCAATGCTGTCAAACCGTCCTTTCGCACGCCTGAAAACTTTGCAATCAGTAATGCTAAAATTCTTTCTTTCATTCCGATAATCTTTTTATAAGTTCACAAATCATGCGTAAAAGTAATGTGTTTTACTATAATACGAACAAAAGCACGCCTTGACTTATCCTTGATTTATCCACATTTTGCATTGCAAGTGTATTTTATAATATTATAATCCGTTGTTTTAATGAATAAAACAACTACTTTTGCATTGTATTATAGTAATCCAGTTAAAACAATAAGACAATGACAGAATCAGCCGCTAAAACCGCCATGCGTTTAAGTGCAGACGTGCATATCGCATCGCACATCGAATCAAGATTGAAAGACCCAAGGCAACTTGAAGAAGCAATCAGAATGTTCTATGCCGGGACATTGCCATACGAACTTGTTTACAATTCAGACAAGCCGATTGATTTGGAAACGGTCAAATCACGGCTTATTAAAAACCTTATGAAGCGCAATCACCGTTAGCCATGATGCAATTGCATCGCGCTATTATACATTTGCAATGCAAATGCAGGACATAAAGAAAAGAAAAAGAAAGAAAAGAAAAAGATATAGTAAAGAAAAGAGAAAGTATAAAGAGAAAAGCGGACACCGCTTTTCACGCTCCAGATAAAAAAGTTCTGTGACGGCAAAAAAATAATCAACTTTTTTGCGGATTTTCAAGGAAAAGCATTATCTTTGTACCGTAAACGGGAAAAGACATGATTGTAATTTTCGATAAGAACTATTTGCGTGAACTCTACGAAACGGGAAAGGGTGACAAGAAAAACCGCTTCCAACCTGACATCATAAAGCGTTACAGAAAAGGCATTGACCTTATCAAAAGCGCAAACAAGGTTGAAGATTTGTTCCTGCTCGCATCCTTGCATTACGAAGTCTTGAAAGGCGACAAGGCGGGCATTTCATCCATAAGGGTGAATGACCAATACCGAATCGAATTTACCGTGTCAGAAGAGGAAAACGAAACGATTGTTTACATCTGCAACATCTTGGAATTGTCAAACCATTATAAATAATTGCGTTATGCTTACTGTTAAAGGAATAGACCCAAAAATGATAGCGAACAACCTTGAACCGTTCGCGCCTACCCATCCGGGCGAGCTGCTCAAAGATGAAATCGAATGCCGGGGCTTGTCACAAAAACAACTTGCGGCGGATATGGGCGTGTCTTACACCGTCTTGAATGACATTGTGAACTGCAAACGACCCGTGAACACGAAATTTGCGCTTTTGTGCGAAAAAGCAATGGGCATCCCAGCTTATATGCTTTTGCGGCTGCAAGCCGATTATGACATGATTACAACAAAGCGTGACAAGTCCTTTTTGGAACGCCTTGCCAACGTAAGGAAAATTTCGGCGGTACTTTAACTTAAAACATTAGAATATGAACAAACATTCAATGGCTATCGCATTCGCCTTGATTGGGCTTGGCATGATTGGTTCTTTTTTCAGTTGCAATCCATCTAATGAGAAAAGAGCCAAAGATATTATTGACCATCAATTACAAGTATCGTTGCATGATTATGATAGTTATGAATCGGTAGAGTTTGGAACATTAGATTCCACATTTTCTTCCGTTTCCGATTTGTCGGAATATAATAACGCTATTAGCAAGGCGGAAAATTTCAAAGAGCAAGGCAAAAGCAAGATTGAAGATGCCAACCTATACGGGCAATTTGAATCAATGTATAGAAAGCAAATAGAATATGCTCGTGATGGGAAAGCATTGCTTGATAGTGCAATGTATTATTTGAAAATTGCTAAAAAAATTGATTCTACTTTTGTTCCTGAATTTGTTGGATGGGAAATGACACATACTTTTAGGGCTAATAATGCAAATGGCAACAAAGTTATTGCCCATAGAAAGTTCTATTTTGATAAAGAAATATCAAGAATCATTGGTGAAGAAAATCTTGATAAATGACAACAAAATTGGGCTTCAAGCCCTTTTTTGTTTACAATTCGGTGTTTTATAGTAAAATAAAATTCAGATAATCCGCTAATTTTGCGGTGTTTTTTGTTGCCGTTTCAATTATTCTTGCTACTTCTGTCATTGTACTTCACATATCAATGGCGGTGGTAAGACCGCAAACAAATCCGTTGGCGGTATTTTATACCCTGACGGCTGACACATCGGCATTGTACCCCCGTGGAAATCTGTAATGGAAATCCAGCCTTTGTAGGTGTTATGCGACGGGAAAGGCAATGCCGTTTTTCTATTGCCTGTAAACTTTCATAAATCGCATAACAATGAAAGAATCAATCAAAATCTTTGAGAATTCCCAATTCGGGCAAATCCGCACTTCAGTAGCGGAAAATGGCGAACCATTGTTTTGTCTTGCTGACCTTTGCAAAATTTTAGGATTGGGAAATCCAAGTCAAGTAAAACGACACTCCGCAAAGATGGGGTCATTAGTAATGAGGTATCAACCCCTATCATTAGCAACGGAATAGATACGGGCAAGACAAAAATAACGATGCTCAACTTCATCACCGAACCCAACTTGTACAAGTATTCTAAAAATATTTGGCCAATTCAAAATAATTCGCTATCTTTGTGGTGCACAACAATTGGTAGTAGCCTACCTCGCAGGGCAGCGAAAATATGCCCGATCTTGTCAGGGTTTTTTTATGCCCAAAACATATACAGGGTTTTTTTATGCCCAAAACATATACTAGGTAAGCGGTTGCTTATTACGTACAGATATTTGCTCCTACGGGGTAGACCATTTGTTGTGCAGCGTAATATGGCGACCGCTTTTTTGTTGCCTATAACCTTTAATTAATTGCATAACAAATGGCAAATCAAATTGAAGTCCTAAAACAAACCGAATTGCTTGGACAACAATTCACAGTCTACGGCACGCCCGAAGAGCCGCTGTTCAAAGCGAAAGACATTACTGATTTGATTGGGTTGACAAACTCAAGAGAAGTAGTAATGCGTGTCGATGAAGAAGAACGATGTAAGTTGAACTTACACCCCCAAGGCGAAACATGGATGCTCACCGAAGACGGCCTTTACGAAGTCCTAATGCAAAGCCGTAAACCTATAGCCAAACAATTTAAGAAAGGCGTAAAAAACATACTAAAGCAAATCCGCAAAACGGGCGGCTACATGGTTGCCCGGCAAGACGAAACACCGGAACAAATCATGGCACGTGCGTTGATGGTGGCAAAGGACACAATCGACCGCCAACAAGCGGCATTGAAGCAATCCGAAAACAAGAACTACTTGTTGCAATGCCAAAATGATGCTTTAACCTCAATGAATGAGGGTCAGCAACGGCACATCAAGTCTTTAATGCCCGGTGCGACATTCGCCAAAGCCGTTGAAACGTCCGAACGTTCTATTTTGGTTGGCGAACTTGCCCGTATCATCAAGCAAAACGGAGTGGAAATCGGGCAAAACCGCCTTTTCCAATGGCTGCGTGATAAAGGTTACCTTTGCAAAAAGGGCGAAATGTACAACCAGCCCACGCAAAAAGCCTTGCAAATGGGTTTGTTTGAACTCAAAAAGACGGTGATAACAAAGCCAAACGGCGATTCCCTTGTCACCACCACAACCAAAGTGACCGGGAAAGGGCAAATCTACTTCGTGAACAAGTTTCTTTTTGACGCTATCAACCAAGCGGAATTGGCAAAGCAAGCCGCACAAGCAAAGAAAGGGGGTGCGCAATGACCGTCAGCAAACAGACCGAAAATTTCATTGACTGCATGAAAACCATGCAGGAACTTTACACGAAAGTATATAAGTCGCTCAATGAAATATACAACGTTGATGATACGGAACGCATCATTGCCGACCAATTCATCATGGAATTTGACGCGCTCAACAAGCGGATTGAAAACCTTGTCATTTCTTCCATAAAAGAAAGAATATCTTGGGTTGATTCACAAGAAATTTGACGTAATGCAAGGGGCTGCATAAGTTATTAAAAAACTTGTGCAACCCCTGCTTTATACTAGCCCAAATTATATACCTTTGTACAATAAATTAAAATACAACAGGTTATGGATAAGAAGAAGCAAGAAATGATAATGGCTATTGCCAAAGAATACGACTTTGATGCAATTGAAAAACTCTTTAATTGGAATGGTTATGAAGTCTATTCACCATACAATAAGGATGGAAGAATGCGTTTTATCGGGCAACCCGTGTTTATTCTCGTTAAACAAGGGCAAGCACGGGTCGCAACTGAAGAAGAATGGGGGCAATTCATCGAAAACCTGCCGGATTGATTCTTCATTGCCGTTTCTTTGTGAACAAATAATTATCAAGAATATGGAAAAGAAAGCCAATTTTACCAAGAACAATCCTAATGATTTAATTTGGTGGATTGATAACCCGGAACGTATCGGAGAATGGTTGTTTTCATTTGACAAGAAAAAAATCTTCAATATGTTTGCCGATTACCCTTGGAAATTGACACCAGAAGAAAAGGCTATCTTTGATAGAGAAAACCCATATTGGGCAGATTTTTTCAAAGACAGAAAATGAACAAAGGCGGGAATCCCCGCCATTTTGCTTATTTAATCGTGCCGCTTGTTCCTTTGTTTTGTTCCGATTCCGCCGTATTGATATAACCAACCATTTTGCGAAATCCTGAATCCTTTTGCAGAACTTCAATATCAATCAATAACCCATAATCTTTGCCCCTTGCACTAAAACGCCAACCGAAAGTCTTGCCATCAAGCGGTTTCCACCCGTTTGAATATGCACTTTGCAACTCCAAGTATTCATATTTGCTTTTTGAAACTTGGCGAACAATTGCCGCGTGCCGTCCAATAGCAAGATAGTATTGTTTGCCGATTTCCGTTTGTTTCATCATTTGTATGCCCGTTGCCCATGCTGAATATCCGCCCAATTTGTCGCATATCTGCATAAGATTTGACTTCTTACAAAAATAATTAAGGCTTTTGCCACCTCGGAAATCCAAGACCTCCATTCCGCCTTTGTTTGCAGCCCATGCAAATGCAAGCGATGCACAAGAACCCGTTGTTCGGTCGCCACCACCAACCCTTGCGATAATGTCACTTTCAGTTGGCTGTTTTTCGTGCATCTTAACTTCACGATATTCAACCCCGGCTTTTTCGATATTGGCAAACACATCATCAAGTTTTGTCGGTTCTGCTTTCGGTGTCCCTTTTGCGTCCTGTATTTTATCCAACAAATCTTGCAATGCTTTTTTGCATGAAGCCTTTGACAAAATCCATTCTCGTTTGTCGCCTGTTATATCGGCAATCAATTGCAGCATATCGGAAATATCAATCTTGTACTTCCGGGCTTCTTTGACCGCTTCATTAGCATCATTGATGAATGCCTTATATTCTTGCTTGGCATTTTCAACACGTTTTTCCAATTCGTCAATCGCCCGTAAGATGTTGCTTGAATCAGGCGTTTTCATTGCATCATCAAGAATGTATGTATTCAAGCCCCATTCCGAACACTTGGCGCGAATGTTCGCATCGCGCAACTCCATTTGCTTTACTTTTGTGAAGATTGTGCCAATGCGTATTTCAAGGCTTCGCACATCTTTGTCCGCAATGTATCGTTCAAGAATTGAAAGTTCAATCGGCAGTCCCCACTTGCTTGCCATTTGCCTTGCTTGCTCGATTTGCGCCCGGTATGGTGCAAGAACATCGGTTTGAACCTGAACGGTCGGCAATGAAATCTTCAATCCCTCGGACAACTTGCCGTCCTTGAAGTTGTCTTTGATGAAATAGGGGGTCGAACCCCAATTCTTTTGTGCATCTTCGTGGTCTTTCACCCATTGTTTGAAGTTGTCCGGCACGTCCGAAACAAGATTCTTGGCTTGCAATTGCTTGTATTGCGTACCACGCAACGCCGCTTTGAGGTCGCCCAACTCGTTTGCATCAAAGGTTTCTTCGTCCATCAAGATAGGGATTGCGTAACACATACATTGCGGGTGCCACCCTTTGAACTTGAACGTCTTTGGGTATCGTCCTTTCAGCTTCTCGCAAAGGTCGCATTCGCACAATGGTTCGTGATTGCTTCGGCATATCTCGAAACCAACAACGAAATCAAGTGATTGCCAACGTATGAAATCACTTTCACGATAAGCCATATTGATTTCGGAACGTGTCAAGCGCATTGCGTTTTTGTACGAAGAACGATAAACGCCTTGTCCGGGGTGGAATGCACGCGCATTCTTCGACAAAACAAGGTTTCCGCGCTTATCACGGACACGTCGGAACAATCGGTTCGGGTCTTTCAGGTTCTGCCGGACATCACGCGAAAGTTGGTCGGCACTTCGTCCCTCACCCAGACCCACATCAAGGGCGGATTCCAATTGGTCTTTATATTGCCCAACATACTTCCACACTCGTTTCGAAAGGTTCATTCCCTCGACCTTGCGTTGTTGGAACGTCTGCAAGGCTTCCAAATTGCGGTCTTGCATCTTGCGCAACCTTGCCTTGCTTATCTTTGACGTGTCCATTATGGATTCAATGAATCCGTCGTTCTTGTCGCAAGCGAACAACCATTGTTTCTTTGACCCCGTTTCAATGACTGTTACCATTCGGGACGCAAGTTGCGTTGTTACGTCTTGCATCACGGATTTCACACTTGGGTAATCGTCAAAAGAAAAGGGCTTTTCGGGGTTATACGCGCCTTTTGCCGCCGCTTTCGATACTTCGGCAGTGGCACAGTCAAACAAAGCTTCAACGGCTTTTGTGTATTGCTCCGTGTGCCTGTAATGCGCAGCATCGTATGATTGAATCGAAAACCGCGTTGTTTTCTGCCTTTTCTTTGCCATACAATCAATTTTCGGTGGTTCTTAACTTGAAATGCTTATCACAAGCTGGGTCGGAAAGGAATTTGCACCACTTGCCAAAATCCGTTTTTTCGTCGAACTTACATCGGCATAATATCAAATGCCCTTCGTGTGCCTTGTCGTGCCAATAGTATGAATTGGCGCAATCACGGCATCGGTACTTGACTTCTTTTTTAATGATTTTCTTTGCCATTGTACGTTCATTTTGAGGTTACAAACTGACCACAATTCAATCGGTCGAACGTGGCTTCATCAAGATTGCAACGATGGACACCGCACGAATCAGCAACCCACACAACCCATTGTTCGGGGTGTCTTGTTACTCGCGGCATCTTCAACGTTACATCGTAATGGGTTGTGGTATGTGCCTGGACGTGTTTTTTCCCGACAACATACCCACTTACCGGGATTTGCTTACAACTTACAAGACAAAGCACCATCAGGATTGCAAACAACATCTTACGCATCGGCATCAATTTGAGGTTCGCCAATGATGAAAGAATTTTCGGCGGTCGCCTGTTCTTTCAGTTTCTTAACCGTGTTTGCAACGTCCTTGGAAATACCCGCACGTTCCACCGATTCTTCTTGCGAAATGACGGGCTTGTTGCCGTTGGCGGTAAGCCAATAATTCAAATCGTCAAGTTCGTTGGTAATCATATATGGCACAAGTTCAGGTTCAACCACGACGGTTTCACAATCTTTTTCCCAAACTGTGTTCATTTGACCGATATAAGCCAAAATGATATTCACACGACGTTGCAAGTAGTCGTCGAAGATTTCTTTCTTGTCCTGAACTTTCAAATGCGCGTCCATAAACAACAACTTCAACGCAACACCGGAAATCGCACCAAGTCCCTTGACCGAATCAAACGAAATATCCGGCGTTTGGGTGATTGTATAAATCATTTTCAAAAGGGTTTCAATTTCAAGTTTCACCGCTTCGGGTGCTGACTGCCAAGACACATATTGCATTGTCGCGCCGTCCTCGCCCTCGATAACTGAACCCGATTCGCCCTTTTTCGACCAACCGCGAATGTCGCCCGTAACAAAGATTTTCGGGCTTGCGTGATAGTCGTTTGTATCTGCAAAGTTCGACAAAAGAGTTTCCAAGCGGTCAATCAACTTGTCCACGTCCTCGGTTTCAAACTTTGGTTGGTGTCCGTACACAACCGGGATTTTACCAATGGCGATTGGCTTTGGATAACCAGGCGCAACATCGTAACCATTCGCGCCATTGATCCACAACCAATGATCCCTGTCGGTGAATGTTTCAAAGTAATCAACGCCATTGCCTTTGTTGTCCTTACGGCTGAAAGCGCGTGAAAACGCCGTCATATCGCCCGTTTCGTCAAAGTAGGGGTAAAGCACATCGCCATTTTCGGGCGAAAAGATGGCACAACGCAACTTGTGTTTCGCTCTGAATCCATACTTTGAATGTGGCTTGTCCACGATATACCAATACTCCGCACATTCCTTGAATCCGAATATCGAACGGGCGATTTTGCGATTCAAAGAATTGCTTTTCACATCGTACAAGATACGGTTCAAGGCTTTCACAATGCCTTGTTCGTTCTCGGTGGTCGGTGTGGCGTTATACTCCGGCGGATTGCCGAAACAAAACGACACGGCGCGGTTGATAATCAACTTTTGAATGGCAAGGGCAACACGCGCAACCTTTTCGGTGCGGAAATTGACCGCTTCACCATCGGTTGTCATAACCTTTTGTGCCGAATCCGCGTCATTGTCTGCATCAACTTTCACCCTTTTATCAGGGCGCAAGATTAGGTCGTTGATGTCGTGCAACTTAGGGTTCAACGCCTTTTTTGCACTCTCCACGTCGGGTTGTGGAATGAATCGGCAAGACTTCAATTCGGAAATCACGTCGTTCGCCGTTGCTTTGCTGAAAATTTCTTCGATTGTCATAAGTTATTGTTTTATAGCGATATACTTTAATAGCCAAAAAGACCCGCCACGTCCGATTTGCGGCGGTTGGCGCGTTTCTCGATTGTTCCCGTCAATGCGTCCGGGGCATCATCATGTTCATTTTGCCCGGCTTTCAAATAGCCGCATATCGCCTTGGCAAATTCAGGGAATAGGGTTTTCCAGCCTTGCGGCATGAATGTAAGGTTCTGCACCATCGCGGAATGTTGGTAAATGCGTGTTTCCTTGTTTTCGGTTTGGTGAAATGCCATGAATGTCGTTTTGCCGTTGCCCATAAGTCGGCATTGCTTTTCAATATTGTTCTTGAATAGACGACCGCCGTTGTTCGCTTCGACAATACACAAGGCAACACCGTGTTTGGTCAGCATCTTTGCAAGCGCGGGTTCTGTGTATTCGACCGGGCGTGTCGTGTAAAGCACATCCACAACATAATTGGCGACATCCGTTTCATCATAAACAATGGCACACAAATAGTCCGCGCCCGTGTCCGCCGTATCGACATAACATTTCCGCTTGACATACTTTGTCGCCGGACGAATGCTGTATTCGACAAAGCCGCTTTCGTACATAAGTCCGGCACGGGGTTGTGGGTCTTGTTGATACAAGGAATCAAAGACTTGCGGATTGCGCTTGCGTATCGCTTGCAGCTTCTTTAAGCTGTGTCTTTCTTCCCAAAGAGCTTCACCCTCTTTTCGGGGGTCGTAATCTGTCGGCTTACCCTCTTTGATAGCCTTGTAAACGACAACAACCCATCCATCGGAGTTGCCTTTGGGGTCATATACGCCTTGTTGCCGCAACAACGTACCCGCCAAATCATCTTCATGCCACCTTGTAAAGACAATCAGTTGTTGGGATTCATTGTGAAGTCGGGTTTCCGCAACCGTATCGTACCAATCCGACACCGATTCACGCACGATTGGCGACCATGCCGTCTTTGCGTCCTTGTAAATATCATCCATGATAAGAATATCAACGGGTTCACCCGTCAAAGCACCACCGACACCAACCGTCTTGAAGCTGCCCAGGTGTCCGACAATCTCGCATTCATCCGCATTGCGCAACCATGACCCGGTAATCGTGGTCACATTGGCGGCATTAAGGTTGGTTTCCGGGAATATCTCGTGATATTCGAGGGTATCAATTATCCTTTGGATTTCACGATTGAACTTCCTTGCTTTCGGGGCATTATAGGACACTATCGCCAACCGCTTTTCGGGGTCATTGCCAAGAAGAAAAGCGGGCAAACGCCTTGTCGAACCCTCGGATTTGCCATGTTGGGGCGGCATGAACACCATCAATTTGCGGATTTTACCTTGCGCAAAGTCAGTCAGAACCTTGTAATATCGGCGGTGAAAGTCCGCCGGGCGGAATGTAGGCATGGTGGCAAGGGTAAAACGCAACAAATCGGAACGGCTTTCACGAATAAGCCGTTCTTTCAATGCCTTGCAATACCGTATCTTGTCAGCCCTTTGCGCCATTACTCCAACTTCCTTTTCAGTTCTGCAATTTCATTATCCAATTCTTCATCCGACTTGCCCGAAAACAAATCCTTTCCATCCTTGCCCGTAACCTCGGTTGTCTGTCTGTTTCGCCAATGTTCCGGGTCGCCGTTGGTCAATGTAAAGATTACCGCCGCCGTGTCGGGTTGAATGTGTTTTTTTACGTTCTTTTGCTCCTTGATTACCGGTTTGCCGTCCTTACCGGGAACTGTCGTAACGTGTGTTTCCACAACGTCATATCCTTTTATCTTCTTCAACAACGATTTCTTCGCTTCAATGACAAAGAATTGCATTCGTTCTTGTTTGGCTTGCTCGATTGCTTCGGCAAAATCCGGGTGTTCTTCAATCCATAAATGAAATGTTCTTTGTGCAATACCAACTTGGCGGCAAATTTCGGCAATAGTGAACGTGTCGGACTTGATAAGTTCGACAATCTTTTCCGTTATTTTTTTACTGAACTTTGCCATCTTAAAATCTCTTTTTTAGGTTGATTGTGTGTAATTTGTGCATTATTCTTTCAACTCGCACTTAAACCCTCGGTCTTGCAACTCGCTGAATAGCAATGACAACTTGGCAACGTCGCCACACTCAACAATCAACCTTGTGTCAATTACCTTTTTGCCGGGGCTTTCTTCTTCATTCTCGCTTTCATCTTGGGCATCCATAGCAATTCCCCATTCTTCCGGGTCAAAGTCTAACTTTTCCGCTTCCTGCATTATCAAGTCCGTGTCGAAAGAAAGGTTCGCTTTGCTTGTGGCATTGTCCGCAATGGCAAGTTCACGACCCTTTGCCGAATCAAGGTCAATATCCTTTCGCTTGACCGCCACAAGTGAATTGCCGTCAGTTTCAACAATGATAACATTGTCAAAACCAATGTCGGCGGCTTTTTCGGCTGTCTTGTTCCCGGCGATTATACGGTTGTTCTTGTCGATAAGGATTGAGCGACCAAGCCCAAATTCCCGCAAGGATTTATCCATCAAGTGTTCGCCAAACTCCGTTCCCTTATTGAAATTTTTGTTGTCCGGGATAAGGGTTTCAATGCTCGCTTCGATTATTTTAGTAGCCATGACAACACGGAATGGATATTGAACAACACACATACAATCAAGGCAACCAAAGCCCCACACAATGCACCAATTACGGTGAAAACAAAATCGGTCAATTCAACCGTTCCGCGACCTTTGGAATCCCACCATTCCTTGATTGCCCCAGCAAGGCTTCCGGCTATAAACCCGACCAAAGCCCCAAACAAGACACCTACAACAAGCGCAATGACAAAGCCGACATATAAATGCTTTCGTTTATCGGGTTGTTTGGAGGCTTCTGTAAGGCTTTCCCATGCTTGAATGATGCTTTCCTTTGCCTTTTCCCCAAAAGCCAAAATTCGGGCTTTTAATGGGGCTTTCTCAAAGACCATTTTACCCGAAACAAAGACGGGCGGTTGTGTCTTGCCCGAAAGGACACCAAGCCACACTTTGCCGCCGAACAAGATGTTGATGCGTTCCTTGAAAGTCGGCTTCCAACAAGACACACATTGTTTGCCGTCATTCCATATGTGTAGTGATGTACATTTATTGTCCGACATGGTGGACGGCTTTTGCAATACCTTTGTAGATTGCGGAAAATCAATTGGTTTCATCTGCTTTTGAATTTAGTTTGCAATGCAATTGCAAAATTAAAGGGTGTATTATTGTAATACGCCCTTTTGCAAAAAAAGTTAAGCATAAGTTATCCAACTTTTACCTTGATAGGCAAGCCCGAAAACACCCATGCAAGCAAAGCCGCATCGCGCCCGTCTTGGTTGGTGCGCCCGGTTAAGCCTGTAAATGAAGCCAATTCTTCATGGGTAATCTTTCGGTCTTTGCCTTTCCAACACTTGACCAACGGGGCTTGTTCCAAGACGTTGATTCCATAATGCTTGCACATTTCGATAATCTTGCGCCCGGTTTCATGGTTCGCCCCGACATCCTTTGCGATTTTTTCCGCCCGGTGTCCTTGCGCTTCATGGAAATTGCTTTTCCTGACCATCCATCCGGCTTCAACAACGACAATCAATGTTTCGCCTTTGTCAATGCCTGTCTTTTTGCAGAATTGCAAGTAATCCATCAATTGCGGGAAAGTCAAGTTCGACACTTCCAATTGCCGTGTTGTCGGTTTGAGGAACGCCACGCCCGATTTTCCTTTGTCCGGGTCAATGGCAATGATGTTGTCATACTTCATCGGTCAATTTCTGCTTTAATGAACGCAAGAACTTGGCGGTGGCACGAATCTTTGAAAACGTCTTGATGGCATGCCACCTCAAAAAGCCTTTCACCCGAACCGCGTATTGAAACGTGTACGATGTCGGCACATATTGCGGTTGTGCCTGTTCGCCCATCACCACTTCCATTGAAGCGACGACGGCTTCTTTCCTCACTCGGTAATTCATAAGGCATCAGGGCTTAAAATGGCAAATCATCTTCACCCGATATCGGTGTTGGCTCAACACTTGGCGCGGCTGTCGAAGCTGTGTTGCCGTTGTTTTCCGACTTGCCACCACAAAGGTTCACTTCGTTGGCGTACATATTCACCGCGCATTGAACTTGGTTGTTCTTGTCCAAGTATGCTTTTGGAACAAGGCGACCACGCAAGAACACCTTTGTGCCTTTTTTCAGGTATTGGAACAATCCACCACCCTCACCGTACCAAAGAACGGACACCCAAACGGTGTTGTCGCTTCCATCTTTGCGCTTTTCCGAATGTACGACGTTCATTGAAACATACTTCTTGCCGCCGAACTCCTTAATTTCGGCATCGTTTCCAAGATTTCCGATTACTTCTAACTGTAACATATCAATTTTTGTTTTTTAGGTTATTACTACGCCATCAAAGGCAATCTTTTTCAATATCCATCCACGTTTCACCATCAAAGGTTACTCGGTCGGTTGCAAATCAATCACGCAACGAATACTTCTTGACCAACTGTTTTCCACATTGAACCATTCCGTGCAAATCGCAGTTCGTCCTTGTAAATGATGATATATTGCATCATACTTCCGTGTATTTGTTATGCAAGTGCATTGCATTTGCATCAATAACCCTTGTTGTGTCGGATTGGTCGGCTGACGTTGTACTGCATTTTCGTTTCGACGTGCCAAGGCAAACCGATATACAACGATTCCGTCCAATTCTTGACGAACTCAATTCTGAATTGAATGCGCTTTTCGACCCCGATAACATCATGGGCAAGTTCCTTGCATAAAGCAAACGCATTTTCCACAAAGTCGAACTTGTCGAATGCTCGGTGATAATAAGCATCAAACAGTGTTCGTTGCTCCACCTTTCTTTCCAAAATCCGTGATTCACGGCGTTGGTATGTGCTTTATTCGCTAACTCGTTAAAGTTCATTTTGATAAATTTTTCGTTATACATTACCCGGCTTTGTGGTGGTATTATTCGACCACCTCGAAATTAATTTCACGCACCCGATTTGCCAATACACGAACGCAAAGGTCGATTTGCCTTGTGTCCTGTATCTTGAACCCGGTTGGCAAGTATGCGTCCAATAGTGCTTCAAGGGACACCATATATGGGTTTGTGATTGATTTGCTTGCACCCATCTTTTGGGCAATTATCTTGTCCATATCCCGGTTGTGTTTCTTCAAGAACTGAATCATCGTGATTCCACACACGGCATCGGTGCGCATTTCGATGTATTCAATATCGGGATATTCCCTTTTGATTGCTTGGTTCACCTGTATTTGCATTATTTGGAAATCGCGCTTGTATTCTTCGATGAACTGCATTGCTTGCGTTTCTACATTGTTGATGTGCGCCAAGTCCAAATCCTTTCGCAAATCATTGATATACCTTTGGCGAATTTCCTTGATGGCGCGTGCCAACTTCTTGACTTCCTGAATGCGGTTGTCGGCGCAAAACTTCATTGCCTTTTCTGCATACCACCAAGCAATCTTGGAAATCACAAGCGGAACAAATGCAATCATCATATTTTCTTCCCAAGTGAACGTTTCAAGCATTTTTCGCGTTTCGTCCTTGACCTCTTGTTTGAACTCCATTTCACGGATTGCCATCGGTGGCAAAACGCCATTTTTTGCAATGGCTTCAAACATTCGCTTTTCAGCGACTTCCAATTCCTCAATCAGAATGTTCTTTTCCATCGACATACGCAACAATCTTGCTTCGTGGACGGTCGCTTTCGGCTGTTCTTGTAGCGTTGTAGGCGGTGGGGTTGGGGTCGCCTGTGCCTTTGGTTCTTGGGGTGCTTCGTCCCGGCATATTGATTCACCCTTTGAGAAATCCAAGATTTCAACTTGCTCGACCTTGGGAACAAAGAATTTGCACTTATTACCCTGCACCGCGTCAAAGGTGCGTTGGTTCACCTCATTTACGTCCATTTGTTGCCCCTCGATTTGCTGTTGCACTGCACATCGGTATTGGGGCATTCTTTTCAATTTTTGATTGTAGCATACTGACTTCTTGCATTGCTCACAATTCGCGCTTTGCCACAAATAAAGGTCGTATGCACTTTTGAAACATTGTTGCGTGGTTGTTTTCATCGTGTTACGATTTTGAAGATTTCGTGGGTCAATTCAATATCATACATCGCATTGTGTAATGATTCGTCTTTTGCGTCGATTCCAAGGGTCTTTGCGACTGTGGACAACTTGAAGTTTTCCATATCAGGACGGCGCGTTGCAAGGTACGCCGACGCAAGAACCATCACGTCAAGGGTGTTCGACCAAAACCACGAACCAAAGTAATTGTCGCCATTCTGCAAGAAGAAACCACGCAAAAATTGGTTGTCAAAAGCTGCATTGTTGTAACCAACCAAAAAGAACTTGTCTTTCTTGTCGTACTTGTTCACATACTTGGCAAGCATTGCGACAAATTGGTTGTACACCTCGCGCATAGGTGGGTAAGCCGTTATTTGTTCACGAGTAACGCCCGCCACTTTCAAGGCATCATCTTCAATTATCGCCTTGGGGTTTGGCTGAACGTGAAAGTCGAATGATTCTTTCACTTCGCCATCAATCACGATTTGTCCCGATATTTGGTGAATGCCGTTCTTTCCGGGATTCACGCCCGTTGTTTCAAGGTCGAAAAATACTAATTTCATTATTGTTTTGTTTTATAGTAACGCATTAAATTCTACATTTTTGATAACCATTGTTCCCAAATTTGATTCGCAACTTGTGCCATCATCACGGGTGGAACTGACATTCCGCACACATAATGGGGTGACTGACCACAGAAATTGTAGTCTTGCGGAAAGGATGAAATGCAACACACTTCACTTTTGGCAAGAAACTTTGGTTGCACAAAATGAATCAAGCACGATTCCTTGCTTGCAAGTGTCGGGCATATCCTGTCTGGGTACGCATAAGCCTGATTGAAATTCGACCCTTTGCCAAACAACCTTTCGTTTGCATCACCTTGGTTCGTGTCGCCGTCTTGCCGATTATCCCATAACAAGCGCATCACCTTTGAATTGATTTCACGCCCCGAATAGTCAGCGACTTCACCAAACATTATCGGTGTTTCGTTGAAGTCAAGGTCTAATTTCGGCACTTCGTTGAAAAGGTCTTGCATCACCAAGAACGGGGCTGCAAGGTCTTTCCGTAAACAGACAAAGAAAACCCGTTCACGCCGTTGCGGAACACCCATCTTTTGTGCATCAAGCAACCAATGTTGGCAATAATACCCGGCATCCACGAATCCCTCATATATCCGCCTTACATAGTCTTTGGCTCCACCAAGCAACAACCCCTTGACATTTTCAGCGACAACGACTTTGGGTTGCAGCTTCTTTGCGAGGTCTATGAAGTCGAAAAACAAGGTGTCTAACACTTGTTTCGCTTGCCCCTCTCGAAAGTGTTTCATCTTTCCCCATGCTTCTTCACGGCTCCCGGAAATCGAAAATGTAGAACAAGGCGGCGACCCGTCCAGCACATCAAGGTTGTACAATTCGGGCGGTAAGTCCATTCTATCCTTGAATGTCTGTATCGGTTCAAGGAATGGGAACTTCGGATTGTGGTTTTGACAATAGGTGTACATCATTCGGTGGTCGATTTCGTTGCACCCGATTACATCAAACCCGGCAAGTTTATAACCCATAGACGACCCACCACCGCAAGCGAAACAACTGAAAACCAAGCCTTTATCTTTGGTAAAGAGCGTATCTTTCAGTGTCCAACGATAATCGAATTTATGCGGTTTCATTTGTTCTATTCAATATATTATTTACTCTTGTTGCCATATCCCGAAATTGTGGATTGTACTTGAAATCATCATCGTACTTCCTCAATAGATGAAGCATCGAAGAATGGTCACGGTGAACATACTTGGCAATCTGTGTCAGCTTCATTTTTTGCTTACGACAATGATACACGAATATCATCCGGGCAAAGACCCCATCACGCTTGCGCGACTTGGTGATATATTGGTTGAAGCGCATCCCAGTTACTTCATGGATTGCGCTTTGAATGCGCAACACTTCTTTGTTTTGCCAGACAACATTTGATTCAAACAAAATGTTCTTGTTTTCTGCCAACGCAAAATCATACTCATGCCTTGCCCCTCGTGATTCCGTCCAATTATCCATCATGTATATTGCATCGCACGAATGCAATAATTCAATATCCTTGCACAAATGTTTAATCCATTTTTCATGCGTCGCAAGACCATTCTTCAACGGGTTTACGACATCAAAACCAAGGTAGGACAATAATTTTTCCGCATCATCGAACCTTTCTTCAACCTCATTGTGAGGCAATCCGCTTATCTTTCCTGAAATGTATATTCTCATAGCTGCAAGTTCTTTTGGCTGTTATGCAAAAACTTATTCACGAAAAACACTTGCCCTTTGCCCGTTACTTTGGTCGTGTTGGATATAAGAGTGTCACCGTTTGGCTTCTGAATGGTCGTTTTCTTTATCTCTAATAAGCCCATTTCCATTGCCTTTTGGGTCGGTTGATTGTACCTTTCCCCATATTGGCACAAATAGCCTTTGTCACGCATCCATTGAAAAAGCCGCTTTTCGCCTGTCTGAACTCCGTTTTGGTATATTATCTTGGCAAGTTCCCCGATAAGAACGGCTTGTTTGGCGGTTTCAACCGCTTGTGAGAATAGGACACAGGGCGCATCGGCTTCAATCTGCTTTTGTTGCCGCTCGATTTGTTCCGCCTGTGCCGCTGCAAGGCGTAATGCTTCCGCAAATGATTGGGGTATCGCCGGGGCGGTGGGTTGTGTCATTTGCCGCACGACTTTTTCCATCGCATTGAATTGCTCAATGAATGCAACCTTGAATTGCATTGCTTTTGCACCCGTCAAGCCCATTGCAAGCAAGGAAAATCCGTCACGGTTCATTATGAACATCGGTCGTGATTTGCCTTGTGCATCACAATAACTTGATTCATAGAACCATTTGCGGTGGGCGCAATTTTGAGCCGACCCCATAAGGTTACGAATCGCCCGGATTATGTTCTTATGTTCCTTGTTAAACACCTGTGCGACTTTCAAAGAATCGGTCACGGGTGTACCTTTTTCGGTTTTATAGACCGCATCTTGTTGAATGATAATACCGTCCATTGTTATATCGTTTATTAGTTATTTATTCCGCATCATCAAAATAATCTTGGTTTTCATCCAAGAAAGCATCCAACGCATCATCACAATATAAGCCCTCGCAAAGACTATCGCATTGATGGTCGATTTCGCCTTGTTTCCACGGGCAATAATCACATAAATCATCGCCCAAGGTTTCTTTCAATTGCTCATTGTTTATCATAGTCGTTAAATTTTACGTCTATCTTTTCCTTTGATTTCAAAATAGTTGCACATTTCCATCAATCGGCTTGTAACACGTTCACCGTAACTTTCCGTCAAAGTTGGATTCTTCAATGAATAGTTCGATGTTATCATTGTCAAGCAATCGGAACGGTCGCCCCTGTATTCAAGTAGGGTTCGCAAGACATTCATTCGGTTACCCATTGCCACGGCTTCCAATTGCTCCGCCCCGAAATCCTGAATGCAAAGAAGTTTGTTCTTCTTGTATTCGTCAATCGAAGTTGTTTCCACGAACTTTGCAACTATTTCATCAGCTCTTGCAATTCGCCAACAAATGCGTGCGTCCGATTCGCCATATTTGATTTTGAATTGGAACAAACCAACATAAACCAACATCACTTCCATACACCAAGACTTACCCGAACCCGTATTGCCCGCAATGTAAATCCCTCGGTACATATCGCCCGGCACTTCTTGTTTGGTTTCCGGGTGAATCGCTTTCATCGTTGGGTCGCAATGCAACCACTTGATGATATTTTCGTAAGTGAAGCGGTTTTCGTCGTCAATTACGAACTTTGGATTTCGGCTTTTCCCGATTGCTTCAACAAGTTGCAATGATTCATTGAGGTTGTAACCTTCGCCATTGTACTTGAACCGGGAAATCCCTTGGAACAACCCACGTTCCTTGACCATTTCCAAAGCCTTTTTGAAATCTATTGCCATTCGTCGTTCGGTTTTGCTGTTGGTATTGTCTTTCTGCCACTCTCAACCCTGTTGTCATAGTTACCCTCTGCAACCTTGCACCAATTCTTGTCGTTGGTAAAAATCCAATCGAAAGTCGCTTTCCAACCACGGGGGTTGTCGCCGCGCAAAAACTTGGATTCTTCCATTTTCTTGAATATGGTTTCCAACAAATCCCAATTGCATTTCATTTCGTCCACAAAGCGGATTTCAACTTTTTGTTTGCGTACCTTTGACAACTTTATGATGCGCGGGTATGACTGACAAATTGAATGATATAAATTTATGATTCTTTCAAAATCAACCTTGGGTGAAACGTCGGTTTCACTCTCTTGTCTTTTAAGACAAGATATATTATTTATATCTTTATCTTTTAAGTCATTTTCGTTGCATTGCATTTGCATTGCATTTGCATTGTGCCAACGTGCTTCGGCGGCTTTTTTACGGCTTTCGGCGATACTTTGACGGTGTTTTATGCGCTTGTTCAGGGAATCCGACCAAAAATAAACCCCGTCATTTTGGAACAATTCAAAGTCTTGCACTACACTTGCAATACAATTGCATTCCGCATGCAAAGCAAAAGCAATACTTTCGCATTCTTCCAATTTCAGCTTACCGCCATTTTGGTACAAGTATTCAACAATGCACCAATACGCACCAACACCCGCAAGACCGTGAACGCGCATCAACTTGATAATCTTTGGGTCATTCCTTGCGTTATAATCGTGTTGAAAGTAAAATGTATCTTTCATTGTTGCGAGAACTAAGCCCACCGACCCACCAAATGGCAAGTCGGGGGCAATCTGTTAAACCTCAATGATTGCGATTTCCGGCGCAATCTCCCTTATTTGCTTCAATTGTTCATCAATCACCTTGTCGCGCAAATCTTCAAGCGTGGCTTGCGCACCGGGCGAAAGAAGTACGAACGCAACTTCACGTCCATTTACTTGTGCAAATGTTTCAACCTCTATTGTTTCGGGTTGCATACCCTTGAAAATGGGCATTTGAATTGTGAATGATTCGGGCAAATTGGAATTGACCACTTGTGCAAAATTATCCGTCCGATTACCATTTTCTTTCACGGCACGGTCAATCTTGTTGTTCACATCGGCGGTAAAGTTCATCAGGCATGAAACCAATTTCATGTTTTCGGAACGGTCGGCAAAGAATGCCCGATTCATCTTGATAAACATTCCAAGTTCCGTCGGTGTCCAAACCTTGCCGCCATTTATCCCGAACTCAACAAATTTGGGGTTGTAGCCCAATTTGCCGACTATCTCACCACGTTTGTATTCATCCGCTTCATTGATTATCAAAGTGATTTCAATATTTTCACGGTTTACAAGAATATGGCAATCCTTTTGGGCAAATTGTCCCGTGTTGATTCTCTTTGTTAGATATTCAACGACTGCACTAATTACACCGTTCAATTTGGTTTTGACAGGTGCTTTGGGGTCAAGTTCCTTTGGTGCTACACCCTCACGCAACACTAATTCAGCTTTTGCCATTCCGGGGGCAAAGTTGATTTGTAATTTCTCATTCTGCATATTATTCAATTTTTAAATGGTTAATCATTAGTTCCTGTTTTCCTTTCGGTGTTCATTCGTATTCCTTGAAAGATGGTTGGTTGAAGTTCATCCGCTGTTGCTGGTCTGCATTCAATCAAATCACCCTCATCATTGTAAAACCCGGTTTTCTTTCTGTCTTGGTCTGTAAATCTGTAACATACTTCCGTCACATATTCAGCCTTTGACTTGATATTTGAAACCATATTTGTTCTTGCTTCTTTCAATGGTTTCAATCTGCCTTTGTATTCGGCTTGTGATTGCTTCATTTCCGCTTCGATTTCGGCGATTTCGATCGAAACATTGGCAAGTTTTTCTTTATGCCCTTGCAGTTCTTCCGGGCTGTATGGTTTCATGTACCCTTTGTTTTCAACGCCATCGCAATTGTCTTTCAAAAATGCGATACGTTGCATCTTGTTTTCGTATTCTTTTCCAAGCGTCTTATCCATAATATTTCGTTTTATAGTGATACACTTGGTTGTCTAAATAACAAAACTTGATTCCACAAGTCAATAAATTGTTCCCCGAATTGGCGGGCGCGAGTGGATGTTTTGAAGCAAAGCCGAGAACGGAAATACGCATCCGCATACGCCGTCGTATTATGCACACTCGCACAAACGAACCCCGCAGTCCCTTTGTCATATACAAACCAAGGAAACCACTTGTCTTGCATCGAATTTGAGAAATTCGGCACAAAGTCGTCTTCCTTGTTCCAAGCCTGTGCGATGGTGAACAACTTGTTTAGGGCTGAAAGTGCTTTGATGTAGTTTGGGTTCAAATCATTGACCAAATCCGCCACGTCTGCAAGCTGAACGCAATTACCTGACAAGACCTTTTTCGATACGGTGAAATCATTGTTCGGTTTACAACCAAGGAACGCACGCGCTTCGTCAAATGTCGTGATTGTTTCGTTCACTTCTTTACTCTCGACAACTTCAAGGGTGAAATCAAAAGGTGTCAAAATGGTTTCGTCGTTTTCTTCGTCCAACGTGTCGTTGTAACACTCAATGACGTTTTCCATTTCTTTGACCGCTTCCGCCTTGGTTGCATACTTGCCGATTGGTTCATTTTCGCCAATCTGCTTCAAAATGTACTGTTTCATATTGATAAACTAAAATGGTGATTTGTTAAATTTCAATATCATTCCCTTTTCTGCAATGTGAACGGTCTTGCCCGTCGCTTCGATGATTCCTTGTTTGAACTCACTTGCGTTCGCGTTGCCGTCCGAAAGGTGAATCAAGACAATGTTGTTCACCTTGGACAAGTCGTTTGCAAGCAACGTTTCCCGGCAAGTCTCAAAGCTGCAATGGCTTTTCATTGTCCTTGTGCGCATCGCCGGGTGAATCTTCCCCGAATCCACGTTTGAATCCAAAATGTCTTGGCGATAGTTGCATTCCATCAAGATGTTGTGCAACCCATCAAAGGTGTAATGCAAGTAATATGTATCGGTTGCGAACAATACCATTCCACATTCAGAGTGATAGATAAGAAACCCGAAAGGTTCGGCGGCATCGTGTTGTGTTGCGAATGGCTGAACGCGGAAATTACCGATGTGGTAAATTCCCAATTCGTCCATCGCGTGAACCAATGCGTTTTCGGTCAAATTCAATGCTTCTTGCGTACCTTGCGACATATACAAGGGAATGCGTGATTCAAGGCACTTTTTGGCGTGTTTGGCGTGGTCGCCGTGTTCGTGTGATACAAGGACACCACCAACGCGCGAAATATCGAAATTCAACGCCTTTTGAACGTCCTTGAATGCAACACCGCATTCAATCATCAAACAGTCTTTGCCGTTGTCAAGCAAATAGCAATTGCCCTTTGAACTTGAACCAAGAATTTTCAATTCCATAACCTTTCGAATTTTCTATTTAGAAGCCGGGATTCACCTTTTGTTCAACTTTCGGTGCTTCGTCTGCACTCCCTTTCACTTCGCCCGTTTCAGTGTCCACAATGGCTTGTTTTTCGCCATCGTTGGCAAGGTCTGCACCGATTGCAACTTTGTTCGCGTTGGTTGCTTTTTCCGCTTCAACGTCGTTCGCCGTTACGTCTTGATAGTCCACATAAATGTCCTGTTGTTCTTCGACGGTGCGCATACCCATTGAAAGTTCGGGTGCATAAGCACTTGTCCAAAATGACGCGGCGCGATACATCAACATTTGCTTGGTCATTGTCTGCCACTTTGAACCGTTCTTGGTGTACCAACCCTCTTGAATTGCCAATTCGATTGATACGGGCGAACTTTCCAAAATGTCGCTCGAACCTTTCTTGGTAGTGTATGCCACGCACTCGATGTTCATTATCTTTTTGCCATCAAATTGCTTTGTAACGGGCTTCTTTGTGCGACCGTCCCAAACGTAATCGGTATAATCGACCATTCCACACATACCCTTGTCGGTGAACCTGAATTGCAATGGCTCGAATCGTCCACAAGTATTCACGGTTGCAATCAGGAACTTTGACGACCACGACGGTTTGCCATAAATGGGTGTCATATTCTGCATAACCATCAATGGTGAAGCACCAATTCGGGCTGCAATCTCAATCGCAATCATACAATTGGCAACCGCCTTGTGTTCTGCAATTTGGTTCTTGAACTTGATTGCATTGATGGTGTTTTCATCTGCATTCGCCGGGATTTGTTCGTACTTTACTTTGTACATATCTGGCACAAGTTCCGAATTTGCGAACAGCTTGCACACACGTTGCATTGTGTTTAACTGTTCCGCATCAAAGAAGTTGAACCCAACTTGGGTTTGAGGTTGTGCAACTAGCATTGCACCGCCGTTTGTTTTCTGCATTTCGTTCATTGTTGTGATAATTTATTGGACTGTTAAAAATTTGTCGTTGTTTACGACTAGGTTAATAATTTGGCTTTCGGTTGCGATAATCTCGTTGATTGATTCGCGGTTGTCGATGAACACGGGCGCACATACGCCATAAAACTTGCACAACGTGTTGATGATGTCAAGACCCGCATTGATTTTGCTTGCGGTGTTCGCTGAACCATAAGGAACGCCGTTGATTGTAGGAATACAAGTTTCAACCGGGTTGCCCTCAATGGTGTATTCAAACAAGCGGAATGATACAACCTTGAACATCGCGTTGATTCGGTTTTCGCATTCTTCAATCTTGGTCTTGGTGAACTGTTCAATCGTGCATTCCTCGCGTTCCGCGTCGGCGATTTGTTGTGCAAGGTCTTTGCCTTTGGCTTCAAGGTCGGCAATTTCCTTTTCACATCGCGCGATGGCTGCACGGTTGGCAAGGCGTGCCACAAGTTCGCCACGTTTCTTGTTCAATTCGGCTTTTTGTGCCTGTAAATCGGTGGCATCAACACCCGAATTGTCGCTTGAAATGGTCGATTCGATGTTGGCAATTTCCTTTTGCTTTGCCACCCATTCGGGTATCAGTTCAGGAACAACGGCGGCGGCATCAACAACCGGGATTTCAAACCATTCATTCTTCAATGCGTCAAGTTCTGCATTCAATGTGTCAAGGGTCTTTGTGGTGTTGTCCACATAGGTTTGTGCATCTGCAATCTTGGCTTCAAGTTCCGCCACCTGTTCGCCAAGCTGTTTGCCATTGGCTGAAATCGCATTGCACTTGTCCGATTGCGCCTTGTTGAACACCTCACGCGCCTTTGAAACCATATCTTCTGGCAAGTCCTGACCGCAATGTGGACAAGTAGTTTCGCCGTTGTACGCCTTTTCGTTTTCGACGAACCAATCCGAACGCAACTTGTCTTGTTCGTCCTTGATTTTCTCGATTTCGCGGTGAATCTTGGCAATCTCGACACGTCCGGCGTTGATGTCCTTGCGCGCTTGTTCAACTTCGCGTTCCTTGTCTTTCACCTTGGATTCAAGTTCTCGACGTGTTGCGTTGGCTTCAAATGCGGCGTTTTGCGCTTTTGTCTTGGCATCAAACAAGATTTGTTGGCATTCCGATTTCAAGGTGTTTACCCTCTTTTGTTTGTCCTGTTCTGCTTCGTACTGACGACGGATTGCGGCGGTAATGTCTGCAATTGCGTTGTCGATGCCTGCAATCTCTTTGTCGATACGTTCAATTTCCATTTCGATTGCGTGGAAATCCTCGTTTTCGGGCTTCATCTTGTGGGTTTGGTCGATACGCGGTTGGATTTGTCCCAACTCGTCTTGCAATCGTTTCTTGCGTGCCGACAATTCATTTTTGAAGTCGGCAAGTGATTTGCCACTTATCTTGTCAAGCAAAAGTGCAAATTCGGGCTTTTGTGAAGCAATTTCGGAATCGGTGATTGTTCCGGCAAGCTGAAAAAGTTGTTCCCTTTGCAGCTTCCACGGCATATTGACAAAGAATGCCGGATTGGTTATCATCTTGAATAAAGACGAATCAATGATGGTGGCAACGCGCTTGCCATATTCGGTTACATTCACCGGGGTTTCGTTCCACCAACATTCGGTGTGGTTGCCCTTGAAAACACGTTCAAGCTTGCCGCGCGGCTTTATCCAATCTTCAACGAATGCGCGTTTCAACGTGATTTCCTGACCATCAACGACAATCACGCCGGAAACACTACATTCCACATTATGCAATTCTTCGCCGTTGATTCGGGTTTTCACTTCGTAATCTTTGCGGTCTTGTGTGTCCTTGCCGAAAAGCAACCACACGAACGCATCGAAATGTCTTGACTTGCCCATTCCATTGCCGCCCGAAATGGTGGTAATGTCTGGGTTGAAATTCGTTGTCCGTTCCTTTTCACCCTTGAAATTGCAAAGTGTCAAAGATTTCAATGTTACTTGTTTCATTGTTGCGTATTATTTATTGTTATTGTATAATTCCAAAGCAAGGTCGGCATCGACAACTATAATGCGCCCGTTTTGCTTGATTGCCCTGTCTATCCGCCCGCTTGCCTTTATCCTGTTTGCCGTTGTCATACTGCAATTGAATACTTGGGCAATCCCGGCAATGCCATAGACAAGGCGTCTTTCGGGTGCGGTCGGGGCTTGCGGTGTCACCTTTTCCGCTTGTACGGATTCAAGCAATTCCACCAATTCGCCAACCGTCATGTCGATAATCCTTGTATTTGGGTCAATTTTTATCATACATCTTCGTCCATTTCCGGCAATAGCCCTTTTGATTACCAATACTTCGCAAGCCTATATGCGACATAACCGAATAGGGCGGCAATCGACTTGCTAATAAAGAAGTCCTTAAACCATGTGTCTTGATTTATCGGTTCTGAAACCATACAAATTAATGCAAGGCATCCGAAGAACCCGACAATGGCGATTCTGACTTGTTTTTTCGTTTCTTCTTTCATTGTTGTGAAATTTCTAGTTGTTAAAATTCGACCGTTGCAAAGTCATCTTCAAATCTTCTTCTTGACCTTGACACCCTGACCGTCCGGCAAGTGCTTCTTGTGCGTACCCTAATAGCCATATTGTCGAAATTGAATAATTGCGGCACATCAAAACGACAAGCGTTGTTGCGATAACCTTGCGTTTGAGTGGTGACAGGTCAAAGGAAATGTGGAATTTCGTGCAAAACCACCATGCGGATAACTCATTGACTTTGGAACACCCGGTTTTCTCATAGATTTTACGGGCATGGTTTTCCACCGTCCGTTCCGAAATGAAAAGGCGATTGGCAATGTCTTTCTTGCCTGCGCCCCATGCGAATAACTCCGCAATTTCGGCTTCACACTTGGTCAGTTTCCCCGTTTTCATTATGCCACGCCCCAAACATCGTTAATACCATATTTTGCAAATACAGCTTCTATTGCTTTTGCTTCTGTAATTCTTGGCTCGATATTACCATATAATCGTTGATACCAAGAAACACGGGTTTTCAAGTTTAAGGCTTCTAAAATCTCCGCCTTTACTTGCGGCATCTGAAAATTTTTCACCTGTGACCATCCACGCATAAATGAAAATTGTTCACGACCTTTTACTACCTTATTCCCAATATATAACCCCATTTCCAAGGCGTGTTTTGAATTTTCCGAATAAGAAACCCATTCAAGATTTTCTACATGATTATTGTGTTTGTTGCCATCAATGTGATTTACACATGGCAAATTGTTCGGATTGGGTATAAAAGTTTCCGCAATAATGCGGTGGACTTGAACTTTATGCCTTTCACCATTAGCATCATAAAGAACGGTGTTAGTATAGTTCTGACCACCTGTTGTTTTGGGAATGCCAATTTGCTTTCCCAATTTACCATCTTCCAACTTGAAGATTTTACCATCTGGACTTGCGGCATATAGCCCCTCAAATCCTTTGATTTCTGAAAATTGTTCCATATTACAGACCGTTAAATGAGTATTTTTTGCTATTTTTGCAAGTTAATTATTAGTGTACCCTTGCACACGATAACTAAATATACTGCAAAGATATGAACAATCTTCGGATTAACCAAATAAAAGCAAGAAAAAAGTTCAGATAAAAATATAAATTCAACATATATGGCTAAGAATAAAGAACTTGAAGATTTGATAAGGCGTATAAAGTACATATACAACCTAAATCAAGGCGAAATTGCAGCGAAAATCGGCGTATCAAGCACGTATTTGTCTGACACGTTAAATGGTCGGGCTGAATTTAATGACACTTTACGCTCGAAGATACATGAAGTTTTTTCGGAAATAAAAGCCGAACTTTCTTCACAACAATATGCGGGTGGCGGTGAACAAACCAATGTTCATGGAAATAACATCAACGGCAACAGCGTAACCGTGACCCCCGGTGATTCACTCGACAAGATTTTGGAAATCATGTCAATGAAAGAAGCATCGTTGGTGAAAGCCCAAGAACATATCGACAAATTATTGGAAATTATCGGCAACTTAACGAAAGGAAACATCAATGGTTGAAATCAACGTCAATGACTATTACGGCAACCCATCTTATTACTCGGTAATGCCTGACGAAATTTTTGATGCACTCGAATTGGCAAGCCTGAAAGGTGAACCAACGTGCAAGGTAAGCAAAACCCAATTCGATAAAATGATTGTAGAATACAAAAAGAAGATGGCGCAATGGAACGGGTAATTCGCAACATATCTGATATGCGCTTGCGTGTATACGTGCGCGTGTACGAATGGCGACGAAGATGAGCCGCAAGGAAATTTCACATACGCACGTATTGTTGGTAAATGGGAAACAGTGTCGTATTACTATTACACAAGTGGCGGATATTTCGTGCCGTCAATGGTCAATGAACACTTTGAATTTACCAACGAACAAACATACACCCACAACAACGATGGGACAATTCGCACGGGAACATTCTTTTTTGACCCCAAGGAAAACCACTTGCATTGTGAAGAAACAAACGGGTGGAACTTGGACATCAAGATTTCCTTTGAAAGCGAAAACAAGGCGATGTTCGACATTACCGGGCGAACATCGAACCAATCAAAAATAATCAAGGTTGAACGCAAATAATCGCAACAATGAAAAAATCCATCAACCCGAAAGCAATCGCAATTCAAAACCGATTCTTTGAAGCCTTGGAAATGGCAATTTCCTTGGGCGCGGTAAACGGTTTGAAAGGCTTTTGCGATACTCACAAACTCAATCGCACCAAGTATTCACGCATCAAGAACGACTTGAACAAACCAATCGAAGAAACCACATATAAATTGATTGATATTGACGCATTGGCGGGCATTTGCACGGACTTTGGCGTGTCGGCTGAATGGTTATTGCTTGGACGTGGAAAGATGCTTAAAAACGACAAGGAATGCACATACAAAAAGGGATAAAGTTTTTATTGCATAAAAGGGGTAAGGCAGAAACGAACCTTGCAATCCGTATGCGCGTAACATTGCGCGGTCAAACCCCGTTCGATGTTCCAACCGGGCATAATATAGACATCACCGATTGGGACGTTGCCAATCAATGCGCCTTGCCGTCCTGTTCCGAAGCCGAAAGCATCAACCGAACAATCGACGAATGGAAATCGACGATAAATGAAATCTTTGCACGTTTTGAGCTGTTGGAAAAGCGCGTTCCGACACCGGGTGAAGTTCGTGATTTGTTCAACGATATGGTCGGACGAAAGACCGCGACAAATGCAAGCCTTGCAGACGAAAACGAAAACTTGTTTCGGGTGTTCGATATGTTCACCGCGTCGATGGGCAAACAAAATCAATGGACGGATTCAACCTTTGAAAAGTTCGCCGCCATTCGGCAACACCTGAAAGCCTTTGACCCCTTGTTGTCGTTCTCTCAAATCGACGACGCGAAAATGGGCGATTATATCCAATATCTCAACCGAAAGGAATTGCGCAACACAACCATCGCAAAGCATCTTGCATTCGTGCGTTGGTTCTTGCGTTGGGCGGCAAACAAAGGATATTACCAAGGCACGGTTCACAATACATTCAAGCCCAAAATCAAGGGCATTGACGGCAATTCAAAGGAAATAATATATCTAACACAAGACGAAATCAAGATGTTGGAAAACTACCAATTCCAACCCACGCAAGCATCGCTTGAACGTGTCCGGGACGTGTTCTTATTTTCGTGCTTCACCGGGCTTCGATATTCGGACGTTGCAAAGCTGAAACGAACCGACATCAAGGACGGGTTCATTGAGGTTGTAACCAAGAAAACAAACGACGGTTTGCGAATCGAATTGAACAAGCATTCACAAGCCATTCTTGACAAATACAAGGATTTCAATTTTCGTGGCGACTTGGCGTTGCCTGTAATCTCGAATGTAAAAATGAATAAAGACTTGAAAATCCTTGGGCAAACGTGTGGCATTGACGAACCGACCCGAATTGTATATTTCCAAGGAAACAACCGAATGGAACAAGTATTGCCAAAGTGGGCGTTGCTGACCACCCATTGCGGACGACGAACATTTGTTGTTACCGCCTTGCAACTTGGCATTCCAAGTGAAGTGATAATGAAATGGACGGGGCATTCTAATTTTTCGGCGATGAAACCTTACGTCAAAATCGTTGATGAACTGAAAGCGCGCGCAATGACCAAATTTGACGAATTATGATGGTAAAGAACGCCGAAAACCCTGTACACGAATTTGTACACGATTTTATGACAAATTCTTGCTATTGTGTGGTATTCTACAATATCGCCAATTTCGCTTTGTCATTGATTGAATGGTGTTTTGGTATTGTGTGGTATTGTGTGAAATCATACGTTTTAGAGCCTTTTTCTCTCGAAAGATCAAGGAAGACAAGTGCTAGAATCCCTTCCTATTATTCGTATATTTTTTGTACCTTTGCCCAAGTAAAAGCAATATACCAGAGACGAACCAATGAAAAACAAGCGTCCCCCTAAACGTATAAAGGTGTCCTTACATACGCGCTTTGTTGCGATAGTCAGTATAGCCCTTCCTCTCTTTATCCTCGGATGGGTAGCCATTTTAGAAGTAATGCAATATCGACTGAAAAAACAAGTGAGTGAAGATCTCACATTTTCACTTATTGTCAATAAAGATTTGCCCTCGATCGAGATAGAAGCGTTACGGCTCAATCTATTGAAGAAAAAGCCCATTAAAGACGTAAAACTTATCTCAGCCGATCAAGCAGCCAAAGAATTGGAGAAAGAGTTGGGAGAGGACCCCATAAAAGTTCTTGGTTATAATCCCCTTAATCCTACTTTGGAGATTAACCTCAATGCAGCCTACATTCATAGAGATAGTCTGCCTAAAGTTGATAGCCTTGTTAGATCATTGAAAGGTGTAGATAACTTCTCCTATCGCAATGATATTTTAGAAGGGTTTGACAAAGGCGTAAGGAAAGTCTCATCAATATTGCTTGCTGTAACAGCTCTAATGCTGATTATTGCAGTTATACAAATAAACAATACCTCTCACTTGGCTATTTATGCGCGCCGTTTTCTGATCCGTTCCATGACGTTACTCGGTGCTAAACACAGCCAAATTACTGCCCCTTTTATAAAATACAGCATCTTTAACGGTCTATGGGGTGGCTTAATTGCAGTACTCATGTGTGCCGCATCGGGTACGCTTATTTATTACTATGTCGATGCCTCATTCATCACTTATATCACTACAATAGAAGCAGCTGTTATCGCAGGAGGCTTAATTATTTTAGGCATGCTGCTCTCAATGATTACAGCACATTTTTCTACACGTCGATATATCCGAATGGATGGTAATCGTATGATACTAAGTTAGTAACAGGAGTATGAAAAACGACAAGACACATCTTCTTTTTGGCAAAGAAAATCTTCTTCTTTTTGTTCTCTCCCTTTTACTGATTTTTTTAGGTTTTATTCTAATGAAAGGGGGCGGATCCGTTGATGGAATTGCTTTCAGTGACTCAATATTCTCTTTCAAACGCATTGTATTGGCGCCGGCAGTATGTTTACTAGGATTTATTCTGATGATCTTCGCCATTATGATCCGACCTAAGAATAAAAAGTAATCCTGAAACAATCTATCTATGACCATCATACAAACTATTATTCTCGCTATAGTAGAGGGTTTAACAGAGTTTCTTCCCGTTTCCTCTACGGGACATATGATAATTGCCCAAGGTCTTTTGGGGATGTATAGCGATGAATTCCTAAAAGCCTTTACTGTAATGATCCAATTTGGGGCTATACTTAGTGTTGTTGTACTCTATTTCAAGCGTTTTTTTGCACTGACTCCTACTACAGCCATTCATCAACAAGCCTCAAATGCAAATGACAACTGGTTCAAAAGATTACTCCGATTCTATACACCCATCATTATAGGAGTGCTCCCCGCTGCATTAGTGGGTCTACTGATGGAAGAGTATATAGACAAGCTTTTAGGTAGTGTACTGACCGTAGCCATTATGCTCGTTGTAGGGGGGATTTTTATGCTTTTTATAGATCGGATATTTTCTGCCCCTGGTAAAAAGAAAGTAACTATAAAAAATGCATTCATTGTAGGCCTTTTTCAGTGCATTGCAATGATCCCTGGAGTCTCTAGGTCGATGGCGACTATTGTCGGAGGATTACAACAAAAATTAAGTCGTAAAACGGCCGCTGAATTTTCTTTTTTCTTAGCTGTTCCTACTATGCTCGGAGCTACGATACTGAAGGCATACAAACTATATAAAGAGTTTGGATGGACCATATTCCAAGATCACGCAAAAATATTGATCGTAGCGAATGTTGTAGCATTTGTAGTAGCTATGCTAGCCATAAAGTTCTTCATTAACTTTATTACCAGATACGGATTTAAAGCATTTGGTTATTATCGTATCATCGTGGGACTAGCCACACTATTGCTTATGGCTTGTGGCGTTTCTCTTTCTATTTCATAAAAGAATTATGGAGTCTCTTCACGAAAAAATCCAAATTTTTGACCGTCGCTCTTTCGAAGAAGGCAAACACCTCAAACTACTCAAAGGGGCTTTAGTCCTTATGGATAAACCTCTCGATTGGAGCAGCTTTGACGTGGTAAAATATTTCCGTATTGCTGTCAAAAGAGCGACAGGATTACGTAAAATAAAGATTGGTCATGCTGGGACCTTAGATCCAAAAGCTACGGGCTTGTTGCTTTTGTGTACAGGTAAAGCTACCAAGATAATTGAGCAATTAATGGACCATGATAAGGAGTACTTGGCTACACTTAAGTTAGGAGCTACGACCCCTTCATACGATACAGAATACCCAGAAGATACTTTCTATCCGACAGATCACATAAATCAGGAGGCTTTTTGTCATGCTCTTACTCGATTTGAAGGTGATATTATGCAGGTACCTCCTCTCTTTTCGGCCATCTCAATCGGAGGAAAAAGAGCCTATAAATTGGCGCGAAAAGGACGTGATATAACGCTACCATCTAAACCTATAACGATTCATCGCCTTGAATTACTCGATTTTTCGCATCCCCAAGCATCGATCAAAGTTCACTGTGGTCGGGGCACCTATATAAGGAGTTTAGCTCGAGATATAGGAGAAGCCCTTGGAAGCGGAGCATACCTAACCTCCTTGCGCCGAACCAAAACCGGGATATTCGCTGTAGAGGATGCGTTTCAAATGGAAGAACTCGATAAAATATTATTGCACGCCGATTTAGAGGTCGATAGCTAACTGACAAAAAACATAAAGCATTATAGACCAATCCATGAGATATCGCTGGTGATTTTGTAAATCATCAGTGATTCTCTTTAATGAATCATATACCAATTTCTGACGGATTCGGATTCCTTTTTTATTGGATTCGGATCCATTATTTATCGAATCCAGATCTAATGTCAAGCATCATTTTTGAGGAAAAAACTTATTATCGGAGAATGAATAAGAATGGCATCACAAGAAATATCTTTCTTGGGAAAATACGCTCATATCAAAGTAGAGATTTTTCTTCCTAGAGCCTAATAAAAAGTAAAAAGATTACGAAAAAAAGTAATCTTCAACGCTGCATAACGTTACAGACTTTTCGCCCATTTTTTCTTGAAGATCTCAAAATATTGTACTACCTTTGTGTAAGGAATTTGTAAAATAGCTATGAAAATCATACTGATAGGACATGGTCAGATGGGTAAAGCCGTGGAGCAAGAAGCGCTTTTGCAAGGGCATAGTGTGGTAGCCTATTATGACCTACAAAATAGACCTTTTATTCAGGAGAAAGATCTGCCAGATGCTGACGTATGTATAGAATTTACTTATCCTGAAGCTGCTTTGGAAAACTGTACCTACGCTCTAGATTTAGGCTATCCCGTAGTAAGTGGGACGACTGGATGGGAAACAGGTGTTGAAGAGTTGAGAGCTCGTGCCAATCGAGAAAATTTATCCTTTTTTCATGCCTCAAACTATAGTATTGGAGTAAACATCCTATATAGTCTCAATAAAAAGTTAGCCGAACTGATGAATCAAACAGACGGCTATATACCTAAAATCGAAGAAGTACACCACATCTACAAAAAAGATGCTCCTAGTGGGACTGCTATTCATCTAGCAAAGGCTTTAGTAGAAAAGTCCAAATATGTACAAAACTGGACGTGTTTGCGCTCTGATACTAGCAATGAGGTCGATATCGAAGACCCCACAATGCTGAAGGTCTATTCCGAACGCAAAGGTGATGTTCCTGGTATACACGAGGTATCTTACCAGAGTAGTGTAGATAAGATAAGCATTCGACATGAGGCTTTTAATAGACAAGGTCTGGCCATTGGAGTACTATTAGCAGCCAAATATGCAACTGAACACAAGGGAGCTCTGACGATGGATATGCTCTTAGGTCTTGATTAACCTCTTCATTTATGCAAAAGACATTCAAATACAAAAGGCAAAGCCGTACAAAACTAATTCTGGGTAGTATCGTATCCTTGCTTTTTATTTTATTTGCTATTTGGGCCGGATGGGGTTGGTTTATACTCCTACCATTCGTGATCGATTTTTATTTTATCGGATTAATCAATTGGGATTTCTATCGAAAAATAAAAAACAAATCGCTTCGCATGGTTATTGGATGGGCTGTAGATCTCCTATTTGCCATCATAGCTGTCACTTTTTTGAATATTTACTTTTTCCAGAATTTTATTATCCCGACATCATCGCTTGAAAAAACCCTTCTCGTGGGAGACTATCTTTTTGTAGACAAACTCACCTATGGGCCCCGTGTACCGATGACGCCTCTCTCTATACCACTTACTCACAATACTTTTATGGGTAAGAAATCGTATAGTGATTGGCCTCACTGCAAATATCACCGTTTGAAAGGATTCAGGGATATACGGCGAAATGACATTGTTGTTTTCAACTTTCCTGCAGGTGATACGGTTCCCACTAAAGTGACCAATCCTGACTATTATACCCTCAAGCACCTCTACGGGAGAGATGCGATTTGGCAAAATCAAGATCAGTTCGGGGAAGTGATTTATCGACCAGTAGATAAGCGCGATCACTACGTAAAGCGTTGTGTTGCTTTAGCAGGAGATACATTAGAAATAGAGGACAATACTCTGCTCATAAATGGAGAAGCACAGCCCTTTCCCAAATATGTACAGCACAATTACTTTGTCTTGGTCGATGCCCCAGGTCTTAGCGATGAGGAGCTAGACAAACTGGGCATCAGTAAAGCCGACAGAGAAAGTTGGATAATACGTGATACCGATAAGAGCAAACTGACAACTTTGGGACTAACACCCCCAGAGTCCTTTGAATCAATATTTCTCTATCATTTCCCCTTAACAAAAAAAATGTGCGAACTATTGAATAAGGACTCTCGTGTAAGAAGCATTACAATAGAAAAGGCAAATCCAGAGGTAGCTGTTTATCCTGTAGACTATAACAACGGTTGGACGAGAGATAATTACGGTCCTATCATAATCCCTGCTCGTGGCATGACAATAGCACTAAATAAGAATAACCTTGCGCTTTACAGACGCTGTATAGAGGCCTACGAAGGGCATTCCATAACTACCGATAATCAAGATAAGGTACTCATCGATGGGAAACCGTCTACACAATATACCTTTGCTATGAATTATTACTTCATGCTTGGAGACAACAGGCATAACTCTGCCGACAGCCGTTTCTGGGGATTTGTACCTGAGGATCATATTGTCGGGACTCCCAGTGTCATATGGCTCTCGATTGATAAAGAACGTACCCTCTTTGATGGTAAGATTAGATTCCGACGCATGTTTCGTGTGGCAAAATAACGATTATATGGAGCCTTCGCTACTTTTTAGCTGAAGGCTCTTCAATTTAAAATGTATGAACGCTCCTTTATTATCCATAGCTTATGCTCCACCTCTTCCTTATTACGCTCTATTAGCAAAAGAAAGATGCATCATAGAAATACATGAACACTATCTAAAGCAGACATTCCGAAATCGCTGCATAATCAATACACCCAAAGGACTCCAGGCACTTATTATACCAGTTGAAAAAGGAGCGTCCAATCAATGTCCTATAAAAGAAGTACGTATCGCCACACATGATAATTGGCAACATCAACATTTGCAGGCCCTGAAAACTAGCTATGGAGCGACTCCCTATTTTGAGTATTATATTGATGATATCACACATCTGTATAAAAATAGATACCCATTTCTTATAGACTTCAACTTAGCATTAATAGAAATGCTTGCTCGTTTATGTCATTTATCTCTTGATATTCAGCTTTCCGAAAAGTTTACTCCTCCAAACAATGCCGAAAGGGATTACCGATACTTTTTCCATCCAAAAGGAGAGGCGAAAACCGATCTCTTTATGTTACCTCCGTACTATCAAATAAATGGAAAAGTATCTCCTCCTCAGAAAAATATCAGTATTTATGATCTTTTATTTCAGTTAGGGCCGGAAGTAAACCTCTACTTTGCTTCTCTGTCAACTTGACACAATTCATTTAGAATAATTCTAAATTTAAAGCGAATAGAAAAATAGCTGTTTTCACATCTCTATTGATTGGAATATATAGTAGTTAGCGGATAACAATATAAGAAAAAGAAAAGTTTTCACGTTCAAAACAAAAAATCATCTCATTATTATTCAGAGTATTACAGAAACATTACCATAATAGAGGACTCTTTTTTTTACTAAATCCTTTATGTTCGCAAAATTACGGAACAAAGTTATCGACAAGTCATTTTGGCTAATTTTTTTCTTCGATAATAATCCATTAATTTTGCACCCAACAAATCAAAATCTTATCGTATGAGTATCGCTTCATCCATTCTGATACCATACTTTTCGGGAAGATCTTGACGAGTATACAATAAACTACTAAAAAACGAGGATTAAAGGAATATGGCAAATCCGTATAATACTTCATTAACCTATAGCAATGAATACTTAGCTTCAGATCAACATGATGTGAAGCAAGTATGGAATAGCTGTATGGTAATCCTCGAACAACTGCTTGAAGCCAAGCAGATAGACACGTGGATTCGCCCTATTGTACCCCTTCGTTTAGAGGGGAAGATGATTACCATAGGTGTTCCTACCTTATTTTTTGCTGAACGCATAGAAGAAACATTTGCCATTGCTGTTTCAAAAGCTCTCTCTGATGTTCTAGGAGCAGGAGCACGCCTTCGATATGAGGTAAATGTGGATAGTACAGCCGCAGATAGCAGTGCTGCCCGTATGAGTGTAACCAGCAATGAAATAAAAGGACAGAGCATTCAGAATATGGACGACGAGCGACTTGCTCATCTAGGAGCTGCTTGTCACTTAGTACCTAATTATACTTTCGATCGCTTTGTCGGCAGTGTTAGCAACGATACCGCAAGAACACTTGCTATGCGCTTATGCGATATTCATGGAGACAGTGCTATCAATCCGTTTTTCATTTATGGAGCACCAGGGGTAGGCAAAACGCATCTCATCAATGCAATAGGATGGCAGATTTTACGTAAAAACCCCCAGTTAAAAGTGCTATATATCTCTGCTGATAACTTTATACAGCAGTTCACTAGTGCTTCATGTAACCATAAAACAGCGGAGTTCACAAAATTCTATCGCAACGTCGATATCCTTTTAATTGACGATATACAGTCGTTGATAGGCAAATCGAAAACGCAAACAGTATTTTTCCAGATATTCAATCACCTCTATTTGCTGGGTAAGCAGATTATCTTCACCTGCGATAAACCGCCAAGTGAACTACACGGCATGGAAGAACGCTTACTTTCGCGCATCGCAGGAAGTTGTATTACTTATATTGAAAGACCCGATGAAGCTCTTCGAAGGGAGATCTTATACCGAAAGATGGAGGAAAATGGAGTCACGCTATCAGAAGACATAATTGACTTTATTGTCAAAAGTGTAACGACAAGCCTAAGAGAGCTGGAAGGTGCTTTGAATACGCTTATGGTCAACTCTTTGGTATGCAAACGAGAAATAACACTCCGTTTTGCACAAGAGATGCTTCGACAAATTATTAAAAAAGATCGCTGTGAAGTAACATCAGACATCATCATCAAAGAGATATCCGCACATCTCCATGTTTCTATTGATGATATCAAGAGTAACTCACGAAAACAAGAGTTGGTGCAAGCGCGCCAGATCATTATGTACATGCTAAAGAAACATACCGACGAATCGTATGCAGCCATAGGCATGATGCTTGGAAAAAGAACGCACACTACCGTTGTTCATGGTTGCCAGACAATTCAAGAACAACTCAAAATAAATCCTCTTATCAAGGATACGATAAACTCCGTCGAACGAAAATTAATGCTTTAAAAGATGGCGGGCCTTTGAAAAAAAGGCCCATTTTTTTTCAATGTTCGAGCAGGTGGATTTGGTCATATTTTCATTTTTATGTATCTTTGTCACTGAAATTAAAACCAGCTTCTTACACCCATAGAAGCACAGTATAAGTAATTATTTTTAGACATGACAAAAGTTGGTATCAATGGATTTGGGCGCATTGGTCGCCTTGTTTTTAGGGCTTCTCTTCTTAGAAAAGATTTGGAGGTCGTAGCTATCAACGACCTGATAGATGTAGACTACATGGCTTACATGCTTAAATACGACTCTGTACATGGAAAATTTGACGGTACGGTAGAGGTTAAGGATGGGATGCTAGTCGTAAATGGTAAAAGTATCCGTGTAACTGCTGAAAAAGACCCTGCTGATATCAATTGGGGTGCTGTTGGCGTTGAATACGTCATTGAGTCTACAGGACGCTTTCTTACAAAAGAACTAAGTCAGGGACACATTCAAGCTGGAGCGAAGTACGTGGTAATGTCCGCTCCTTCTAAGGACGATACTCCGATGTTTGTTACAGGAGTGAACTTAGACACATACCAAAAGGGAACCCAATTTGTTTCCAATGCTAGCTGCACAACGAACTGCTTGGCTCCCATGGTAAAGGTGATCAACGATAATTTCGGTATCGAAATGGGCCTTATGACTACTGTGCATGCAGCTACTGCTACGCAAAAAACAGTTGACTCGCCAAGCCTCAAAGATTGGCGTGGAGGACGATCTGCAATAGGGAATATTATCCCCTCTTCTACCGGAGCGGCAAAGGCTGTAGGAAAGGTTATTCCCGAACTTAATGGTAAATTGACGGGGATGTCGTTCCGCGTTCCGACTATGGATGTTTCTGTTGTAGACCTTACTGTACAACTAAAGAATGGAGCTAGCTACGAAGAAATTTGTAGTGCTATGAAAAAAGCTGCCGAAAATGACAAAAACGACGTTATAGGCTACGTGGATGAAATGGTCGTATCTACGGATTTTGAAGGCGATCATAGGACTTGTATTTTCGATGCTAATGCAGGTATTGCCCTTACCGACAAGTTCGTTAAATTGGTAGCTTGGTACGACAATGAGTGGGGCTACTCTAATAAGATCCTTTGCCTTGTTGCCCACATGGCTACTGTCAACCAATAAATAGAATATATAATTGGTGATTATTACCAATTATGATACAATTTAGGAGGCTATGGTGTATCGCTACCCTGTAGCCTCCACTCTAATAATCCTTGTTAGATCCTACAATATAATAAAAGTCGACTTCCATCTTTTTGTACAATATCTCAAAATGACGCTAAAAGAAAAAATAGATTCACTGAAGAGTGAAATTGCGGCTGTCACGGCAAATTCATTAGAGGAAGCAGAAGCCCTACGTATAGAATTTCTCAGCAAAAAAGGCAAGGTATCTCTCCTTTTCAATGAATTCAAATCTTTATCTCCCGAAGAAAAAAAGATGTACGGAGCTGCAATTAATGAAATCAAAAATCTTGCATCAGAAAAGATACAAGAATTGAAAGATTCTTTCAGCCGTGCTGACAGTATTCAGACTATAGACCTTTCACGCACTGCAGAACCAGTACTTCTAGGTTCGCGTCATCCTATTTCGCTGGTTCGTCGTGAGGTATGTGATATTTTCTCACGATTAGGCTTTAGCATAGCATTAGGACAAGAGATAGAAGACGACTATCACGTATTTTCAGCACTCAATTTTGCTGACGACCACCCTGCTCGCGATATGCAGGATACTTTTTTTATCGCCAACAAGCCAGAGATACTTCTTCGCACACACACTTCGTCTGTGCAAGTAAGAGTTATGGAGCAGCAGAAACCACCTATTCGTGTTATCTGTCCAGGTCGCGTATACCGTAATGAAGCCATTTCTGCCAGAGCTCACTGCTTCTTCCATCAAATCGAAGGTTTGTATATAGACAAGAATGTGTCGTTTACCGACTTAAAAGAAGTACTACTTTTCTTTGCACGTGAATTTTTTGGTCCTGACACCCAAATTCGCCTAAGGCCTAGCTATTTCCCCTTTACAGAACCATCTGCCGAAATGGATGTTTCTTGTAATATATGTGGCGGTGAAGGGTGCGGTTTCTGCAAACACACGGGATGGGTCGAAATCCTTGGATGCGGAATGGTAGACCCTGCGGTACTTGAATGCAATGGCATAGATCCCAACGTATACAGTGGATATGCTTTCGGACTCGGAGTAGAACGTATGACGAATCTTAAATATCGAGCGAAAGACCTTCGTATGTTCTCGGAAAATGACAAGCGTTTTCTAACGCTTTTTAATGGAGTTCATTAACCAAGCATATTTTGAACCAAAGAAACTCCTTTTCTGAACGTATAGAAAAGGAGTTTTACTATATTATGACAATTAAAGAAAGATACCAAGGCGTCCTCCAAACTTTCCAGGAAATAATGCCTGAGGCAACTACCGAGCTTATATACTCGAATGCATATGAACTTTTAGTGGCAGTAATGCTCTCAGCTCAATGCACCGATAAGAGAGTAAATACGGTCACACCGGCTCTATTTAAAGCATTTCCTACTGTCCATCAGCTCGCCAAAGCATCTATCGACGACATTTTATATTTTATAGCATCGATAAGTTATCCCAACAGTAAAGCCAAGCATTTACAACAAATGGCCCAGAAGGTTGTTTGCGACTTCCATGGAGAAATTCCTTCTAGCCGGGAAGAACTAATGCTACTGCCTGGCGTGGGTAGAAAAACGGCGAATGTAATGCTAATTGTCTATTTTGGAGAGCCTGCGATGCCAGTGGATACTCATGTATTTAGAGTAAGTGAACGCATAGGACTAACACGAGGGGCTAAGAATCCTGATCAAAGCGAGCGTCAGCTTCTTCAGCATATTCCTGCTTCATATCTAGCAAAGGCCCACCATTGGCTCATATTGCATGGACGTTACGTATGCAAGGCACAAAAGCCTCAATGCAAGACATGTCCCGTCGACAAATACTGTAAGTATTACAACAAGAATATAAAAAAGAAAATTCCCTATCTTTATCGAACAGACAAAAACAGGGAACAAAAAGATTAATTGAAAAACTTACAAGTGCGACCAGAGGGACTCGAACCCTCACGCCTTGCGGCAATAGATCCTAAGTCTATCGTGTATACCAATTTCACCACGGTCGCTTTCGTAGCTTCTGCAAAGGTAAGTATTTTTTCTGAAACTATCACCATCTTCAAAATATTTTTGTGTATTTTTTTTCGCAAGAAACACTTAAAGGCAACCGTGCAATCATAAAAAATATGGAGCAGGCATCCTGTCAATCTCAAGAGGTGTAGGTATTATATAGCCACCCTATCCATAGGAATACAGGATCAACCCACAAATGTAGCGAGTTGCATCTATATTCTTCCTATATTCCCTTTTTTTTTGTACCTTTACAAAAGAGTATAAACATATTAAACACTGATCGTTATGACTTCTCCTAAAGAGTATATTGAACAACATCGTGAAGAACTTCTACAAGAGCTTTTTGACGCATTAAGAATACCTAGTATAAGTTCACAAAGTGAACACAAGCCGGATATGCTGCGTATGGCAGAATACTGGAAGAAATACCTCATCAAAATCGGTATGCCCGAAGTTGAGATTTTCTCAACCCCAGGCAACCCAGTAGTATATGCAAAACGCATTATTGACCCTAAGGCTAAAACGATCCTTGTGTATGGGCATTACGATGTAATGCCTGTAGAGCCTATTGAACTTTGGGAAAGTAAACCTTTCGAGCCCGAGGTACGAAACGGTAGAATATATGCGCGAGGTGCAGATGACGATAAGGGTCAAAGTTTCACACAACTTGCGGGCCTTAAGACAGCATTGGCCTTAGGATGGGTTAAGTGTAATGTAAAAATCATTTTGGAAGGAGAAGAAGAAATAGGATCCATACACCTAGAAGATTTCTGCATTGCCCACAAAGAAATGTTGCAAGCAGATGTCATACTAGTAAGCGATACCAGTATGCTTGCTACTGATGTACCCTCTATTACAAGTGGACTTCGCGGTCTATCATATCTGGAAATAGAAGTTACAGGACCAGACCACGATCTCCACTCTGGACACTACGGGGGAGCCGTAGCCAACCCGCTCAACGTACTCTGTAAGATGATTGCTGATGTTCAGGACGAAAACGGGCGCATAACCATACCAGGCTTTTACGACGATGTATTACCGTTAGAACAAGAGGAACGCGATATGATCGCCCAGATCCCCTATGACGAGGAATCGTATAAAAAGGAAATTGGCGTGAAGGAACTTTTTGGTGAAAAGGGGTTTCACACATTGGAAAGAAATAGTTGTCGTCCCAGTTTTGATCTCTGTGGGATCTGGGGAGGTTACACTGGAGAAGGCGCGAAAACGGTACTACCATCCAAAGCAACTGCGAAGTTTTCATCCCGCCTAGTTGCGAATCAAGATTTTCACAAGATAAACCAATTGTTTGTAGACTACTTTGAAAAAGTTGCCCCTCCTTATGTTAGTGTAAAGGTGACACCTCTTCATGGTGGAGAAGCCTTTATTTGTCCATTGGATCTCCCTGAATACAAAGTAGTGGAAAATGCTATTGAAAAAGTGTTTGGCAAGCGCCCCTTATCGGTAAGAAGTGGTGGAAGTATTCCGATCATTGCAGCATTCGAACGTGTTCTGGGGCTAAAGAGCATACTTATGGGTTTCGGGCTCGGAGCCGATGCCATCCACTCCCCTAACGAAAACTTTCCGCTTGAGATGCTATTCAAAGGTATTGAAACCGTAGCAGAATTCTATCATATATACGAATAAATAGATGAAACCAATTCTTATAAAAGATACGATTGTCGGCAACACACCCAAAGATATCCTTATCGAAGGAAGTAGGATAAAATGTATTGCCGACAGCATTCCCGCCACAGATGAATATGAATTGATAGATGGCACAAATACATTTGCCGTGCCAGGCATGGCTAATCTTCATACTCATGCAGCCATGACCCTATTTCGAGGATACGGAGACGATCTCCCTCTTCAGACATGGTTAAACGATTATATATGGCCCGTAGAAGCCCATATGACAGAAGAAGATGTGTATTGGGGAGCTAAGCTGGCGTGCTTAGAAATGATCCGTACGGGGACCACCTGCTTTTTGGATATGTATAGTTTTCCTTTGGCTACTGCACAAGCGGTGGAAGATACTGGTATGCGAGCTGTTGTCAGTTATACCTTATTTGACAGAGGCGATGAACAAAGAGCAAAGGAAGATCGAGAGAATTGCTATCGCTACCTCAAAGAATTTGAACAATTCAGCGACCGCGTCACCTACTCTATTGGCCCCCATGCTATCTATACCGTAAGCGGGAAACAACTTCGATTTTGCAGAGATTTTGCTGATGAAACAGGCGTAATAGTACACTTACACCTATCTGAAACACAAATAGAAATCGATGATGCTATCAAGCTTTATGGCGATAGGCCCACTGTGTATTTACAGAAAATTGGAGCCATAAGCGATAGGTTTGTATTGGCCCACGCACTACATCTCAACGATGAGGAGTTAGATATTATTGCCAACAGTGGGGCTGCTTGCGTACATAACCCAGCAAGCAATATGAAATTGGCTAGTGGTATAGGCTTTCGTTTCGATGACATGTTGCAACGAAACATCCCTGTAGGAATAGGTACCGACGGCTGCTCATCAAGCAACAATTTGGATATGTTTATAGCAATGCGCTTAGCAGCTCTACTAGGGAAAGCCTCTTTTTTATTACCTACGGCTAATAAAGCTACAGATATCTATAACGCTGCGACTTGTAATGGATATAAGATCCTTGGTATTGATGGAGGAGCACTCGGAGAGGGAGCTTTAGCAGATCTGTGCCTACTTAAATCCAATACTCCGATAATGGTTCCATGTCACAATCTCACAAGTAACCTTGTTTATTCTGCCGATGGCTCTACCGTAGACACAACCATAGTTAATGGTAAGGTACTCATGTTGCATGGAAAAATAGAAGGCGAAGAAGAAGTCATCAGTAAATCAGCTGAAAGGGCATATCGCCTTATTCACGAACATGGCGTCAAAAAGTAAATTTGAAGATAAAGAATTTTCCGTTATGATTGAATTACATAAATATCAAGAGGCAGCCGACTATATACGTTCGAAGATGCCGTTTTCCGCAAAAATAGGTATTGTCTTAGGAAGCGGACTCGGCGAGCTAGCCAATAAGATCGAAAAACCAGTTACTATACCCTACCACGATATTCCTCATTTTGCCACATCAACAGCCATCGGTCATAAAGGTAATTTTATCATTGGTACTATTGCCAACGTACCGGTAGTTGCTATGCAGGGGCGTTTTCATTATTATGAAGGTTATCCCATGGAAGTAGTGACCTTTCCTATTCGAGTAATGAAACTTATCGGTATAGAAACGCTCTTTGTGAGCAATGCTGCTGGAGGTGTAAACCCCGATTTTCGCATTGGCGATCTTATGATCATTCGTGATCACATCAATATGTTGCCTAATCCGTTGATTGGCCCCAACAACGAACATTTTGGCGTGCGTTTTCCTGATATGACGAGAGCATATGATCGTGATCTTATAACATTAGCAGAAAAAGTGGCTCAAGAAGAAAATATTACGCTGAAAAAAGGGGTATATGTAGGACTCACAGGACCAAGCTATGAGACACCTTCTGAATATAAATTTTTCAGTCTTGGAGGAGGAGACGCCATCGGTATGAGCACCGTTCCCGAAGTTATTGTGGCACGTCATGCTGGCATCAGAGTATTTGGGATTTCAGTGATTACCAATGAAGGGTGGCACTATGAAGGGGACTATACCAACGATGGTGAGGATGTGATCAAACAAGCTAATGCAGCTGGAGAAAAAATGGCTCGGCTATTTATGGGAATACTTAAAAATATCTGATGGTATTTCGAGAGTTATTCCTAGAAGTAGTATTTATCACTCCTTTTCTTTCAAATAAACCCTGGAAAAGATTTGGTTATTTAGTAAAAAAATTGTACCTTTGCAGTCGATTTGATCTGCCGAGCTGTAATGGAAAGCAGAGGCAGTACCGTATAAACAATTTAAAGTAACGAAACTATGTACTTAGATTCCACCAAAAAGAAAGAAATCTTTGCCGAACACGGAAAAAACGCAGAAGATACAGGTAGCGTAGAAAGCCAAGTAGCTCTCTTCACCTATCGTATAGCTCATCTTACAGAGCACCTTCGCCAAAACAAGAAAGACTTCAATACCGAACGTTCTATGAAAATGCTGGTAGGTAAGCGTCGTCGCTTGTTAGACTACCTCGCTAAGAAAGATATTGAACGTTATCGTGCTCTAATAGCAAAACTCGGCATCCGTCGTTAATTAGCACATAACGATCTTAAAGCATAAAGGAGCTTGGACCTTCAATAGGTAGAAGCTCCTTTTTTTGTAGATGGGTGCTTACATTGCATCCGATAAGAGATAGCTAGCAACGTGCTGATTATGGCTGATACTAGGAGAAAATAATACGGACGAAATCGATAGTATTTTACTTTTGTATAATTTTGGGGCTGTTTGTTGTCGTAGGTTGATCTTTCCAGAGTAAAACACGTAGCTACAAAGAAAAAGCCTTAGCTTCTCCAAGAATAAAACAAGATAATAAAAAATATTTGTTAGCATCTGTTTCTTTATTCCAATCACTATTTAGTACGACAAAGCGGCGGAACTATAGTATTATTCCGCCGCATTTATTTAATCAGGCAAATCCTGAATAAGAAAGTAGAATAGATTCGTCTGATTTACTTTTTCGTGATCACTTCACGCTTTACACCGCGATAGTCTGGAAGTTTTTTTCCTTCTTTCATCAGGGTTTCAAAGAATCGCAACATCGACTCTGCTGTTGTATAGTCATGTATTTGACCTTCTTTTTGACAATGCTTAAAGGAGTAAGCACTATCAATATAACTACTATATGCCACTTTGTAGAATTTATTTTCATCCAACTTGTCACCCTTATCGGTCAAGATCTCTACATTAGAAACATTTCCTTTACTATCAACACAAGCAGACACTCTCAGGCCTCCTAATAAAGTTGGTCCTAAATCAGAATCGATATGCCATGATTCTTGCAGAAACTGGCGGATCTCTTTTGGAGCCATCATGCGAGTGACCATAGCATTTCCAAATGGATCTAACGTGAGAATATCTACTTTTTTCACCTCACCTGCTGGCAGTGTATTGATGCGCACACTTCCAGGATTGACAAAAGCAAAATCGGATTTTGTTTCATTCAGATAACTATCGGCCATCAGGTATCCAAGCTGTTGGAACTCTTCGAAAGGAGCTGATGCGATAGCAACAACTTTATTGTATTCGGGATTGTCATAAAAACGATCAACCATATGAGCTAAATATTGATTCTTTTCGCCATGATCGTTATTTATCTCAAGAGTTTTGGTTTGTACAGATATTTTATTCTGTTCATCAAAAACCATGAAAGACAAAGCACAATATCTCAACTTATTTTGACTTTGGGTAATAGGAATATTATTACATGTAAGTCCGTTCTCTATCAAAGTATGAGAGTGACCTCCTATCACGAAATCTATCCATGGCTGTTGTGTAACAAGTATCTTATCCGTTTCCAAGCCTAAGTGTGTTAATGCAACTACGGCATCGGCACTATCTTTGAGTGTCTTATAATTGCCAGCTATAGAGAGAGCGTCTTCAAAGGCTACACCAACGGCATTTTTAGGATGAGTAGCTGGAAAACCATTGCTACTAGTCTCTATCAAGCCTAAAATAGCAATTTTCTTTCCATTGGCAAAAGTATGAAAGGCATACGGCTTCACTCGAACATCAAACTCTTTATCGGGATGCATATTAGCCGACAGGAAGGAGAAATTGGCAAGTCGGGTAAGCAAGCCAAAACCTTTTGGCGTAGCATCAAATTCGTGATTACCGACAGCAGAATATGCAAAACGTAACTGATTCATAAGATCAATCATAGGATAGCCTTTAGGCTCATAGTTGTCATTGATAGGGTTACCCGTCTGAATATCACCACCACAAACCAGCAATAGATCAGGATAAATTTGACGCAGACTATCGACCATAAAACCGAAGCGTGGGAATTGCTTCAAAGCAGCGTGTGGATCATTTATAGATAGAAAAACCACCGTATCTTTCTTTGCTTGTGCCACCTGATCTTTAGAAATATTTCCTGCATTAAGGGCATTTATACCAAAGAACATAAAGAGGCAAAAAAGCAACAAACTCAATTTGTTGTGAATCGAAAAACTCATAAAACGTTATATCTTAGTGTCATTAAAATCTCTGTTATCTCGTGGCTGCCCAATAGTGAATATTTTCAGGCGTAAAAACGGTTCTATTCTCATTTTTCTCTTGCAAGGTTACGCATTATTTATTATCTTTGCAAAACAATTGGGAGAGAGACATTAATGTTTCTCCGCTTTTTATTTTGAAAGGACTCTATTTTAGATCTCAATCCACGTTAGTCGCATCATCTCTTACTATTTCAGAAAGAGATGGTAAGCCGTATGTATACGATGACTTGAGAAAAAAATGGTTGAGACTTACTCCCGAAGAAAGTGTTAGGCAGCGGTTTATCGCATACCTTCGCACATCTCTAGGCTATCCCGACTATGCTTTTGCCAACGAGATAGCTGTGCCTAATGCGATACGCAAAGGTCGTACAGACTCCTTGGTATATGGTATTGGTGGCAAACCCTGGATGATTATCGAATTCAAAGCTGAACATATCGTCCTCACCGAAAAAGATTGGCAGCAATTGCTTTCGTATAATTTATACCACAAAGTAAGTTTTTTATGCTTGACTAATGGGGTAAAACTGATCGCATGCCGTATCGATATTCTTAATGGAAAGAATACTTTTCTGAAGGAAATACCTAGTTATCAAGAGTTGAGAGCCTATTATGAGCAAAATAAAAAAAGTGGATCGATTGTTTCACCAATGCACTAATTCATTCGTTTTTGTTACCGATAAAATATGTTTTTTTTAGAAACACATAATGTAGTCAAAAGATATAGTAATCATCTCGCATTAGATCACGTATCAATTGCTGTAAGAGAAGGAACTGTTTTTGGGTTATTAGGCCCCAACGGAGCAGGTAAAACGACCCTTATCCGTATTATCAATCGTATCACAGCACCCGATGAAGGCACTGTATTAATACGAAACCACCCTTTCACACCAAAAGATGTAGCACGCATAGGCTATCTGCCCGAAGAAAGAGGACTCTACCGTAAAATGAAAGTCGGTGAGCATGCTATCTATTTGGCTCAACTGAAAGGGATCGACAAAAAAACTGCAAAGCAACGCCTGGCTCAATGGTTCGAAAAACTAGAAATCATGAGTTGGTGGAACAAAAAAGTCGAGGAACTCAGCAAGGGAATGCAACAGAAAGTGCAGTTCATATGCACTGTTATTCATGATCCCGATTTACTTATTTTTGACGAACCTTTCAGTGGTTTTGATCCAGTGAACGCAGAACTATTAAAGCGTGAAATACTAACGTTGAAGTCTTTGGGAAAGACCATTATTTTCTCTACTCATAATATGCAATCGGTAGAAGAAATTTGCGATGATATAGCACTCATAAATTCTAGTAAAGTTGCCTTAAGTGGACAAATAGACGAAGTACGTCGCAAATTTGACGAGGGCAAAGTATCGCTGGAATTTCGAATAGAGACCCCAATGGATAGCCTAGAGTCTGCAAAACTACAAATCTTGGAAAGTCATTTTGCCAATGGCATTCAAAAAATCACAATCGTAAAGGAGAAAAACCAAAAAAACAGAGAAATTCCGCTTCTTCTCCCCGAACGTGCTCACCTTCTTTCCTTACACGAAGAAATTCCCTCAATGAATGATATTTTCATTGCGACAGTAAAAAATAAAGCAAAAGAAATGAACTGATTGTTATGAATAAAAGTAATCTATATAAACTAAAGGCAATAATTGCTAGGGAATTTTTCGTCAAAGTTCGTAACAAAGGCTTTCTGATAGGCACGCTACTCGTACCTATCGGCATGATAGTGATTGTAGCGTTTGTTCTTTGGATAGCAATTACCCAAATCGGTAAAGAAAAAATTGCCGTTATAGATCCTACTCACGAATACCTCTCTTTATTTGAAGATACACAAAGCTATCAGTTCGTGTCAACAACAAAGACACTAGAGGATTTCAAAAAAGAAGGGGAAGAAAACGATGAACAGGTAACGGCCATTCTTAACATAAAAGGAGATCTTCTCCAGAATCCTAAAGCTATAGAATTATATAGCTATAAGACGGCCTCTCCAGATCTATCGAAATTTATTGAGAGCAAACTATCGACCTATCTTACCAACAAAAAACTAGAGCATAGCGGTGTAGATAATATCCAGCAAATCATCAATGATTCGCGTGTCACGATCTCCTTGAGTGCGACCTCATACAAACTCGAGAAAAGCGGAGACATCAAGCATTCTAGTGGTTCTACGGCTGGCATGATCGGCTATGGGCTTTCAATGTTTAGCTTTTTCTTTATTTCATTTTTTGGTATGATGGTAATGAATGCCGTAATGGAAGAAAAGAAAAGCCGCATAATGGAAGTAATGGTTTCAAGTATTAAACCTTTCTATTTGATGCTAGGGAAAATCATTGGCACCGCCTTAGTGGGAGTATTGCAGATCGCTATATGGGTAGTTTTTGCATTTATCCTTTATTTCATTGCTTCAGTTATTTCTTTTGGTGCTATCGTAAGTGTAAACGCCCTTACTGATCTATCGCAAATGAATGTAGGAGGACTGATGGCTAATATGGATGCCGACAACATTCGGAACATCCAAGAAATAGCTTCCGTTCTTGCAGACATTCATTGGATCAATCTTATCTTCATGACCGTCGTATATTTTGTCGGTGGATATATGTTATATGCATCTCTTTTTGCTGCTGTCGGATCAGCGTTTACAGAGCAAGAAGAGGGAAATATGCTTATCACGCCTATCATGCTAATATTATCTATAGCATTTTATGGTGGTATTGCTAGTATACGTAATCCAGAGGGGCCTGTAGCCGTATGGCTTTCCATGATTCCCTTTACATCCCCCGTTAATATGCTTGTTCGAATACCCTACGGTGTACCTATTTGGCAGCAGATAATCAGCGTGTTGCTGTTATTTATCACGGTATTGCTGACGATCTGGTTGGCAGCTAAAATCTATCGCGTGGGCATCCTTATGCATGGTAAAAAGCCCTCGATCAAAGAAATTGCCCGATGGATATCATACAGATAACTAGAGACATCCAAAGAATAAAAAACTCTATACATAACGATATTATGAAAGATATAACGATTAGCGGTCGTCGCTTTGTGCCCTACATCACATCTGAAGAGTTAGACAAAGCGACCCTTCGTATAGCTCGTGATATAAAAAAAGATCTCGGTGATCAAAATCCCCTTTTTGTATGTATCATGAACGGAGCATTTATGTTTGCAGCAGAGTTGCTTCGAGCAATTGATGCCAACTTCGAAGTGGAGTTTGCCCGATATTCTTCGTATAGCGGTATTGCGTCTACCTTTGAATTGAAAGAAATCATGCCTCTGAAGGTACCTGTCGAAGGTAGGACACTCATCATCGTAGAGGATCTCATCGATACAGGCTTCACCATGTACAACCTTAAGCAGAAGTATTTAGCGGAAGGAGCAAAAGATGTATTCATCGTCTCCATGTTGTTAAAAAAAGAGGCATTGATAAAAGAAGTGACTGTCGACTATGTAGGTATAGAGATTGAAAATAAATTTATCGTTGGCCATGGCTTAGATGCCGATGGACACGGTAGAATGTTAAAGGATATCTATCAATTGGCAGACTAAATAACCTTTTCATATTATGAACAATATCATCTTATTTGGCCCGCCGGGAAGTGGCAAAGGAACACAAGGAAAGGTACTGGCTGAAAAGCATGGGCTAAAAGTAATCTCTACCGGCGAGATATTACGAGAAGAAATACGACAAACTACCGATCTTGGGAAAATCGCCAAGACGTACATGGATCATGGCAACCTTGTACCCGATAATATTATCATAGATATAATTGAAGAGATTGTCATTACCCATAATCAGGAAAAAGGTCTTCTTTTCGACGGTTTTCCTCGAACTATCACTCAAGCAAAAGCATTAGACACCATGCTGCAGAAGCATGGAAGCAGAGTAGATGCTCTGCTCGAACTTGCCGTACCGGACATTGAACTTGTACAACGTCTTCTCAAACGGAAAGAGATTGAAGGACGCACGGACGACAATCTGGAAAGTATACACAATAGACTTAAGGTATACCACCAACAAACCAAACCTATCATAGAGCATTACCATCTATTAGGGGTTCATCACTGTATAGATGGAGTAGGACTTATCGACGATATTGCACTCCGATTAAATAATGTGGTAGGGCGCATTATATAAAATATCTGATTGATAATAGATTAAATTGCAGAGATCTCTCGTGGGTAACGAAACAAATTTTGTAGACTATGTAAAAATAACCTGTCGTAGTGGAAAAGGTGGTAATGGCATAGTACACTTTCGACGCGAAAAATATATCCCCAAAGGAGGCCCCGATGGAGGTGATGGAGGAAAAGGTGGTAGTATATGGGTACGAGGTAATAGAAACTACTGGACACTTCTTCATCTAAGATACAACCGTCATATTTTTGCAAAAAATGGAGAAGCTGGAGGAGGAGCTCTGAAAACAGGTTCTTCGGCGGAAGATATTATCATCGACGTACCCGTTGGTACCACTATATACGATGCCCAAACTGGTGAGTATGTTTTAGACGTTACCTCCGATGGTGAAAAAAAATTACTTCTAAAGGGTGGTAAAGGCGGAAAAGGAAATACTCACTTCAAGAGTGCCACTAATCAAGCGCCACGTATAGCCACTAAAGGAGAAGAAGCAGAAGAGAAAGAATTTATTTTTCAGCTTAAAACGCTTGCGGATGTTGGCTTAGTAGGCTTTCCCAATGCGGGCAAGTCTACCCTACTCTCGGTTGTCAGTGCAGCCAAACCTAAAATCGCTAACTATCCTTTCACCACATTAGTTCCATCTGTAGGCATTGTTGGGTACCACGACAATAAATCCTTTGTAATGGCCGATATACCTGGCATTATCGAGGGAGCATCAGAAGGAAAAGGTCTTGGATTACGTTTTTTACGACACATAGAGAGGAATTCCCTCCTACTCTATTTGATCCCAGTAGATAGTGATGATATAGCAAAAGATTTTCGTATTTTGCGTAATGAACTCGAGCAATATAATGAAGCTCTCAATAATAAACGCATTGTACTGGCCATTACAAAAATCGATCTTGTAGACAGCGAATTTATTGAATGGCGAAAAAAAGAACTTCCAAAAGATATCCCAACCTATTTTATTTCAGCAGTTACTGGTGAAGGAATAAATGAACTAAAAGAAATTCTGTGGACAGAACTAAACAAAGAACTTCCATACGACAATAATGAAATTGTTCGAGCTAGTATGGGTAAAGCTCTTATAGAAAATACTTCTGAAGAGACATTTCCTACATTGGAAGAAGAAGAGATGGAATTGCTCGATATCGATTGGGATGATGACATATTAAGCGAAATAGGGCTAAAGCCATAATTACGTTTCTATCATTTTATTTCATTTTTTTTGGCTTTACATAAATGTTTTGTGTAAGCAGCTATCCGAAATTCGGTAAAGTGACTTTTCAGATAACGTTAATGCTGACATTTGTATCTGAAAATGCAGCCATCGTAGCAGCTCATTGGCAATTGTAGTTTAATATATGAAATGAGCCTTGTTTTTCACTATTCTTGCTCTATAACCTCAAAGAATACCGGCAACAACCTTTTTGTCGGATTTTTATAGAGAGTCCAAAATGATTGTAATCAGCACAAAAATTATTATTAAATTTGCAAACTGAACGAAAAACTCAAATCAGAAATTAAGTATGCCTATTGGCATAAACATGCAATAAAACTCTAATAAATCAAATCATTATTTATGAAAAAAAACATTACCCTATTGATGCCCTTGATACTATTATGGGCTTTTCCTTTAGCCGCTTGGAAGGCGTCCTCACAATTGATCTCAGAGGGAAATGAAAACCTTATCAGAATGAAAACGACCCTCGAAAAAGGGAGTTCTTTTTCCTTGGGCATTGAGTCTGAAGATGGAATTACTCTGGAAGGTATAGAAGAAAAAGATGGATCTTACTATGTCACCGATCCTAATCATATCGTGTTGCATGGTACAATTCATTCATTAGAAGCAACCAACCTATCGCTAACTGAATTGATTATAATACAGCCGACATTATCTCAACTCAATTGCAATGATAATCAACTCACTGCGTTAGATTTGAGTCATTGTCCTAATATAGCCATAGTAGATTGCTCGGTAAACGAACTCAAATCTTTAGACGTAAGTGGCTGCAAAAAACTGTGGACCTTATTCTGCCAGCAAAATAGGTTGACCTCTTTAGATGTCAGTCAGTCACCTGAACTAGCCATGCTATTTTGTTACGAAAATGAGATAACTTCGCTCAATATATCTAACTGTATAATGCTCAATTTTTTGAATTGTTATACTAACAAAATTACGGAGTTAGATCTTTCTACATGTAAAAGCATTGCTAGATTATTCTGCCAAGAAAATCAACTGACGAAGATCGATCTATCCACAGCATCTAATCTGAAGGAGCTCAGCATAGATAAAAATATGATTAGTTGTATTGACGCAAGCAACTCGCCTAATCTCACTTATTTATCCTGCAACAACAATAAGATTTCATCAATCAATATTACTGGGTGCAGTAAACTAAACAGAATCTTTTGTTTTGCAAATGATATTAATGCTCAAGCAGCTGCAGCAATAAGCAAAGCGCTACCGGACTGTTCAGGAGGAGCCCCTGGACGTTTCTATTTTGTCGATAAAAAGGAACTGAATGAAAAGAATACCATGACACAAGATCAGGCAGATCTGGTAAAAAAGAAGAACTGGCTTCTTTTTGATAACAATGGAGGAGGTCGCGCACTCGACTATATGGGCGAGAAAGCGACAGTAGAAGACAACTGCAAAGAAATGATACATTTTACCATCGGTTCTGAGCGTACGACACTGTCTTTTTTCCCAATGGGCGACGGTTGCTGGATCGATCTAAATGCAAATGGCGTCAAAGACGATGGCGAAGCATTGAGTGCAGAAGAAGGAAGTCGACAAAATATTACCCTTGCCCAAGAAAGAAATCTTACGCTTTACGGTAAGAAAATTATAGAATTCCGTGTAGATGAACAGATGGATATCACATCAATAGATGCATCAAAATGTACTTCATTAGAACTGATATGGGTAGTAAAGAACGACCTTTCCGAAGTCAAACTTCCTATTAATGAAGTGCTTGAGAACATCGATTTTTCAGAATGCAAGCTTTCTGGCGAATGGGATTTTTCTCCCTACACACATTTAGAAGAGATATTCATTCCAAGCAATAAAATCAGTGCCATTAAGTTGGGTAATCTGCCCTTGCTTCGCGTCCTTTCAATAGGAGAAAATAAAATATCTGCAATAGACCTCTCTGGGTGTCCTTCGCTTAAAGAGTTCTACTGCCCCAACAATAAAATAAGTTCACTTGACTGCTCTATGCTTTCTAATCTGGAAATCTTATCTGTTTTTCATAATCAAATTAAAAAAGATGCTATGGAAAACCTGATCGATGGGTTCAATAGCAACGAACCAAAATCGATGTATAATCCCAAGAATTTCAATGTATTAGAAGTAAACGATGATGGCAAACCAACAGCTGAAGAAGGTAATGAAATAACAGAAGACCTGATCAAAAAAGCGATAGAAAAAAAATGGACTGTAAAAGGATGGAAAGTATCTGGTGGTTTGATCTCCTTAGGGACTAATTCTCCCAGTATTGCAGAAGAAAATAATAAAATCGATATTATGCCTACAAGCAATGGATGGAGAATTCTATGTAAGAAGAGTATTTCCAATGAACCGATACTCCTCTACTCATTAAGAGGAGAATTTATAAATCGCTATGAGCAAGACTCAACTATTAATATAGAATATAACGATAGTAAAGCACTTCTCCGTATTGGAAAGGAGAGCTATATTCTTATCCATTGAGGCTATTCACACAAAGAAATAAAGGCAGAGAGCTCGTCCCTTTGATGGACGAGTTCTCTTTTTAACATGAAAGACAGAACAAATAAGGGGATGTTTGAATCGTTCATTTTCCTTTTTATACCCCCCATATCAGAATATCTTATGATATATTTAATACACACGACGCATAGGAGCAAGGGGATGAAATGTACATAAATTATAGCAAGTGGATTGCATCATACATTGCTCTATCATATAACAGTAAAATGCATAAGTGAGGTAATAGAAAAAATCCTGCTATGCTAAAATCTTAGCTTAATCTGTGCGTAAAAGCAAATATCCCTGGACTCTACGATCGTCAAAAGTCAGGCGCACAATCACCTGTTGCAAATTTTCGGGCATGGACATTGCGGTTTTGTCAACATAGTCTAATGACATTGCATTGATCATCTGACCATTTATACCATATACTTCGATATGTACAAGAGGTTCCACACTTTCTATACACAGAAGAGTGGAGCGAAAATGCATATGAACCGTTTTTAAGGGTTGAGACGGTTCATTGGTATTTGATATCATCGTTTTAGAAAGATAGGGAAATCCATTATTTTTTTCTTCTGAAATACGCCATACTGAAGAAAAATCCCACGTTTCAAAGGATTCCTTCGTTTTCATTTGCTCTAAAGTAAGATTGTTGCAATTTTCCTCGCTCGAGTTGAAACCGCCGACAGCCTTATCTACACCTTGTATATCACTACACCAATATGCATATTCCATAGAACCTCCCGACATAGCTCCTGCAAAACCTCCTGATAGAGAAGGATTTTGAACCGTCACTTTTCCTGCAGAGTAGCATCGTTTGATGACTGACGCAGAATAAGAGATATATCCTGCCAAACCTCCTACATGTTCATCTCCGTATACGGCACTATGCGCATAGCAATCTGATATGGGTGTTTCTTCGTTTATACCGATTAAACCTCCTATATATAGCCCACCTTTTACCGACTTATTGGCAGCAAAACTTTCGGAAATAATTGCTTGGCTAGCCAGTCCTATTAAGCCTCCAACACGAGATCCTCCAGTAACTTCTGAGGTAGATCCGCATTTGCTTACTGTACCTCTTTTCAAATATCCCACTAATCCTCCAATATACCTGGTATCTATATTCTCGTCAAGGGAACATTGAATATTACCAGCCGTATGGCATTTCTCGAGCAAGCCCTCTGCCCATCCAACTAAACCACCGACATAATCTCTGTCTTGAATCTCTACTTCTGCCGATGAGTTAACTATTTTTCCCGAGGCTTCATAGCCGACAAGACCTCCGATATAAAAATCATCTCCCTGCAAGAAGCTTGCTCTGACATGACAATTATCTATCGTAGCTTCATACATGTAGGCCACAAGTATACCCATATTTTCTAAAGCCCGTACGGCAGCTCCTTCAACAAGAAGATTCTTTACAACCCCTTCATACAAATAGCCAAATAAGCCTTGATAGGTATACTCTTTTCGGTCTATATACAAACCTTTTATGGAGTGATTATTTCCATCGTATATACCGGAGAAACCTCTTTTTTCGCTTCCGACAGATGTCTTTATGTAACCTCCTATGGGTATCCATCCCATATTTTCATTGTATCCCTTTAGAGGCGACAAATCAATATCCTTTGTTTGTATGAAGTATACGCCAGTCAACGATTCTCCACCATTTACCATTTTGGCAATCCATACAAGTTCTTCCAATGAAGATATTTCTAAAGGAGAGTCAATAGATCCTTCTCCCTTGGGAACCTTGGCAATAGAGTAATATAGCTCACTGCTTTCTTCTCCTCTAGCATTGAAAATCGTTATCAATAGAAGTAAAAGTAATATTCTTTTCATAGGGCTATTATTTTTTTATAGTGAGTACCATCTGTTATTATATAGGTCGTATGGTCTTTGCATATATGGTCAAAAGAAAAGTCAGCCTCCTTATCCAATAATATAGATGCAATCAACTCTCCTTTGAGTGTATATAAAGATACTTTTGTTTTATCTGCACTCTTTCCTTTAATCGCATTAGACTCTCTATCGTAGAAAACAAAAAAAGACTGTTTTGTAATGCTTTCTCTCTCTTCCGTTCTCATCGGGATTACTTTTACAGATATATTTTCTAATACCCTTAATTGTAAAGAATTATCCCTATAAGGGCCAAAATCATCTGTAATCTTTTCGCCATTAATCTCCCAATAATCGACATCCACCTTGCCATTAGGATTATCCATAGGAGCAACTTCGAATATCACGATATCTCCTGGATCGACAGTTGACCCAGAATCAATAAAAGGAGTCCCCGATAACATTTTATTTTTACAGCGTAAAATAGCGTTTTGGGGTTGCTCGAACAATACCGTATATAGATCTCCTTCTTTATAAAATGTTACACTTAAATCAAAGTTTTCTGGTAGATTTTGCTTGTAAAAAACATCAGGTCTTTGCGCAACTTCATACCCATTTAATCTCCATATTAATATTTGGTATCCCTCTTTTAAGACCGGTTCAAAATATATCGCTGCATTCTCTGGTAACAAATATGTATTTCCGTCCTGTTCTGGTAATACCTCATACCCATAGTCATCCGCTTCTTCTATCCACACATGTTTTTCTTTACAGCCCTCTCCGATTGTCTTAAATACTGCAGGAATTAGTTTTCGAGTATCAACAACTATTTCTTGTATTTCCTGTGTTGGTTGCATTAGAAAGGCGTTTTCATCGTAATGTTTAGGGAGTACTTCGAAATCCCCTTCGATATTCTTGATAGACCAAAAATAATTAATAGTACCCTCCTCTGGAATAGCTTTAAACAGGATGAACTCTCCGTCGGGGACTCTGTAGGTAATTCCGTCTTTTTCAGGAGAAATTTCTTGAATTTCTTTTTTATTTTCATCGGATAAATACACCTTTTTCTGCACTGCATACCCTGAAGAGCAACGAAAAATAAGATCCTTCGTTGCAGGGGTCTTACTCTTGTCAGATGAAGCTGATATTTCTCCATTAATTGGTTGGATGACTGTTATCCATAAAAATAAAATCGATAAAAAAGTGGTAATGTTACGAACTCTCATATTTTTTCTAATAAGTTATTTTTTCTTCGTATAACTCCTTCCCAATATATAGAATGGGTGGAGATTGATGAACTCATCCATGTATCTTCTTATAATAAGTAGAGATAGACTTTATTTACATACAGTAATGATATGTAAAGATGCATCTCAAATTTTGTTTTCTATTACTATTCAAAGCTCCTGTATATTGGCTAGAAAGGGTCTATTTGGACATGACAAATATAGTAATAAAAAAGATAATGTTACACATGCATTTGAAATTTATCCAATCTTTGTAAAGATATAAGCAAGCATTGATTCAATATCAAAAATAATCTCTATCTTTGCCAAAGATCAATACCATGCGATGATGTAATTCAATGTTGAAAGGCAATATATTTACTGGGATTCGTATACTCCAGACCTAAAATCGCCTAAAAAACAGTGAACCATTGATCACACAAGACAATTTTATAGCATACAACAAGAATACGGTAACAAAACTAACAAAGAAAATATCAGCTATCTTAATTCGGTCAATATGAAAAAGTTCTTTTTATTTCTTTCCTGTATTGTAGGAGTTATCCAGTTTGCGTCCGCACAAACTATTGAGAATGGAGTATTAAGTGGGTGCAATAGCGTTAGCGGTGAATATATCATCCCCGACGAAGTGGTAGAAATAGCCGATTATGCTTTTGCATTTGGCAATGTAACAAAAGTTATTTTCAATTCTAATACTACGAAAGTTGGAAATCTTGCTTTTGCGTACTGTCCCAAACTACAAGAAGTGATTTTCCCAGAAACTTGCAAAATAGAAAGTTTTGGTCAAGAATGTTTCTCGAATTGTGAGATGCTTAAAATCTTCCATTTTCCTAAAAGTGTGAAAAAAATTGGAGATAATTTCTTCTTTCTATGCAAAAGCCTTTCTGATATTATTTTACCAGATAATTTGGATACTATCCCTAAACACATGTTTCAAAGTTGTGAATCTTTACGGGAGATTAGCCTTCCAATATCATTGAACGTTATCAGCAATAATGCCTTTGCAGGATGCAAAAACTTAGATGAAATAAATATTCCTTCCGTGGACTCTATTGCAACAAAAGCATTTATCGGATGTGAAGCTTTGAAATATATCGACTTTCCCGATAATCTAAGAGCTATAGCAGATAGCGCATTCATGCGTTGCGAAAGAATAAAAAGTTTGTCTCTACCGAAAAGTTTAAAATATGTAGGAGCTCGCATTACAAGAAAATGCTATAAACTGGAAAAATTTATAGTAGACAAAAATAACCCATATTTCATCGATCTAGACGGAGTCCTTTACTCCAAAGACAAAAGTGTTTTGTATGAATGTCCCGCAGCATACAAGAACGATAGCTTTGTGATTCCTAACGAAGTTAAAACCCTATATCCTGGCTGCTTTTTTGAATGTGATTTCATAAAAGAAGTAACAATTCCCCAAACAATCGAGAAAATAGGCGTTCAATCGCTCTGCAATAACGGAATGCAGCGTTTTATATTCAATGGGAATGATATATATCAGTTAATTGACGAAGGGCTTTTTTGTATGAAAGGTCAGCTTCCAATTCAACTACTTGCCTACCCATCTAAAGGAGAAAAAGAAAAATTTCGTATACCAGATACAGCATCTGAAATAGCTTCTTATGCACTTGTCGGTAATAATCATTTAAAAGAAATCTTCATTCCTACGAGTATAGAACTTCTAGATACCTGCGCCATTATGGACATGGATCATTTAACCGATATTTTTATAGCAAAAAATACACCTCCTACAACACGAGAAGGGAATTTCTCAGGTATTAGACAACCCGACGTTAAATGTCATATCCCGAAATCCTCTATGGAGAAGTATATTGTAGACGGACTATGGCAATATTTCTCACTGTACGAAGATGAAAAAGTAGTCGAGAGCGCTAATACCATCGACAAGCTTTCTTCAATCATATATATGAGTCCGTCAGATAAGCTATACATAGCTCATCCAACTCATGTTTTAATCTTCGACTCCTCAGGTCATAAAGTTTTCTCCAATAAAGCCACTCGATCTGGAGAAGTAATCGACCTTTCGTTTTTACCTCATGGTGTCTATATTGCAGTTGACAACAGAGGAACCCGATACAGATTCATTCGATAAGAGAGTTCTGCGATGAAGTAATTCTATTTTATTGTGGAGAAATAGAGAAAAAACTGCTGGCGAGTCAATTCAAATCTATCTAAAACAAACAATGAATACCAAACAACGTCTTCTTTTAGTAATATACTTTACTTTAGGCTTATCTTTAGGAGCGACAGCCCATAATAGTGATAGTTCCGTTTTTATTGTTGCAAATCCCTTATTGCAATTAGCGGAGTATAATGTCGGAGAGATAAACCAATTCGACAAAAAACTAATTCCTGAAAACGATGGAGCACGCTTTTATCAATTCGGACGAAATATTGCTTTTAGTTACGATGAGTCACTCGCTATGAGTACAGAGCGAGTAGATGGCAACGACGAAAAAGTATGGAGTCATATTTTCTTCAAACGGGATGAATCGGGGAATTACTTTTGGCGAACAGACAGTAAAAAGGGAGACACACACACTTCCGAAATAGCTCTTGCGACAGATGCCCCTTCGGAGTATAAAGGAAAAAACAATGGAGACCCTTGTCCTCCAGGGTGGCATATACCCACAGTATATGAGGCAAATGCTTTTTTTCCGTCAAATTTTGAAGTTGGCTCCTTCGCTGGCGATGGCAAAAAATACCTATCGATAGCGGAAAGAATTTCTATCTATGGAGAGGAAAAAGAATATGAAGCCGACTATTTTGCGGCAAAAATAAACGTATTGTATGGAATAAAGTTTAAAGGTAACGGCAATAAACTACTAACTGCCTATAAATGGAGTTGGCTATCAGGTAGAGGCCTTGAAATAAAATCTCGTCTTTTAGGTGAAAGTAAGCAAGAAATTACTATTGAAGAAATTGCCAATGAGTCTGATTTCTGGGGGCAAGACAATGAACATGATGTTGTTCGTTTTATTCCTGCTACCGGATATATTGGTGGATACTATGCTTCAGCCCAAAATCGTGGTAATGAATTCTATTTAATGTTAAACGAACCTGCGATATCTCCAAACTATTACTATAGTGTATGGGGATATCCTTATGATGCATATACAGAAGAAGGTGGAATATCATATGGATCTGACTTTACAGGACGCATTACAGCTGTGTCAATCCGATGTAGCTGTGACAATAACATTTCTCCAGAAGCCGTTTCAGGCGATTGGAATAATCCGAAATGGAGCATTTCGATTAACCATTCGTCAGGTTATATTGACATTTTAAACGCAAAAGCAGGGAGTTCAGTTCAAATTTTCAATGTTAAGGGACTCCTTATATATAATGGCAACATTCATCAAGATGGAAGTGCTCACTGCGACATAGGCTCTTTGGCTGAGGGTAGCTACTTTATTAGGATTGAGAATGAATGCAGAAAAATCATTGTTTCGAATTCGCAAAGGTGAGAGCACTGTTATATCGCTTAAAGGATTACCTCAAGGATATTACAACGTTTCAGTCTTACTAGAAGGAAATCAAGAGAAAAGGATGACCTTACATAAATCATAGTTTTTTTTCTTAGTTCAAGATAGTAGAACAGAAAAGGTGGCTTGAGTCACCTTTTCTATTTTCAGAAGAAAAGAATGATATCTTTTTCTAAACCGAGTGATACAGATTTTTTTCTTTTTTATAGCGATTCGTGTTAAACGATTATTTTGATATGTGTCGCTTGCTATTCGATAAAGATTTAGTAATTTTGCAGGAGAGAAAGAGGCTTTCGTAATGGTTAAAGACAAGCAACATCGAAAATTCAGATAGCTGCAAAAACGAGAGCTAATATAGGAGCTAATACGCGTATATTCCTTTGTTTACTTTTTGATAATAAATAAAGATATCAATCATCCAAATTTGCTATGACAGGTCAGGAAACGAAATACATTTTTGTTACGGGAGGCGTTATATCTTCTCTCGGAAAAGGCATAGTAGCCGCTTCTTTGGGAAAACTGCTACAAGCCCGCGGTTACCGTGTAGGCATACAAAAGTTCGACCCATATATTAATGTCGATCCCGGCACTCTTAATCCTTATGAACATGGAGAGTGCTATGTAACAAACGATGGTCATGAATCAGATCTTGACTTGGGTCACTACGAACGTTTTCTCAATGTGCCAACATCTCGTGCGAATAATATTACCACTGGTCGAATTTATCAAAATGTTATATACAAAGAGCGTAAAGGAGAATACTTAGGAAAGACAATCCAAGTGATACCGCATATTACAGATGAAATTAAGCGTAATGTAAAACTACTTGGACAGAAAGACCAACTCGACTTTGTAATTACTGAAATCGGTGGTGTTGTCGGAGATATTGAGTCTCTGCCCTTTTTAGAAGCCGTACGCCAGCTTAAATGGGAACTAAAAAATCGTTGTATAGTAGTCCATCTTACCTACGTACCTTTCATAAAGGCTGCAGGCGAATTTAAAACAAAACCTACCCAACACTCTGTAAAACAGCTCCAAGAAGCAGGTGTGCAACCAGACATTCTCACCTTGCGTACCGAACAACGACTTGACAGTGATATTTGTGCTAAGGTAGCTCGTTTCTGTAATGTCGCAGAAGATGCTGTAATACAGAGTATTGATGCACCGACTATCTATGAAATTCCACTGCATCTTCAAGAGCAGAACATGGACGAAATAGTACTAAAGATGGTTGGTATCGAACCAGGTCCTAAACCAGCTATGGAGGCTTGGTGCTCTTTTATAGATAAAATGAAAAAAGCCAAAGAAGTTGTACGTATAGCTCTCGTAGGCAAATACGTCGAATTGCCTGATGCATACAAAAGTATCGATGAGGCACTCATTCAAGCTTGTGTATACAACGACAGGAAACTGAAAATGACCTCTATTCAAAGCGAAAATATAAACGAGGCAAATGTTGCAACTCTTCTTGAGGGCTACGATGGAGTGATCATTGCTCCTGGTTTTGGTGAGCGAGGAGTAGAAGGCAAAATCACAGCTCTGCAGTATACACGTACAAAAAATATTCCAACCTTAGGGATTTGTCTTGGAATGCAATGCATGGCTATCGAATTTGCCCGTAACGTACTCCATCTGAAGGATGCTAACACAGCTGAAATAGCCCCTAATACTGAAAATAAGGTCATCGACCTAATGGAAGAGCAAAAAACCGTTTCCAACTATGGGGGGACTATGCGCTTGGGCTCCTATCGCTGCAATCTTAAACCAAATAGTAAAATTGCAGAGGCATATGGTGCGACTTCGATAGAAGAGAGACACCGTCACCGCTATGAGTTCAATAGTATATACAAGAAACGATTCGAGGAAAAGGGTTTTTTCTGTGTCGGTGAAAATCCAGATACTTATCTAGTCGAAGCTTTGGAACTTAAGAATCACCCTTTTTACATAGGCGTTCAATTCCATCCAGAATATAAAAGTACAATTGTCAATCCTAGCCCCATTTTCATGGCCTTTGTAAAGGCTTTGCTTGAGAACAAAAAATAGTTTAGGTTATTAAAGAAAAGAATAATTTCATTTTGCCCGATATAGCTCTATAGGCATGAATAAAAATACTATCATAGGTCTTATTTTTATAGGCCTTGCATTACTGGCGTTTACTTGGATAAATCGTCCTAAAAAAGGTGCTGAATCCCCTAAAATTGAGACTGAAAATATCGCTCAGGCCTCTGCTCCTGCTCCTAATACTGTAGACACTACTCTACACTCAAGTTCCAATTTTTTTCATCATCGGCAGCAAATAACTGGAACTGAACAAACCTTCTCGCTGGAAAATAACAAAATAAAAATAGACATTTCCTCTCTTGGAGCTCTTCCTGTTACTGCTACGCTCAAAGACTATAACAGTCTTAATGAGAAAACAAAAAAACAGGCCGTGGCTCTTTTCAAAAGCAGAGAAGATTTCAATCTAAATTTTATTTTCCGTACCTCGCAGCGAGGAGTATTGGATACAAAAGACCTTTATTTTGAGAAAGTAGCTAATACGGATAGTACGCTCACTCTACGCCTCGCTATCGACAGTCTAAGCTACATTGATTTTACCTACACTTTGCGCAAAGATAATTATCTCGTTGATTTATGTCTAACGAGGAAAGGACTCGACAAGGTTTTTCCCAACAACATGCGTTATCTCGATTTTGAGTTAAAGCAACGTATGCCACAATTGGAGAAGTCATGGGTGAACGAAAATAACTATACGAATTTGTATTGGAAATATGTTGGAGACAACGTAGAGCACTTCAATGCAACTTCAAAGAATAAAACAAAGGATTTATCAGGATCTCTCAGTTGGATAGGCTTCAAAGGCAAGTTCTTTGCCAATACTTTGATTGCAGATAAAAACAATCCTTTCGAAGACGTTCGTCTGCAACAGACAACTTTCCAAAAGGATAATCCTTATTTGAAAGATTTCTCTGCGTCTGGTTCTGTACCTTTTGATTTACGAGAAGGTTCCTCTACTCGCTTTACCTTTTTCATGGGCCCGCTTGACTTACACTTATTTAAAGAATACGGAAAAAAGGACCCTGTATTAAAAGATCTCCACTTAGAGAAAATGGTCTATGTAGGAAAGAGTTTATTCCGATGGATAAATATCCATCTTATTAGGCCTGTTGTAGATTTTCTAAGTACATATATCAGTAACTGGGGTATTATCATCTTGCTTCTGACGTTAATCATCAAATTAGTACTATCACCCCTAACCTTTAAGAGTTATATGTCACAAGCAAAGATGCGTGTTCTCAAACCCCAGGTAGAAGAGATCAATCTCAAATATCCTGGTAAGGATCAGAACATGCAGCTAAAACGCTCCCAAGAGACTATGGCTCTATACAAAAGTGTAGGCGCTAGTCCTATGGCCGGCTGCTTACCTATGATATTGCAGATGCCTTTCCTGATAGCTCTCTATATGTACTTCCCTACTTCAATTGACCTCAGAGACACCTCTTTCTTATGGGCTGAAGATCTTTCATCGTACGATGCTATATTAAGTTGGAATTTTGATATTCCTATTTTATCTGGCTTAATGGGAAATCACATTAGTCTCTTCTGCCTGCTGTGGGCTATTACTAATGTGATTTACTCTAGATATACAATGAGCCAATCGGCTACAGGGCAAGAAAATAGCCAAATGAAGATGATGCAATGGATGCCCTACATGATGTCCATTATGTTTTTCTTCTTCTTCAATCAAAACTCTTCTGGTCTGTGCTATTACTACTTTATTTCTACCCTGATTACAATATTGCAATATATTGCTGGTAGATTGATCATAAACGAAGAAAAAGTTTTGGCAAAGCTAGAAGAGAATAAAAAGAAACCCAGAAAAAAATCAGGTTTTATGGCTCGCCTAGAAGAGGCACAACGATTACAACAGCAAAGACTCCGCGAGCAACAAGGTAAACAGCGAAGATAGTCCCGTTTTAAATTTTAATTTTATTTGCTATGGAAGATCTCAAGCACGAATGCGGCATAGCCCTTGTAAGACTGAAAAAACCGCTCTCGTTTTATGCCGAAAAGTACGGCACTTGGCTTTACGGCTTAAACAAGCTATACTTACTCATGGAGAAGCAACACAACAGAGGACAAGAAGGAGCGGGTATAGCAGTAGGGAAAACACGGGTTAAACCTGGCGAGGAGTATCTTTTCAGATTGAGAGCTGAGGGGAGCAATGCCATAACCAATATTTTTGACGCTATTCATCTTCAACTGTCTGCTTACACACCAGATCAAATAAACAATGCTGATTACGCAGACCAAAATATATCCTTTGCGGGAGAGACTTTTATGGGTCATCTTCGCTACTCCACTACGGGTCGTAGTGGTCTGACGTTTGTTCACCCCATGATCAGGCGTAGTAATTGGCGTGCGAAATCATTGGCTGTATGTGGAAATTTTAATCTTACCAACGTTGATGCCATATTCGAAGATATTACAGGCAATGGACAACATCCCCGAAATACCAGCGACACATATATTTTGTTGGACCAAATTGGCCATGCTTTAGATCGAGAAGTAGAGCGGCTATATCAAATTGGACGACGTGAGAAAGGCCTTGATGGAATGGATGTCACACATTTCATAGAAGAGCGTATTGATCTAGCCAATGTACTGAAACGCTGCTCTCCTCTATGGGATGGTGGCTATGTGATGTGCGGGCTAACAGGAAGCGGAGAGAGTTATGTTTTTCGTGATCCTAAGGGAATTCGCCCCGCGTTTTATTACAGCGATGACGAAGTAATAGTTGTCGCTAGTGAACGCCCCGTCATCCAAACCGTCATGAATCTTACGCACGACAAGATATTTGAACTGGAGCGAGGCTCTGCACTGTTAATCAACAAGGATGGTCAGCACAGAATAGAAAAGATTCTCGAGACTAAAGAAAATAGTGCCTGCTCTTTTGAACGCATCTATTTTTCTCGTGGCAGCGATGTAGATATATATCAAGAGAGAAAAAAACTTGGAAGAACCCTTGTTCCCTCTATTCTAAAAGCGATAAACAATGATATCGATAACACTGTATTTAGCTTTATTCCCAATACAGCTGAAGTAGCATATTATGGCATGATCGAGGGGCTAAATAACCACCTCGATCAAATTAAAATAAAGGAAATACTCTCTTTAGTAGAGAATAGTAAGGATAATTCACACTCTATCGATGACGAGATTCATCGAATCATTAATTCTAAAATCCGTATAGAAAAAGTTGCTATAAAGGATATCAAATTGCGAACTTTCATAGCTGAAGGAAATACACGAAATGACTTAGCTACGCATGTATATGATATTACTTATGGCAGTATCAAAAGAGGAAAAGATAAGTTGGTCATCATTGATGATAGCATAGTAAGAGGTACAACCCTCAAACGAAGCATCTTACGTATACTCGATCGATTAGGGCCTACTACGTTGGTAGTTGCTTCTAGTGCACCTCAAATTAGATATCCAGATTACTATGGCATAGATATGAGCAGTATGGAAGAGTTTATCGCTTTTCGTGCAGCCATAGCATTACATAAAGAAAGAGGATCCGAAGATATCATTCAACAACAATACAACAAGGCCATCAATCTGAGAAATGTTTCTAAAAACGAAAATGTAGAAAACGTGGTTAAAGCAATATACGATCCTTTTGCCGCTGATGAAATATCGGATAAAATCGTTGAATTGGTACGTCCTCAGGAAATGAAAGCAGATGTAAAGATCGTCTTCCAATCTATCGAAGGGCTAGAAGAGGCAATATCACACCATCCGGGAAAATGGTATTTTACAGGAGACTACCCTACACCAGGTGGCACACACTTGGTAAACGAAGCTTTCATTCGTTATGTAGAAACTAAATACAATAAATAATAAGTGACAAAAGAGAACCTATATTTAGGATAAGGAATATCATGAAAAGAGGATACATACAACTTGAAGACGGCACTCGCTTTGATGGGTATAGCTTTGGAGCTGAAAAAAACACTGTTGGAGAAGTCGTCTTTAATACGGCTATGAATGGCTACCCAGAAAGCCTTACAGACCCCAGTTTTATGGGACAGATATTGGTTGAGACTTATCCTATGATTGGTAACTATGGGATGCCCTCAAATACTTTTACTCCTGAGGGAATCAGTGATTTGTTGGAAAGTGATAAAATATGGATTCAGGGACTTATCGTGACAAATTACAGTACGCAATATAGTCATTGGAATGCTGCCACCAGTCTACAGCAAATGCTCATAGCCGAAGGCATTCCCGCACTTTCCGATATTGATACAAGAGCATTGACAAAACATCTTCGCGAGAAAGGTTGTTGTAAGGGAAAAATAATCATTGAGGATGTGGCTAAATCTCCGATCGATGAACACTTTGAAGAGCGCAATCTTATCAAGGAAGCTTCTTGTAAAGAGGTTATAAAATATGGCGCGGGCGACACCACGATTATTTTTATTGACTGTGGCACCAAGCACAATATCCTCCGCAAACTTCAGCGACCAGGATATACTGTCATACGTGTACCATGGGATTACGATTTTACAAACATAGCATACGACGGAGTATTTATCAGTAATGGTCCTGGCAACCCAATACATGCAGATAAGACTATTCAAATCCTTAGAAAAGCTTTTGACATAGGAAAACCAATTTGGGGTATTTGTATGGGGAATCAACTTTTAGCCTTGGCTGCAGGGGCTAAAATAACGAAAATGAAATACGGACACAGAAGCCATAATCAACCTGTACAACATTGCAATAGTAAGAAATGTTATATCACTTCGCAAAATCATAGTTTTGTTGTGGATCCTTCTACACTTCCCTCCGAATGGGAAGAACTATTCATCAACCTTAATGACGGAACCAATGAAGGAATATGCCATAAAAGTAAACCCTTCGCTAGTGTACAATTTCATCCTGAATGTTGTGGAGGTCCTACCGATACCCTTTTCTTCTTTAATGACTTTCTAGAAACAGTAGACAAATATAAAAAGTTATCACGCCATGAAGCCTAACACGACAATAAAAAAAGTATTACTACTCGGATCAGGAGCCCTAAAGATAGGAGAGGCTGGAGAGTTTGACTATAGCGGTAGCCAAGCTCTCAAAGCCATTCGGGAAGAGGGAATCAAAACAATTCTAATAAATCCTAATATAGCGACAGTTCAAACAAGTGAGGGCGTGGCGGACGAAGTTTATTTTCTACCTGTTACGCCTCAGTTTGTCGAAAAAGTAATTGCAAAGGAAAAACCAGACGGGATACTACTCGCTTTTGGAGGACAAACAGCACTCAACTGCGGGGTTAATTTGTACAAGAGTGGCATATTAGATAAGTACAATGTCAAAGTACTTGGTACGCCTGTAGAAACAATCATTGCGACTGAAGACAGAGAAGAATTTGTCAAAAAACTTGATGAAATATCTGTTAAAACTATATCAAGCGAGGCAGTAGAGTCCATCGAGCAAGCTCGTAAAGCAGCTACAAGACTTGGATATCCCGTGATCGTTAGAGCTGCATACGCATTGGGCGGTTTAGGAAGCGGATTTTGCGATAATGAGGAGGAGTTAAATTCGCTCTGTGAAAAGGCCTTTTCGTTTTCGCCTCAAGTTCTGGTCGAAAAGAGTTTAAAAGGGTGGAAAGAGATTGAATATGAAGTAGTTCGTGATGCAGAGAACAACTGTATTACAGTTTGTAATATGGAAAATTTTGATCCCCTTGGTATTCATACTGGTGAAAGCATTGTAGTTGCTCCCTCACAGACATTGACTAATAGCGAATATCATAAACTCCGAGAACTTTCGCTGAGAATTATTCGTCACTTAGGCATTGTTGGAGAGTGCAATGTGCAATATGCGCTAGATCCTCAGAGTGAAGACTATAGAGTAATAGAGGTAAATGCCAGACTTTCTAGAAGTTCTGCCTTAGCTAGCAAAGCGACGGGTTATCCTCTAGCTTTTGTAGCAGCAAAAATAGCTCTTGGTTATTCCCTTTATGAAATAAAAAATAGCGTTACCTGCACAACATGTGCTTTTTTCGAACCAGCTCTCGATTACTGCGTATGCAAAATACCTCGTTGGGACCTTGGAAAGTTTCATGGAGTATCCCACGAATTGGGAAGCAGCATGAAAAGTGTTGGAGAAATCATGTCTATTGGAAAGACATTTGAAGAAGCCATACAAAAAGGTCTACGTATGATTGGACTCGGGATGCATGGCTTTTGCGAAAATAAGGAGCTACAAATAAAGGATGTTGATCGTGCCCTTAGGGAACCAACTGATGTACGTATTTTTGTTATTAGTAAAGCGTTCCGACAAGGATATACCGTAGATGATATTCATCAGTTAACAAAAATCGACCGTTGGTTTTTATACCGCTTAAAGAATATTATCGATACTGCAGCCGAACTGGAAAGTAAGAACAAAGTAGAGAATGTAGATGCTGCACTTCTCCTTAAAGCAAAAAAAATGGGCTTTAGCGATTTTCAGATCTACCGAGCTGTGTACAAGCAAACTCGCGAAGATACAATAGAAGCTCTCGAAGAGATAAGACAGTATCGAAAAAGCTTAGGAATATCTCCTTGGGTAAAGAAGATTGATACCTTAGCAGCGGAATTCCCTGCTCAGACCAACTATCTATATCTTACTTACCACGGATCTGAGCACGACATAGACTATGGCGAGGTTGCAGCTAATAAGGCTGTTGTGGTTATTGGTTCGGGGGCTTATCGTATAGGTAGCTCTGTAGAGTTTGATTGGTGTGGTGTAAATGCACTGCAGACGATCCGCAAACAGGGTATTCCTTCCGTTATGATAAATTATAACCCTGAAACAGTAAGTACCGACTATGATGAAAGTGACCGATTGTATTTCGACGAACTATCCTTTGAAAGGGTCATGGATATCATGGAACTCGAAGAACCAAGAGGCGTTATCCTTTCAACTGGAGGACAAATACCAAACAATCTCGCTGTTCGACTCGACAAACATAAGGTACCTATATTAGGAACCTCAGCAGAAAGTATTGACAATGCTGAAGATCGGCATAAATTTTCGGCCTTAATGGATCAATTAGAAGTTGATCAACCTGCATGGAAAGAACTTACCTCATTTGCAGATATCAATAGTTTCGTAGAAGAGGTTGGCTATCCGGTATTGGTTCGTCCTAGCTACGTACTCAGTGGTGCGGCAATGAATGTATGCTCGAATAATGCAGAACTTGAACGCTTCCTAACATTAGCAGCCAATGTGTCGAAAGAGCATCCCGTCGTAGTAAGTCGCTTTTTAGAAAATGCCAAAGAAATTGAAATGGATGCAGTAGCAGATAATGGCGAAATTGTGGCCTACGCGATCAGCGAGCACATAGAATTTGCGGGTGTACATTCAGGCGATGCGACGATCCAATTTCCTGCTCAGAAGTTATATGTCGAAACTGTTCGTCGCATAAAAAGAATAAGTCGCAAGATTGCTAAGGCATTGCATATTAGTGGTCCTTTTAATATCCAGTTTTTAGCAAAAGACAATGATATCAAGGTGATTGAGTGCAATCTTCGCGCAAGCCGGAGTTTTCCATTTGTCAGTAAAGTTCTAAAAATCAATTTCATAGACATCGCTACTCGTATCATGCTAGGAGTAGACTATGAAATTCCATCTAAGAGTGCTTTTGACCTAGATTACGTGGGAATTAAAGCCTCCCAGTTTTCATTCTCCCGGTTACAGAAAGCCGATCCGGTATTAGGTGTAGATATGACCTCCACAGGTGAAGTAGGCTGCTTGGGTGATGACCTTGACGAAGCTTTGCTAAAAGCAATGCTTTCCGTGGGACATCGCATACCTAAGAAAAACATTCTTATTTCTTCGGGCGGATATAAGCAGAAGGTAGATCTATTAGAACCCTCAAAAATGTTGGTAAAAAAAGGTTTTACAATTTATGCCACTGAGGGAACTCATCGATTCTTACAAGAGAATGGCATTCCTTCAGTTCGAGTTTTCTGGCCCGACGAAGCAGGAAAACCTCAAGCCTTAGATCTATTACATAATAAAGAGATCGATTTACTAGTCAACATCAACAAAAATCTTTCGCAAGGAGAGCTTACTAACGGTTACAAATTGCGTCGCACTGCGGTGGATCTCAATATTCCTCTTATTACAAACTCTCGTCTGGCGGCCGCTTTCATTATTGCTGTATGTAGAACGAGCCCAGATGATATGGAGATTAAACCCTGGTCTCAGTACAACTAAACAAAAGGTCTCATGAAGAGACCTTTTTTATAATATGAATCACGAGGATCGTTTTTATTTCCGCAATTTTAGTCTATCACAGCGTAATTGTGGAATGCCTATTTCTACCGATGCCGTATTACTTGGAGCATGGTGTACGATTAATGCGACATCTCCATCTCTGCAAATCATGGATATTGGTACAGGGACAGGTCTATTGTCTCTTCTGCTATGCGATCGATATCCGCGTGCATACGTTTCTGCCTACGAAATAGAAGAGACGGCTGCAACTATAGCTTCTGAGAATTTTTTGCTTAGCCCATACAGTGAACGACTAAGCCTTTATCACAACGATATCATGAAAGTATATAATACAATTCCTAAGAAGAGTTTCGACTTTCTGATATGCAATCCCCCTTTTTATCGTGAAGCACTTGATACAAGAAATCAGGCTAGACGCCTCGCACGGTACGACACAACACTCTCCATAAAAGATCTATTTCTTATTGCCAGCCACTTGCTCAGAGAGGATGGTGAAATAGGTGTGCTTACACCGTTTGAGACAAAAACGTCTCTTACGCGTGATGCTCTATCCTATGGTTTTTTCCTAAGTAGAGAAGCCAGTATAGTGACTCGAGAGGGAAAAAAAGCAAAAAGATTATTGACACAGTGGAAAAAAGGAGAAGTAATTAATGATCCGATGAAAGAAATAATCACGATTAGAGATCGAGCAAATAAGTATACAGGTCATTACTTGGCCTTAGTCGAGAATATTTACCACCATATAAAGTAATCCTGTTAAAATCTTCTACTATTTTTCCGTATTGAGCGAAATACTTTTTCAATCTGTATACACAAAGTCTGGTGAAGAGAATCGAAAAATCTAAGGCACATATAATAGAAGAGATCGCTTATCAATTCTTATAGGAGATTGGATTGTAGCCTATTTTCCTCGAAATTAGTCAATTCAATATTCCGAAATATACAGATTATATCAATAACAAATAATAGATTCATTCAATCCTTTACCACTCTATTTTTTGAGCTAAAAATCAATCCTATAGTGCAATAGATGAACAGAAATAAGGAAACAGAGTTAGTAAAGGATAATTATCAAAAGCGTTCTATTTGAATCGCAACGGCATAGCAACACGTTCCTCTGCAAATTTACCATTATCATATACAAGAGACCCATTAACATAGGTTGCCACTATTCTTGCTGGAAAAGTACAACCCTCAAATGGGCTCCAACCACATCGTGAAATAATCGAGGCGTCTCTTTTCACTTCGGTCTTCGCTGTCGGATCTATTAAAACTAGGTCTGCATAATAACCTTGACGCAAGAAGCCTCGCTCTTCTACTCCAAATAGAATCGCGGGATTATGAGCAGCTTTTGTCACTATATCGGTAAGGGATAATTTGTTTTTCTCAACCAAAGATAGCAAGGCTAACAACGTATGCTGAAGAAGAGGGCCTCCACTCGCTGCTTTTAATGCACCTCCTTTTTTTTCAGACAGCAAATGAGGAGCATGATCTGTCGCTAAGACATCTATTTTATTCTTCACTAATGCCTCAAGTATGGTATCACGATCTTTTGCCGTTTTAATTGCGGGATTCCATTTGATCAAAGTTCCTTTTGATCGATAATCTTTATCTGTAAAATAAAGATGGTGTACACAAGCCTCTGCGGTAATCTTTTTCTCGGAAAGAGGTTTGTCGTTTTCAAAGATATCTGCTTCTTTGGCTGTAGATATATGCAACACATGAAGGCGTGTTCCATACCTTGTAGCCCTATTTATCGCTTCATTGGTAGATCGGTAGCAGGCTTCTTCACTACGAATAAGTGGATGGCAATCTATTGGAGGATCTTCTCCGAAACGCTCGATAAACAGGTCTTTATTTCTGCGTATGATGGATTCACTTTCCGAATGAATAGCAATAACCTTAGGGCTTTCAGCAAAAAAATGATCCAATGCTTTGTCATTATCGACCAACATGTTTCCTGTAGAAGATCCTAAAAAAAGCTTATATCCTGGAAAAATATGTGGATCTATCTTGAAAATATCAGAGGCATTATCATTGGTACCTCCTACGAAAAAAGAATAATTGGCATAGGAAACTTCTTTAGCCCGCTCCAACTTGTCTTCTAGTGCCGTTAGTGTAATCGTCGGCGGTTTGGTATTGGGCATCTCCATGTAAGAGGTAATACCGCCAGCTATGGCTGCTTTGCTCTCACTTTCTATATCTCCCTTGTGAGTAAGTCCAGGATCTCTAAAATGCACTTGATCATCGATTAATCCTGGAAATAACAACAAATTCTCACAATCACGGGTTATTTGCGCATTTTGCGCTTGCGGTGGAAGCTCAAATAGTGATTTTTTGCCTTCATATAGAGCTTTAATACGATTACCTTCTATCAATAGGGAGCCGACATACACTCTATCTTCATTGACAATTATAGCATTGTGTAGCAAGGTACTCATGATCATACTATTATTTTTTCCTCCTTATTTTTTTTCGTCCTAGAGGGAATTTGCCTATTATACTCCACCATCGCAATTTGATCACACCCGTAAAGGCTTCTCCAAAAATAGAACTACTCATCTTGCTTATACCAACCTTTCTGTCGACAAAGGTAATGGGGATTTCTTTTATCTTATAGCCTAATCGGTATACAGCATACTTCATTTCTATCTGAAAGCCATAGCCTTTGAAGTGAATGCTATCTAAATCAATAGCACTGAGTGCTTCTTGCGTATAACATACAAAACCTGCCGTTGTGTCTTTCACTGGTAGCCAAGTCAAAACACGCACATAGAGAGAGGCCATATAACTCATGAGTAAGCGGCCTATAGGCCAATCTTCCACGTTGCCTCCCTTCACATAGCGCGACCCTACACATACGTCAACGTCTTCATTGCGTACCGTACTTATAAGACGAGGCAAAGCACTTACTGGATGGCTAAAGTCACAGTCCATTTCAATTATATGCTGATAATTCCTTTCCAGAGCCCATCTAAAACCAGCAATATATGCTGTACCTAAGCCTAGCTTACCTTCTCTTTCGATAAGATATATTCGATCAATATAGCGCTCCATTTGCTGGCGAATCTCATCGGCCGTACCATCTGGCGATCCATCATCAACAAATAGAATATCAAAATCCTCTGTTAGAGCAAGGATTTGATCCACTATAGGTCGCACATTATCGTATTCGTTGTACGTAGGAATGATGACAAGATTTTCAGCCATACAAAATATTAGCAATTGGGATTACGAGATTAGCGATAGGAGTACTTTTTATAATTTCTTTGTTGCCAGACAGGAATAGCCTGAAAAGCATTGGGGAAATACTGAACCTCATAGGTTTGATCGGATGGATTGTAATAAACCGAAACAACATCAAAACGAACTGGAATAGAGAGTCCACGACTGCGAACGTACTGATCAGCAGCATGGCATAGATGCAATTTCTTTTTATGATCAACTGCCGTTTCTGCATTTACGATAGTCGTCATGTTTCTTGTTTTCACCTCTATGATTACAATATACTCTCCATCCGTTGCAATAAGATCTATCTCCCACTGCTTGTATCGCCAATTTCTCTCTAATAGGCGCATTTTCAGTTGCTGGGTTACATGGCGATAGGCGATGATTTCCCCATTCTTACCGAGTTCATTGTGCTGTGCCATGCATATCCCCTCATTTTTGAGTAGGCTTATAACTATGAATATGCCTATTTTTTTTCTCTTCTAAGATCTGATCTATATTGATCAATATACCCGTCTCTTCAACATTGCTAAACTCATAATTGATAGCGGTTCCTAGACGAATAAGATCTGGTGATAGTGAAATGTATGCATTGAAAAGAGGTGGTATATTGATATTCAATTTTTTCAATTCCTGTTTTAGTGTACGAAAATCTTTCTTCATATCGCACCCCAGAAAAAGAGACTTATCTTCGTCCTTAAGATCGATAGTCAACGGTTGCTTAGGAGTAACCAAATCTTTATCATCATGGAAATATAAATCCATAAAATAAAGAATAAGATTGCGACAGTGACGATTGTAATTGGCATACATAGTCACCTTACCAAAAAAATATTTGATATCGGGATGTATTACAGTCAGAGCACCTAGCCCATCCCATAAATTATCAAGAGCAAATATAGACAAAGACTCTATATCTGTGGACTGAAATCCCCTAGAAACGAAAGATCTTCCTAATTCGATCGTTTTAGGAAGATAATTCCTAATAAATTCTTCACTATAATCAAACATATGAGATGTAGCCAAAAGATTTACTCCCATAGGATGATTTACAACATCTTTACCATTTATAAAACGATATCCTCCTATGATCGCTTCATATTTGGGATTCCACACTATCAGTTGTTGATAGCCATCTTCAATACGATCAAAATCATCAATATCGGAACTCTTTCCAGAGCCTCCCCCACCTTCTCTAAAGGCAATTTCTCTTTGTCGCCCAACCTCCAACATTGTATTAGGACACTCGTGTGCACGAAATACATACACTTCATTATTGAGTTTATTAGTTATCCGCAACAATTTATCGGGTGTGAGCTCTTGTTTTATAAGTTGGGGATCAATAGGTGCTATAATAGGATCCATAATATACAAAATATGGGTTATATCAGATTGTAACGTTAGTAACCTCGTATCGCAGATTGTAAACTTTATTTCTAAGGAGCTGTGCAAGTTCATCTGCAGACTGATTACTTTCTTTAAGTTGCTGGTAGGAAACAGGATCACCCACAACAATAGTAAAATGCTTATCCTGCGTTGCAAACATTTCCCTAGGCAAAAGAGCTGTTCCTATGTTAAAATTGATACCAATGGCTTTACGAAATTTCTCGATATTATAGAAAAACGATGAGTTATAGCCATGAAAATAGAGGGGGACTATATCACGGCGAGATCGTATTGCTTGATTGACGAAACTTTTTTTCCACGGTAAATCAGTTATTTCTCCATTAATTTTACGGGAACACATACCGGCAGGAAATGTAAGCACAGGAAAATCAGTTGCCAAGGCCTCATTAATTTTCAAAACAGACTCTCGGCTCTGCCCAGACAGTGTATTTACAGGGACAAAAATATCTCGAAGAGGCTTGAGAAATAGCAGCATATCATTGACTATATAGCGAACCGATGTGCCATAATGCTTACTAATGATACTGGCAAGGCATATGCCATCCATAGCCCCTAAAGGATGATTGCAGATAAATAAGGCTCGTGGATTATTTGGCAATCTATCCTCATGCAAAAGATCCAATTTTATTTGAAATCTATTCACTAATTGATGGGCAAAATTGACACCGTCTAGGTGTCCGTATTTCATCAAAAAATCATTTATTTCATCTTGACGGATCAGCTTTTCAAGTGCTCTAACCACAAAACGAGGCAATTGTTTCTTGAATTTCTTTGCTACGACTTGCCCAATATCTATAGTTTGGTGTTGAGCCAGTTTTGAATCTTGTTCCATAAATCTCCTGTTTTGAGATCGGTATTTAGGCATATTGCCACTTAGGATTTTACAGAATAGTAAGCAACGTTACCCTGAACCAATCGCTACGCAAAGATAATATTTTTTAGCGAGGTAAGCAAAAAATAGAACCCAAGGAGTATTCAGATGTCGATCACGTCTTCTTTTGAAATAGTACTTGTAAAAGCTCTTCTACATTGGCAACGGGAAGAATGGTAATTTTTCGGGTTTTCTGCGAAAGAGCGGCAAAATTTTCTTTGGGTATAATAATAACTTTATAACCTAAACGATCGGCTTCTGTTATCCGGGCCTCTATACGACTTACTGCACGCACCTCACCAGAGAGACCAATTTCCCCTGTTAAACAGAATTTATTGGGTACTACTCGATCCAATGCCGAGGACAAAACGGAAGCAAGTATTGAGGCATCTGCCGCAGGATCATTGATTCGGATGCCTCCAGCAATATTCAAAAAAACATCTTGCTTAGGCAACTTAAATCCAGCTCTTTTCTCTAACACAGCGAGCAACATATTAAGTCGTCTAAGATCATAACCCGTTGTACTACGCTGAGGATTGGGATATACAGCCGTACTTACAAGAGCCTGTGTCTCAATCAATAGTGGCCGTACACCTTCCAATGCAACACAGATACTACGCCCACTCAGACCATCGGCATATCGCGAAATAAAGTGTTCAGAAGGGTTTTCTATAATCTTAAGACCCATAGAGCACATCTCGTAAATACCCATTTCGTCTGTGCTACCAAATCTATTTTTAGTACTTCGCAAGATACGAAACAAAAAATGCTTGTCCCCTTCAAACTGGAGGACACAATCTACAGTATGTTCTAATATTTTAGGACCAGCTATCGTACCCTCTTTTGTGATATGACCTACCACTACGACAGAGACATCTTTGGTCTTGGCATAACGAAGGAGTAAATTAGCACATTCCTTTATTTGTGAGGGACTTCCCGGACTACTTTCAGATAAGGAGCAAGAGACCGTTTGTATTGAATCAATTACTAATAAATGAGGCTGGAGTTGATTTGCGATCTCCAAAATAGCATCCAGATTCGTTTCGCACAGGACCAGCAAATGATCATTTTCACCACCTAAACGCTGTGCTCGCAATTTAATTTGTTGCTCACTTTCTTCGCCTGATACGTATAATGTTCGTAGACCTTTAGTTTGCAGTACTGTCTGAAGAATCAACGAACTCTTTCCGATACCTGGATCTCCACCCAGCAAGACAAAGGAACCTACAACCAAACCACCTCCTAATACACGACTAAACTCAGGATCACTCAGTTTATAGCGTTTTTCTCCCTTGACATCAATATCCTTTAGACGAAGGGGCTTTGCCGATCGACTTTCGCCAATTATACGATTAGCAGGAAGAGACTTGGAGGTTGATGAAGAATTGCTTTTAATCTCTTCAACGATCGTATTCCATTTCTTGCAGTAGCTACATTGGCCTTGCCATTTAGAGTAGATGGCACCACATTCACTGCATGAAAAAATATGCTTTTCTGCCCCCATAGATCTAAACCAGGTTTATACTTTCGTTCGTTCTAATGGGCAAGTAGAACAACGCAATAAACCTCCCTGCTTAGATATTTCATAATAAGGTACAGGTATCGTTTCTATTCCCCAGCGATGCAACTGTTCCGATAAGCGTTGAAATTTTTCTTCTACGACAACTAACTGGGGTGAAATTGAAAAAATATTGGTAGTAAGATCAAAGGCTTCGGAAGAAGTAATAGCAAATAAATTGTCCTTACCAAACAAGTCTTCTACAAATTTCCTTTCTTCCTCATAGACAAAAGCCTCAGGAAAATATACCGCTTTATTATTGCCAACTGGCTGGAAAGCACAATCTAAATGCAAAATGCCTTTCTCTGGACTTTGGTCGTGCTTAGGCAAATGAACGGGGATTATCTCTTTATGAGGCAACTGATCTTGAAAAAAATCTAGAGCAGCTCGATTGGTCCTAGCCATCTTGTATTGATCGAAATCACAGTCTTCCGTAATACCGACAAAAAGAATATCTCCATAAAGTACGATATCACCGCCTTCGGCTTGTGCAGATAAAGGCAATCGGACAATATGTTTAGGATCAATCCGCTCCAATATCTCAGAATAGGCAAGAATCTCTTTTTCACGATCCTTAATCATATTCGAGATGAAGATTTTATCATCTATTACAAAGGCGACATCGCGTGCAAATATCTGATTACAATCCTCGAGGAGTGAAGGGCGTAAAACCTCGACATTCGCTTTCTGTAACGCCTTAACTAAAGCATCCATTTCGTGTACGATATCTTCTTCTAACGGGTAATTACCCTCCTCTATCGAGCGATAACTGCGAGCATCATAAGCCTCGCTAAGAGTAGGCGTAGGACCCAACGAATAAGGGAGACCGACAATTACTTTTCTAAGTCGGTCAGTTTCTGTAGAAACAGAGGGGACAATATCATACAACATATTTATATTTATATCAAATTCAAATATATCTAAGCAAAAAAGTGATTACTCACCTATGATAGTTTATAAATAAATTAGGATTGAGGTTATGGCTATCTAGTATGTAAATTCACTAGAGTCTTATTTTAAATATCTTTGTTTCCCCCTGATGGTCGGTCATCCGTACAAGCAACATGGCTGGTGATGGGGGTAAATTATTCTTTTCTATAGTATGAATTCCTGGAGCGCAATTACTCATGTGAAAGACTTCTTTCCCCGTAATATCATATATAGATAAATGCGAAATCTCTGTTTTAAGGACAATAACTAACTCTGAGGTTGTAGCGTATACGGCAGACTCCTCAAGAGGACGAGAAGGTAATTCTTTCTTTTGCTCTATGGCTACTCCAGTGAAACTGTCTACAGCATCTTCTATGGCTAATGCTGACAAAGAAGTCGTACAAAGAAACAGGACGCAAAGGAAAAAACAAAGTAGGTAATGATGTTTTATACGCATACTATCTAATATCTAATTTATGAGCTTCGCTCTAACTACACAAATATACATAATTATCCCGATATAATCGTTTTTTTGTCTACTGTCCCATTTTTCAAGCACTCCCATAAGACTGTAAAACTCGGAATAAATACATCATCCGATATTTTTTCCTGTCAAAGAGATGCTTCTCTACAGCATCTGAAATAACCGTTTATCACTTCAGATGCTGTAGAGAAAACAAGAAAAATATTACATAGAATATAAGTTATGAAATACAAGGGATCTTTCGGACACGAACTTCATGGCGCCCTCCTTCGAAAGAATGAGAAAGAAAAGCATCTACTATTTTCAGCGCCTCTTCTTCCGAAATAAAGCGAGCAGGCAAAGATAGGACATTAGCATCGTTATGGGCTTTTGCCAACTGAGCAATTTCCGGAGTCCACGCTAATGCCGCCCTCACTTTTTGATGCTTATTCAAGCTCATCGATATTCCATTCCCTGATCCACAAATGGCTATACCATAGTCGACGGACTGTTCTTCGATAGCTTTGCCCAAAGCATGCGCATAATCGGGATAATCCACACGCTCATCACTAAAGCAACCAAAATCTTTAATTTCAAAGTGCTTATCTGAAAGATATCGTTTAATCCGCTCTTTTAGTTGAAAACCTGCGTGATCGCATGCCAATCCGAATTTCATAAATTATCAATTACAATTTTTGAATATCTTCGCTATCGATGGGGCTATCTTCACGTATATTCAAACGATAACCCTTACCATGAATATTTTTTATTTCAATAGATGGGTCGCGTTTGAGTAGTTTTCTCAACTTCGTAATATATACATCCATACTACGTGCAGAGAAATAATTGTCGTTTTCCCAAATTTTCTGCAAGGCATAACTACGCTCCAAAGTCTGATTAGCGTAAGTAGCTAAAAGGCTAAGCAACGCACTTTCCTTAGTCGTCAGATTAATAGGTTCTTCACCCTCGAACTGGAGTAACTGACTTTGCGTATCGAACAGATACTTACCAATTTGGTAGAAAGGCTTTACTTTCGTTTCTGAGCCTTTTACTCGTCGCAGGATTACCTCTACACGAACCAGCAACTCGTCAAGACTAAAGGGTTTGCGAATATAATCATCTGCTCCTACTTCGAAGCCACGAAGTACATCCTCCTTCATAGTTTTTGCCGTAAGGAATATGATAGGCACTTTATCGTCGGCGGTCCTAATATGCTCAGCTACTTTGAAGCCATCTACGTGGGGCATCATCACATCCAATATACAGAGGTCATATTTATTGGCTTTAAAATTATCAATCGCTTCTTGACCATCGTAAAAAAGGACAGTATTATACTGTTTCGATTCAAAAAAGTCTCGAAGCAATCCGCCTAAACTTTGATCATCTTCACAAAGGAAGATTCTTGTCTGTTCGTTCATAATGAATATTTCCTAATTATTACTTGATTATCTATATTTGATCAACTGCAGGTAAGACGACAGTCATCGTCGTACCCTCTCCTTTTTTTCCAGATACTTTGATTCGGCCATGCATAGACTTTACAATCTTGTCTACATAGCTTAGACCGAGTCCAAAACCTTTGACATTATGGACATTTCCTTGTTCTACTCGATAGTATTTCTTGAATATGAGATCACGATCTTTCTTGGAAATGCCGATACCATTATCTTCAATAGCTATAGCTATATGATTATTATCTGTATGGTAGGTAGATATCTTCACGATCGGAGGGATATCCATTTTTCTATATTTGATTGCGTTGTCTATCAGATTGAAAATAACATTTTTAAAATGTAATTTATCAACAAAAACTGTAGGATGGTCCGCATCTAGTTGAAGTTCCATCTTTCCGCCCAACTGAGCGCATTTTACACTATAGACAGTGAACGTTTCCTCAAGGACTTCATGGACATCCACTTTTTCCTTTTTGAAAAATATTTTGCGTTCTTCAAGTAAAGTAAATTGCAAAACTTTCTCGACCAAAAAACTAAGTCGTTTCGTTTCACTTTTGAGTGCTTGAGAAAGTTTGTGCTTCATTTCTGGAGTTTGTTCATGACTACCGGTAAGCATATCTGTAGCAATGACGATAGATGTGAGCGGTGTCTTCAACTCATGAGTAAGATTCTGAGCAAAAGCTCTTTTCGACTTTTCAAAGTTATATTGACGGATAAGAAAGAGTAATCCCAGAATATAAATTATAATCAAAATCGCTGTAGCCGTAAACATAGGATACGCAAAAGGCTCCGATAGGATAAAGCGATCATTACTGTAATAAAAATGGATTTCTAAATAGCCGGCATAACGCTGACTCATTAGCAAGCCTTCAAAAAGGTAATGTCTAATGACCAGACTGCAGGCATCCTTATCATAGAGGTTACAGTTTTTGTCATTCTTTTCTGCAAAGAGCACCTTACCCTGTCGGTCACAGACCTTGTAAGAAAATGGTTCCTTTATCCCGACTCGTTTTAAGGCATTAGTAAGATGGTATGTAGTAAGCTCTGGTGTGAGACGCTGATTCAACGTCCTGATATCATTATCAAAATCTACTAAACTAGTAATGAGGACATCATTAAGTACGTTGCGATAAAAGATATAAGCCGCTAATATATGCGATGTAGCCTTTGTAAGCGCTTCTTTTTTATCACTATCCACAGAGTCTTTTTTCTTACTGGGCTCAACAGCAGCTCCAAAATCAGAAGATTTTATCTTTAGACTCCACTCCTTGAGAGCGGCTATCTGATTTACTATAGAGACGGTGTCCAACGACGTATCGCTAGGTAAATCGATCATACTGCTAGGACCTTTTGTTTCCTCGTATTTTTCCTCGGTATACAGTTTATTTTTGAGTTTTTCGTCAGTATAATTGATCAGCGTTTCTCGCTCTACAGCTCTCACAGCATCACCTACGGCAGAATTCACCAAATCGGAAAAATGCTCATTCATCATGAAATGCATTTCTCGTAGGTAACGCGTCTGCATGATGACAGATATAACAAGCGCAATAGCTGCAGGAAATGCCAGCAGTATAATAAAAAGAAATTTACGCCACCTCGAAAACATTACAAATCACTACACACTCTACAAACTCCTGTACATCCGCCCTACCCAAAAGCCAAAATAAGCTTCGATTTTTTTGCGGGTCCTTTCGTGAGACAAATATACAAACTTTTTCTAAATAAGCCAAATAAATCCCCCCAAAAAAGAGTTTCTTTTTATAAAAGATTTTTGTTTCAGATTCCTTCAATTCTTCTCTGTTCTAAGAGAATAAGGTGAACTTGAAATAACCTTTCACTCAAGTAGATGAATTGTCGTAATGAATAGATTTCATCGCTATGCCATCTTTTCAATGTCAAAAAAACTTTTTTCTATAGTGCTATAGCGGAGTCTTTTGGCTAAATCAGAAAAAAATGCTATCTTTGAAATTAGAAACAAACAAAATAAAATGAAGCAGTATGAATCTGTCAGATTATAAATATACGAATTTCCCTTTTAGAGACAAGCTAGCAGCCAAAGAATTCAAGAAGTTGTTACGTCCAGGAGGAGCTACTTTTTGGACAGTAATAGGTGTAGGTGCCTCGGCAATAGCTGGGAGTATAGCCGCTATAGTGATAGAACACAAAAACAGAATATGCGAGCATCCCTACGAACTACCAGAAAAAATACATTCCATAGAAATTGGCAACGGAATAGAGGTAAATATCTCTTTCAACGAAGAAACGTGCATCCTGATTAAAGGAAAAAAGAAAGATCTCAAGTGCCTCTCAATAGATACCAAAGGTGGATGCCTTCGTATGCACTTAGTCCCTGCAAAAAAAATGCGAACAAGCAACATCATCAAAGTTTCGATGAGTTTACCTTCTCTGGATGCTATAGCTTTGTCTGGCAACAGTGTTGTCACCTTTGACGGCATCAATAAGACCAAATCGTTTACTCTTAAACAATGCAATGGTCGTCTCTCCGATCTAACTCTGGAATCAGAACAAGCGATTCTTATCTTAACGGGCAACTTTACATCGGACATTGCTGTGACTAAAGGTGATATTAACGCAGAAATCATCGGTAACGGGGAAGCAAATATCACACTTTCCTCTCAGCAGAGTTCTATCCGATTAGGAAGCGAAGCAAAATGTATAATCTCTGGTCATATAGAAGATCTGCTCTGCCATATGGCAGGAGAAAGTCAGCTCGATGCATCCGAACTTACTACAACACAAAGCTCCTTCAAAATGAATGACCTTAGTGCCGCTCAGCTCTACAAAACAGAAAAAATCACAGTTTCTCTTACCGATAAAGCTAGATTAGTCGTAAATAATGCTGTACGTAAGCAGGGTAAAGTAGAAATATACGATAGCGCCGAATTGGTATACGATAGTGCTGACAAGAATTCATCATCCGACATCAGCAAATCATAGATACTTTAAATAAAATATCAACCAAATACAACCAAATATGTGTGGAATTGTAGGTTATATAGGTCATGATGATGCGTATCCATTTCTAATAAAAGGATTGCATCGTCTGGAGTACCGCGGCTACGATAGTGCAGGTATAGCACTATGCAACGATAATGCAGATTTACGTTATTATAAAACTAAAGGAAAGGTAGCCGCTCTAGAAGAGCTCACCGCCAATAAAAATATAAGCGGAAATATTGGTATAGCACATACTCGGTGGGCAACGCACGGCTTTCCTAACAGCACAAACGCTCATCCACAACTTTCATATAATGAACAGATAGCTATAGTACACAATGGTATTATTGAAAACTATCGAGAAATCAAAGAAGATTTACAAGAAAAAGGCTATACATTCAAAAGTGAAACAGATACTGAAGTTTTAGTCCAATTCATTGACTACGTCAAGACATCCCAAGATTGCTCTCTATTCAAAGCAACGCAGTTAGCACTAAGAAATGTCATCGGAGCCTATGCTATAGCTCTGATCGATCGTAGAGAGCCGCAGACCTTAGTTATTGCACGCAAAAGTAGTCCTCTTGTAATCGGTGTCGGGAACAACTATGAAACTTTCTTTTGCGGTAGCGATGCCTCTCCCATTGTAGAGTTTACTCGTAATGTGATCTTTTTGGAAGAAGAAGATGTTGCAGAATTGACGCTTGGGAAATCGCCCGTTATTCAAAATATACACGGCTATAGCAAAGAACCTTCCATAAGTCGAGTAGAGTTTGATATCGGTGCTATTGAGAAAAACGGCTATCCTCACTTTATGCTTAAAGAAATCTATGAACAAGGGAAATGCCTAAAAGATTGTATGAGTGGGCGGATCGATCCTGAAAACGCATACGCAGGTCTTTCCTCTGTCATCGATTTTAAGCGCGACCTTCTCTATCCCGAACGCTATGTGATAGTCGCCTGTGGAACGTCTTGGCACGCAGGCTTAATCGGTAAATCGATCATAGAAGATCTGGCAAAAATACCCGTAAGCGTGGAGTATGCTAGCGAGTTTAGGTACCGTAAACCCGTCATATCGCCGCGCGATGTAGTGATTGCGATTTCCCAGTCTGGGGAAACTGCAGACACGCTAGCTGCGCTGAACATGGCCAAAGAAATGGGTGCCTTCACCTACTCTATCTGTAATACTGTTGGCTCTTCCATAACCAGAGTAGCGAATACGGGATCTTACATTCACGTAGGGCCTGAAATCGGTGTCGCCTCTACAAAGGCTTTTACAGGACAGGTCACCGTGCTGACAATTTTGGCACTAACGGTAGCGAAAGAAAAGGGGACGATCGACCAAGAGCGCTTCGAGTGTTTGATACGCTCTCTGGATAAGATCCCTGAAATGATCGACCAGATCATTACGACACAAAGCGACAAGATAAAATCTTTGGCAAAAAACTTTGTCGCATCTACCAACTTCATATACCTGGGACGCGGGTACAATTACCCTGTAGCCCTCGAAGGTGCATTAAAGTTGAAGGAGTTAAGCTATATTCACGCCGAAGGTTATCCTGCAGCTGAAATGAAACACGGTCCTATAGCTCTTGTGGATGAAAATATGCCCATCGTTGTGATTGCTCCTAAAGATGCAACGCACGACAAGATCATCAGTAATATACAAGAGCTAAAAGCTCGAAACGGACAAATTATAGGAATCATAACGGAAGGAGATGAAAAATTAGCCGAACTGACAGATTATTACATCTCTATTCCAAAAATTGAAGAAGAATTAGAGCCCCTTCTCACCGTAATTCCCTTACAACTTCTATCCTACTACATAGCTACTGAAAAAGGCTATGATGTAGACCAACCACGAAACTTAGCAAAATCTGTTACAGTTGAATAATATCTATTGCCATGCAACAATATCATACCCCTCCTCCCATTTACAGAACGGAAGATCAAGCAATACTGCGAACCATGGAAAACGCTTTTTTCAAAAAGCTGTTTCTTTGGATGTTTGGTGCCCTTATGCTCACCGCTGCTACATCCTATCTCTTTGTATCGCAAGGCTATGTATTATGGTTATTATCCAATAAATCTCTGTATATTGGATCTATTATATTAGAGTTGGTATTAGTAGTACTACTCTCGGCAAGGATCAATAAAATGAGCTTTCAGTCGGCTCTTATTATCATGGTTCTTTATGCCATTTTAAATGGTATCACCCTAAGTTCGATCTTTCTTTTATATACAGGCAAACAAATTGCCAGCACGTTTCTGATTACCAGTGCAACATTTGGTTCGATGGCCATTTTTGGAAGCACAACGAAAAAGAATTTGAGCCACTTTGCCCGATATGCATATATGTTGCTAATCGGCTTAATCATTGCAACAGTCGTCAACATTTTTTTGAAGAGTTCTGCAATGATGTGGGGCATAAATATATTCGGAGTATTACTTTTTACAGTTCTTACAGCGATTGACACCTATAGATACCGCGAATACTATAGACAATTAGCAATGCAGGGAAGCAGCTCTGAATCGATTGCTAAACTGGCTCTTATTGGGTCTCTCAACCTATATCTTGATTTTATCAATCTATTTCTGTATCTCTTACGATTTGTAGGCAGATCAAATTAAAAATAAGAATAACGGACTAAAAAAAGAAAAAAGAGACCTTCTAAAGGGGTCTCTTTTTTTCTGATAAATAAATATACCTTCTCTTAAAATAATTTTCCGCTGCTATAGGTTTAAAAAAATAATGGAGGGAGAAAACATTTGCGGCATAAAGTCTATTTTCCTATGCAATAGGGAGATAAGAAAGAGTTATTCGGGAATGATAAGATGTGAGAATATGGATGTAATAAACACAGTGTTATTGAGAAAATTAGATCAGGATCGGCGGATAATTCGTTCCGAATCGGAGAGAAATTCCTTCCGAACTCATTGTTTCAATCGTATAGCAATGATAAAGTCCGCCTTAAGGAAAAAAAGATTCGAAGTATCCAAGCAAAGGATGGACTCGTTGTTAATCATAAATAGGTAAGCGTAAGCATTCGCTCAGGAGTTAGCAGTTCACAAGCAACCCGCCGAAGATCTTCTGGAGTAATCGTCTCAATTTTTTTTTCTATATCTTTAATTGTATTATAGCGATTGAAGAAAAGAAATGATTTTCCCATTTCTAAAAATTCGGTTTCACGATTGTCGTCCTGAACTATAATCTGTCCTATCAACTGGCGTCTTGCGGCACGTAATTCTTTGTCAGTAATCATTTCATCTCGAAGGCGTTGCAGTTCGTTATATACCGAAGCAGTAGCATCTGAAAGATGCTCTTTCTTAGCCCCAAAATAGATAGCCAAAAAACCTGCGACAAGCATTGGCGTAAAGATACTTTCCACTGTATAAACAAGGCCTTTATCCTCACGAAGATGAAGGTTCAATCTAGAATTCATGCCTCGTCCTCCTAATATATTATTCAGTAGGAGCAGAGAATGACGGTTGGAATGATGAAGTGAATATGCAGAACAACCAATTATTCTATGTACCTGATACGTTTCATATCGGTGGGAAATAGTTCTTTTTTCGGGCAGAGGATGTAGAGAAATATTACCCTGATAAGTGAGCGGCTCACGCGCTGTAAAGTATATTCGTTCATTAGCAAAATGGTGGGATAAAAAATCAAATAAATAAGTCTCATCTACTTGCCCTTTTATGCAGAGAGCCATCCTCTCAGGACGATAATATTTACGATAAAAATCAGCTATATTACGCTGAGATATACGGGTAACAGACTCTTCTGTCCCTAAAATATTATGCCCAATTGGGATGCCTCGGAAGAGAATATTTTCAAATTCATCAAATATCAGATCTGAAGGAGAATCTTTGTAAGAATTGATCTCTTCGATGATTACCCCCTTTTCCTTCTGCAATTCATCCTCTGGAGCTCGACTATGCAAAACTACATCGGTAAGAATTTGAATAACTCGTTTAAAATGAAGAGCATGAAAAGCACTATAGATAAAAGTCTCTTCTTTTGTCGTATAGGCATTGAAATCCGCTCCTACCTCTTCCACCCTATTAATAATCTGCTTTGCGCTGCGGAGAGGAGTACCTTTGAAAAGCATATGCTCGGCAAAATGAGCTAGCCCATAATAGCGTGAAGAGTCTTGACTGCTACCGGCAGCTATAATGTAGCCCGCATACAGTACAGGCGAGTCGTCAGGAGATATAATGACTCTTAGTCCACAAGGCAATCGATATGCTTTGCAGTGAGACAACTCGAAAATAGGGTGAATTTTGTTACTCATTTTCTATAATAAAAGACCTTGCCGGTAGCCTAATTTGCAGGCTTACAGACAAGGCCTTGTAAAGAATGTACTCATCCCTCAAAAAATCAGAGGGCAGAGCGATAACTCATTATGCCTGCTCTTCTGTTGCTGGAGCATCTTCAGCAGGAGCTTCGGCAGCTTCGATCTTCACTTCGTTGCTGATAGCTTCTTCCTCTGCAGCCTTACGTGCTTCTTCTTCCTCACGTTTTGCTTTTTCTTCTGCAGCTAGCTTTTCAGCAATTTCAGCGGCTTTAGCTTCGCTTACTTTTCTTTCAGCTTCGAGACGGTTTTTTCTATCATCCGCTTGCTTAGCCTGTATCTTGCTACGAATACCTTCAATTGCCTTTTGTTTATTTTCTTTCCATTCGTCGAAGCGTTTTTGAGCGGTTGCTTCGTCAAAAGCACCTTTCTTTACACCACCTTGTAAGTGCTTCATAAGCAATACACCTTCGCGAGAAAGAATGTTTTTTGCGGTATCTGTAGGTTGTGCTCCTACATTTAACCAATAAAGAGCTCTATCGAACTTCAGTTCTATAGTTGCAGGATTCGTGTTGGGGTTATAAGTACCGATACGTTCGATGAAACGTCCATCACGTGGAGCCCTGCTGTCTGCCACTACAATACGATAAAAAGGCGCACCTTTGCGTCCGTGGCGTTGCAATCTAATTTTTGTTGCCATTTTTGTTTTTACTTTAGTTATACATTTATCAGCATTCGTTGCTTCATCGCGTGAAGCTCTGCAAAGGTACTATTTTTTTTTCAATATAGCATCATCTGATGGAAACTTTTATAGAGAAACATATTATACAAAAAAGGAAAGGGTACACTACCCTTTCCTTCAATTTGGATATTAAAGATATTTTATTAGATATGCTCGAAACGTGCCGTAAAGAAACGAAGCTGCTTAGGTTCGTATACAAATCTCAAGCCACGAATATCTTCTTTATGCTTATAGAGGTTTATCACACTCTCAGCGACCAAGTCCATATGAGCATAAGTATAGACGCGGCGGGGGATTGTTAGGCGCACGGTCTCCAACTTGGGAGCATGATTTTCTCCGGTGTTCTTGTCGCGACCGGCAGATACTATACCACGCTCCATACTACGAATACCACCTTCAATATAGAGTTCTGCAGCAAGACTTTGCGCAGGGAACTGATCTTGTGTCAAATGGGGACAAAAACGGCGAGCATCAAGGAAAACTGCATGACCTCCAGTCGGCTCGATGATGGGAACTCCAGCAGCTTTTAATAAGTCTCCTAAATAACGAACTTGTTTTACACGATGTTGGATATACTCAAACTGCATAGACTCTTCCAAGCCGATTGCCATCGCCTCCATATCACGACCGGCCATACCTCCATAGCTAGGCATACCTTCAAATACAACCACTAATTCCTTAGCAGCAGAAAAAAGGTCATCATCATTCATGCAAAGGAAGCCTCCAATATTAACCAAACAATCTTTTTTACCACTCATCGTACAGCCATCTGCATAGCTAAACATTTCGTGTACTATTTCTTTGATTGTTTTGTCGGCATAACCTTCTTCTTGCTCCTTGATGAAATAAGCATTTTCTACACAGCGAGTAGCATCGAAGAAAACCTTTATCCCATATTTATTGGTCAACTCGCGAACCGCACGCATATTTTTCATGGAAACAGGCTGACCTCCAGCTAGATTAACCGTTACAGCTAGACATACGTAGGCAATATTCTCAGCGCCTTTTTCATCAATTAATTTCTGGAGTTTATTCAGATCGATATCTCCTTTAAAAGGTACGTTTGTAAATGCTTCGTGAGCTTCATCACGAATAATATCCACAAAAATGCCCCCATTGAATTCCTGGTGAAAACGAGTCGTGGTAAAGTACATGTTTCCAGGAACATACTGACCTGGTTTTATGGCAATACGACTAAGCAAGTTTTCAGCACCTCGACCTTGGTGTGTGGGCACCAAATGCTTAAAACCGAAGAGTTCACGTACAGTATCATCAAGGTGATGGAAGTTTCTACTACCAGCATAAGCTTCATCTCCAATCATAATACCAGCCCACTGACGATCGCTCATAGCGTTCGTACCACTATCGGTAAGAAGGTCTATGAATACATCTTCTGAATTGAGCAAAAATGTATTCCACCCGGCTTCTTCCATTTTTTTGATTCTTTCCTCTTTGGAAATGTGAGTAACAGGTTCAACGCTCTTAATGCGAAATGGTTCTGCAGGATACTTGCTAAAGTCTATCATACTACAACAATTCTATAATGATTATATACGTTTTATTTTAACGATGCGATAAATAATCTTTATACCGCATCCATTTGTCAAGTTATACAGACGAGTAAACTCATCGTTGCAAATATACACAAAAGAATCTAATAAAACAAGTATAAAGGCTCTTTTTTATTCGAAGCCACGACTTTGTATCAAGAAAAAGAGTCTTCTATTCAGGATTCTGAATAGAAGACTCTAACAGTGTAACTAAAGAAAATGGATATCACTCCTCTTTTTTACTTTTTCTTGAGGACTTCTTTTTCTCGTCTGTATCCTTATCCTCTTTCTTTTTGGTACTTTTTTTCACAGAGTTTCCTTCATCAGGAGAGGCTTTTTTTGCAGTATTTCTCTTCGTTGTCGTTTTCTTTTTAGGTTCTTCTTTTTCGTCACTCTTAGTCTCCTCTATGTTTTCAGAAGAAGCTTCTTCACGGTCTGTTATAGGAGTCTCTTTAGCTTGTTTTTTAGCATTGTAGTGATCGTCTAATATCTTCACAAAAGAAGAAGGATCTACTTCGATGGGATTGATACAAATCTCATTGTATGCAAAATCGGCAATAGCCTGTTCTCGAAGCATGGCCTCTGCTTCATATACCTTCTCGGGATCTTCCATTCGTTGTTTTACAAGCTGATCGATAAGCGTTTCCATACCATCGATACCGTAGCCATACCTCAGTAAGTCTTGCACGATGCGCTCTCTTAGCACATGTTCGATCTGTTCACGTGTGGTCTCCACCCCGATCTTCTTACACAACTGTGAGATCATCTGATCATAATATGTGTAGCGAGCAAATAGGTCGTATTGCTCTTCAAGTTCTTCAGCAGTATATGGCTTAGACTCATTGCTACTATCCATATGACGAGAAGAGATGACCGCCTTAATGGTCTCTGCATCGAGTTGAGGTTGACCTACTTTTTCGGTAAGGATCTGGATCAGTTGGCTTCTAAAAAGAGCTTTAGCATCCGCTTCGCTTCTAGCTTCGATACGCTTTTTGAGCTCTTCTCTGTAGGCACTTTCGTCTTTTATGCCGGTCTCCTCACCAAATATTTTCTTATAAAACTCTTCGCCCAATTCTTCGGGAACGTGGCGTTTGATGGCTCCAACAGTAAACTGAAAATCGCCCTTATGCTCTTCGACCTTTTCCTTTTCTATACCAAAAAGACCCGCTAAAACAGCAGCATTGGCCTCATGTGCATTATATGGATTAAAGACAATGATATCTCCTTTTTTTGCTCCAGTGAATTTTTGTTTGTCTTCTTCCGTACGGAAAAAGCTGGGCAGAAGATAAGCGTTGTCTATTTTCAGTCCGTCTTCTTTTACTTGCCCCTTATCATCAAGTTCTTGTAAAAGTCCCTCGAGATGATCATTATCTTCATAGCTATCTACATCCGCTATTTTTCTAGTGGACATACGATAGGCTTCATCTTCTTTATTTACGTCCTCTTCAGTAGCCTTTACAGTATAAAAGTCAAGTTTGATATTCTTGTCCAATGCGATAGTCATATTGGGCGCAAGAGCAAAATGGAAATTATATTCATACTCCCCGTCTGCACCTATCTTATTATCTATTCTTAGAGGACCAGCAATATAGTTTGGTTTATTTTCATCTATTGATTTTTGTAATGCGTCAATAGCCTTCTTTTCCGCAACCTCATAGCGTACGGCTTCACCGTATTTTTTTTCTATAAGGCTAGAAGGCACTTTACCCTTACGAAATCCGGGCATTTGTACGCCTTCGCGTAATTCTGTAAGACGTTTTTTCACGTCTTGGACTATTTCATCGGCACCAAAACTTATCGATATAGTCCCTCTCAATGGTTCTACTGTATTGTACGAACTGTTCATAGTCGTTTATATAAAAATATTTTTGCTTTGCAAAGGTACAATAAATTCCTGAATAAAAAAACTGGATAGCCGAAGAAGCGCAACTGTATCAGCGCAGTGGCAAGAGCAACGTTTTATAGCGTTTTTGATCTTTCAGCAGTTTTATCGCTTCTTTGACCTGTGGATCCGAAGGCAACATCTTGGCAAAAAAACCTCGGCGATAACACTTTCTCAATAGTATCTGCCCCTCTAAGAAATCGACAATTTCATTTTTATACTGACGAAGTTCTTCTTCTATATTAGGCATAAAAGAGCTTTTAAGATCGTGTAATTCTTTCTTCAAAAAGACCTCACGCTTTTCTTCTTTTATGGTTTTTTCCAGTCTTTCGAGCAAATATGCACTAGCGGGCTTGTAAGTAAAATGTTTTTGAGTCATCTCCTTGCAGAAAGCATCAAAATCTTGATTACTTAGATGAAACGTTGCAGGGTCAAGAGGCTCTTTGTGCTGCTGTACGTAGTCTGTAATGTAATCAAAAACAAGGGTATCCACAGCCATAAAGGAAATGATCGCTGGTAGAGTATCTACAGATAACGTAATATCCGGTAAGATACCATCCGTAGCGTACACTGCGCGTCCGCTTTTGGTGTAATAAGGAGCTCCCAGAGAATCAGACTCTGCAATGGTATCTGCATCCGCCATAGATGATGCTGTATTCTCCTCGTCCTCTTTATTCACGGTATCGTTGAGATGATGATAAGCAATCTTTTGAATATTCCGTCCGCTCGGTATATAATACTGTGCTGTAGTCAATTTCATCAAGGCATTGCCAGGTAAAGCCACCGTACTCTGCACCAAGCCTTTTCCAAAGCTTTTTTGACCCATAATGACGGCTCTATCCGTATCTTGCAGGGCTCCTGCCACAATTTCACTAGCAGAGGCTGACTCACCATTGATCAGCACAGCCATCGGGAGAGAAGGGACCAAAGGCTCCTTAGTAGTCATATAATTAGCGTTGGTATCTGGTTGTCTACCAATCACTTTCACGACGAGTGTATTGACAGGCAGGAATAAGCTGAGCATGTCGACTGCGGTCTGTAGGATACCACCACCATTACTCCGCAAGTCTAAAATTAAGCCATCTAAAGGCCCCTCAGCAAGCAACGATTCTAACGCTTCGCGCACATCCTTTCCCGTATCTTTGGAAAAAGTATTAAGACGTATAATTCCAATATTTCCATCTAGTCGCCCAAAGTAGGGAACGGAATTGATATTGATAATCTTTCGCTTGAAGGTAAAAGAAAGCGGCTCCGCAACACCTGGTCGCTTAACGACTAATTTTATCTTCGAGTTATCAGCCCCTCTTAGTGCCTTACTCACTTCTGGAGAAGAGGCTTTCTTGGAGAAATCTTTCCCATCAATGGATAATATTCGATCACCAGACTTCAATCCTGCAACATCAGCAGGCTGCCCAGCAAATGGCTCATTGATAATCACGGTTTTATTTGGTCGTTCGCTAATAATCGCCCCAATACCAGCATATTGACCAGTAGTCAGTTCTCCGAAAGCTTTAGCCTGCTCAGGAGTGAAGTACTCTGTATAGGGATCTAGGCGCTGCAGTAGCGCATTAAGACCTACAGTACTCACTTTAACCAAATCTACCGTATCGACGAAAAAACGCTGAATATTTGAGAAAACAGCCCCTGTGCTAATGAGAGCCTGTCTATACTGCTGTTTTTCTCGTTCACTACGTGTGTCTGTCTGCTGTGCATAAGATACTGTTATCGTACTAAATAGCAGAGAAAATAGGAGTATGATGTTATACTTTTTCATAGGTGCAAAGGTAACTAAATTCATTGATTTGTCCAAACAAGAAAAGATATATACTTTTCAGCTTTTCATATTCTTCAGTAATAGCTCCTACAGGGGTTTGAAAAGCCCCTTTTATGGTAGATATTTTATAATATTCTTTTGCTCTTTATCGAAGAAAACGCCAACGATATATCGCAATATACCTCCATACATATCAGAATATTTTAATTTGTAAACAAAAGATATCTTAATGCTACATCACCCCCTGTCATACGCAAGGGATAAAGCATCGCAAAATAAGGGTAAATGTCAAAAAAAGCATACCTATAATAAGGTATTGCCAATTATCTATAATGCAAGTACCTTTGCAGGGAACTTGAGCAATACAATAATACGAATTGAAAATTCAAATATCTCAGTAATTAAACAGTATGATAAACTTCTTTCGAAGCCTTGCCGTTGGCATGGCTATTCTCTTGACCTTTGCTAGTGCTGAGGCATTAGCTCAGAATGGGTCCCATGAATTTAAGCACCCCAGTGATGCCAATATCATTGGTCACGTGGTTGAGGCGACCTCTGGCGAGCACATTCCTGGTGCAACAATTCAAATCAAGGGGACTGTAATCGGTACAGCTACAGACCAAAGCGGTCACTACTTTTTAGCTAACATGCGTCCAGGGCAATACACTTTAGTAATGCGTGCCGTTGGATACCGTATGCAGGAGCGTACCATCAATGTAGAGAAAGATAAAACGCTCGAAGTAAACTTCGAGGCAGAAGAAGACGTTGTCAACATGGATGGTGTAGTAGTTACGGCTAACCGAAATGAAACAATTCGCCGTTTGGCTCCTACAGTAGTAGGTGTGATTGACACAAAAGTATTCTCTACAGTTAACGCTAACAACCTACTGCAATCACTCAGTTTTCAGCCAGGGCTTCGTGTAGAAAACAACTGCCAAAATTGTAACTTCAACCAAGTTCGTATCAATGGTCTCGATGGCAAGTATTCACAGATTCTGATCGACAGCCGCCCTATTTTCAGTGCGCTTGCTGGTGTATATGGTATTGAGCAAATCCCAACTAGCATGGTTGAACGTATCGAAGTAATCCGTGGTGGTGGCTCTGCTCTTTACGGTTCTACTGCTATCGGTGGTGTGATCAACATCATTACTAAGCAGCCTAAAGGAAATAGTGCAGAAGTACATGAATCATTGTCTTTGACAGGATTGAAAAAAGTAGACAATAACTTTAGCTTCAATGCTTCTGTAGTTAGCAACGATGCTCGTAGTGGTGCGATCTTCTTTGGTAACATGCGCAACCGCTCTCCATGGGATGCTAACGGGGATGATTTCAGCGAGCTAGGAAAACTAGAAGACCGTTCTTTCGGTGTTCGCGGTTTCGTAAAAACAAGTGACCTTTCTCAGCTCACTGCAGAGATTCATACAATCAAGGAATACCGTCGTGGCGGAGACCATATTGATTACCCCGACCACGTAGCTCAAGTATCAGAACGTGTTGACCACTCTGTATATAGCGGTAACTTGAAATTTGACCTTTTCAGCCGCAATCAAAAGCACCACTTTACACTTTACTCAAGTGCACAAAAAATCCGTCGCGATAGCTACTATGGCGGTATCGGCTCTTGGGATGAGGTAGGTGAAAATCCTGAAGAAACGGTAGGGTTAGGCAACCCCGTAAGCAAGGAAAATTACGGCGAAAACTACGGAGTAACTCGTGGACTTACGATCAATGCAGGTACGCAGTATACGTACGACATGGATAATTTCCTCTTTATGCCTGCTCAGATATTAGCTGGCGTAGAATACGTATACGACCACCTCAACGATGCTACACCTATTCGTCAATGGCATGCACTAAAAGACGAATCTGGCAAGTTGATCAAAGATAAAGATGGTAAGATGCAGGAAATGTTCCCCACTACGGACCAAAAAATTCACAACTTCAGCCAGTTTGCACAAATCGAGTGGAAAAACGAGATGTTCTCTGTTTTGCTTGGAGGTCGTCTGGATGAGCATTCATTCATCAAGAAACCTATCTTTAGTCCTCGTGTAACCCTCCGTTATAATCCGATTGAAGATATCAATCTCCGTGCCTCATATGCTAAAGGCTTCCGTGCTCCTCAAGTATTCGATGAAGACTTGCACGTAGGTATCGTAAACGGTGAAATGCAACGCGTAATAAATGCTGTAGACCTGAAGCCTGAGACTAGCCATGCATTCACTGCAAGTGCAGATATATATGGACGCTTCGGAGAGATCAATACCAACTTAATGATAGAAGGCTTTTACAACAGAATTATCAACGTATTCAATAACAACGAAATGGAAAGCCAAAACGATGGAATCATGCGTTACGAGCGTAGAAACGGTCCTGGCGCCCACGTATTTGGTCTTAACCTAGAAGGACGCCTTAATTGGACGATCTTCCAGTTATCTGCTGGTATGAGTTTCGCCAAAGCACGATATGAAGAGGCTGCCGAATGGGGCTTGATCACAAAAAACACCGAAGGTGGTCTAATCACCGAAGGTGGCACACCCGCTGTTGAAAATGGTAAAGTTGTAAACGAAAGCCAGCTTTCAGACAAGATGATGCGTACACCTAGCATGTACGGCTACTTCACACTCCAAGCAGAGCCTATCGAACACTTCAAGATCGCTATCAACGGCAACGTGTACGGTAGCATGTATGCTCCCCACACCATTGTTTACGGAGCTGGCTCTGCTGTAAGCGATATTGCTGCAAATCATGATGCAGAAAAATTTGCTTCATACTTCGAAGGAATAAATGTAGCAAATGAAAATCGTACAGTACGTATTGACGAACTGAAAAAAACACCTATAATGGTAGACTTCGGTGCTCGTATTTCCTATGAAATCCATCTTAAAAACCACCGTACTGAACTGTATCTTGGGATGAACAATATATTTGATTCTCGCCAGAAAGATTATGACCTCGGTCCTGATCGCGACAGTGCCTACATCTATGGTCCTCTATCTCCACGTACAGCATTCTTTGGTGTGAAGTATAGCTTCTAAGTAATCCATAAGGATTTCAAGTAATCTTCTATTTAATCAAAAAGGCAAGATTTTATAAGATCTTGCCTTTTTTCATATTTATGAAGTCACTTCGAGGCTATTAATGCAATTCTTTAGTCAGGAACATACATCGTATCTCATTGAAAGTAAATCATTTAAATCAGATAAACTTAAATCGATAAAAAATAAAGAGATCTATTTACTTTTCCATTATTTGAAATGATAGTTCGTGCAGATAAGTGATCATGAAAAAAGGGTAGTTCTGAAATAATAGAAAAAATGGAAACAGAGAAATTCCTATTCCTCTAGTGTAGTAAAGTGTAGTTCAAGAAAAGTTCTTTCCAAGCGAGAATATCGAAATTCTTTTGTATATTTGCGAAGAAGAGACTCCTATTAAGAAGAATAAAATAATTGCGATACACAGTATCGTTGCTTATGCTCTTTCACCATAAAAGAGTAGACAGTGTACTTACAATTTTGAAAAGTGTATACGAAGCGACTTAATAAAAGGAGACGAGCAGTTCGCTTTATTGTTCATTATAACAGCATGTAACACAATAGTTACAGTCTCAAAATTTATCATCGAGAATCCCACCACCGGTCGACTTTCTCATTTCAGGATTTAGCAATACAATAATAATCTATCATGAAAAAATTACACTTATTTCTCTTGTATACTCTACTACTGTTATCTACGACAGCTACACTAGAGGCACAAGCTAATGACCCCGTCATCACAATGCGGATAGAAAAACAAAACGGATACATACGTTTGGGTATCATTAGCTCTTCCACGTTTAACATAGATTGGGGAGACGGGATACTCAAAAAATATAAAGCTGGCAACTATACGACTGATGAAAATCCTGTGTACAGTGAATATAAAGGCGAAAAGATAAAAATATTTGGCAACTCCATTATTTTCTTCTCAGCTCAAGATATCAATATAACAGATCTTGAGTTATCTCCAGCACTGATATATCTTAATACGCTTTACATAAGTGGTAATAAAAACTTAGAATCCATCACCTTTCCCACTTTACCTACTCTATATGAACTATCTATAAATAAGAATGCTATCAGCAAAATAGATCTAAATACGCTCAGGAATCTCAAGATCTGCAACCTATCAGACAATCATCTTACATCTATAGATCTCACATCCAATAAAGAGTTGAAGACTGTAGATCTCTCTCGCAACAAATTAACTCAACTGAATGCAGATAACAATAATAAGATAGAAAATCTATTTCTAGGGGATAATGATTTGTCCTCAATCGATCTTGGCAATTATCAATGGATCAAGAATCTCGATTGTAGCAACAATAAATTAACAGGTACATTCACTACAGGATTACAGAATAATCTAGAAATATTGGATATTCGGAATAATTCGCTCTCTGCCGTCGATATCCAAGGAGCGAAGAACCTACAAACGCTCCAAATAGACCATAACCAAATCTCATCGTTAGATCTGAGTTCATCAAAAAATTTGATAGCACTCTCTGCGGGAAACAATACACTAGATCATATTACAACGACGGGAATCTCCACACTCACAAGTATTAATCTGGAGCACAACCAGTTAAAGAACTGGGAATATGAATTCGATAACCTAAAGTTTTTATATCTCAATCACAATAAGCTTGAAACAATCAATGTTAGTCATAATAAAAAGCTTAAACGATTGGAAGCAAGTAGCAATCAGATTACCCACATAAAGATGCCTGAAGGCTCTGATTTAGAGTCCCTTTTCGTAGACAATAATAAACTACAGAGCAGTAACCTTAGACATATATACGAGAATCTTCCCGATGTAAGCCATTTAAAGGTAGATCCATGGGAAAAAGAGTGGAAACAGTTATTGAAAGTTGGAGGCAACCCTGATGCTGATAACACTGGTATTTCCGAAGCAATAGAAAAAGGATGGAAAGTCGATATAGCTATACCCGATGCATCTCTCCTTTCATTCACGACAAGTACCTCTAAAGAAAAGCCAATTACCCTCGCAATTGCTGCAGAAGAAGATAAAATAATCATTTCCTACGGCAATAGAAGTGACGAAATAACAGTATCAACAGATCCAAAGCATCCTACCCCTCTGACCATATATACAACTGAAGATAAACAGAAGTTTATAATCAAGGGGACGCTTTTAAGTTTATCATGTAGAGATAATGATTTGACCCACCTTAATGTACAGAGGCAAAAAAAGTTGGAAATATTAGATTGCTCCAACAATCGCTTAAAAAGTATCGATGTTTCGGAAAATAAGAATCTTAAGAGGTTATATGCCGATAACAACGAATTATTATCTCTAAATATGGGCAATGTAAATTCGCTTGAAGAATTATTTTGCAGTCATAATAAGATAGGTAGTATCGATTTGACACACTGCCAGAATATCAAAAGAATTTCATTGCACCATAATGCGTTGAACGTAATCAATATTCAAAATGCACGTCAACTTCTTTCGTTGGATATTACAAAAAATAGAATTCAAGAAATAGATTTAGGGAACAATTCATTTTTGAAATGGTTCTCTTGCGTGGACAATCGAATAGAAACATTAGGACTAGAGCACAACACCGCTATTGAGGAACTTTACTGTGGAGATAATAAAATCAAAAGGCTTGATCTGCAGCATCTATCCAAACTAAAGATCCTCAACTGTAAACTAAATGCTATCGACGCCTTAGACCTTCACAACAATAAAAACTTGGAAGAACTCTACTGCTTTGACAATCATATACAAACCCTGATTTTAGAGGGACTATCAAAACTTGAAATTGTAAGCATTGGATCTAATGATTTAAAATCTCTGGATCTATCGGGACTTCCAAAATTAGAAACAGTCTCAGCCTCATTCAATAATCTCGAAAGATGTGAAATTAAAGATCTACCTCTTCTTGATAGGATGCTAGTAGACCATAATAAGCTCACCTCCATTACAATAGAAAACTGTCCACAGCTACAATTGCTTGCCGTACACAACAATAATATTATAGGTAAGGCAACAAGTTCTTTGATCCAAACACTGCCACAGAAAAATGAAAAAGCTTTTCTGATCTTCTGGAACAAAGAGGAGTATCCCTCCGATGAAGAAAGTAACAAATTCAATGCTAGCGATATCGAGAAAGCCAAAGAAAAAAATTGGATAATGTATGATGGCGAATCTCCATTAACTTCAGAATCTGGAATCCTGCAAGATAAGCTCTGCAATATAAATATATTCATTACTCCTAATCAGATAACAATAAATAATTTAATGCCAGATAGTTACTTGGAAATATACAGTATAAATGGTGATTTACTCTATAGGAATAAGACTGACCATAACGGCTCTATTAGCACATCCCCAAAGATATTGACAAAAGGAACGTATATATTATATGGGCTTACGGAAACAAGAGAGTGTTTTATAAAAAAAATAATATTATAAATACAATCTGCAGAAAAAGACATAAAGAGAGTAAGTATTCGAAATAAACTTACTCTCTTTTAATTCTCAAATCACATTTTACATACAATCTACTAAACAAAAAACTAGTACAATTTCATTTTTCTACGACAGGATCTAAAAGTAGATCAAAATAAAAAGGATAATTGGGAAAGATTAGATCGGCTAATGAATAAGGTGTAAAAATAGGTATGGACAGATTAGTTTCACAGGACATTTTCATAGCATATCGTGACAGTTCCTTTCTATTCAATTGTCTTTTTAAAACACGACCATTTTCAACTTTATAAAAACCGGAATTTACAAACAGGTCCTTGTCAATTAAAATGAATGTCAACCTCTTCAAAGGATAAAGAATAGACCATTTTTTCAACACTTTTTCTGCATTAATAATACGTATCATTCCATGCAAATAGGGTTTGCTTATCTCGCGGTCAGGCAAAGATGGAAGTAAGCCAGCAGGTGGTAGAAAAGAGAGAAACTTTTCCCTTATAGTAAGAGAAGGATCCGCAACAAGAAGAAAAAAAGTATCCGACACTATAGCCTTACCCTTTCCCAAGATGGCGGATTGAATCGCCGTCATCCAATGACGATAAGTGTGCGTAGGATATATGTAAGGAGATAAGAAACTTTTTCTCTTAACAAGATCTTCCAGATACTGCTCTGTACTATAAGATGCATCAGCTTGCTTGGATTGAAATGATATCGTTCTAGCCTTTGAAGCAGGATAGTAATCCGCAACAGAGGTATAAAATTGATATAATTCTCTTGTGGCTGGAACTAAAAATGCAAGATCCTTTTGATGAAGGTACATTCGATAATGTGCCGTCTTAAGAAGTTTTCTCATCCATCCCTTTTTACGGTAAAAGCTAGAGGTAGCTGCCCCGGAAATATAGGAAAGTTGTAGATTTTGAGACCTCCATGCAAAGGAAAAAGAGGGAAAACCAATATGAGCAAAGGCTCTCTCACGTTGATAGTCAATAAACAAGAGTGTTTCTTCACTTCTGAATACCGCTTCTAGGTATAGTTTTATAAAAAACTCTTCATCACCGAAAACCTCTTGCCATATTGTACGTGTGAGTCGTTTTTTCAACGAGGCTTGATATGGATTATCGAGCAAATATAAAGGCACAATAGTAGCGATAAATCTTATGAGATCGGGTAAAAAATCGCTCTTCCTTTTTCCAGTAATAGATCCGGCTGATAGCTTTCTTTTGCCTTTCGAAGACCAGGAATACCAAGGTCCTCTTCCCTATTTATCATTTCCACTGTTTTCGGAAGAGTTTGTACAAAGGAATGATTAATCTTCGCATACAGCCCCTTATACCCTGGCAATGCCTTTTCTATATGAACGTCTACCGTTGTTGGATTAATCTGGGAGGCAATTGTAAGGGCAACAATGTGACCATCTACGCGAATAACTCCACCTAATAAATCCAACTGACCAAATGCAGCAAAAACGCGCTCTACCATACGTTGTTCTGCAATCATCGAGGCGTCTATATTCTCTTGGCAGGCATACCACTGTTCTAAGAAATCCTTGTATTCAAGAACGTCAGAATATGTCAACGGTGCGTATAAGTGATTGGGATATAAGCGATCAAATTGATTAATATGATTTCTCTTAGGTTGAAGTTTCTTTCCTTTCAGAAAAAGGAGTTTATCTCGAGTATATAGATAGTCTGCCAAGAGATCGGACCATACGAAAATAAAATCTCCAGGAAATCGTTGCTCTATAAGGAGTGCGCAGTCCCTTGTCACACCGTAGAAAACTAATGGCATACTATCCTCTTTAGACAGAGTCATAAGTTCGTCAATTGCCTGTGAACGAGAATAATCACAAGGACATTGTGGAAGCATATATACGGGATGATCGTAGGTTTCTCGCTTAAAACGAATCACCAAAATATCAGAGTGTAAAATGGTCCATTCCGTGGAGTAGTATTCTGCCCATCCGTATAAATTTAGAAAAGAAAATTCGCAGATTGGCACACTAACTGATGACAAATAAGGTTGTATCGTTGGATAGTCTTCTATAGTAATCGCTTTAAATTGCATACTTTCTATTCCTGTAAATGAGCTATGGATTTCAATGCATAACGTTTTATTTGATCAATCATAGCATGTAGTCCATTGCTTCGCGTCGGAGATAGATGATCATCAAGGCCTATTTTTTTGATAAAGAACAAATCTTCTCTGAGGATGTCTTCAGGCTTTTGTCCATTAAAAATACGGAGCAGCATAGCTGCAATACCTTTTACAATAAGAGCGTCGCTGTCCGCCTTGAAATAAAGTAAATCTCTCTCTTTCTTTGCAACAATCCATACTCTGCTCTGGCATCCTTCTATAATATTATCAGGCACTTTTTCTTGTTCGTCAAGGGGATCGAGTTCTTTGGCCATATCAATGATCAATGCATACCGATCCATCCAGTCATCAAAAGGTTCGAACAAATCAATAATTTCTTGTTGAATTTCACGTATATTCATTTACTTTGGATCTTAAAAGATTATTACTTCTCTTCTTCTGTTATTACTTTCCAAACAGTTTCTCCTACAGCACGTAGGACCTCTTTATCTATAATATGAATATTGTCTTTCATTGTATGCCAGTGTGGACCAAAGCCCTTAGTATTCTTTGGACTATAATTGACAATATCGATAGTGGGAATCCCCAAATTCTTGATTATAGGAACATGGTCATCAGTAAGGGCTGCACCATCAGCTTGCACAAAATACTGACCATATCCAAGATCTGCTGCCGCCTGCCATACCATGGACAAAATATTTGGAGCAAAGTTCTTTGAATAATACTCCCAGCGAAACTCTGCACCTTGCGCACCAACCATGTCCAAGAGAATAGCAAATTCTGCTTTATAATTAGGGATGTGGGGATTTTTGCTCCAATAGGTAGAACCTAGACACCAACTATCCTCTTTGTTTTCAACTCCCGAATCTTCAGCATCGACAAAAAGAAGGTCTACGCCCAAAGGGTTGCTAGTTAATTGCATTATACGTGCAATTTCCATCAGAAGCGCTACCCCACTTCCTCCGTCATCCGCGCCTGGGATTGGTTGATTTTTCTTAGATGGATTTTCATCCTGATCAGCCACAGGTCTTGTATCCCAATGCGCTAATAATAAAATCCGCTTTGAGACATCTGGGTTGTAACTAGCGATTATGTTCGTGATATTAAGGTCCTCACCACTATGTGACTTTACAGAGGCATTTTGCTCTATGACATGTGCACCGTATTGCTGGAGTTTCGACACTATCCATTTCTTACAATTGTTATGAGCTGCACTGTTAGGTACTCTTGCGCCGAATGAAAGCTGCTTTTCGATAAAGAAATAAGCAGAATCAGGTGAAAAAGGGGATTGATTATTTCCTTTTTCTTCTGTATTTGAATTTTCTTTTTGCTGCTGTTTCTCTCCCTGTCCCCTCTTGTTGTCACATGAAAGGATAATAATAGGGATGAAAAAAATCAAAAGACAAACAAGAATAGTTTTTTTACTCTTCATAGTAACAAATTATAATGCTAAGCAGATTATCCGTCAGTCGATAAAGGTTTTATACTCTTTGAAACGGGTCGCTATGAAATTCCAAGAGAAAGGATATCACAGCGACCCAACACACCAACACATGAAATAATGAAAAGCCCTTTCACAAGGGAATTTTCTTGTCTAGCATTCTTTATCTAAGCGATGCTAGCGCTTTCTCATAATCGGGTTCCTGAGTAATCTCTGGAACTAACTCTCTGTAAACGACTTTACCATTTTCGTCGATAACAACTACTGCACGAGCCAAAAGTCCTTTCAGAGGACCATCGATCATTAGCAAACCATAGGCATCTTGGAATGAGTTATCACGAAAAACAGAGAGCATAACAACGTTTTCGATTCCTTCTGCGCCACAAAAACGACCTTGAGCAAAAGGCAAATCCTTGCTTATGCAAAGGACCTTTGTATTTTCCAAGGAGGCAGCTTCTTGATTAAAGCGTCTTACAGAAGCCGCACAAACGCCAGTGTCTACACTTGGAAATATATTCAATATAATACGAGACCCTTTGAAATCATCCAATTTAGCATCTTGTAAATCCAATCCACAAGCACTAAATGAAAGAGCCATATCTCCTTCTTTTGGCAAATTTCCATTGGTCGTAACTACTTTATCTCCTTTAAATTTAGTTGTCATAGGCTTCTTATATTTTCTAATTTCATTTTCTACAGTAAAGGTACTATTTTTTTTTTTCATAATCGCTCTTTTGGGGTAAAATCTTTTGTACCATCTTTTCTATATCATCTTCTGGTAAGTTGCCCGTCGATAAGTAAGGGGTTTCGTTCAGAGGAACAAAAAGCATTGTTGGGACTGAAGATATTCCAAAAGTTTTTGCCAAGTTCTCGTTTTTATCGATGTCGACTTTATATATAACCAAGGCTTTACCGTACTTTTCGGCAACTCTTTTTAGTTTAGGTGCTAGGGCCTTACAAGGGCCACACCATGTGGCATGAAAATCGATAATAGCCGGGGTATCTCCCTTGTACACAAACTGAGTAGGATTATTTTCATAATCAAAAATATTTGCTTTAAAATAGGCTTCGTCGACTTCTATGATATTTTCATTGGAGTTTTTTTTTGAACTCTGTGCACAGCACAGTGTGGTTACTGATAAAAGAAGCAACAAAGAGGTAACTACAAATAGATTTTTCATATCAAAAACAAATTTAGGTGAATGCATCTATGAAATCATTTCTCATTTTTATTCGCAAAGAATTGAGAGTAGTAATAGGACTCAATCTGTTCCTATATTTCCTACAACTTCCACAAAGATAACATTTTTCTCTGTATTCTTGCTCATAGGAGAAAAAAACATGCTAATAATTATCTATCCAATTTTGTAGGAATTCATAATGAAAGCAAACTTACAGGTATTATTCCAAAAGAATATATTAACTTCGCGGAAGTAGTATCTACAATAAAAGCATCTAATAATTCGTCTGTAAATCGACCTAATATTTTGTATTATATGGGCTTATTTAGAAAGAAGAAGCAAGTTAGCATCGATGCGACTTTAGTTGTAAATAGCAAAAACGAAGAAGATATTTGCGAGACGTCTCTAACAAAGAGAGAACGAAGGGAAGCATCCGCTTTAAAATTTGATGGACTAAAAGCAATTCAGTTAGGCAATTATCGTTTCGCCGAACTAGCATTAGAAAATGCTATGCGTATTAATCCTGATTTTGAAACCCGCTATTATTATACAGAGGTGCTTCATCGCGGAGGCAAAAACAATGAAGCCCTTGAGCATAGTAATGTTCTGTTGGAAGAAATACCTGAGCATATACTAGCATTGCACTTAAGAGCAAAAATCTTAATGCATATGGAGGAATATGATCAGGCTATTAGGGATATTAACAAGGCCTTAGATCTTACTGAGGATAACGATTCATTAGATAGGTTGTACCAATTAAAAGGAGAGTGTGCATTCGCTCTCGGACAATACGAATTAACTCTCGAAGCAACAGAAAAAGCCCTCTCTCTTAATCCCCATATTGCCCGTGTTGTCCTCACACGAATACGAGCATTCATCCACTTAAAAGAGTATGATAATGCTTTACATTTAATCAAAAAATACAAAAGTATTTTCCCCGAAGAAGAGCGTCTGACTCTATACGAAGGACGGATATTTGAGGTGCTTAACCTTGAGGATAAAGCGGCTGTATCCTACATTAAAACACTAGAATTAGATCCCTTTAATGAAGAAGCTTTACTGTTCCTAGTAGGAATAAAACATAGAACTAAAGGGGCGCAAGAAGCAATAACGATAATAAACGAATACATCGAAGAAAGCAATCCCTCGCAATCCGTGTTACAGCTGTACATTGATCTTCTGCGTGAAATAGGCGATCTAAAAAAAGCCGATTATTGGGAAAAAGAACTCGCTCGTATAGAGTCTAAGACGGATCAACAAGAAACAATAAATCTTGACAATCATCTTTCAAAAGGTCTTTTTTAAAAGGTGATGAATAGCAAAAAAAAATTTTATACTGTATTAATCGGCAGGCAGAAGGGAATATTCGACTCATGGGAAGAGTGTAAAAAATCTGTTCAGGGCTTCCCTTCTGCCTGTTTTAAATCTTTTCATAGTAGAGAAGACGCTGAGCAAGCATGGCAAGAAAACTTCTTTCGACGCCAATCCAAGGGGGCTAAACAAAAAACATCGAACGCTAATACCAATATACCGACTAGCGGAATAGTAGTTGATGGTGCATGTAGCAATAATCCTGGATTAGCAGAATATCGAGGTGTGAATATCGAAACCGGAGTAGAACTCTTTTCTCATACCCCTTTTTTAGCGACTAACAATGTAGCCGAGTTTGTAGCTATTGTCCATGCAATGGCTTATTGTATTGAACACAATCTTCAAGAGACAACGCTCTACTCAGATAGCGTGAATGCGATACTATGGATAAAAAAAGGAATTTGTAAGAGTACCCTAAAGGATACATCACGTTATCCAGATAATAAATTTGATTATGCTAGGCGGCTGATTGCTCATTCAGAAAAATGGCTAAAAGAACATAAAAACGTCGCTCTGCCTAGACTTGTTAAATGGGATACGGAGAATTGGGGGGAAAATCCTGCTGATTATGGACGAAAATAAAACTTCGCGACCGATCGATCTCTTCTGTTATAATATTGGCAGCGAAATATCACAAGCATTTAATAATCAGCAGTCCTATACTCCATCTGCCACGGTTAGATGCCTAAGGAGAGATTTAGCTTTTTTACCAGCATGGATTACTGAATATTCTGATCACAGTTTTGTTCTTTGCCCAGAAGAGGCAATACCTGATAAGCCTCCTTTTCTCTCTTATCCTCTCTGTAACACTATATCCGAAGAGGTATTAGCCAATAAATTCAATGGAAATATTGTTCGTCTCCATCTGAATGGTACTGAACCCAGTTATACACGGTCGCTAATAAAAAAGTTTCCCTCTATTGGCTTTCAGGAAACAAACGCAAATATAAATGTAGAGACATTACGTTCTTTCTATGACCGATCATTGTCAGTATGCTATCTTTCTGAAAATTGCCCATGCTTTACACCTTCGATAATAGAAAACTCATCTGACCTTTCTCTCTTTTTAAGTAAGAGTGGCAAAGATAACGTGATAAAACAGTCTTATACAAGTTCGGGAAGGGGTATTCTGCGCTATAATCGAGACGAACTTATTCGAAATATAAAGAAAGGTATAATAAAATACCCATTTATCATAGAACCCTTATACAAAAAAATAGCCGATTGGGCAACGGAGTTTACAATAGAAGGGGATAAGCATCCTATCGTTAAGTACCTTGGGCTATCTCACTTTCGATGCAATCAGTTCAAATATAGCCATAACATAATAATGAACCAAACGATTCTTCATGAGCAATTAATAGATAGGATAGGTGAAGATACATTTCAAAAAACGATAAATGAGCAAAAATTGTTTCTAGAAAAAAAGGTTGCAAAAGAGTATCGTGGTGACGTAGGAATAGATATGATGATTGTAAGTGACGATCTAAACAATCTCACCTTGCATCCATGTGTAGAGATAAACGTAAGATCAACGATGGGACACTATGCCATACGACTTTACGAACGACTATGTGAAGACGACAAGATTTACGAATTTGGAATCGAGTATTTAGATCCAAGAAAAAAAATCATTACACATAATTCACAAGAAAAAACGCCTCCCCTATTCAACCATAATGGTAAATTAATTGATGGCTGCTTATTCCTTACTGGTGTAAAAGAAGAGACACTGTTTATTGCATATATGAAGTGCAGGGGGACTATAGATAACATCAATAGCATATTTTGTCATAAAATCTAAATAGCTTATCTTTGCGAAAGATTTCGACTAAATCTTTTTAGATACAACTCGACTATGCACCAAAGGACAAACTTTTCTTCACCGGTATCAGCAGGCAAAGCTCCCTCATCCGAGTGTGCTTTTGTGCGTGTCATGGCTACGCAATTGGATTCTCTAAAAAAATATGCGATTGCTCTTACATCCAATGTAATAGATGCTGAAGATCTTGTACAAGAAACAATCCTAAGAGCAATTAATAAGAAGAATTATTTCGTCGAAGACAAAAACTTACTTGGCTGGCTCTCTACTATTATGCGAAACATTCATTTCAACAATTATCAGCAACTATCTAGAAAAAGAGAGTTAATAGATAGTAATGTGAAAGTTGATGAAGTGGCTACTGTTGCCGAGGGCAGTTACTTTACGCCAGATGGAGCATACAATCTAAATGAAATCTATCGTGAGATAGACCGTCTGGGAGAGACCTCCAGAGTACCTTTCAAGATGTATCTCACAGGGAATAAATACAGTGAAATTGCACAGTCTTTAGGATTGCCAGTAGGAACAATCAAAAGTAGGATTTTTTTCGCTAGAAAAGAACTTCAAAAAAATCTCGAAGAACTAAAAGACTGATAATCAATAGATATTTTATCTATATCTGAGGAGCAAGCCCTTAAGAGTCACGTATAATCTTCGCTTAGATAGGCGAACCATTCTTAAAAAACAAACCTCTTATCCAATTTTATTCGAAGAAAATAATCAGAGCAACGTATGCTATACTATTTCTAAGATCTAAGGTTTTAAAATAGAAATAAGATAATCAGTAGAGGTAGATTATCAAATATTCTTTTCGCACGCAAGAAGCCCTTCTTACGACAGAGGAATATGCAAAATAAGAAAGATAAAGTCCCCCCCTACTGACGGTCTCTTGGTTTATATGATACTCATTCTAATCTATCGTTCTTCGAACGATAGATTTCTTTCTTTAGAAAATCTCGAGTTGCCCCCTTCTGGCAGTTTTTTATCATCTCCTCTGGAGAGCCAGCAAAAAGAAGTTCTCCTCCATCTGCCCCCCCTTCTGGACCCATTTCAATAATATAATCAGCAGACTTTATTACATCCATATCATGCTCTATAACAATCACCGTATTACCTCTATCAACCAATTCATTTATGATAGACAATAACAATCTAATATCTTCAAAGTGCAATCCTGTGGTAGGTTCATCTAAGACAAAAAGAGAGTTTCCCGTATCTCTTTTTGACAACTCTTCAGAAAGTTTCACTCGTTGCGCCTCTCCTCCTGAGAGAGTCGTAGAAGGTTGACCTAATTTGATATACCCTAAACCAACCTTTTTCATAATGTCGAGTTTCTTTTTAATTTTGGGTATATTCTGAAAAAACTCTGCAGCCTGGTTGATAGTCATTTCTAAAATATCACTGATAGACTTCCCCTTAAAACGGACCTCCAATGTTTCTCGTGAATATCTTTTTCCATGGCATACTTCACAGGGGACCATCACATCTGGAAGGAGATTCATACTTATCGTCCTATACCCATTTCCTTTACAAGCTTCACACCTTCCCCCAGAAACATTAAAAGAAAACCGACCTGGACTATAACCTCGCGACTTACTTTCTGGAAGATTTACAAAGATGCTTCGGATTTCAGTGAAAATCCCCGTATAGGTAGCGGGATTACTCCTCGGCGTACGTCCTATAGGTGATTGGTCAACAACGGCTAGTTTATCGATATTATCATCACCCAACAGGGAACCATAAGGTAATGGGACCTGCTTTGAACGATATAATATCCTAGATAAAGCGGGAACCAGGGTATCATTAATTAAGGAAGACTTACCACTTCCTGAAACTCCTGTAACACAAATAAAAGACCCTAATGGCAAGGATACAGACACATTTTTAAGGTTGTTTCCCTTTGCACCAATTAATTGGATATGCTTTCCATTACCTTTACGACGAACAATAGGTACTTCTATTTTTTTTATATTATTCAAGTAGTTCGCAGTAATTGTATGAGCCTTTTTTACTTCAGAGGGAGGACCCGCAAAGACGATTTCTCCCCCTAGACGACCGGCTCCGGGACCAAGATCTATTAAATAATCAGCCGCTAACATTGTGGCCCGGTCGTGTTCCACAACTACTACTGTATTACCGGCATCACGCAATTTATGCAAAGAAGACAATAACTTTTGATTATCTCTAGGATGAAGTCCTATGCCAGGTTCATCTAACAGGTAGAGCACCTCGACCAATCCTGTGCCAATTTGCGTCGCTAATCGTATCCGCTGCATTTCTCCACCCGAAAGCGTATTAGTAGCACGATCTAATGTGAGGTAGTCCAAGCCTAAATCCAATAAAAAATCGGTACGAAGACAAATCTCCTTTATGATCTCACTAGCAATCTTCTTTGAGTTAATATCAATCTTATTGATGATAGAAATCATACTGTCTCGAAAATTCGACAATTCCATATGGCATAAAGTGCCTATATTATAGCCTGCTACTTTATAGCTTAAAGACTCCTGGCTTAGCCTGAAACCGTTACAACAAGGACAGATTTCTTGCGTTAGATAATCGGAAAATAAATCGTTTACTTCATCTAAAAAACCAATATTTTCAGCCTCTTGTAGAAGATACTCTTGCATACCTATAAAATGATCTTCGGGCGAGCCTAGTACAATAGCTGTAAGAATATCAGTAGGTAAAGTTCCGACTTTCGTAGCTAGCGAATAATCTCGCGATTTGAGAAAGGCTTCTAATGATTTGTAAAAGGATTTTAGAGCTTTCTTTTTTAGAAGAGGAATTGCCCCATCTTCGAGAGATTTTTGGGGTTCCAAAATAAGTTTGCTAACGTCAAGTTGGTCTATAACTCCCGTACCGCGACATTTTGGACACCATCCTCTCGGTGAATTGAACGAAAAAGTCGCACTCGTAGGTTCAGTATATGCAATACCACTCTCATGATCAAAATATTTGCTCGACAAATGTCTAACTTCTCCTGTATCTCTTCGTCGAATATCAAGTAACCCATCACCTTGAGCTAGCGCTAATTTCACCGAGTCCAAAATTCGAGATGCATTGTCATCTCGAACAACAAATTTGTCGATTACAACTGCAACATAGTGTGTAGCATAGCGCTCCAACTTCAAGTCTGGTACTAATTCTACTATTTTACCATCTACATAAACGTGCAGAAATCCTTTTTTTCGAAAACTCTCGAGTAACTCTTTATAGTGCCCCTTTCTATTTTTTACTACGGGAGCAAGAATTTCGATAGCGGATCCATGAAAATCAGTTCCTATTAAACTCGCCAATTCAGATTCGTTGTACCGGCTCATCAGATTGCCTGTGGCATAAGAATAGGGAGTCGCAGTACGGGCAAAAAGCAAACGAAGAAAATCCAATATTTCAGTCGTCGTGCCTACAGTCGATCGAGAACCTTTAGAAGATGTTTTTTGAGCTATCGCTACTACTGGGCTTAAACCGTGGATATACTCCACGTTAGGTCTCTTGTTGTACGCAAGAAAATTCCGTGCATAGACAGAGAATGTTTCGATATACCGGCGTTGACCTTCTGCCAAAAGAACATCAAATACGAGAGTAGACTTTCCACTGCCACTAAGACCTGTAACAACCGTAAAGCTATGCCTAGGTATAGAGACCGTAATATTTTTCAGATTATTCTCTTTGGCTCCTCCTACAACTATGGCTCCATCAGAGAATATCTCTTTTCTACACTGCTCATCCATGATAACGCAAAGGTACAAAAAGATTTTTATTGTTGTTTCATCTGATATTAGCTGGCAAGGGGTGAAATATGCTTTTTAGTAAGGAAATCGCTAGTTATGTCGTAATATCGAAAGGAGCTCTCTGACGCGAATAACATAGCGTCTAGAATAATATAGGAACTGTATAATCAAAGTAAAAAGTGGCCCAGGCATTAAATATTGTATTCTGCAAGATAAACCGAATAAAAGGGTAAAACAATATAGCATAGATAATACGATTGTGCCAATGCTCAAAATGAAAAAATAAAACGCTCTTTTTCTATAGAGGACTTAATTTCCTTATTTTTGCTTATCTTTGTACTCATTGAAATAAAGAGTTTATTGTAACCATTAGTAATAAGACCTATCATGGACAAACATATTAAACGAGCCTTAATATCTGTTTATTATAAAGATGGTATTGAGCCTTTGGCTCGTAAATTAAACTCTCTTGGAGTGGAACTTATTTCTACTGGAGGAACATATGATTTTATCACTAGACTTGGTATACCTTGTCGAACAGTAGAAGAAATTGCTAATGCTCCAGCGATGCTTCATGGTAGAGTCAAGACTTTAAACCCCACCATATTTGGTGGTATTTTAGCTCAACGAGATGACACTGAGGATATTAAAGACATCTCTAGCTACAGTCTTCCGCTGATTGATTTGGTTGTTGTTGATTTGTATCCCTTCGAAGAAACTGTTGCTACTGGTGCATCAGAAGAAGATATTATTGAGAAGATCGACATTGGCGGGATTTCGCTCATTAGAGCTGCTGCAAAAAATCACAAAGATGTCGTGATCATTCCATCTCGCAAGTACTATGGAGAATTGTTGGCTATTCTAGAAGAAAAAGGAGCTATCACTACAGCAAAAGAACGTCTACGTTTTGCAAAATATGCATTTGCAATTACCTCTTTGTACGATACTGCTATTCTTCGATACTTTGATAGCGACGCTTCTTTCTTGCGTATAGCAGCAGATGAGCAGCAGATCCTGAGATATGGAGAAAACCCTCATCAGCGCGGGTACTTTTTTGGAGATTTACAAAAAGTCTTCGACAAGATCCAGGGCAAGGAATTGAGTTATAACAACTTACAAGACATCGATGCTGCGTTACAAATTATACAGGAGTTTACGTCGCTTCCAACCTTTGCTATTCTAAAGCATACAAATCCTTGTGGATTAGCTTCTGCTACAACTCTTCACGAGGCATGGAAAAAAGCGTTCGCAGCTGACCCAGAATCAGCCTTTGGTGGTATTCTTATTGCCAATAGACCTATCGATAAAGAAACAGCTGAAAGCATTGGGGAGCTTTTTTTCGAAGTCTTGATTGCCCCAGACTACGCCAGAGAAGCTCTCGAGATTTTAAGTAAAAAAACAAACCGTATTTTACTTATTTCTAATAGCACTAATACGGTGAATGTATCCTATCGTTCTGCATTGGGGGGAATATTGATGCAGGAATATGATCAGTATAGTGACATCGAAGAAGACTGCCAACTAGTAACAGATAAGAAACCTTCATCACAAGAGATAAAAGACTGCCTTTTTGCACAACGAATTGTCAAACATTGCAAAAGCAATGCCATTGCCATAGTAAAGGATCAGCAACTATTGGCCTCTGGAGTAGGTCAAACAAGTAGAATTGCAGCTCTCAAACAAGCTATTGAAAAAGCGAAAAAATTTGGTTTTACTCTCCAAGGAGCCTCCTTAGGAAGTGATGCCTTTTTCCCTTTCTCCGACTGTGTGGAAGTTGCCGCCAATGAAGGTATATCAGCAGTCATACAGCCTGGAGGATCGATTCGTGATAAAGATAGTATTGAAAAAGCGAATGAATTAGGAATCTCGATGCTTTTAACTGGCAAACGCCACTTTAAGCACTGAGAGCATAGATATAAAGAATAATATTGAATGCATACATATGGGCCTTTTTTCCTTTAAACAAGACCTTGCCGTAGATCTCGGCACCGCTAATACCATCATCATGAAAGATGGAGAAATAGTCTTAGACGAACCTAGTGTAGTTGCTTTCGACACACGAACTAATGAGGTTTTAGCTGTCGGAAGACAAGCCCGAGAGATGTACGAAAAGGGACATGCTTTTATCCGTACTATTCGCCCGCTTCGAGACGGTGTAATTGCAGACTTCAACGCCGCAGAACAGATGCTCAGAGGAATGATAAAGTCTATTACACGAAAAAGCAGTAGACTTTTTGTTCCCTCTCTGAAAATCGTGGTATGTATACCGAGCGGAAGTACTGAAGTAGAAACTCGCGCTGTGCATGACTCTAGTGAGCAGGCAGGAGGCAAAGATGTGTATATGATATATGAACCTATGGCTGCCGCCATAGGAATCGGCGTAGATGTCCTAGCTCCTGAAGGCAACATGGTAGTGGATATAGGTGGCGGCACAACCGAAATCGCGGTTATTTCATATGGGGGTATTGCAACAAAACAATCCATTCGCATCGCTGGTGACGAGCTTACGAACGATATTATGGAACATATGCGTCGCATGCACAACGTTCGCATCGGAGAGCGTACAGCCGAACAGATAAAAATCAGTGTAGGAAGTGCTCTCAAAGAGTTAGATATTGAACCTGAGCCCTTTACAGTTACAGGTGCTGACCAAATGGATACTCTTCCTCGTCAGATCGAAGTGAACTACGTAGAGATAGCCAACTGCTTGGATAAGTCCATAGCAAAAATAGAGAATGCAATCCTCAAGACACTCGAAGAAACACCACCTGAACTGTATGGCGACGTGGTGCAAAATGGGATATACCTTACTGGAGGTGGAGCCTTATTAAGAGGTCTTGACAAGCGTCTTACAGAGCGATTCAATATCAACTTTATTGTTCCTGAAGACCCTTTGCACGCTGTAGCCAAAGGCACAATGGTAGCCTTAAAGAATACAGACAACTTCAATTTCTTGATACGCTAAATCGGCTTCCTTTCTCATTGCTCTTATTCTCTTTTGATGCAATAAAGTGTATAAAATAATAGCTTTCATTATTGCTAAACGACATTGGATTTGGCTTTTTATATTCGAAGTCTTCGCCTTATCCTTATTGTTCAATAATACCCTTTATCATCGCTTTATCAATCACACCTATAGTACGACTTTTATAGGTAAGGCTAATTCATTGTTGGGCGATGTTAGAAGTATAAACGAGTTGCGCAAAGAAAACGAGCTTCTAACTCTCCGATTAGCAAAAACAGAAAAAGACTTACACCAATTGCAGCAATCGTATGATTATATAACAGCAACAGAAGAGGGCCCTATGCAAATGCTGGCAGACACCTCCCTTTCTGGGATATCTCCATTTGAATTTGTCACCGCGCGGATCAATAGCATCTCCCTCAATAGAAGGCAGAACTTAGCCTTATTAGATAGAGGAAGAAAAGATGGCATAAAAGAACAAATGGGAGTAATGTCCGCATTTGGCGTCGCTGGTATTATATCTTCTGTTGGCGAAAATTATTCGGTTATGGTTCCTCTCATCAATACTGATCTACGGCTGAGCTGTAAATTGAAGAGAAATGGCTACATAGGGACTCTGGCTTGGGGAGGACCAGGAGACCCCTACTTATACCTTACAGAGATAACTCGCCATGCATCTTATCATAAGGGGGATACGGTTGTTACTAGTGGCTTCTCATCTATTTTCCCTCCTAATTTGTACGTTGGTACCATCCAAGAAGGAACAGTACAAAACGACCAAATACTCCCCAACAACAGTGCAATTACCATAGATGCTGGCACCGATTTCTCGACGATCGAATTTGTATACATAATAACTGGAGGATTTACAATTACTTCTTCTCAAGTAGACTCTATTTTTAACGGAAAAAGATAACATGAAGATCAAGCATTTATTTTTTCTCTTAAAGGCATGCCTTCTTATTGCCTTCCAAGTGCTTATCTTCAATAACATGTATTTGCTAAGATATGCTACGCCTTATCCATATGTTGTCTTGTTGCTTTTTCTCCCGATATCATCTTCTAATGGTAAGACTACATTTATCGCAGGAATTGTAGGCTTGATTATCGATATACTCCAGGGAATGCCTGGTGTACACACAGCGGCTTTTACATTGTTAGGCTTTTTACGAAATTACCTACTCGTTCCTTTCATAGATCCAGAGACCGACAGATCTAAATCTGTTTCTTATCAAGCAATTAGAGGCAAAGTGTTTGTATACCTACTGCTTTTAGTTCTCATTCATCATTTTACTTTCTTTATCCTAGAAGCAGCGGCCTCATTTAATTTTAGATACTTCTTACTTAGACTATTTTCCAGTGTTGGAATCACATACTTTATCTCTCTTCTATTTCTGCTATTAGGCAGAGAAAAGAAGTCTTAACGATTGATTGATCCATGCAAAAAAAAACAACTGAAAAAGAGGTCAAAGATCGTCATCTATTACTTATACTGGTCAGTTTAGGTATATTCTTAGTTTTTACACTAAGACTATCCTACTTACAACTTTTTAGCCCCGAATACAAAAAAAAGGCTGCTATCAACGCCATGTACAAAAGGCCGCTGTACCCCGATAGAGGGGCCATCTTTGACAGAAATGGCAAACTGCTTGTATACAACGAACCTTCCTATGATTTGCTAGTAACTCGCAATGATCTAAAATACTTTGACACGACAGCTCTATGCAAACTCATAAACATTGACACCGCCTTTTTCAATGAGCAATTTATAAAAGCGACATCTCGAGAAACCAATAGAGGATACAACCCCTATACCCCTCAGGTATTAATACAACAAATAGGTGTAGTAGAAGCAGGAAGGCTACAAGAGCAAATGTATCGTTTTCCAGGATTTTCTTTACAAAAAAGGTCTGTTAGATGCTACGCACAACCTGTAGCTGGAGTTTTACTTGGCTATATGAGCGAATGCAACCAAAAAGAGATCGAAGCTGACTCCCTTTTAGCCCCAGGAGATTATATCGGAAAAAGTGGTGTAGAGCGCACGTATGAAAGTATTTTACGCGGGAATAAAGGTTACCAAGTTATGCTAAGAGATGCGGTGGGCCGCATACAAGGGTCATACAACAGAGGGGCTATGGATCGATCTGCAACTTCTGGTAAAAACATATTTCTCTCTATCGACTCCGAACTACAGGCTTTTGGTGAAAAACTGATGTTAGGAAAAAAAGGTGCCATCGTAGCAATCGAGCCCCAAACAGGAGAAATTCTCGCGTTAGTGAGCTCGCCCTCGTTTGATCCATCGCTATTATCTGGAAAAAATCTGGGAAAAAACTTTATGGACCTTCAAGGAAATCCTCAAAAACCACTTTTCAATAGAGCTATCATGGGGACCTACCCTCCAGGGTCGACTTTTAAGCCTGGGCAAGCCGGAATGCTTTTGCAGAGAGGTATCATCAATCCACATACACTATACACCTGCTACAATGGTTATCCGCTGATGAGGGGAAAACCAGCCTGTCACTCACACTACTCCCCTCTTAATGTTACCTATGCCATTGCCACCAGCTGTAACGCATTTTTCTGTTGGGGACTCCACTATTTGATCGATGGGCATCAAGGCTTTGACAGTAAACAAGATGCAATGGATGCCTGGCGAGACGATATGGTAAAACTAGGTTTTGGCTATACATTAAACGTAGACCTACCTGGTGAAAAACGGGGCTATATACCCAACAGTTCTGTATACGACAAAGTATACAAAAGGCGCTGGAACTCCTCTACCATTATTTCTATTGCTATTGGACAAGGAGAAGTTACCGCAACCCCTTTACAAATTGCTAACTTAGCATCAATTATTGCGAATAGAGGGTACTACTACCCACCACATGTAGTTAAGGAAATTCAAGGAGATACTCTTGATTCTCTGTATATACATAAGCGTTCATCAGATATTTCTTCTAATAACTGGGAAGTAGTTGTAGAAGGAATGGCACGGGCTGTTACCTCAGGGACCTGCCACCAAGCCAACTTTGCTCCAGGAGAGATCGAAGTTTGCGGGAAGACAGGTACGGCAGAAAATCCTCATGGCAAAGATCATAGTGCTTTTATGGGCTTTGCTCCTCGATACAATCCTCAAATTGCTATTGCAGTATACGTTGAAAACGGAGGGTTTGGAGCCTTTTTTGGTGTACCTATTGGTAGGCTTATGATGGAGTATTATCTGCATCGTGGGGTTCTCTCTGAGTACTCCAAAAGTTTAGTTGAATCGATGACTTCGAAAAGAATTCCATACAGCAATGGGTATTAGTAAGAATTTAAATTTTCGACTGCGCATAGATCCGGTCATCTTAGTATGCTATCTACTGCTATTACTGGTAGGCGCAATCTCGATCTGCGGGGCTTCAGGTACGTTTGACTCTACAGAACTTTTCCAAGCAGGCTCTCGTCCGATGAAACAGTTGACTTGGATAGCCTTAGCCTTCATTATAAGCATAGCCATCCTGATTATCGACAATCGAAATAGGAGTGCTATGGCTCCTCTTATCTATATCGCCGTGATGATTCTTATGCTGGTTACGGTATTTGTAGCTCCCGACATCAAAGGATCCCGGTCCTGGCTTGTCATAGGACCTATTCGCTTGCAATCGGCTGAGTTTGCAAAAGTAGCCACAGCTCTCATGTTAGCGTCCTTGTTCGACCGACACGGTTTCAAGCTAGCCTCAACAAAAAGTTATCTTCAAGTCTTTGGGATTATTCTTCTTCCTATTTTGCTAAGTATTTTGCAAAAAGAAACTGGCAGTGCCCTTGTTTTTACTGTTTTTTTCTTGGCACTCTACCGCGAAGGGCTGTCTGGCTATTTTATAAGTTTTGCTGCGCTAGCTGTAGTTATCTTTGTAGTTATACTCTATACAGCTGATATCATGTGGGGGGGGCATACGACGGCTGATTTACTTATGGCCGCTGCCATTACGGAGTTGTCAACCTTAATTTTGTTGGCCAAAGTCTCTCGCAAAAAACATCGTTACCATATCAAATATCTGCTAACTTGTGCCCTTTCAGCGCTAATTATATCCGCTGGATTTAGTCTGATTGCTCCTTTCAACTATGCCACAACAGCATTTGTAGTTCTTTTTCTTACTGTTTTGTACATCGGTTTTTTGGCACTTCGATTCTCCTCGCGCCGCTACTTTTTCGTTTTTCTTTTTTCTATAGCAACAATCGTTTATTCCTTTAGTGTCAACATTGTCTACGAGAAAATTCTTCAGCCCCATCAGCAAGAGAGAATTGCGGTTGCGCTCGGAATAAAAGAAGACGTAAGAGGAGCTGGATATAATGTCAACCAAGCCAAAATAGCTATCGGCAGCGGAGGCCTATGGGGAAAAGGCTTCATGAAAGGAACGCAAACAAAATTAAACTATGTACCCGAGCAAGATACTGATTTCATCTTCTGTACAATAGGAGAAGAATACGGATTTCTAGGATCGATTTTTTTACTGTTGCTGTATCTCACCTTAATCCTGAGAATCATTTATCTGGCTGAAAAACAAACCTCCCCTTTTGGACGAGTCTACGGATACTCGACCGCCTCCATATTCATATTTCACATTGCTATAAATATAGGTATGGTTTTGGGTTTAGTCCCCGTTATTGGTATCCCATTACCCTTTATTAGCTATGGAGGATCCTCGTTATGGGCGTTCACCATACTTCTTTTCATTTTTATCAAAATCGATAACGACAGACGACTAGAGCGAATAGAACGAATCGCTCCCTCGAGATGGAGTCTTCCTTTGAAACATTAAAGAAAAAGGCATTAGCGACCTGGAACAATAGTCGTAGAGTATCAAAAAAAAACAACGATTTTAGTATGAGATTCCAAGACATAGTAGGCTACGAAGATGTAAAACAGGATTTGAGATCGATGGCTATAAGTGGTAAAATACCGCACAACATTCTTATCGAGCAAGAAGATGGTGCCCCAGGGATTGCTCTTGCCTGGGCATTCTTTCAATATCTCAATTGCGAAAAACGAGGAGAAACAGACTCCTGCGGAGAATGCCGACATTGTCGTATGATATCCCAACTTCAATACGCCGATTTGTACTTTATCTATCCTGTCGTCAATGGGACTAAATTCACCGCTCCTTCCGATGAATTCTTTGATATCTGGCGAGAATTGCTCATAAAGAAAGGGACTCTTTTTTCATCTGAAGATTGGCTATCAGCCTTAAATGCCGAAAACAGTCAGCCCATTATCTACTCGTCAGATGCCGATGCTCTTCACTCAAAACTAGCTCTCCATATCAGCGAGTCTGGCTATAGAATGGTGATCATCTATCAGCCCGAAAAAATGAATGTCGAGATGGCTAATAAACTACTCAAAATGATGGAGGAACCTCCGGAAAAGACGCTTTTCTGTTCTATAAGCAATAATCCCGAACAACTCCTAGAAACAATCATCAGCAGAATGCAAAAAATAGAGCTTCACCCGCTAAGCAGAAAGGAGATCAAAGAGTATATTTCGACGATTTCGCCTAATAGCGACTCTCTCGATTGGATTGCATCGTGTAGCGAAGGAATATTGCTTCGAGCACTAGAACTAATGGGAAATGGAGACAGAAACGTTAAGTACCATCATCACATACTACGACTACTTATCGCTATGGGACAACGAAATGTAGCACAAATCAAAGAGGTCACCGAAGAGATCGCGAGTTTAGGCCGCGAATATAGCCTTGCAACTCTTCGGACTTGGCTACAAAACATGCGTTTGGCATTGCATTTCAGTATAGATCCCGCTCTTGTAAGTCGTCACGCAGACCAGGACCATGAAAAGATTATCCAAATTCTAGGCCATTGGGTCACGATCTACAATATCGACGGCATCACACAAATCATAGAAGACGCCATAAAACATATTCGTGGGAATGTCAACAGTAAATATGTTTTATTCGATGCTACGATAGGGCTACTTGTGTCTCTATCCGCCAAAATAAAAGAGAGCCGTAATGCATTAAAACAAAGAGTCTAATGCCCGTTATTCCTATCCCGTTATTCATCGAAGGATGAAAAAAAATAGAAGAAAATGCTCTTACGTCATTTTTTTTTGTACCTTTGTGGATGTGACAAGATGATTCTGACTCAAAAGAAGCGCTTTTGTTGTCTATCCCTTGCTCCACTCATTAAGAGTGAGATTATATAAATTGCATATAGTACAAACTTAAACTGTTTAACACACTAGAATTATGAAAAAGAACTTTCTTTTAGCAAGTGTAACTCTCCTTTGTGCGACTTTCGCTTTTGCTCTTTTCTCTTGTAAAAAAGATAAAGACGTAAAGCCGAACGACAAAGTAGAAGTTCAAAAGTTGGAGGTTAATCCTACTTCAATGACCCTCAAAGTAGGTGAATCAAAAGATTTTGCCATTACCATCGAACCTAGAAATGCTGGATACAAAGCAGAAAGCGACAAACCTGAAGTGGCTACTGTAGATGGTCTCAAGGTAAAAGCTCTTGCCGCAGGTACAGCTAACATTAAAATCACAGCTGGCAGCAAAACTGCTACTATCGCTGTTACAGTAGAAGAAAAAACAAATGTACAAATCGATCCCTCACACGTCGCTGGTTACATCTACTGGTTACTTCCTTCTAAAATCAAAGAAGAAAAAGAGACAATTTACCAAATCATGCGTACGCCTGAAATGGGATGGACTAGCGTCATAGGCGGAGAGGACACTTATGAAACAGGAAAGTACAGCGAACAGATGTATCCTTTCATGAAAACTGACGAGGCTTTCGATGCAGGTAAAGGCATATTTGCAACAGTTTTGTATATCCACACACCATCCAAAGGTTTTCCTTTTATCAATGCTTATACGTATTTCAAAGAAGAAGCTAATATCAAAGAAACTCTTCTTAAAGAAGGTAACGAAAGCGAACTCGGTAAGATGTACGACATGGAGTTCGTAAATAGAAAGGATGTGCAAGGAACAAATGCCGTTTACTATAAGAAAAACGGCTTTGACAACCTTATGGCAGTTGTTTACGTAGAGAAAAATGAGAAAGAACATGCAGACGTTCTCTATATGCAAATTTTCGAAGCTTCTGGCTCTCAGTCTGCTGAGCAGATGGTTAAAAACTGTATGGAAATGAAGCATATACCTTTCGCTATCCAAGCTCGTTAATGAACTTCAACTGAGAGAAACCACATTTAAACACAATGTGACCGAAAGGAGACTCATAAAGAGTCTCCTTTTTTATTTATCATCCTAGCCCTCTAATTTTCAGAGGAATACAACGCATGCAAGTAGCTATATATAGTTATTTGTAAGATTAAAATCCTTGTTAGTGTTCTGCTTAGGAATAAAGGAAGAGGAAACATCGGTCTTCAAAGACAATAACTGCGCAATTTTTGATTGGAATTTATTTTTCTAATAGCTGTCGTCTATACCCCGATAAGAGGAGTTACATTTTTTTGTGTTACCTTTGTCTCGGAATAAAATAGAACCTCTTAAATAACCCGTACCATGAAAACAGATATCGAAATTGCTCGATCCATAGCATTGAAACCTATCCAACAAATTGCTTCTGATTTAGGGATAGAAGAGTCTTTCACAGAGCCCTATGGTAAGTATATAGCGAAGATAGACCTCGACGCAATAAAGCCAGAGGAAATCAAAAAAAACAATCTTATCCTTGTAACTGCCATTACCCCTACGAAAGCGGGTATCGGTAAAACAACCGTTTCGATAGGACTGGCCTTAGGGCTTAATAAAATAGGAAAAAAAGCTATTGTAGCGCTACGTGAACCTTCTTTAGGTCCCTGCTTCGGAATGAAAGGTGGCGCAGCTGGTGGAGGATACGCCCAAGTCCTTCCCATGGAGCAAATAAACCTGCATTTTACAGGCGATTTTCACGCTATCACTTCAGCTCACAATATGATTACAGCCCTTTTGGATAACTATATCTATCAAAATAGAAACTCCTGCGAGGGACTGTCACAGATATTGTGGAAGAGAGTGCTAGACGTAAACGACCGTAACCTGAGACATATTGTCACAGGCTTAGGTAAAAGCTCCGATGGCGTAACGACAGAAACAGGATTTGATATCACGGCTGCCAGTGAACTTATGGCCGTACTCTGTCTGGCAAACGACATAAATGATCTCAAGGAACGAATCGAGAACATCCTCTTAGGATACAAAAAAGATGGAACACCCTTTACTGTTAAAGACCTAGGAGTTGCAGGCGCTATTACGATCCTGCTCAAAGATGCAATAAAGCCCAATCTCGTACAGACGACCGAGCATACTGCAGCGTTTGTTCATGGTGGCCCCTTTGCTAATATCGCCCACGGATGCAATAGTATTGTAGCAACCAAGATGGCTCTCTCTTATGGTGAATATGCCATAACAGAGGCGGGGTTTGCCGCTGACCTAGGCGCAGAAAAATTCTTTGACATTAAGTGTCGTATGGCTGGTCTGCAGCCAAAACTCACCGTTCTTGTAGCGACCTTAGCAGGATTAAAAATGCACGGAGGTGTCAACGAAGAGCATATCTATGAACCCGATATGGAAGGCGTACGCAAGGGCTTGGCGAACCTAGATAGACATATTCACAATCTGCGTAAATTCGGACAATCTGTTGTTGTTTGCTTCAACAAATATGCTTCTGACTCCGAGGAAGAGATTGCCATGGTCGACAAGCATTGCCAAGATCTTGGGGTATCTTTTGCTGTAAATAACGCCTTTATGCAAGGCGGTGAAGGAGCCATAGACTTAGCGCAGAAAGTTGTCGACATCATTGAAAATAAACCCAGTGAACCGCTTCACTTCGCCTACGATCTCAACGAAACGATAGAGGAAAAAGTGAATAAACTTTGTAAAGAGATTTATGGCGCCTCATTCGTTTCATACAGCAGCCAAGCTACACGGGTCATCCGGAAAATAAGAGAAATCGGACTCGAAAAATTACCCATCTGCATGGCTAAGACCCAGTACTCATTTTCTACTGATCCTAAAGCATATGGCGATGTCAGAGATTTTGAGGTTAAAGTCAGCGACATTGTCATAAACAAAGGTGCTGGAATGATCGTCGTACTCGCTGGAGACATCATGCGTATGCCTGGCCTTCCCAAAATCCCTGCAGCCGTACATATGGATATTGTTGATGGCGTTATTGAAGGGCTCAGTTAGCCACCGTTTTACATTCTCCCCCCCCAAAAAAAAAGAGGTGAAGCATTTCACCTCTTTTTTTGGTCATACACCCCAGGAGATACAATAAGGATTGCAAGATTCGCTCCTTAATCTACTAATAATTGGGGAGACGATAAGATATATTTGACTGAAACAGGTAACAAACTGTATTAAATTATGGTTAAATTGACAAGAGCTCTTTGCAATATAAATCTTTTTCATTACTTTTGTATCACCATAAAGAAAGTAGTGTTCTATGGAAACGCTCTATCGTACGCACGATTATTTACTCCGCACAAAGGGGAAGACGCTCATTCGGCAGTTGTTTTACAATATCAATGAAAACGACCGCCTCATCGGTATTATTGGATCTCGAGGAATCGGTAAGACTACTTTTTTGCTAGATTGGGCTGAACAGAAAAAAAAGAGCAGCCACAAAAACTGCTTGTACGTCAATCTCAATCAATTCTTATTTACTACCAAAAATCTTACAGATTTTGCTGGAGAGTTTGTTGCTAATGGAGGCAATGTTCTGCTCTTGGATCAGATCTTTAAATGTCCAAATTGGAAAGAAGACCTTGAAAAGTGCATGCTGAAGTACCCTACTCTTCAGATCATTTATACTTGCTCCATGGTTATAGGCGCATCCGACGGAAGCGATATGCCTGGAACCTGCTATTTCCTAAAAGGCCTTTCCTTACGCGAGTTTATAGAGCTAAAAACCGATATCACACTCCCCACCATCACATGGAGTGATCTTATCCGTCACCATAGAGACTTCAGCCGCACGGTATTAGAAAGCATCAACCCATGCAATTGGATGCAAGACTATCTGCACCACGGCTATTATCCCCTATTTTTAGAAAATAGAAATTACAGTGAGAATCTACTGAAAAACATCAATATGATGCTAGAAGTAGATCTTATGTATATACGTAACCTCGATCAACGGTTGCTACCAAAACTCAGGAAACTACTCTTCTTACTTGCTCAAGAGGCTCCTACCTCCGTCAATGTGTCGCGCTTAGCACAAAATATAGGTACAAGCAGAAGTACTGTTACCAACTACATCGTAGCCATGGCCGATGCTCATCTGCTAAGTCTCGTAGAGCGGCGTACGGCGTCGGGGCAGACCACGATAAAGACACCCAGCAAAGTACTGCTCGAGAATAGTAATCTCTGCTATGTGTTCGATCCCGAAAGTGCTACGATGAGTAGTGTACTCCCTACATTCTTCCGCAACCAAGTATCGGGAGAGAATCATTTGGTGGCCCCTGCTCGCCGTGGTGTTTATTTTATTGTCAATGAAGAATATCAGTTCAGAATTGATAAAAACAGATCCGAACGCTACAGTGGCGACCGCTACTATGCGGTAAACGAAATCACCATTGGACGTGACAACGTACTTCCACTATGGATTTTTGGTTTTCTCTATTAAAAAGAAAAGATATCTCCTTTATGAATACAGATTATTAAATAATATATCGACAAGAGAGACTTAAAGAAAGAAAAAAACTGATTATGGCACAATTAAAAAAGATGACCTGTGATGGCAATACAGCTGCTGCACACGTCGCTTATATGTTTAGTGAAGTAGCTGCCATCTATCCGATTACGCCCTCTTCCACAATGGCTGAATTGGTAGATGAGTGGGCTGCACAAAAAAGAAAAAACGTCTTTGGAGAGGTACTCAAGGTAGAAGAGCTTCAAAGTGAAGGAGGGGCTGCAGGTGCTATGCACGGAGCTTTGCAAGGAGGAGCATTAGCCACCACCTTTACCGCATCACAAGGCCTTCTTTTGATGTTGCCCAATATGTATAAAGTCGCTGGTGAACTATTACCAGGTGTTTACCACGTATCTGCACGTGCTCTCGCCTCACAAGCACTATCCATTTTTGGTGACCACCAAGATGTAATGAGTGCTCGTGCGACGGGTCTTGCCCAGCTCGTTACAGGCAGTGTACAAGAGGTAATGGATCTTGCGGCTGTTGCCCACCTTGTAGCTATAAAAAGCCGCGTACCATTCATTCACTTCTTCGATGGTTTCCGCACATCACACGAAATACAAAAAATTGAAGCCCTCAGCAATGACGACGTGCGTCCACTTATCGATATGGAAGCACTCGCAGAATTCCGCGATCGCGCATTGAATCCCAATAAACCCGTAACCCGCGGTACGGCACAGAATCCTGATATTTACTTCCAAGCGAGAGAGGCATCAAATCCTTTCTATCTAAAAGTTCCTGAGTTAGTACAGGAATACATGGATAAACTTTCCGAAATTACAGGTCGTCAGTATCATCTATTTGACTACTATGGTGCCGAAGACGCTGAAAACGTTATTATCGCTATGGGTTCAGTAACAGACTGTATCCGCGAAGTGGTAGACTACGAAGTGGCTAAAGGTAAAAAAGTGGGTCTACTCGCGGTACACCTCTACCGTCCGTTCAGTATCGATCACTTCCTAGGCTCCTTGCCCAAGACAGTCAAACGTATCGCTGTCCTTGACCGCACAAAAGAGCCTGGAGCAATGGGCGAACCTCTTTATTTGGACGTTAAAAATGCATTCTACGACAAAGAAGATCGCCCCATTATTGTAGGAGGCCGCTACGGTCTTTCTTCTAAAGACACCACACCTGCACAGATTCTCTCCGTATTCCAAAACTTAGAGCTTCCCAAACCAAAGGATGGCTTTACTATCGGAATTGTAGACGACGTCACCTTCACTTCACTACCCCAACCCGAAGACCTTATCTTCGATGAAGAAGGTATGGTTGAAGCCAAATTCTTTGGTCTAGGAGCCGATGGTACCGTAGGAGCGAATAAGAACTCTGTAAAGATTATCGGCGACAACACCGAAAAATATTGTCAAGCTTATTTCGCCTACGACTCTAAAAAATCTGGTGGTTTCACGGCATCTCACCTTCGCTTTGGAGATAAGCCCATACGCTCTACCTACTTGGTCGTAACTCCCGACTTTGTAGCTTGTCACGTGCCTGCTTATCTGCATATGTACGATGTGCTGAAGGGCCTGAAGAAGAATGGAACATTCCTGCTAAATGCAATATGGGAAAAAGATGAAATAGAGCATCATCTTCCCAATCATGTGAAACGCTACTTAGCCAAAAACAACATCCGCTTTTATGCTATCAATGCTACGGCTATCGCTCAAGAAATAGGTCTTGGCAACCGTACCAATACGATCCTTCAATCAGCCTTTTTCAAGATTGCCAATGTTATTCCCTATGATCTTGCTGTGGAACAAATGAAGAAATTCATTGTCAAGAGCTATAGCAAAAAGGGAGAAGATATCGTCAATAAAAACTTCATGGCTGTAGATCGCGGTGCTGAAGTGATGGAAATTCCCGTAAAAGAGGAATGGATACACCTGGAAGACGATAAAGAAACGCTGCACGAACATGATACTGAATTTATCCGTAAAGTGGTTCGTACCGTTAATGCACAAAAGGGAGACGACCTACCCGTATCTGTTTTCCAAGGCCGTGAAGATGGAACTTGGGATACCGGTACAAGCGCTAGTGAAAAACGTGGGGTTGCGGCCTTCGTTCCTGAATGGATTGCCGACAACTGTATTCAGTGTAACCAATGTGCCTATGTTTGCCCTCACGCTACAATCCGTCCGTTCCTGCTTGATGAAAGTGAAAAAGCAGCTACTGGCGTACAAACAATTGTCGCTATGGGTAAGGGTCTAAAAGAGGCCAATCTAGGGTTCCGTATGCAAGTTAATGTATTGGACTGCTTAGGATGCTCTAACTGCGTAAATGTATGCCCAGGAAACAAAAATGGTAAAGCCCTCCAGATGGTTCCCCTTTCCGATGAAGTTCGCAAGGAGCAAGTGAACTGGGATAAGATGGAGTTTGAAGTAACCAATAAAGCTCATCTTGTAGACAAATTTGCCAACGTCAAGAATTCTCAGTTTGCACAGCCTTTATTCCAGTACAGTGGTGCATGCTCTGGATGCGGTGAAACGCCATACGTGAAGCTAGTTACACAGCTCTTTGGCGATCGTCAGATCGTTGCGAATGCTACGGGATGCTCTTCTATTTACAGTTCTTCCGCACCTACCACAGCCTATACCGTAGATGCTAACGGACACGGACCAGCATGGGCCAACTCACTCTTTGAAGACAACGCCGAATTTGGCTATGGGATGCTTTTAGCTTCTAAGACACTACGCGAACGCCTGAAAGGTACTGTAGCTAGCCTTTTAGAAGAAAAGAAAGTGGATGGCGTACTCTCTGAACTACTCAATGAGTGGGTAGAAAAGTTTGAGGATGGTGCCGAAAGCCGCCGACTCAGCGATTTGATACTGCCCATATTAGACGAGGAAAAGGACGAAGATACGGCTACCCTTAGAGAGCTCAAACACTACTTTGTAAAGAGTTCTCAATGGATCATTGGTGGTGATGGATGGGCATACGACATCGGCTATGGCGGTCTCGATCATGTCATAGCGACTGGCGCCAATGTCAATATTTTAGTCCTTGATACTGAGGTCTACTCTAATACCGGTGGGCAGAGTTCTAAGAGTACACCTGTAGGAGCTATTGCCAAATTTGCAGCTGGCGGTAAACGTGTTCGTAAAAAAGACTTGGGTATGATCGCTACAACCTATGGCTATGTATACGTAGCACAGATCGCTATGGGAGCTAATCAAGCTCAAACGCTCAAAGCCCTTCGCGAGGCTGAAGCCTATGATGGACCTTCTCTGATTATCGCCTACTCTCCCTGTATATCACACGGTATAAAAGGAGGTATGGGTATGGCTCAAATGGAAGAAAAAGCAGCTGTGGAATGCGGCTACTGGCATCTCTGGCGCTATAATCCCACACTTGCCGAAGAGGGTAAGAACCCCTTCCAAATGGATAGTAAGGAGCCCAATTGGGATCTATTCAAAGACTTCTTGAAACGTGAAGTTCGCTATACATCTCTATACAAGCAGTTCCCCACTGAAGCGGAAGAATTAGCGCAAGCTTCCCTGGATGCTGCCAAATACCGTTATGGTAGCTATGTGCGTATGGCTAAAGCCGAATGGACAATACCAGCCAGCGTAGTAGAAAATAATCCTATAGAGATGAAAAATAGCTAAGCGCAACCATTATTTCACTTTTCATATTTAGATTTGGGGCAACTGCATGTATGTAGTTGCCCTTTTTTGTATGAAGAAAAAGAGAAGCCTCGCTCTATATGAAATAGGATCACTGTGGGGATACTTTTATAAATCGTATGGTTCTGTAAATGATGAAGAAAGATGCTGTCATTTTCGATCTCGTAGAGTTAACAAATAGATTATGAATGATTATTTTTTTCGATCCTGATCGAAGCAAAATCGGATCCCGATCGGAGAAAAAAACTATTCTCGTCTAAATCGCAATTTTCGTACGATCTATTCTTATAGGTAAAAGGGGTAACGTAGAGCGATACATCAACAAAGTATATTGCTCATGAAGGAAAAAAGTGGTGAAACACAATCTGTATTTAGAAAAGTCTCACTAAAAATGAACCTATCGTCTATCTTGATTGTTTACGTAATATGAGAGGTTTATTCCTATCCCTTAACGAGTATGTGTAATGTTATTCATACACAGATGTAAAGAGCGTTTTATCAATAAGGAATCAACCTCCTATAGGAAAATTACAGTTGAAATGAACAAGAATATTGACGAAATACCCTGGGATATAAATAATAAGAAAACAATGAACAAGTCCGTCGCTCATATGCTTTCTCCGATACCATTGCCTCCTCTGGATACAATGACCAATAGCGTAAAGAAATTGGTCGAAGAGCAAGAATTTCCTTTTCTTGAAGTCAATGGTGAAATTGCCTTTCCTCGTTTAGCCTACCCCTTAGCTATTAAAGATGCGGATGTATATCAGGCAATTAAAACATCAAAGGAGGATCCCACGCCAAAATACATAGTAATAGGATCTAGAAAGCATCAGACAAACGCCATTACATCTTTAGACGATATTTTTAAATATGGTATCTTATGCGAAGTTGCTCGGTTAGTAGAGTTTTCTGCAGAAAACGACGCTACTCCTGCTATAATGGTGTGCGGCTTAGAACGTGTTGAAATTACCTCTTTCAGAAAAACAAAGCCTGTAGACCTCGTCAATATCACGCTATCAGAAGAAATCTTACCACGATCAAAGAAAAGCGCAGAATTTGTAGCGCTTATCCAGACCTTGCAAGAGCTGACGATCAATTTCATAGAGACCTCTGTGGAGAATTTCCCCAATAATATGCTGCAACCGTTTCGTGAAACGGACGACCCGCGTTTTATTGTCAATTTTTCGTCTTCCATTCTTCCTCTCAAAGACACTTATAAACAGGAGCTATTATCTATTACGCATCTCAAGGAGCGAGCCATGAAGACCATCGTATATCTTCAAGAAGCCCTTGAAATGCAAAATCTTAAGAATAAAATCCGTAGCAAGACAAGAGAAGAAATCGATCAGCAGCAAAAAGAGTACTTCCTCACTCAGCAAATACGTATGATTCAGCAGGAACTCGGACGAGACGACAATGGGAACCCCGATATCGAAGAGTTTGAAACTGCTGCAAACAAAAAGAAATGGAGTGCTGATGTACGTGCGGTTTTCGACAAAGAACTTAAGAAACTGAGCCATCTCAACCCTCAGAGTCCAGACTATGCGATACAATACCAATATCTGGAGACGCTTTTAGATCTTCCATGGAACGAATCTACCGTAGACAATCTGGACTTAAACAATGCTCAGAAAGTATTGGATCATGACCACTACGGATTAGATAAAATAAAGGAGCGCATCATAGAGCACTTGGCCGTAATCAAATTGAGAGGAGATATGAAGTCCCCCATTTTGTGCCTTTGGGGGCCTCCTGGTGTAGGTAAAACATCGCTTGGTAAAAGTATCGCTGACGCTCTTGGACGTAAATACGTGCGCATCTCTTTAGGTGGTGTTCACGATGAGGCAGAGATACGAGGGCATCGCCGTACTTATATAGGAGCTATGCCTGGACGCATCATACAAAGCATCAAACGTGCCGGTAGCTCCAATCCAGTCGTGGTACTCGATGAAATAGATAAAATAGACAGCGACTATAAAGGCGACCCGTCAAGTGCGTTGTTGGAAGTACTCGACCCAGAACAAAATAAAACTTTTCACGACAACTACATCGATATCGATTATGACCTAAGCAACGTGCTTTTTATCGCTACGGCCAATACGCTCAACACGATATCACACCCCTTGCTAGACCGTATGGAACTCATCCAAGTTTCTGGCTATATCGTAGAAGAGAAAATTGAAATAGCCACTCGGCATCTTGTACCGAAACAGTTAAACGAGCATGGCTTAACGGCCGATCGGCTATCTTTCCCCGCAGACGTACTTCGTATGATTATCGAAGGATACACGCGCGAAAGCGGTGTAAGACAATTAGAAAAAAACATTGCCTCTATCTGCCGAAAGGTTGCTCGTAAAATAGCTGCCGAGGAATGGGGCCCGGGTAAAAAAAGAATCACAAAAAAAGAGGTTAAAGAGTTTCTAGGCGTAGACAAATTTACCCCTGAAGAATACATCAAAGGGAATTACTGTGGTGTCGTTACAGGATTAGCATGGACCAGTGTTGGCGGAGAGATCCTCTACATCGAGACCAGCATCCACAAAGGGAAAGAGGGGCAGATGACATTAACGGGAAACTTGGGCAATGTAATGAAAGAGAGTGCTTCGATCGCCTTAGACTATATTCGAGCACATATGCACGACTTTAACCTAGAGGAAGATCTTTTCAAAGATATCGCACTCCACCTTCATGTGCCAGAAGGCGCAATTCCCAAGGATGGGCCTAGCGCTGGCATCACTATGGTAACGAGTATTTTGTCTGCACTCAGTAAACGTACGGTCAAGCCACGAATTGCTATGACTGGCGAAATGACCCTAAGAGGCCGTGTGCTTCCCGTAGGCGGGATAAAAGAAAAAATTCTTGCTGCAAAACGTGCTGGTATTACGGATATCATATTGTCTGAGGAAAACAAAAAGAATATCGAAGAGATTCAAGAGATCTATGTGCAAGGCCTCACATTCCATTATGTAAAAGATATACATGAAGTAATCGACCTTGCCTTAGTGCCGGATAAAAAGCCTGCTCCGAGAAGAAAAAGCCGTCAACAAAGCACTAATTCAAAATAATATACTATATTTGACGTATGCTGGAAGTCAATATTCAACAGACTCTACTTCAGTACGAGGAGCAACTGAAAAAATGCCGTGATCTTTTTGCAAAAAAACTTCACGACTACGAGCCTGCATGGCGTATACTGCGTCTTTCGTCGCTTACAGATCAATTGTATATCAAGATTCTGCGCATAAGAAATATCGAACAAATCGGTAAATCGCTCATCGAAGACTCTATCGAAGAAGAATATATCGGCATTGTCAATTATGGGATTATAGGCTTAATTCAAAGCAATATGCCTGTTACCGAAAAAATCGACATATCCAACCAACAGGCACTCGAACTTTATGACAGATATGCCGAAGCGACAAAAGATCTGATGATCAAAAAGAATCATGACTATGGAGAAGCTTGGCGTTCGATGCGTTTGAGTTCTTTTACGGATCTTATTCTTTCGAAGATTTTACGTATCAAGCAAATAGAAGATCTTGAAGGTAAAACGGTCGTCTCTGAAGGTATCCCGGCCAACTACCAAGATATTATCAATTACGCTCTTTTCTCGCTCATCCGCTTGTCGGAAACGATCTGAAATACCCTCTAATACGATTGTTTATCGATGATAGCAGCACCCAAAATCAAGATTTATATTACAGAAGTTGCTCGCATTATCCTTGCAGCGACATTCCTATTTTCCAGTATAGTCAAAGCTATAGATCCCGAGGGCACAGCCATAAAAGTGTCTGAATACCTCTATGCCTTTGGATGGAGCAGCCTATCCTCATGGAGTATGGCTTTAGGGATACTACTGATCTTCTGCGAATTTCTTGTAGGGGCCTGTCTACTTATTGGAGTATGGAAGCGGCTCACCGCTATATCGACCTTCTGTTTTCTTCTTTTCTTCACGATTCTTACCCTCTATTCCTTACTATACGATCCCGTCAAGGAGTGCGGATGCTTCGGAGACGCTATTAAACTGACCAACTTACAGACGTTTTGCAAAAATATCTTTTTATTGGCGTTGTCTGTTCTTTTTTTACGCACTCATCGTCTTGCTCAAGGGGCCTATAAATCTATCTATATACAATATACGTTAGTGCTACTAGCAATCGTCAGCTTTTCCTTTTTCACGTGGCAGAATAAGAATCATTTACCCATGATCGATTTTCGTCCGTTTAGAGTCGATAGCAAACTTTCCGATTTGGTATTAGTACCAGAAGGCGCTCCTGCAGATGTCATAACTTACGAGTTTATCTATGAAAAAAATGGCGAAAAGAAAAGCTTCTCCATGGAAAATCTTCCAGATGAAAGCTGGACTTTTGTGGAGCGTAAGGAAACGATTAAACAAGTGGGCTATCGCCCTCCCGTAACCGATTTTGCACTATTTGAAGGATCACACGACATTACCGAGCAGCTGCTGCGCAACACATCCACTGACATGCTATGGATAGTTAGTCCCAACTGGGAAAAAGCCTCCAAAAGAGTAGTTCCTGAGCTAAATACACTGTATGAAGTAGCACAAACAAATGGCATTCTCTGCTACGGTATATCTGGTAGTAGCCCTGCAACGACGGGACGATGGAAAAATGCGACCCATGCACTTTATCCCACGCTCCTACTCGATGCAACGACGTGTAAGACTATGGTAAGGGGAAACCCCTCTATCATATTCATAAAAAATGGTCGAATTCATGCGAAAATCAACGCAAAAGATCTGTTAAAAGAGCCAGATATACAGACTTTTGTGCGTGCGACCTTCAACAATCCTCCGCGGCACGAACCTTATTTGCTACGTACACTTCCACTTGTGGTATGGATATTAATTACGCTTGTAGGGTTATTAGTGTCTCCCGAATATAAACGACAAATCGACTAAATACCTTATTACCCACAACCTTTTAACCGAACAAAAATATGAGACAACACATCGTAGCTGGCAACTGGAAGATGAACAAAACGCTTCCCGAGGGCATCCAATTAGTAAAAGATATACAGACAATTCTGTGTGAGGAACAACCTCAGTGCCAAGTGATTATAGCCCCACCCTTCATTCATTTGTCTTCTCTTGGAGCATTTACGGATAGCAAGCTTATAGCCTTGTCAGCTCAAGATGTAGCACAGCACAACAAAGGAGCCTATACAGGAGACGTTTCAGCAGAAATGGTGGCATCTGCAGGTGCCAGCCACACTATTATCGGACATAGTGAACGCCGTGCATACCACGGTGAAACGCACGAGATACTATTGGAAAAAGTACGTCAAGCTCTTTTGCACAGATTGACGCCTATTTTCTGTGTAGGCGAACAGCTCGAAGATCGGAATAGCAACAAACACTTTGATGTAGTACAAGAGCAATTGGAAAAAGGACTCTTTGCATTAAGTAGTGAGGAGTTTACAGGTATTATACTAGCTTACGAACCTGTATGGGCCATTGGAACAGGTAAAACGGCAACACCTCAAGAAGCCAATGAAATGCACAAATTTATCCGTAATATGGTAGAAAAAAAATATGGCTCCGATATTGCGAATAATACCTCTATCTTGTACGGAGGAAGCTGTAATCCAAGCAATGCCGAAACGCTTTTCAATGAAAGCGATATAGATGGAGGGCTCATTGGTGGAGCAAGTCTCGATGCCGAGAAGTTTATTTCCATCATTAGAGCTTTCAAATGACCAGATAGATATATGTTGATCACGACACAGCAAACTCGATTGCGTCTTTATCTACTTGTAGGACTGCTAACTTCTTTGTTTTCACTAGTTCCTCATCAAGCTAAGGCTCAAGGGGTTAAAGCCCTTCCCAACGACATCTTTGAAGCTCTCTCAGCAGAAGGAAAAAACGAAGGAAGGATTATTATTCACCAGCCCGCCCATATCCGTGCGCTTATCGGAAAAACCTCTAAAAGAGCTCTCATCGGACTCGATAGCGGAGAGGCAATAGCGCTATCTACAGGGTATCGTATTCAGGCCTATAATGGCAACTTGCCTACGAGCAAGCAAGAAGCATACCGAAGAGCTGAAAAAATACACCAAATGCTTAACAATACGCCCTGCTACATCACTTATAAAGCACCCTTTTGGCGTTTGCTAGTTGGTGACTTTGAAACAATTGAAGATGCCAGGGTAGCCTTGGGAGAATTAAAGACATCGCTACCTCATATAGCAAGTGAGCTTTATATCGTTCGAGATAATATACGATAATATACATTTACCGTTTAGTAAGATAAGTAACCAATAATGACACCGGAAGAAATATTGGAAGGCGCGTCCTCGTCCCAACTCTCTAAGGAAGATTTCCAAGAATTGATGGATATTAATCATCGTATCCTTGAACTTCTAGGGGAAGACCCTGATAGAGAAGGACTCGTTAGAACACCTTATAGAGTAGCTAAGTCGCTTAGGACCTTAACGAAAGGATACAGACAAGATCCAAAAGAAGTATTGCGATCAGCTATTTTTAGAGAAGATTATAGTCAAATGGTCATTGTACGAGATATCGACTTTTTTTCTCTTTGCGAGCATCATATGCTTCCTTTTTATGGGAAAGCTCACGTAGGATACATCCCTGATAAATACATTACAGGTCTCAGTAAGATCCCCCGCGTGGTAGAGATTTTTGCTCGCCGGTTACAGGTGCAGGAACGCCTTACAACTCAAATCAAGGAATGTATTCAAGAAACGCTTAAGCCCCTTGGTGTGATTGTAGTGATCGAAGCAAGACACATGTGTATGCAAATGCGTGGTGTCGAAAAACAAAATTCCGTTACTACGACAAGCGATTTTACAGGGGCCTTCGAACACAAAAGCACTAGAGACGAATTCCTCAATCTTATTGCCAATCGGAATATCTAACCATGAACTATTATCAACTCCTTGTGACGGACCCTTCGAAAGAAAGCGATCTACACATCCTTTTACAAGTTCCTACAAGTTCCTCCTCGTACGAACTATATGACGCCATACGCCAAGCGTGCCAGTATGAAGAGGATATGATCGGTAGTTTGCTTCTCTGTGATAGTGAAGGACACCCGTATCTGACTCTTCTTTCAGACGATCTTTTTCTTGATGAATTCTCTTCTCAGAAGCAGAAACTGATGAAAGATTGTACTGTGGAAGAACTGATGAATAGTATCCATGAAAAAGAGTTGCACCTACTTTTCATATACGATTTTTTTCAAGAGAAAGGATTCGAGATTACTTGTATTGACACCTTAGTAGAAAATAATGCGCAGCAACAAGGTATCATTTCAGTCGTAAAAGGTACCCCTCCTAAAATTCAAGATAATAGAGATATGGCAATATTATCGATGAATGAATTTGAAGGAGATCCTTTCATAGAAGAAAACGGCGAAAGGGATTTTGAGGATTATACCGATGACGATGTTTTTGAAGACGATATCTTCATCGATGAAGATATGGATTATTAACGATTAGCGATTACAGTGTCCAAGGGAAAACTCATCGTACTAGTTGGACCTACAGGGGTAGGTAAGACCTCCTTATCTATAGCACTCTCCCAGCGTCTTAAATGCCCCATCATATCTGCAGACTCTCGTCAGTTGTACCGAGAATTACCCATTGGAACAGCGATGCCGACACCTCTGGAACGGAGTTTGGCAACGCACTATATGGTAGGCACGGCTTCTATATTTGATACCTATTCTGTAGCGCAGTATGAAGATGAAGTGATCAATCTTCTTGAAAATCGGGTTTTTCCTACTTCACAATATGCTCTTCTTAGCGGGGGATCTATGCTCTATGTAGATGCGATAGTTAAAGGGCTCGATGAAATTCCTAGTATAAGGAGTGAAATTCGGGAGGAACTACAAAAAAGATGGCAAGAAGAAGGACTTGTATCTCTATTGTCCGAACTCAAAACAATCGATCTTCCATACTACAATCATGTGGATCACAACAACTACAAGCGCGTACTGCATGGACTAGAAGTATACTACAGTAGCGGAGCGCCCTTGTCTTCCTATTGGAAAGGAACGCCACAAAAAAGATCTTTCGATGTGATAAAAATACTCGTTGAAAGACCACGCGAAGAGCTCTGGCAACGGATCAATCTTCGCACCTTACAAATGTTTAAAGATGGATGGCTAGCAGAAGCATGGGCTCTGTACCCTTACCGACACTTAAACGCTCTAAACACGATCGGTTATAAAGAAATTTTTGCTCTTTTCTCCCAAGGATTTGATTACGATGCATTGAATGAAGCGCAAAGCGAACTATGGAGAAAAATAGGCTCTAACGTACTACCAGCGATTCAATTCCAAGATCTTTCTCCTGCAGCACGCAGTTTACAGCAAGCCATCCGACTCATTCAAAAGAAAACACGTATATACGCCCGCCAACAAATGACTTGGTGGAAGAAACACCCAGATATTATTCCTTTTCCCGCTAACGGAGATGCTCTGGACTTGATAGCCTTACTTCGAGAAAAGGATTTAATCTGAGAAGATATCAACGAATATACTGCAACAAAAGCAGCACTATATCGTCTTATTCACAGGAGTCTTTCATTATTCTACTGTAGGCATAGACTATTGATTAGGTCTCTTTTTTTTTGTATTTTTGCGTAGTGTATACTATACACACTACAAACACGTACCAGTATAGAGCTATTGACAAGCATATGGAAACACAAATAAGTCAGCAAGAACTAAACGAAAAAATCACAGAACATAGCCAAAGGATCAGAGCCATACGAGAAGGATTACACAAAACAATCATAGGGCAAGAGCATCTCTTAGATGCTCTACTTATCGGACTCCTTACCGATGGTCATATCCTCTTAGAGGGTGTTCCTGGACTAGCAAAGACGCTTGCTATAAAGGGGCTTGCTCAGCTCGTAGAAGCCGATTTTAGTCGTATACAGTTTACTCCCGATCTTTTGCCTGCCGATGTTGTGGGGACACTTATATATAGCCGTACTACTGAAGAGTTTGTGGCTAAAAAAGGGCCCGTATTTGCCCACTTTGTACTTGCAGATGAAATCAACCGTGCTCCTGCAAAAGTGCAGAGTGCACTATTAGAAGCTATGCAAGAGCATCAGGTAACAATAGGAGAGCATACCTACAAGCTACCCAATCCTTTTTTGGTGCTTGCCACTCAAAACCCTATCGAACAGGAGGGAACCTATACTCTACCGGAAGCTCAGGCAGATCGCTTTATGATGAAAGTGGTCGTAGACTATCCCAATAAAGAAGAAGAACTTCAAATCATCGATCTGAATATGGGCGCTTCATTACCAACGCTATCCCCAGTCACTAATGTTTCACAGATATTGGCTACAAGGGAATATTTACGTGCGGTAAATGTCGACGAAAAAGTGAAGCGCTATATTGTGGACCTTGTATTTGCAACACGTGCACCGGAAAAAGTCGGGCTAACCAATATGACCTCTATGCTGCGCTATGGGGCATCCCCTCGTGCGTCGATCAGCCTCACGTTGGCTGCAAGAGCCTATGCCTTCATCAATGGACGCTCTTTCGTAATTCCTGAAGACGTTCGTTTTGTAGCCCACGATGTACTCCGCCACAGGATAGGTCTAAGCTACGAAGCCGAAGCCAATGAACTAACGAGCGATCATCTTATTACCCAGATCATAGATAATATAGACGTCCGCTGATAATTTCTTCGCTATGCGCGCTTCTACAGATCCTCATTCTCCGACAGTGAATACATCCGATCTTCTCAAGAGAGTCCGCCGTATTGAAATCAAAGCGAAAGGCCTATCTCAAGAGCTTTTTGCGGGTCAATACAAAACAGCCTTTAAGGGGAAAGGGATGGCTTTCAGTGAGGTAAGAGAATATCAACCTGGCGACGACGTTCGCGACATCGACTGGAATGTTACTGCGCGACATAACAGGACTTATGTCAAAGTTTTTGAAGAAGAGCGTGAACTCACCGTAATGCTGCTCATAGATATGTCTGCTAGTCTAAACTTTGGTACAGACAAGGAGACTAAACGCACACTCGTTGCGGAGTTAGCAGCGACAGTAGCTTTCAGTGCTATCGAAAATAAGGATAAAGTAGGCGTTATCCTTTTTACAGATCGGGTCGAAAAATATATCCCCCCTGCTAAGGGAAAACGCCACATACTCTATATCATTCGAGAAATATTATCCTTCACACCCCAGGCAAAAGGGACTGCTCCAGAAGAAGCTCTTACTTTCTTAAATCGGGTGATGAAGAAACGCTCGACAGCCTTTTTTATCAGTGATATTTTCCTGTCTACAGACAACACGTCTTTTACTCAGGCTCTAAAAATGGTTGCATTAAAACATGACCTTTCAGCCATTGTCGTGTACGATAGACGAGAGCAGAATATGCTCCCGATGGGACTTGTGCAATTTAAAGATCCTGAAACCGGTCATACAAAATGGATCGATACAAACCGTAAAAAAGTTAGACAGCAATATGCGCTCCGATTTGAGCAATCTATAGCTGAAACACGTCATCTTTTTAAACAATACGGCATCGACTTTGTGGAAAGTGCTACAGGAGAAGATTTTGTAAAGCCTCTGATACGTCTTTTTTTAAACCGATGAATACGTTGACATATCCTTTTTTAAGGAGTTCTTTCGTTTGGAGGAAAGCGCCACTCTTTCTTTCTTTGCTCTTTGCACTTTCAGTACAGCTCACAGCACAAGATGTGAGTATTTCAACGAAAATAGATCCTGCAGAGATTTATATTGGGGAACAAGCTTTGATAACGCTTAAGATTCGCACCTCTGACCTCAATAACACCTTTCTGATAGTGCCCCCAGACACAGCTCTTCAACGAGCTGAAGCTCTTTCATTTGTAATTAAAGACACCGTCGACATTAACGCCACGGTCAAAGAGATTACCGCTGAAATGGCAGTAACATCGTTTGACTCTACTCTGGTAGAAATTCCAGCATTCGGTGTAAGAGTGGGCAATCAGCAATTTTTTGCCGACCCTTTATATTTAAAGGTCGTAATGCCCAAAGTAGACATTGAGCATCCGAATAATTTCAGTGATATAAAAGAGATTTGGTCCCTACCCTATACATGGCGAGAGATTTTTCTGCTGGCATTACCTTGGTTATTAGCGATATGCTTATTGCTGGGCAGTTTCTTTCTATACCGGTATCTTAAGAAAAGATGGTTATCTAAGCGACATAATACCTCTCCAAGTCCCTCACGAAACGAACTCTCTCCTATGGAAAGACTCCGCAAAGAGTTAGAATCTTTGCCTAGAGGCATAGGCGACAATACCTATTACACAAAATTAGATACCTACTGGAGGACTTTCTTGTCTCACGAAGCTATTTTCCCAGAAGCAATGAAAATGACTCCCTACCAATTGATAGACACCTATAAGAAGAGCCTCTTTGCACACAGCATTTCGATCACCTCGCTTCTGGAAGAGGTCTCCTATAGGACGCTTATGTCGAAATATGCAGATTATGTGTATGACGAAACAGTAGCCTCAAAAGACAAGCTACATATACTGGAAATGGCTCAAAAAATATGGGATACTCATATCACTAAAGAGGAGGATCAAAAATGAGTACGTTTCTCTATCCACAATTACTATGGTTGCTGTTGGCTATCCCTTTTTTGATAGTCTTCTACATCATTGCATTGCGAAGAAGGCATGCCACCCTAACGTTGCCTACGATTGCCCATCTCAAGAGGGGGGGCTGGAGAGTATACATGCGTCACCTGCCTTTTTCCTTGGAAATGATAGCCTTAGCATTCCTTATCATAGCACTGGCTCGTCCCAGAAACACCGATAGTTTCAATGAGAAGAAAATCGAAGGGATAGATATCATGCTTGCATTAGACGCTAGTGGCAGCATGCTTGCTATGGATCTAGAACCCAACAGATTTGAGGCGGCAAAAGCTGTTGCATCAACATTCATTGCCGATAGACCAAACGATAATATTGGATTAGTTGTTTTTTCGGGAGAGAGCTTTACGCGCTGTCCTCTCACGACAGATCATAGTACGCTTCTTTCGCGCCTTCAAGGTGTATCGTTGGGCAACCTTGAGGATGGCACTGCCATCGGATTAGGTATTGCCACAGCATGTAATCGATTGCAATCGAGCCGTGCCAAGAGCAAGATTATCGTTCTTCTGACCGATGGTACAAATAACATAGGAAGCATTTCTCCTGTTACGGCAGCCAATATAGCATCAACCCTAGGAATACGCATCTACACAATAGCAGTGGGTACACGTGGCGAGGCGCCCTTCCCCTTTCAGACCGCTTTTGGTACACAAGTACAAAATGTTCCGGTTGAGATAGATGAAGCATCATTAAAGACAATAGCCTCAATGACTGACGGCAAGTACTACCGTGCCGTAGATAATAAAAGCCTAATAGAGATATACAAAGAAATCGACCAATTAGAGAAAAGTCGTTTAATATCTAAGAACTTTCAGGCCTACCATGAGTTATATCTCAATTGGGTCATTTTCGCGTTGCTCTTGCTCTTTATAGCTCTACTACTAAGAAGCACGATCCTCAGAACCAATCCATAAAGATTCTCCATTATGACATTTGCCAACCCTCAATATTTTTACCTTTTATTGCTGCTTATCCCGCTACTGCTGCTATTGCTCTACGGGCAATGGAAGCGGAGAGCCAATGAAAGACGCTATGCAGATGTCTCTCTGCTGAAGGCTTTAAAACCCGATACAAGTACTCTCCACCGGATTATCCGCAATTTCTTGAATTTGGTCGTTTTGGTATTGCTAATAATAAGCTTAGCCCGTCCTCAGCTAATACTAAAAAAAGATGTCCCCAGCGACCAAAAAGGTATCGAGTGTGTCATGCTACTGGATATTTCCAATTCTATGCTTGCGACTGATCTTAAGCCCAATCGTTTGGGCTTTGCAAAGTTGTCTATCCAACAGATCATTGATCGCATCGGTCCGAGCAAGGTGGGACTAGTCGTCTTTGCCGGCAATGCGTATACACATCTACCCATTACAACGGACTTGCATACGGCCAAAAGTCTCGTCGCAGAATGTGATCCTGGAATGCTCTCTAACCAAGGGACTGCTATCGGACCAGCTATCAACGAAGCCGTAAAAGCCTTTTCGGATAAAAAGGGTGTAGGAAAAGCCATCATCCTTTTCACCGATGGCGAAAACCACGAGTCTGATGCTATTGAAGCTGCAAAAGAAGCTGCAGCAAAAGGGATAAAGATATATGCCGTGACTACAGGTAGTGCATCGGGAGCCCCTATACCTGTAGAAAATGGCTACCTAAAAGATGAAGAAGGAAAAACAGTCTTAAGTAAGGCCAATAGCGAGGTAACAGTAAAAATCACTGAAGCAGGAAAAGGTCTATCTTTTTCAGGGAGCAATATTTCCACGCTGTCCCGACATATTGTAAGAGAGCTACACAAACTTCCCCAAGATGTTATGGGGTCTAACGTCGATGAACAAGAAGAGTTATATGGATGGTTTGTAGCTGTAGCATGTATAATCCTCGTACTTATGCAATTTATCCTGTTTCGAAAAAATAAAATATTCAGTCGTATTAACCTGTTCGACAGAAAATGAGAAAGTGTGCAGAACAAATATTCCTCTTTTTGCTGTTGTTCCCCTTGTTTTCCTATTCTGGGTACGCACAAGAGAATAATCGAAAACTTCTTCGCGAAGGAATAAAAGCAATAAATGATAAGCACTACATAGAGTCCGAAGGCATCTATCGCAATATTTTGCAAAAGGACCCTAGCGAAAATAGGGCTCATTATGGTTTAGGAAATGCCTTATACAAGCAAAAAAAATATGCAGAAGCAGTCGAATCATATAAAAAGATCGACCTGCAAAAAGGCGATCTCGATTTAGGCCAAATTGCAGACGTTTTCCATAATCTTGGTAACTCATACATGAGCCAAAAAGACTACAACAACGCCATAGAGAGTTATAAACAATCGCTTCGAATCCGTCCTACAGACGACTCTACTCGCTACAATCTAGCTCTTGCACTAAAATTAAGAGATAAAGATACACCCCAGCAACAACAACAGCAACAACAACAGCAGCAACAGCAGCAACAGCAGCAACCAGATCAAGAACCTAAACCAAATCCTCAAGATAATCCCAACCCTCAAAAACAAAACCCTACCCAGTTGGACCCCAAAACGGCTAAACAAATTCTTGATAGCTACCAGCAAGACGACGACAAGACGCGTCAAAAATATGAAATAAGACAACGCAATCAGGAAAATCAAGAGGATCCCAACGATAAACATAGAAAAAAATGGTAACCAATACTCAAGAGATCGGTTCATTTCAAAAAGAAAAAATGGCTATAGAAGCTAGATTCTGGCCTCTTCTGCTTTCCATATGTTTGTGCCTCGTTTGTACATTATCTTTGTCAGCACAAATATCTTTTATAGCGGAGGCCCCCTCATCCGTTGCAAAAAATGAGCAGTTTCAGATCCGCTTTACACTAAAAAATGCAGATGGAACTCACTTTAGTCCACCAAACTTTGACGGTCTAAACATTCTTTTTCCGCCCGAAAATGCGGTTTCTAGGATGTCTATAAACGGGAAAAAGAGTCTTACCTATACTGGCACGTTCATGGCTCAAGGCGAGGGTTCGGTACACATAGGCTCTGCCTCAATCGTTGTTAATGGAAAAAAATATCATAGCAAACCCGTTACGATCAAAGTACTTCCCGCCGATACAAAAAGAGGTTCTGCCAGTGAAAAAGCCCAAGGCTTAGGTAAAAATGATATTTTCATCCGTGCGATTCCATCAAAAAAGAGTGTCTTTCTTCAAGAGCCCTCATTGATTGTATTCAAATTGTACTCCAAGACAGATCGAATACAATTTGAAAAAGTGAAATTCCCTGAGCCAGAGGGTTTCATCGAAGAGGATGCGCCTATAGCCAATATGGGGCAGTTGGAATTAGAGCATTACAACGGACAGAACTATTATACAGCCGTGTTGAAGAAAACGCTCATCTTCCCACAGAGCAGCGGACAACTCACTATTCCTGCAGGGGACTTTACCATACAAGCAGTCGTCGAACAAGAAATTGACGACATTGATAGTTTCTTCGGTATGTCCTCAATTCCTATGGTAGAGCGCTCTATTCACTCCCCCGCCCTTCCCATGGAGGTCAAACCATTCCCTGCCGGCGCCCCCTCTTCGTTCTCAAATGCTGTAGGAGATTTTACAATAAATGCTGAAATAAGTGATCCTGAAAATATCCATACCGGAGAGATCGCTACGCTACAAGTGACAATAGAAGGAAGTGGAAACATCAAACTTGTAGCTGAACCAGAGGTCCAATTCCCTGAGAATTTTGAAAAATACGATACAAAAAGCAATTTCATTGTTGATGCCGTATCGGACAATATTCAGGGGAAAAAAATATTTGAGTATAATATTCTCCCACACAATACAGGAAAGTATACTATCCCTCCTATCGAATTCAGTTTTCTCAATCCTGCTACGGGAAAGTATATCACAAAAAAGACAGCACCCATCACTTTTTCTGTAAAAAAGGGAGAGGGAGTATCAGGAAGTAGCAACGATAGCGATTTGCCGGGTAATGATATAGGCAATATTATACCCTTTACAGCGCATGGTACCACATTTCCCTACTTCATGAAAAGTGTTTGGGCGTGGGTCCCTATTATTCTTATTGTTATTCTTGCTATTCTTGCCTTTTTCATTATCACGAAGGCGCAGCATCGAAAAGCAGATGTGGTTGGGACCAAACGGAGAAAAGCCGGAAAAATAATCCATAATATCTTTAGCGAATTAGAGAAAAAAATCCAAGAAGGCGATACGCAATATGTGTATAGTCATCTATCGTCCGTCGTTTATAAGTATTTGTCTGATAAACTGACCATTCCCGCCCACCGACTCAATCGTGCTACTCTCAAAGAAAAGCTTTTGGAAAAAGGCTATGAAGCGTCTTTTACCGACCGACTATTAGAACATATCCAATTCTGTGAGAGTATAGCTTTCTCTCAGGCCACATCCTCGGTGGATCCCCATGTATTGCTGAATGAAACGAAGCATTTTGTAATTGAGTTAGAAAGGCGAAAAGCATGAAAAGATTACATTATCTCATTATTGGAGTTATTCCTTTTTTGTTGTTGAGTTGTAGAGAGTCTGTACGAGAAACAACGCAATATAAAGAGCTTTCCAAGACATTCCAAATAGCTTACGACAATCAGCAATATAGCGAGGCTTTGCGCGCTATGGATACGATGCTCTCGCTCGCAGAAGACGAAAAACCATCGTTCAGAGAATTTTATAATTATGGAAATCTATATTTCCGTCAGGGGGAAATCGGCAAGGCGATCCTTTTCTATGAAAGAGCGCTTCGTCTGAAACCTCATAATAAGCAAGCCCGGCACAACCTCATGATAGCCAAAAGCAAAATAGCAGATCATTTGGAAGATAGACCATCTTTTGTCAAAAGAGCGTGGTATAGCTTTTGTTTTGCTATTCCTAGCTACGCTTTGTACACGCTGTCTTTACTCTTTTTTCTATTGTTTGCGTGCGGGGTATTATTGTTCTTGACCGGGAGTAGAAAAATCTTTCGAAAGGCTGGATTTTATGCTGCTATCTTATCTCTTTTGTTTTTCACCTTGTCCCTTTTCATGATAAACTCCTCTGTTGCGTTCTATGCCAATACAAAGGAGGCAATAGTAATCAATGGGCAGGTATCGATAAAAAGCGCTCCAGCTACCAATACATCCACGATCTTCAGGCTTAGCGAAGGGACAAAATGCCTTGTTCACAGTGAAGCGGGCAATTGGCTACAAATCGAAATTGCCGATGGTAAATCGGGGTGGGTAGAGAGAAAAGGAATTACCTTTATTTATCCATTCAATTCCAAGATAAATTAACCTTGAATCATATCGTATGCTTGACCATTTAGTTCTATGGGAAAGAGAGTTTTTCCTCTGGCTCAACTCTCCCCATACACAGTATTTCGATGCTTTCATGTACCTTATTTCTGCCAGGTGGACGTGGACAGGTGTCGTTGTGGCTCTTATTTGCTGGCTTTTTTATAAAAAGAGACCTGCAGAGTCGCTGCTGCTAATTAGTTTTACGCTGATCCTCATGTTTTGTTCGGATCAAGTATCTTCAGGAATTATCAAACCGATATGCGAGCGCCTGCGCCCTACTTATCACCCTTATACCAAGGAACTTGTAAAATCGGTATATCACGACTTAGCTGCAGGGTTTGGGTTTGTCTCTGGGCATGCTACTAATTTTTTTGCTATTGCTACCTTTACCGCTTGCACTTTCCGAGATCGCTATTATACCGTATTCGTATATATTACGGCTACTCTCATTGTATATAGCCGGATCTATTTAGGTGTACACTTTATCAGTGACGTAGTTCCTGGCATGATTATCGGAACGCTTATCGCTTGGGTTATCTTTGAACTCTACCGTATGACCCGTCGAAAAATATTCTGTAAGACATGGAAAAAGAGTATAGAACAAAAAAACGCCTCATACCCTGAAGAGCCGTACCAAATATTTCGTCCGACGATAGCTTGTTGGAATCTCATTTTTACGGCATTTATATTTTTTCTACTCTTCTTTTCTATGGATATTGCGGGTATTGCATCACGAATTGGTTACATGCCTATGTAGAGCGAAGACCCAATCGCTTCAATGTATACACTGTGAAGTTCCATTTGTCAAGGAGAGCGCTGAAAAGATTGCATACCATAGCTATGCTATAAATATCGGGTACATTACCGAAGATAGGTAAATGTACCCGATACTTTTTTGGTGATAGTAGTATGCGATAGAAATGGTTCAATGTTTCATGTCCGTGATATCGGCAAGTAGATGGAAACGATCTACCGTCAAATAAAAACTGCACTACCTCTTTCTTATCAACGACAATCCATCACGAACAGGGAGTATGATCACTTCGACACGACCGTCACCGGCGACTAATTCATTGAAGAGTAAGATTCCCTGCGTCTGGGGATCTTTGGGCGGTAGAGGTGATAAAACTTTTCCATCCCAAAGAGTATTATCCGCTACGATCAACGCTCCAGATGGGAGTTTTTCGATGATCATTTGATAATAGTCTGCATAGTGGCGTTTATTAGCATCGATATACACAAAGTCAATTGTATGTTTGTCTAATAAAGAAGGGACAACCTCCTCTGCGCGCCCGATGATCAATTCGATGCGCTCTCCAAACGGAGACTTGGAAAAATTGGAGCGCAGAAAATCCTCCAATTCATCGACAGCCTCTACTGCAAATACTTTCCCTTTCGCAGCGGCTTGCTGCAGGCCCTCTGCAAGACACAACGTAGAGTAACCACTGTAAGAGCCTATTTCTAAGATATTTTTTGGTTTAGCTATAGCGACAAGGAGTTTGAGTAAACGCCCTTGAAAGCCCCCCGACAGCATGCGCGGCTGCACAAGATGGATATGCGCTTCGCGCCTTATTTCTTGCAGTAAAGAAGGCTCTTCCTCACTATAGCGAGATATGTAAGCATAAAGTTCTTCGGATAGTAAAGGCATCTTGTTAATGCTGATTTTTTTCTATAAGCCTTCGCACAGTTTCTATTTCCAGCGAAGTAGTAGACCCCTGAACACCGACATTCCCGCTCATATGCGCTACCCGATCTTCCATCATCAGCATGCCGGATGCAATCAATTTTTCCAATGCTCCGATGAGATTTTGTTGCTTGCCATTTACTGGCGGAGCATACTCTGTCCAGACACCATATGAAAGCGACAGCTGACGCGTAGTACGCTCGACATAACATACCGCATAGATGGGGACAGTACCTCTGAAGGAGGCTAAATTTCTAGCAGTACGACCGGTATAGCTGTCAGCGATAAGAGCTTTTACGTGCAAGCGTTTAACACTTTTCACGGCCTGCTTCGCCAGGAAAGAAGTCACCGTATTATCATCTCCCTCGATGGGTACGCGTATATCGTTGGCTGTGGTACGACTGCGCTCAGCCTCTACAATGATTTTGCTCATCGTGCGTACCGCCTCTATAGGATAGTCGCCATACGCAGTCTCTCCACTGAGCATTACAGCATCCGTCCGATAGTAAATAGCATTGGCAACATCCGATACCTCCGCGCGTGTAGGACGAGGATTCTTTATCATACTATGCAGCATCTGCGTGGCCACTATTACAGCCTTTTTACGTTCGATACATTTTCTTATCAACATGCGTTGGATGGCTGGGATCTTTTCCAAAGGCACTTCTATACCCAAGTCACCACGAGCTACCATGATACCATAAGATACTTGGAGGATCTCGTCGATATTATCCACTCCTTCCTGATTTTCTATTTTGGCTATAATATCAATATCAGCGTTATACTCGTTGAGGATCTGCTTTACAGCTAGTACATCATGCTTATTTCGAACAAAAGAATGGGCTATGAAATCGATTTTTTTCTCTATGGCATGTATAATAAATTCCTTGTCGCGAGACGTAATGGATGGGAGCTGGATCTTACATCCTGGTAGATTGACACTTTTACGGCTTCCTAATTCTCCTGCATTTGCACTCCGACAGTGAAGAACCTTGCCTTCTATATCTTCTACAATTAATTCCAATTCTCCATCATCCAACAAAATACTCGCTCCTGCCTGAATATCTTCGTGGATATTTGTATATGACAAGCATACAAGGCGATCTGTAGTGATACCCTCTGGATCACCGACAACATCGACCTTTTGACCAGGCGCAAAAGAGATCGGATTTGCGCATTTGGTAGTACGTATTTCGGGACCTTTTGTATCCAACAAAATACCGATATAGGGACTTACCGCTCGCACATTGTCTATCACTTTGTCCATCCCTTCAAAAGTCATGTGCGCCGTATTCAATCGAACAACATTGACTCCGGCTTCCATCAACGAGCGGATAAACTCTACATCACACCTTAAATCAGATACCGTAGCGACTATTTTTGTTAGTTTACGTTGCATAGCAAAATAAATCTATTGTTACTGTTCATTGTAATTTTCCATGATTTCCTCCAGAGCATGGATAGCTAGCAGATAGCTATTCAAACCAAAACCCGATATAAGACCTCTACATACGGGAGCAATCAGTGAGGTACGACGTATTTCTTCGCGTCGGAAAATATGCGAAATGTGCACCTCTACAACGGGAGTATTTATAGCAGCGATGGCGTCGGCAATAGCCAAAGAAGTGTGCGTATAGGCACCTGCATTGAGGATCACGCCATCCACCGCATGTTCAGATGATAAGGTCTTATGCAATTGATCAATGATATCTCCCTCACTGTTGCTCTGATACATGTCGACAAAGATACCCTGCTCTTGTAAAGGAGCGATGACACGGTAAAAAAATCGCTCAAAAGACTCGCTTCCATAGATATGGGGCTCGCGTACGGAGAGAAGATTCAGATTAGGTCCATTGATTATTAGATAGTGCTTTTTTCTCATCGGCTGTCGTGTATTTTGATTATCTTTGTCTCTACAAAGATAGCTATTTATGACGAGTTAAAGACCGAAAGAAAATATCTATTTATCATTTTTAGCGCGGGCGGATCATATTATGACGGATTACCATTTTTCCTTACTTACCGACTATAAACAGTATCTCCAACTAGAGCAAAACCTCACGGCAAACAGCATCGAAGCCTATCTACACGACGCAGAGCGATTCCTTATCACCATAGAAAACGATGGCATGGAGCTTTCTGCAGTAACCTATGAATATCTCCAGCACTTCCTCTCATTACTTTACGACCTAGGCATTTCTGCACGATCCGTAGCGCGTATCATTTCCGGCATACGGAGCCTTTATCGCTATCTGCTCGTCGAAAACATCGTCGATCGCGACCCATCGGAATTACTCGAAGCCCCGAAGATTGGGCTACACCTTCCAGAGGTACTCTCCCTCGAAGAGATCGATAAAATAATCGAAACCATTGATCTCGAAAAAACAGAAGGTAAACGAAATAAAGCCATCATAGAGACACTATACAGCTGCGGACTACGTGTAAGCGAACTATGTAAATTGCGCCTCGACGATATCCTTATAAAGGAGGAATTTATAAAAGTATACGGGAAAGGCCGAAAAGAGCGATTGGTGCCCATGAGCCAACAAGCCATAGATGCCATCACCGACTACTTACACAGCGATACGAGGGCTGTGCCTAAAGCAGGACAGGAAGAATTCCTTTTTCTTTCTCGCTTTGGAAAAGCTATCTCGCGTAATATGGTCTTTACCATTATAAAAAACATCGCCCGGGAAGCCGGCATACGCAAAGAGATAAGTCCTCATACTTTTCGCCATAGCTTTGCCACTCACTTGCTTAGCGGAGGGGCCAATCTACAAGCTATTCGGCTGATGCTTGGGCATGAAGATATTGGTACTACCGCTATTTATACACATATCGACAAGCAGCAACTTAAGCAAGAAATTCTCTCTCATCATAGCCGCAATAGCGAAAAATAATGCTTATTTCACATAGGTATAGGGGCAATAGAACGCCGATAAGAAAAAAAGAGAGAAAAAACACATATCGATAAAGTTTGCTGATTATTTGGTCATTATATAAAAAATAATGCTTACCTTTGCAATGCGTTCTGACGGCTCTACGCCCCGGTATCGCACCGCAGTTTTTTTTACTCGATGGAATGGCCCATTTTGTGTTGTCTTGTTCAGCACATACAATGGGACGGTAAATAGCGAATGAGGCTGATGCCCTCCGGGCATTGTCTCCGTAGTGTTGTTAATGATAACATATAATAACAAGTCAAATATTTGGTTATGAAAAAGCACAATTTCTCAGCCGGTCCCTCTATTCTCAACAGAGGTGTTATTGAAAAATCGGCAGAAGCCGTACTCAACTTTGCAGGCACAGAACTTTCTCTCTTGGAAGTGTCTCACCGTGGTAAAGAATTCGATGCTGTAATGATCGAAGCGCAAGAACTATTCAAGGAATTGCTCGAAGTACCGGAAGGCTACGAAGTAGTATTCCTCGGTGGTGGTGCGAGTCTCCAGTTTTATATGGTTCCATTGAACCTCCTTGGAAAAAAAGCCGCCTATATCAACACCGGTACATGGGCTACTAATGCTATCAAGCAAGCACAATATGTAAACCAAGTATTTGGGACATCTATCGAAGTACTCGCTAGCAGCGAAGACAAAAACTTCTCTTATATCCCCAAAGGATTTACTATTCCCGAAGATATCGACTATTTCCACTACACCTCCAACAACACTATCTACGGTACAGAAACATTAAAAGACTACGACTGCAAGGCACGCCTCGTATGCGATATGTCTTCTGATATCATGAGCCGCCCAGTAGACGTAAGTAAATACGACCTTATTTATGGTGGTGCACAAAAGAACCTTGCTCCTGCAGGTGTTACCTTCGTAGTGGTACGCAAGGATGCTCTCAACAAATTTGAGCGCCCCATACCTACCATGCTGGACTACAACACACACATCAAGAAGGGATCTATGTTCAATACTCCTCCTGTATTCCCTGTGTATGTGTTGCTGCAAACCCTCAAATGGTACAAAGAAATGGGCGGTATCAAAGCGCTGGAAAAGAGAAATATCGAAAAAGCTACCATGCTTTACGACGAAATCGACCGCAATAAATTCTTCCGTGGTACCGTAGCCGAAGAAGACCGCTCTCGCATGAACGTATGCTTCGTGATGAAAGACGAGTACAAAGACCTCGAAAGCGAATTCGCTGCAATGGCCGCTGAAAGAGGAATGGTTGGTATAAAAGGTCACCGATCTGTAGGTGGTTTCCGCGCCAGCCTCTACAATGCCCTCGAAATCGACAGCGTAAAAGCTCTCGTAGAAGCCATGAAAGACTTCGAAGCTAAGCACTAATCTCTCTTTCGATTCGTGATTAATTTGATAACAACTTAATAACAACAGACGTTACTCCTGCCTCTCGAGACCATTGGTCAAGAGAGGTGGGCGTAATATTTCAAAAGAAAAATATGACTAAAGTACTCATTGCAACTGAAAAGCCCTTCGCCTCAGAGGCTGTGGAAGGGATTAAAAACATACTCCTCAACGCTGGGTTTGAGGTCGAACTACTCGAAAAATATACCGAAAAGCAGCAATTGCTCGACGCTGTAAAAGACGTACATGCGATCATCATTCGTAGTGACAAAATCGATAAGGAAGTGCTCGACGCTGCCAAAGAACTGAAACTAGTGGTACGCGCTGGCGCCGGATACGACAATGTTGACTGCGAAGAAGCTACAAAAAAAGGAATTTGCGTAATGAATACACCGGGGCAAAACTCCAATGCCGTAGCCGAGCTCGTATTCGGAATGCTCGTGTTCGCGCTTCGCAACCGTTTCAACGGCAAGTCCGGTCGAGAACTGAAAGACAAGAAAATCGGTATCTTAGCTTTCGGCAATGTAGGTAGAAACGTAGCTCGCGTAGCCAAGGGCTTTGGCATGACCGTAGCTGCTTATGATGCATTCCTCTCTGCCGAGCAAATCACGGAATTTGGTGCAGAGCCCATCGCCGATATCAAAGATCTGTTCAAAAACTGCGACGTGATATCGCTTCACGCTCCCGCCACTGCCGAAACCATCAAGAGTATCGGCTACGACCTCGTGCTCTCTATGCCAAAGAATGGCGTAATAGTCAATACGGCTCGCAAAGAGATTATCGATGAAGAAGGGATACTCAAGGCCCTGAAAGAAAGAGAAGACCTCACCTACCTCACCGATATCAAACCAGATAACGACGCAGAAATGAGCGAAGCCCTCGGGGACAGATACTTCACGACTCCTAAAAAGATGGGCGCTCAGACAGGTGAAGCCAATGTCAATGCCGGTTTGGCTGCCGCAGAGCAGATCGTAGGATTCATCAAAGAAGGAATAGAAAAATTCCGTGTAAACAAGTAAAGAGCTACTCCGAATCATACTCGCGAAATATACATCTTAATATATAAAGCCTACAAGAATGAATGTGAAGGAAAATAAGTCGCTTATCTCTTTCAGTTCTCTTGCAGGCTTTACTTTTATTCATTGATTTATGGCAAAAATAAAACCATTTAAAGGTATCAGACCTCCCCAAAATTTAGTAGAAGAGGTTACCAGTCGTCCCTACGACGTACTTTCAAGTGCTGAAGCTCGTGCCGAAGCAGAAGGTAATGAAAAGTCGCTGTACCATATCATTAAACCTGAAATCGACTTCCCCGAAGGTACAGACGAGCACGATCCTCGTGTATACGACAAAGCTGCGGAAAACTTCAAAATGTTCCAGGAAAAAGGCTGGCTCGTACAGGACAATAAGGAAAATTACTACATCTATGCACAGACAATGAACGGTCGCACGCAATACGGGCTTGTTGTTTGTGCTTATGTAGATGACTATATGAACGGTCATATCAAAAAACACGAACTTACCCGTCGTGACAAAGAAGAAGACCGTATGAAGCACGTACGTGTAAACAACGCCAATATCGAACCCGTATTTTTTGCGTTCAAGGACAACGAAGAACTGCAACGTATCGTTGAAAAATATATTGCCCAGGCGCCCATTTACGACTTCGTAGCATCTATCGATGGATTTGGTCATAAGTTCTGGATCATCGACCAAGAAGCCGATATAAAGCGCATCACGGAAATTTTCGAAGGTTTCGATGCTATGTACATTGCCGACGGTCACCACAGAAGCGCTGCGGCCGCTTTGGTGGGTGCCGAGAAAGCAAAAAACAATCCTCAGCACAGAGGGGACGAAGAATACAACTACTTCATGGCGGTATGCTTCCCTGCAAGCCAGCTCAATATTATTGATTACAACCGTATCGTCAAAGATTTGAATGGCCTATCTGATGAAGAATTCCTGAAAAAATTAGAGAAAAATTTCATCGTAGAGTGTAAAGGAGAAGCGATATATCACCCCGAAAAGCTGCACAATTTCGCCCTCTATCTCTCTGGAAAATGGTATAGTCTCACAGCCAAAGAGGGCACCTACGACGACAATGACCCGATAGGAGTTTTGGACGTAACGATCTCTTCCAACTATATATTAGATGAAATACTCGGTATAAAAGACCTTAGAAGTGATAAGCGCATTGACTTTGTAGGTGGTATCCGTGGCCTTGGCGAGCTCAAAAAACGCGTCGATAGCGGTGAAATGAAGGTAGCTCTTGCTCTCTACCCCGTGACAATGGACCAACTGATGAACATCGCCGATACAGGCAATATTATGCCTCCTAAAACAACGTGGTTCGAGCCCAAACTTCGTTCAGGGCTAGTGATCCATAAACTAGAAGACTAATCAGATGCCGACATGGCATTACTAATTAGTCACACTATAAATAGTACCCAATACCTCGAGATATACGCTCGAGGTATTTTTGTATACAGACCAAAGAATATAGTAGAAAGAATAGCAAGCACACTACCGGGCTGAAAAGCGATTGACAAGGCGCTACCAATAAGTTCAGCTCAAAAAAAAGAACGGTAGGCATGCCATAACGTAAACCCCAAGCTACAGGAATATCATTCCGAATCCGTTATAATCTCGATCCGAAGCCGTTATAATTTCAATCCGAATCCGTCAAGAAATCAATCTGTAGCGGTCAGCAACGCTAGCAGCAGCGATGGGAGGCGTTCGCTATTAGAAAGAAGATGAGCTACGCTTCAAGTAAGCATTTTAGTGGGGACAAGATGCGATACTTGCCCCCCTTTTTCACATGGGTTTGATCATTTTCTCGATGAAGGCGATTTCTTCATCGCTTAGCTGATATTTCGCATAGAGTTGCAGGTCTATCTCAGCAACAGATTTAGTCCAATCAATATCGCTTGTTTCCGTAAAGTTCTGGAGCGGAAAAGGAGGAGCGAAAATATCCACCGAACAAGATTCTTTTTCGCTGATTTACAATATTTTGCGTATCAAGAAAACGAGGATGGTTTCCTACTTTTGTCCAAACTAAAAACTGTAGGAAAATGAAAAGGAATTCGTTCAACGTGCTTTTCTTCATCAAGAAAGCCAAACTGCTGAAAAACGGAGAAGCCTCCGTGTGTATGCGCATCACCGTGAACGGTGCGCGAGTGGAAACCAACATCCGCAAGAGCATTGACCCAGCGTCATGGAATCAGTCGAAGGAATGTGCCCGTGGAAAAAGCCGCAAGGCGTGCGAACTGAACGCCTATATCGAAAATGCGAAAATCAAACTCCACCAAATCTTTAATGAATTGGAAGAACAGCAACAGCCCATCACCGCCCGTCTGTTGCAGGAAAAGTTCTTCGGACAAGACAAGGAGCCGGAAGAAGTCCGCATGCTCATCGGCACCATACAGGAACATAACGACCAATGCCGTGCTCTCGTGGGGAAAGACTATGCGCTGATTACCGTCCGCCGTTATGAGAGCTGCAAACGCTATCTCGCAGAGCTTATCAAACAGATGTATGGGAAAGAAGATTTGTCGCTGACGGAAGTCAATGGGGAGTTGCTTCGTGCCTTTGAGTTCTACCTCAAAACGGAAAAGTCCTGCCAGCAGAACACCGTTATCCGCTACATGAAATGCCTGAAGAAGATTACCAATCTCGCTTTGGCAAACGAATGGATAACCAAAGATCCGTTTGTGGGCATCAAGTTCCATGAGAAAGAGGTTATCCGCGAGTTTCTGACAATGGATGAACTGCTCACCATCTACCACAAAGACTTTCCATTGGATCGCATCCAAATCGTGCGTGATGTCTTCATCTTTGCAGCGTTTACAAATGTTGCACTAAACAAAATTCAATTGTAAATCAAGGAATTATCATCAAACAAAAAGAGAATAGGTAATGGTTTAGAAACCATCGAGTTTCACCATTCTGCTTGTTTTCAATAAGTCAATCAAGTACTATGCAAAGATAATCAATTTATATTAATCAGGATAAAATATAAAGTTTTTTATGTTTCATAAATTGCATTCTACTTTATCGAATACATATTGTTCTTCCATTTTTATATTGAGATTGTTGTGAAAAACAGACCAATAACGAGATTCTTTTGCTATATTTGCAAATAATATTTAGTATGAAGAAGTGTATAATATCTGGTGTAATAGGGGCAGCAATAATTGTATTAGTTATTATTGTTGTGAGTACCTTTATTAACCCAATAAATTATGCGCCAATATATTTGTTGAATCCAGAAAAAGCCGTGTCTTATGATGATTCAGTTTATATAGATAGCATTAAGTGTTTGCACATAGAGATTCTAAAAGATTTGGAATCAAAAGGACTATTGTTAAATCCAAGTGAATATACTTCACATATTGCAGACTACTACAATACTTTAATCGCATTCCTTTTGGGGTTATTTGTGATTTTTACTTTTGGCACAATATATTCTATTAAGTCTACTTCAAAAAAAGAGATTGATGACATAAAGACCGATATAGATAATCATAAGTTAAAAACTGATGAAATGTTAAAGAAGAACATTGTAGAATCTTTAAACGAGCTTATGAGAGATTCAATTTCTTTTAAAGACTCATGTATTAATGCTTTATATGGAAGAATTGAAGATGAAGTTTTGAAGCAAGAAGATAAAGATGCTATTGAAAATCGAATAATGAAAATAGAGGAAGATATAAAGCTACTATATAACGCATACGAAGAACTTGATGAAAAAAAATCGTCTGAACAAGAAATAGAATGATTATGGGAGTTAGAGGTAGTAGAAAAGGACTAAAAAAATCTGATAAATATCAGGAACCAGATTTATTAGTTAGCGTTAACGATGTATTAAAGAAAGCCGAAGAAGCTGGACTTTATACAGAAAATGCATTGCGTATAGAAGATTTAATATCAACCTTTGGTGATATAGAAATCCAATATAAAGCAATGGATGCTGCAAAATCTGGATCATTAAGCTATAAAGATGGAAAGTGGATAATGTGCGTAAACAGTAACCATAATAAAAAGAGACAACGATTTACAATGGCACATGAATTAGGACATTATATGCTTCATAAGGGGAAGAATGTGGAATTTGTTGATACAACATTCTTTAGAAGTTCAGAAATGGATTCCATAGAATATAATGCAAACGAATTTGCCTCACGTTTATTAATGCCAGAAGATAGACTTCGGAAATTAGTAGACATAGATAAAATTAAAAATATAGGAATCTTAGCGGAAAAATTTCATGTTTCATCTGCTGCAATGAAATATAGAGTAATTTCACTTGGCTATAAAATAAAAGACAATGGATAGTAAATACTGGATTATAATAAAAACAGGCGAAGCCGAAATACGAGCCTTAGAAAATATTCCGAAAGAAATATTATCTAAGACATTGCCTTTGATAGAAATAACAAGAGGACGTAAAATCACAAAAGACAAAACTGAAATGCATCCATTTGAAAAGCGTCTTTCTAAATTAAAAGAAATATACAGGGGGCAGACAGTAGCCATAGATGTGACTTCTGAAGAATCTTTATCTTCTCTAGAAGTTGATTATTTGTATGCGCCTGAATCTGGCTATAAGAATTGGATAGATTTTTTATTGCAGTTAAAAAACGAGAATATTTTTACAGAAATTATTCCTACTATCTTATTCAATTTTGATGATATTGATTTTGAGAGAAACATTGTGCAGCAAATACACAGTCTAAAATCTAATTTTAAAACAATATTATATCGAAGTAACATAGCTGATGAAAACTGTTATGAAGATATTGAGTTCATAGGAAAAGAGATAGATGATAATAACTTAAAAATTATTATTGACTGCGGCTACGTTCCTCAAGCCTCATATAAAAATGTATCAAATAAATGTATTGCGAGGATAAGCAATATAAAAAAAATGGTAGCATCTAAATATGAATACATAATAGCCTCAACCTCTTTTCCTAATAGGGTCAGTGATTTAGGCGATTCGGATTCTGATACGTTTAGTATTTCTGAGATTAATATGTATAATGAAATTCTAAGTACACATAATGATGTTATATATGCTGATTATGCTTCCATCAATCCTATTCGAAATGATACTATAAGAATGGCACGTGGATGGATACCTAGAATAGATGTTCCGTTGAAAGACACTATTTATTATTATAAGAAAAGAAGGCCTAAAGGTATTAGAGCTTATGCCTCAACATATACACAAGTTGCTAGACTGGTGCGTTCTGATTCTAGATTTCCTTACGATTTATCGGACAATTGGGGTATTATTCAAATCTTATCTTGCTCTGAAGGAGGAGCACCGTCAGCATCTCCCTCCTTTTGGATTTCTGTGAGAATGAATATCCACATAGTCCAACAAGTGCAAAGAATTTATTCAATTTGAAATGACGATGAAAGAATTTCTAAATCTTCTATATGTGTTTGTATTCCTCTATCTCTCATGAAAAGATTGAATTTATCCTTATATTTTTCTGTCAGATAAGTTAAAAGAATTTCTTGAATGTAAGAAATTCTTTTTTTTGCGTATAGCAACCGAATTTCATCTGCATTATATTTTTGTATAGAATAATTCCCTATTTTACTCAAAAACCTTGCATTTATAGAGTATAATATTTCTATTTTATTTCTGTCATTTTGGATACGGGGTGAGCGAATTTTATGCAAAGAAAAATCTGCTCCGATAATATAAATACCTATATCAGAAGAAACGGTATTTAAGATTCTATCTTTATACTTCTCTGTGGTCACAATTAGCACATAATTGAAAACTTTTTTGTATTCTTCTATTTGCTCTTTAAGGCGATTTAGGTTATCATTGTTAGACTTTATTTCGATTGCAAATATTTTATTGTTTTTGAGTACAACTAAATCTACCAATTTACGTTTTATGCCATACATTAGTTCATTGCCTATGATTAATTCATAGTTCTTAGATAACATAAAATCAATAAACTTGCATTTTATATATTCTGCTGAATTTAATCCAAATAGTTCCATATTACTCTATTAGCCGACAAAGATAATACTTATTTTATGATTATATGCAGCTATAATATATTTTACTTGATGAATTTATTTCTATCATTATACAACCTTTATCATCTTCTCAATGAATTCGATTTCATCTTTGGCCAAATGATATTTTGCATAAAGCTGAAAATCTACCTCTGATACGTTTTTGCTCCATACAATATCACTTTTATTTGTAAAATCTTGAATAGGGACAAAAGCAAAGCATTCCTTAGTCACATTTACAGAAGTTATTCCTTGTCGAAGAAGAAAACGAGCAAACTTTGTCAGAAGGTACTTTTTATAATTCATAGCTTCTTCCAGTGTACTGAAAACAGCTGTATCAATGTAAGTTTCAGTATTAATTTCGGCTGGTGATAGAATTTGAGGCTCAGTCAATACCCGATACCCTTCACCCGGTTTAACACTCATTTCACCATTGCTTGGAACAAAACGACCAACAATTATCTTAAATTGGTCTATATATTCAACACCTTTAGATATGTCAGTTCGAAAAACTTTTGCCCATCCCTTGCTTGTAAGAATTTTCACATCTCCTTTATCACTTCCTCGAAAATATGTTCTAAATCCAAATGGATTTATTGAAAGAACAAGGCTATTAAGGTATGATGTAGATTTTGACGTAATCTTTTCAAGGATAGAAACAGCCGCATTTGAACGAATAAGTGTTTCAAATTGATTTAAGTATCGGTTTACAGTAATATCTTTTAATGCATTATAATTTGTTATTTTGCAAGTACCGTTGTAATTTGCATCCCATAAGAATGTACAAAGTCCGCCTGCAATGTCAACTGTAGGAAACAGGTCTTTACTTAACTCGTAGTCATGTAGTTGGGAAAGGTGGGTGTCAGAAATCATATTAGAACGGAATTCATCCAAACCTCGTCCACCAGCATACCAACGTGCAGGCATAATCAGGCTTATATAATTGGGATGTATCCGTTTTGCGATATTCATGAAATATTGATATACGGGAATGGATCCTCTATCAGTACCTCCATCCATAACCTGATACGGCGGATTACCTACTATTGCATTGAATTTCATATTGTCGTCATCATTAGCTTTCCAGAACGAGCGTCCCTTTGCCATCTTCTCGATGAAGTTCTGGGGTTTGTTCTTGATTTGGTTGATTAAATCCTCGAAATAACGGGTGTTCACTTTCGCCTTGCGGAATCCCACAAGCGTCCGCTTGGTAATACTTTTCGCCATCGGCGTCTTGCATACGACGAAGATATTTTCCGCCACGACCTGATCCCATATAGCCTGCTGCTCTTCAAGCGTATCGGCAGAGATAGTGCTGTCTTTCAGTCGGGAGCGGTAAATGCTGTAAGCCATATAAAGCGGATACAAACCCGACTTGGAGTTGATCTCAAGGATACGGCTGTCAGGCGTGAACACTTCTTCCGTCACCTTGCCGTGGTCGATGAAGCGCGGCTCGTCAATGGTATGCTCATAATCTTTGTCAAAGAAACAGTAGCCTCCCAAACAGTCGCCGAGGTGCATATTCACCACACGCCACGGAGTAAGCACCGTTTCCTTGTCGGGATTGCGGAAGGTACTGAATATCGCCGTGATGCGCCCGATGCGCTCCTCCACACTCAGTTTGTCCGCCGCTTTCGCCATCGCGCGAATGCGCTTGCCTGCGGCACGGAAGATATCCGGATCGTAGTACTGTTTGAAGCGGTTGAACATCTTCTTGTCCACCCCTTTGGGCATGAATTCCTCCCATGATTGCTTGTCTATCTTCTTGGCGAAGTTGTCAATGGTGATTTCCTCGTCTTCGTTATCCAGCTCCGCACCGTAGATGAGCAGGGGCATGCGGATGGATATGCCACGGAGAATGGAGATAGCCGCCTCGCGGTTCTTCGTCTTCTTTTTCAGTTCCTCCAGGCGGCGCATCTCCTCCTCGGTCAGTTCTTTCTTAGGCTTTTTCTCCAGCTTCTCCTTTTCTTCATATTGCTCGTTGGTCAGTCCTTGGTTGTTGATGTCTACCTGGATGGTCTTGGGCATCGCCTTGGTCTGACCGATGATTTTCTTCAGGTCGTCAAACGCCTGCAACTGCGAATCGCCCAGTTTCAATAACTCGTCATTGTACAGGCTGTTGTCCTCGAATCCGCTACGCACCACACGCTCCACATAGACCTTTTTCAACTGCTCCAGCATACGCGGCACGTCGAACTTGTCCATGCGCGAGCCATTGATGGCGATGACCGGGCAGAAGTTGAGGAAGTCGCCCATCGTCTCGCGGTCGCTCTGCGAGGTCTTACCCGCCTTGGCGGAAATCTTGGCCGTCTCGGCAAGTACCCTCAGCGTGCGGTCGGGCGCGAAGTCGAACACGTAGCACTGCTCCTTCACCCGTCCGTTGATGGTGGCAGGGGTCTGCACGCGGAAGATGGTCTGCATATAGCTGGATGCCGCCGTGTTGTATGAGCCAGAAAGCATGAGCACGCCAGACCATGCCGGAACGCTCACGCCCGTGGTCAGGCGTCCGCAAGACAGCGTGATGGTGTATGTCGTATCCGGGTCTTCGCCGATAGCCTTATTTACCATTTCAAGCGCACCGCGGTTTTCCTCGTCTTCGTCACCGTCGCCCGCTACGTTTACAATCTTGAAATGCTGGAACACGGGATGTCGTTGCAACAATGCGCTCAACGCTTTTGCCTCCTTCACCCCCCGGCACCATCCACAGCGTGTGGCGGAATATTTCGCGGTATGCCCGGCAAGCAAAAGGATAACAACTTTCCTTGTCCTCCTTGGTAAGCAGGTTGAGGAAAGCGGAAACGTCGCGTTCATGGACAAAACCGCCGTCCTTGTCCACACGGAAAAACTCGCGGAAATTGAAAGCCACGTCCTCATCGACAAACTGCCCGAGCAAATGTCCGAGGTCATAGGTATAGATGTTCATGGCAGGCAACGCTGCATACGGATTAGGGTCGCCGAAGTGGATCTTGTCCCATTCCGTCTTGGCACGCTGCTCCATCACATAATCCCAGGTGTAGATTTCATTCTCCTTGAAATTGTGTAAGAGATTGAACGGTGTTCCTGACAACCGTAAAACTTTCGTATCTTCCTTGACCAGTTCCGCCATCACCGCTCTGCCGAGTTCGGTCTGCGTGCCCTCGTGCGCCTCGTCCACGATAACCAAGTCCCAAGGCGTGGCGAACAGCTCATTGTTCTTGTCGAAGTTGCCACCGACAAGTTCCGACCCGCGCAAGTCCTGCATGGAGGCGAAATAGACATAATGCAGTCCGTCAGCCTTTGCCCTTCGTTCAAGGCTTTCATGGCTCTCCCCGTTGTTCTTGGAGCCGTAGGCGAAGTTGTTGCGGTCATAGAATATCTTGCCGAAATCCTCGAACCATCCCTCGTCCACTACGGGGCGATGGGTCAGGATGAGCGTCCGCCGGAAATCCATGTCCTTGACCACCTGCAAGGCGGAGAGGGTCTTGCCGAAACGCATCTTGGCGTTCCAGAGCATCTGGTTGCCTTTCTTGAATTGTTCTTTTGTCTTCTCAATGGCTTCCCTCTGTTCGGGTCGGAACACAATGGGGCTGCGCCCGTGCGTCAGCACTGCTGGCTGGAGAGCTTCCCGACCCTCCTTGATGGCTGCAATGGCACGCTTTACGACATCAAGGCTGGTGATGAACCATTCGTTTGCCTTGTTCTCCTTGTCAAACACCTTCCTCTTCACGCCGGAACGCTCCAGCACGGCATGTACCTCCTTGTCGTTGAACGAATACAAGCCGTCACGGTTGTACAGTGCCAGTTCGGTGTACAACAGTTCGTAGCGTATGCCTGCGGTCTGCGTGTACTGGTTGATGCGCTTCCTTGCCGCCTCGTTCAATGGCTTGCTGTTCGGTACCAGCCCGATGACGCTCTCATCGTCACAGGTAGCCTCGCCTATCTTCAGGCAACCTTCGTGATCGGCATCGTTGATGCGGAACACGTATATCAGCTTCAGTTTAAGGGAAGAAAAGTATTTCATAGGCATTCATTTCAGGAGGTCGATAAAACGGATACGCTTGCCTCTGCGGCCCGTCTGCGGGTCTTTGGCGCGCCAGTCCTTTATGAGACAGTAGATGCCGTTGTGCCTGAGCATATTGTCCGTGCGGCATCCCTCGCAAGCGGTCACCGTCTGCAATGTTTCGCCGAAAAGGTCCGTATATGTTTCCACCTTGTCGTGGCATGTTTCAGGTACGACACCTTTCAGCCCGTCCATCTGCCATACGTTCCACGAAATGATATAGGCGATGTAGTTGACGGACTTCACCAGCGGATCTTTACCGAACTTGGCACGGTAGTATTCAATAAAAGAGACGAGCATGGATTCACGGGCGATAAGCAGGCTGTCGCCCTGCCATTCGTAGGCATAGAGGCTCTTGTAGGCTTCCTGCGCGGCTTCCAGCCATTCGCCGGAAGTCTCGGTATTCTCGCTTACGACACGCAGTTTGCGGTCAAGCAGTCCGATGCGATCGGCCAGTGGAAGAACCGCTCCTGTGGTGGCGTCATGGCGACTGACAATATAGGGAGCTTCGCCGCAGGTGATTTCAAGGCGTGTATCTTGGACATAATCTTCCCATCTCTTTCCTTCGGGAAAAGCGATCCTCTCGGGATTCGTTATCCAACTGTGCGTGCCGTCCTCCGACGTGTATTCCGTATTGAACACCCCTTTCCTGCCGAACCACGCCTCGTCGATCAGGTTATTCTGCGCATTGCATACCCACGCAGGGGTGAATACCTCCGCCATGTCACGGACACGCGCCGACTGGGTATCCTTATGCTTGAGCACACGGGGCATGATGACATTGCCCTTGTCACCCGTGATGAGCTCCGGCAATATCGGGTCATGGTAGCCATACCCTTTGCCAAGGTGTTCATAGTCGGAAGTCGCCCAGAATATGTTGCACACGGCATCGCTTCTGCTCGTCGTGTGGTCTTTGAGCAGGGTCGCGAGCAAGTCGGGCGACGCCTGCAAGATGCTGTTTTCCAATATATCGGCTGTTTCAGGCATGTTGATACACTTATATATCAGGGTCTATCTCCCATGGGGAGATACGTTATCGGACACAAAATTACACTTTTTTGTAAAAAAAGCAGATTGAACCTTACAAAAATCAGCTGCCAGAGGGCAAAAACGGCACAAAAAGGGCTACGTTCACACGGATGAGGGCGTTCATGTATTGTACACGGTCATGAACCAAAGTACCTACTCCGCATCCAATATAGTCGCTATCTCGAAGTAACTGAACAGCGATCCATCGCGGAAGAGCCCGGCGAACAGCCTTTCATGGCGAGAACGCCCCGCTCCTGCCCCTTGCCACTTCCGTCTCAAGGATGGACGTTTGCTTATATCAAAAATATATCGTACCTTTGTCGCAGAGACAGAATAAAGTTAATAACTTTGTGTTTTCTTGGGGGTGCATCCCTTGCTGTATCTACGAATACGCCCAAAGGATGCTGAGATGATACCCGCGACCTGATCCGGATAATGCCGGCGTAGGAAAGAGAAAGAACCGCCGTTCTGTGCTACAAACCTTTTTTGGCTATCCAGTACATCTCTTTCTCAGCAGGTCGCTATCGCATAGACCGTTGTGCCGAAGAAAGAGTTTTCTTTTATTATCCACCTCAGGATCACACACACAGCAAAGTCGCCGTATGATAGCAATAGAAATCAATGGAAAAGTTTTTGACGTCGCCGAGGACTCCACTTTAAGCGCGGTGCTATCGCTTGCAGGCTTTACAGATGGGCACTATGCCGTGGCTGTAAATCAGGTCGTCGTACCCAAAGCCGAACGCGATCAATACCTACTCCACTCCGGAGACAAGATACTCCTATTTGGAGCTGTAAAAGGAGGGTGACCAACACATATTTATGATACGAGTACATACAAAAAATAAGGATAAAGAGATATGAGAGCTAAAGATAGTGCTGAATTGATAAAAATAACCTCAGGCCCGCTGCCCGGAAGTACCAAGATTTATGTCGAAGGAAAAATGTTTCCCGATATAAGGGTACCCATGCGTAGAATCGATCTGGCAGATACTATTGATGAAAAGGGCGCCAGACATCAAAATGAAAGTGTAGTAGTCTACGATACCTCCGGACCATATACAGATCCGGCCTATCACGCAGACCCTCACAAAGGATTGCCCAAACTGAGAAATGAATGGATCGAAAAACGCGGCGATACGATCAAACTGGATTCGTTGAGCTCTGAGTACGGCCGTATGCGACGCGCCGATAAAAGCCTCGATTATCTTCGCTTCGAACATATCGAAGATCATCCAAGAGTAGCCCAAGAGGGTAAAGCCGTCACCCAACTAGCCTATGCGCGCGCAGGTATCATCACACCCGAGATGGAGTACGTAGCCATCCGCGAGAACCAACTCTGTGACCAAATCAAAGAGCAATATAAACGCGAAAAAGGTGAAGGCTTTGGAGCAAACCTGCCCGACTACGTGACCCCTGAATTTGTACGCAGTGAAATCGCTGCAGGTAGGGCTATACTACCCGCCAATATCAACCACCCTGAATGTGAGCCCATGATAATAGGGCGAAACTTTCTGGTAAAAATCAATGCGAACTTAGGGAATTCACCACTTACCAGTTCTATCAGCGAAGAAGTCGAAAAAGCTGTCTGGGCAACCCGCTGGGGAGCGGATACCATCATGGACCTTTCTACCGGAAAAAATATCCATGAAACACGGGAATGGATTATCCGCAATTCTCCCGTACCTGTCGGCACAGTCCCCCTTTACCAAGCGTTGGAAAAAGTCAAAGGTAAAGCCGAAGATCTTACCTGGGAAATATACAGAGATACCCTCATCGAACAAGCAGAGCAAGGGGTCGACTACTTTACAATCCATGCAGGTCTACGATGGCAATTTATCCCCCTCACGATGAACCGTGTAACCGGCATTGTCTCTCGCGGCGGTGCCATCATGGCACACTGGTGTACCATACACAAGAGAGAAAGTTTCCTCTACGAACATTTCGAGGATATCTGCGAAATATTAGCGAAATACGATGTAGCTGTAAGTATTGGCGATGGTCTTCGCCCTGGCTGTATAGCAGATAGCAACGATGAGGCCCAATTTGCAGAGCTACGTACTTTAGGAGAGCTTGCAGCAATAGCCGATAAGCATAATGTACAAGTAATCATCGAAGGCCCAGGGCATGTACCCATGCAGAAAATCCGTGAAAACATGACGCTGCAACTAGAACTGTGCAACGAGGCTCCTTTCTATACCCTCGGCCCGCTCGTAACGGATATAGCCCCCGGCTATGACCATATTACCAGTGCTATAGGCGCTGCCATGATCGGTTGGTATGGTACCTCCATGCTCTGCTATGTAACCAAAAAAGAGCACTTGGGACTCCCCAACAGGGAAGATGTAAAGGAAGGGGTTATTACCTATAAATTGGCCGCTCACGCCGCCGACTTGGCAAAAGGTCATCCTGCCGCCTATTTCCATGACTGGCAAATGAGTAAGGCGCGCTACGAATTCCGCTGGCGCGACCAGTTCAATCTGGCCTTGGATAGTGAGACAGCCCTCAAATATCACGATGAGACACTCCCCGCAGAGGGTCACAAAACAGCTCATTTCTGCTCTATGTGCGGAGAGCATTTCTGCTCTATGAGAGCCTCTAAACAGCTGCACGATAAAATAAGAGCCGAAGAAGGCAGCTCCTGTGGCTGTGGAGAAGGCAGCTTCGATGGTACGCATGCCTGAGGCAAGGGCGTTGCGTTTTGTTTAGTTATCTCTATGGGTTACTTGTTACGAACGCATTAGCGGATATTGAGTATGTTCGTTGTCTTTACCCCTCCGGATCTTGCTCCTGAAAAAGCTGGCATCTACAACCGACTTTTTCGGCATGGTCTCGCCTGTCTTATGCTCCGCCTGCCTAAGGCCTCGCGGCAAACGTATGAAAAATGTATCCTGGCTATCGAGCCACTATACAGAGAACGCATTATTTTGTGCGATCATTTCGACTTGCTGAAAAGTGTATCCCTGGGAGGCGCTCATCTCAATAAAGCCAATAGATCGCTTTACGCAGAGATGACAAAATACACAGAGAGAATCACCACCTCATGCCACTCTTTTGAGGAATTACAGTCTCTTCCATTTCGTCCTACTTTTGCTTTCCTGAGTCCCATCTTTGATAGCATCTGCAAGGTAGGCTACAAGAGTCAGTTCCAGTTGGAAGAGTGTCGCGAACAACTGGCACGTATCGATTTTCCCGTAGTAGCATTAGGAGGGATTTCTCCCGAAAGTATAAAAAAAATAAGTAGCTACGGCTTCGCAGGAGCCGCGGCAATGGGCTACTTCTATGGTAAGGAGGCCCATCTGCTAGAGGCTTTTCTGGCTTTTCCCAAAACGCCCATCCTAAGCATCGCAGGCCATGACCCAAGCAGTGGCGCGGGACTTGTGGCAGATGCCCTCAATATTGAGCATTTGCACTGCTACCCTCATACCATCGTCAGCACGCTTACCATCCAAAATGAGTCAGAATTTATTCATGCTCGAGAGAATGCGCCTGAAGATATAAGCCTTGCCATCGAACATTTTGATCCGCAGCATTCCGTGCGAGTAGCTAAGATAGGTCTTACCCACAGCTGGCAAGAGGTGCAAGCAATAGGCCAACAACTACGCAAACAGGGAATCAAGACCATTGTACATGATCCGATCGTTAAGCCTAGCAAAGGCAATCAGCACTTTCTATACAAGCCTACCGCATCGCTACTGCATGCCATATGTCGGGATATTACCCTAATAACCCCCAACCAAAAAGAGGCGGAATATCTCTTTGGCTCGTCTAGAGAAGAGGAGCTTTCCGTTGCAGCAAAAACAAGCAATATGGCGATCCTGCTCAAAGGCGTGCAGGACAGCAAAAGCAAGGCCATCGTGCAAAACATTCTCTTCGAGCCTTCAGGCCGTATTACCCACTACCCGACCGCTACGCTAAAAAGCGAAAAACATGGGACCGGATGCGCCCTATCCGCCGCTATCGCTTGTTATTTAGCACAAGGCTACGAGCTACGCCAGGCTTGCCGTCTAGCTCAATGGTATGTAGATACCCTGCTACGAAGCAGCCAAGGCTTTCTTAGCCTGCGGAATGATCTTAGCTATATACGAAAAAACAGGGCCTTAGAAAGCAATCACCTACAATATATCACCGATAGCGAAGATCCCCAAGAGCTATTGCTCAAAGTAGAAAAAGTACTACTTGCGGGCATCCGATGGATACAACTGCGCATGAAAAAAGCCCCTCATGAAACGCTCGTTGCTGTCGCCAAGCAAATAAAAGGGCTGGTTGATCAATACGACGATGCTACCTTTATTATCAATGACGACGTGGCAGCCGTACTCGAGAGTGATGCAGATGGCGTGCACTTGGGGCTGGACGATATGCGTATCGCAGAGGCTCGTAAAATACTAGGTTATCACCGCATCATCGGTGGAACCTGCAATACCCCCGAGGACCTATACCAAAGAGCGCTAGAGGGTGCCGACTATATCGGAGTAGGACCTTACAAACCCACCTCGACAAAGCAGAATCTGTCTCCCCTTCTTGCCAAAGAGGGTATTACCCAATTACTCGAAAAGGCTAAAGAGCTATCCCTCTCTTTTCCCATTATCGCTATCGGAGGAATCGAAGAGGGTGATCTTGAAGATATATCCCAAATAGGGGCTTCAGGAGTAGCTATCTCTGGTGCCATAAACAGAAAAGAAAATACATTCACCGCAGCCAACGACATTGCTACCAAAGTAAATGCCCTCTGGCAAAAAACGATTAAAGAGAGTAAGTCATGAAAAAATCAGAACACCTACTGATCGCTGGAGAAGAATTCCGCTCCCGTCTTTTCGTAGGAACAGGGAAATTCGCCTCTACCGCTCTGATGCAAGAGGCTCTTAAAGTATCTGGCAGTGAACTTGTCACCGTGGCCTTAAAACGTGTGGAAACAGGCGCTGACCACGACACACTGGTCGACGGTATCCTTGCGGCTGGCGCCAAGCTCCTGCCTAATACCTCTGGAGCTCGTAATGCTGAAGAAGCCATATTTGCTGCACGATTAGCGCGCGAAGCGTTTGGCACTCATTTTGTAAAAGTCGAAATACACCCAGACCAGAAATACCTCTTGCCGGATCCCATTGAAACACTACGTGCGACAGAAAGCCTTGCAAAAGAGGGATTTGCCGTACTCCCTTATATACCGGCAGATCCCGTTTTGTGCAAAAGGCTGGAGGATGCTGGAGCAGCTGCAGTAATGCCCCTGGCGGCCCCAATCGGTACCAACAAAGGTATGCTCACACGCGACTTTATCAAGATCATCGTATCGCAAAGCAATCTACCGGTAGTAGTAGATGCCGGTATCGGTGCTCCAAGCCATGCAGCCGAAGCAATGGAAATGGGGGTAGATGCGGTGCTTGTCAATACGGCTATCGCCGTAGCTTCAGATCCCATAGCAATGGCAGAAGCCTTTAAAATGGCGGTAGAGGCCGGACGCAAAGCCTATCTTGCAGGACTTGCTACAATGGCTGAATCTGCCAATGCCACCTCTCCGTTGGAAGGCTTTTTCGATAATCTTTAATTCGCTTATCTCAAAATGACTTTTTACGACGAACTCATTCAGTACGACTGGAAAGAAGAAGAAGCCTCTATCTTTTCCAAAACGGCAACTGATGTAAAGAGAGCATTGGCTAAGGAAAGACTAGATTTGGAGGACTTCAAGTCACTGATATCTCCAGCAGCAGAGCCCTACCTCAACGAAATGGCGATAAAGGCCAATAACCTGACAAAAAAAAGATTCGGCAAAACAATTCAAATGTATGTGCCGCTATATGTGTCTAACTATTGTACCAACTACTGTGTATACTGTGGTTTTAGTTGTCACAACCAGATCGTGCGTAAAAAACTGACGCCCGAGCAAGTCCTTGAAGAGATCGCCGTGCTCAAAGACTGGGGTTTTCGGCATCTTTTATTAGTTTCCGGTGAAGCAGAAAAGCTAACCGGCGTAGACTACTACGAAGAAATCACACGCACGGTACAGCCTCACTTTTCCCAACTTTCGCTCGAAGTACAGCCGCTCGATACTGATGAATACGCACGACTTGCCAAGGCGGGTATCACCTATGTATGTGTATATCAAGAAACCTATAACCGGCAGGTATACCCTTCCTTTCACCCCAGAGGTAAGAAATCGGACTTTCGTTATCGACTGGAGACGCCAGACCGCTGTGCCCAAGGAGGTATCCGTAAAATAGGTATCGGCGCTCTGCTTGGGCTTCAGAACTGGCGCACCGACTCTTTCTTCACCGCCTTACACCTCTCCTATCTCGAAAAAAGGTATTGGCAAGGGAAATACTCTATCTCATTGCCGCGCTTGCGACCGCACGTAGGCACCTTTATGCCTGAAGACCCCATAAATGATAAACAGATGGCCCAGCTTATCATGGCCTATCGGCTCTTCGACCCCGAAGTAGACATCTCCCTATCCACCCGCGAAAGTGCCGCTTTTCGCGATATGGCTATGCGCATAGGGGTAACGACGATGAGTGCTGCAAGTAGTACAGAGCCAGGTGGCTACGCCACACATAATGAAGAACTGGAACAATTTTCCATCAACGATAGCCGCAACGTAGAAGAGATGGCCGAAGCCATACGTAAGCAAGGGTATGAACCTGTGTGGAAAGACTGGGATGGATGGCTACAACCCGAAAGCCAAGAAAACTATGTCAAACGCTGATCGCTACGAAAGACAAATAGCCCTAACCGAGATAGGACCTGCCGGACAAAAGGCCCTTCAGGAAAAGTGCGTCCTTATCGTAGGCGCGGGCGGTCTTGGGTCCCCTCTACTATACTATTTAGCTGCTATGGGGATAGGTGAAATTCGTATCGTAGACCACGATATTGTCGGGCCGTCGAATCTACAACGCCAGATACTTTTCAATGAAGGAGACCTGGGAAAAGAAAAAGCCCTAATCGCAAAAAAAAGGATCGAGCTCCTCAACCATCAATGTAAAGTAAAGGCCTTCGTAGAGCGCTTCGACTACTCGTCGGCAGAACGCCTTGCATTAGGCTGCGATCTGCTGATCGATGCCTGTGACAATTTCTCTACGCGATATATTCTGGACGCAACCTCTCGACGCTTATCGATACCCTATCTATATGGAGCGGTAGCACGTTTCGAGGGACAAATCTCCTTGTTCAATTATCAAGGTGGTCCCAGCTACAGCGACCTCTACCCCACTTTTAGCGAAGAAAAAGAAAAGGAGATAGTCCCCATATTGGGGAGTGTAGCCGGTATATTTGGAAGTATTCTTGCTACAGAAGCCATAAAAGCGCTACTAGATATCGGATCCCCGCTGAGTGGAAAAATCTTGATTATTGATACGTTGACATGGACTACAAACATACTGCAACTACAATGAAACCACTTGCCGAACTACTTCGAGCCAATCGCTCTTACCGCCGCTTTGATCAAAATATATCCATACCTAAGACAGAGCTATACCAATGGGTAAGTAACCTGCGATATACCAATTCTTCTCGAAATATCCAACCATTGAAATACAAGATAGTAACAGAGGCAGAACAATGTGCGCAGATCTTTAAGCATCTCAAATGGGCGGGCTATTTGAGGGATTGGGATGGACCTAATGAAGGCGAAAGACCTACAGCCTACGTCATTCAAATGTTAGATACTACCCTTTCTAAGTCCTCACGCTACGACGAGGGCTTGCATTTATCAGCCTTGGGCCTTCAAGCAACGGAGGCAGGTTATGGAGGTTGTATCATTGCAGCATTCGATACGAATGCCATAGGCGCGCTTCTTCAGTTACCCGAACATCTCAAGCCCATAACGATCATGGCACTAGGAAAGCCCATCGAGAAAATAGTTATTGAAGCCCTGGAAGATGGCGATGTCACCTACTATCGAACGGAAGATCAAACGCATCACGTACCCAAGAGGTCGCCCGAAGAATTTATCATTTAGCTTTCTTTGCGTTTTTTCGTTGCCCGCAAATAAAAGTGCAACGAATAGCGCAGAACCTTAGAGGCCAATATAAAATCTTCGAATAATATCTTCTATTTTTCCTTAGACGACAGCAAGCAAAATAAGTAAAACTGCTATTCAGGCACTTGTTTCAGACTCCCTTGGGTATTTATCCAAGAGAGTCTATTTTTTATCATACATACTTTTAGCTATTGCAAACAATAGGAGTTTCCTTTTTGTCGACAGAAAAAAGAATCGCCATCATAAGGGAAGAGGCTACAAGCGTCTCACTTCTACAACTCCCCGGAAAAAAAAGCAATAAATATTTATTTTATTAGCATGTAGAGAAAACTTATTTTGATAGCAGATTGTCCTCTTCATTTCGTAAGATAATAACCTAAAACATCATGAATAACGGAGGACCAAAAAGATAAAAACATAAAAAAGCTGTAATGCCTGGTATGATAACCAGAGCATTACAGCCCACTTTAGTTTAATATTATTATGATTATGTATACCTTACTTGGCTTCCTCTATAGCCGCTTGCGCAGCAGCAACACGGGCAATAGGTACGCGGAAAGGAGAACATGAAACGTAGTTCAGACCAACCTCGTGGCAGAACTTTACGGAAGAGGGTTCACCACCATGTTCGCCACAAATACCTACTTTCAAATCAGGACGAACATTGCGTCCATTTGTAGCCCCCATTTGGATAAGCTGCCCTACACCTTTGCGGTCGAGTACCTGGAAAGGATCGACTTTGAGAATCTTCTTTTCTAAGTAGATCGGAAGGAAAGTAGCAATGTCATCACGAGAGTAGCCAAAGGTCATCTGCGTCAAGTCATTGGTACCGAAAGAGAAGAACTCCGCACGGCTAGCAATGCGATCTGCAGTAAGAGCAGCTCTGGGGATTTCGATCATCGTACCCACTTTGTAATCTACACGTACACCTTGCTCAGCAAATACCTTTTCGCAAGTAGAGCGAATTTCCTCTTCCTGAGATACGAACTCATGCAAGATACCTACCAGAGGCACCATAATTTCCGGATAAGTCACTACTCCCTCTTTAGCTAGCTTACAGCAGGCTTCCATGATAGCTCTCGTCTGCATGCGTGTAATTTCGGGGAAAGTATTACCCAAGCGACAACCACGGTGACCTAGCATAGGGTTATTTTCACTAAGCTTTTCTACTCGCTCGGTTATTTCTTTCAGATTTATACCCATAGCATCAGCCATTTGTTGCTGGCTCTTGAGATCTTTAGGAACAAACTCGTGCAAGGGGGGATCGAGCAGACGCACAGTCACAGGTAAGTCGTGCATTACCTTGAATATTTCGTAGAAGTCTTCACGCTGATAGGGAAGGATCTTTTCCAAAGCCTTTTCACGACCTGTCGTATCGTTGGCCAAGATCATTTCGCGCATAGCGGTGATCTTGTCATCTTCGAAGAACATGTGCTCTGTGCGGCATAGACCGATACCTACAGCTCCAAGCGTTCTGGCCGTCTGAGCATCGCGGGGCGTATCGGCATTGGTACGCACTTTCAGCTTAGCATTTTTATCTGCAAGGTCAAGGATTTTCTGGAAGTCTTCATCGATCTTTGCGGGGGTTGTTGTTACCTGTCCGTCGAAGATCTCACCCGTACTACCATTAACGGAAATATGATCGCCTTCTTTATAAATCTTATCGCCCACCTTAAGGGTTCTTTCCTTATAATTTACGACCATCTCGCCTACGCCAGTAACACAGCATTTACCCATACCACGAGCTACAACAGCAGCATGGCTAGTCATACCACCACGTGTTGTGATGATACCTTCAGATACCGTCATACCAGAGAGATCTTCGGGCGAAGTTTCCTGACGCACCAAGATCACCTTATGGCCAGCCTCTTTCACAGCCGTAGCATCTTCAGCAAAGAAGACGATACGTCCAGACGCTGCACCGGGAGATGCTGGCAAGCCTTTGGTAATCAATTTAGCTTTCTTTATTCCTTCGGGATCAAATACAGGGTGCAATAGTTCGTCCAACTTATTAGGATCGATACGCATGATTGCTTCTTGCTCTGTAATGAGGCCTTCATTGAGCAAGTCGCAAGCAATCTTCACCATTGCCTTGCCGGTACGCTTTCCGTTTCTTGTTTGTAGGAACCAGAGTTTACCTTCCTGTACCGTAAATTCCATATCCTGCATGTCACGGTAGTGCTGCTCCAGTTTATGCTGGATATCGAAAAGCTGCTTGTAGGTATCTGGCGCCATTTCTTCGAGAGAGATATGCTCGCGCACACGCTCCTCTTCACTGTAGCCATTGGCTTTAGCTCTTCTTTTAGATCCTTCGAGTGTAATTTCATGAGGTGTGCGAATACCTGCCACGACATCTTCACCTTGAGCATTTACAAGAAATTCTCCATTGAAAAGATTTTCGCCAGTAGAGGAGTTGCGAGAGAAGCATACACCCGTGCAAGAGGTATCACCCATATTCCCGAAGACCATCGCTTGTACAGTCACGGCAGTACCCCACTCTTCAGGGATTTGCTCCATTTTGCGATAAAGGATAGCTCGTTCGTTCATCCATGAGCGGAAAACTGCAAGGATTGCGCCCTTGAGCTGGTCAATAGGTTTGGAGGGAAAGTCTTCGCCTAAACGTGTATGGATTGCTTTTTTGAAGCGAGCTACCAAATCTTTAAGATTATCTACTGTAAGCTCGTTATCCAGCTTTACGTTGTTTTCTTCTTTTACTTGATCAATAATTTCTTCAAAGGGATCAATTTCTTCTTTGCTTGTAGGCTTGAGTCCCATTACCACATCTCCATACATTTGGATAAAACGGCGATAAGAGTCCCAAGCAAAACGTTCGTTTTGAGTTTTTCTTGCAAGCCCTTCTACGACTTCGTCGTTCAGTCCCAAATTGAGAATGGTATCCATCATACCAGGCATAGAAGCACGAGAGCCGGAGCGAACAGATAAGAGCAAAGGATTCTCGATATCGCCAAACTTACTGTTCATAAGCGTCTCGATACCCTTGATAGCGTCACCCAACTCTGCTTCAAGATTTTCTATTACTTTATCAGGACCTACTGTGTAATATTCGGTACATACTTCAGTAGTAATTGTAAAACCAGGAGGAACGGGGACTCCCAGCAAATTCATTTCAGCCAGGTTCGCACCTTTGCCGCCGAGAAGTTCTCTCATATCGGCCCTACCTTCGGCTTTACCATTACCGAAGGAGTAAATACGTTTTTTCGTCATTGTTTTATCAAATATTTCGTTATCAATTTTGTTCTAACTCCTTGTACAAACGGATAAAATCCCTTCATTAGGAGGCTGTTTTATCCGAAAAATAAGTTTCAGAAATCGATGCAAAGATACTATTTTTTTTTCTTTGTACAATACAAATTCCTCTAACACCTCCTACAAAGGAAAATCTGCAAAACACAGTTATCAAAAATCCGATGGCTCGTCTATTTCTGTAGTCGGCATTGTATCACTAACAAAAAGCGAAGAGTCGTCTATTATCTCTCCATTCTGACCACAAGGAGACCATCCTGCAGGGACATTAAATTTTTCTTCGGTAGCATAGTCTAGCGATTTATCCTTGTATACTTTATCCATGAAAAGGCCAAAGACAGGAAGGGCCAGGCTAGCACCTTGCCCGAGGGCTGTACCCTTGAAGTGAATGGAGCGGTCTTCACCTCCTACCCAGCAGCCTGCCACGATCTCAGGTGTAAAACCTATAAACCAAGCATCACTGTTGTTTTGTGTAGTCCCTGTTTTTCCACCCAAAGGCATTTTCAGATTATGGCGGAAGCGCAGTCGCCCTCCTGTACCGCCATTTACCACTGCTTTCAACATATCAAGCATTTTAAGAGCAGCATCTTCGGGCAGCACCTCTGTCATTTCGGGTGCAAAAGTAGCCAACACATTGCCGTATCGATCTTCAATACGTGTGATCGGAAGAGGCGAAACCTTAATACCTTGGGAGACAAAAGTTGTATAGGCACTGACCATCTCATACAACGAAACATCTGGAGTCCCTGCCGCCAGCGAAACTACTGGATCAATAGGGCCGGTAATACCGTAGCTTCGGAGCAGTCGGACAAATGTCAAAGGAGAGGTCCGTCCCATGAGATACGCCGTCACCCAATTCGATGAATTTTGAAGCCCCCAGCGGATAGAGACCATTTCCCCCTGCCGCCTGGCTCCACCGCTACGCGGTGTCCATGGGCGTCCATTGGCGTCGTACAGTGTCACGGGTTCATGCTTTATTTCATCACAAGGCGTAATCCCTTCTATCATAGAGAGAGAATATAAGAAAGGCTTAATTGTAGAACCCACCTGACGTCGCCCACGATACACCATATCATACTTGAAGGAGCGGAAATCTATCCCTCCTACATAGGCCAATATATGGCCATTATGAGGATTCATGGCCATAAAGGCAGCTCTCAACAACTTTTTATAATATAGGATCGAATCTTTTGGCGTCATAACGGTATCTTGCATACCCTGCCAACTCCAGACCCTCATATTGGTCGGGGTATTGAAAGTTTTATCGATTTCTTTTTTTGAGGCGCCCTCTTTGCGCATATGATAGTAGCGATCCGACTGCCTTATAGCTCTGTCTATGATATCATCTCTTTGCGCTTGAGAGATATCTCTACTGTATGGTGACAATGGCAATGACTTGATCTCATTGTAAAAAATAGGTTGGGCAAAGCCTCCGATATGATCGGTTACCGCATCTTCAGCGTATGCTTGCATTTTGCTGTTGATCGTTGAGTATACCTTCAGGCCATCGCTATACAGATCATAAGATGAGCCGTCGGGCTTTTTGTTTTTATTACACCAGCCATATATAGGATTATCAGCCCAGGCGGCAGAATCCTGCGCATATTGCTCTTTTTGCCATTCGTTATAGTCTTTTTTCGAAGGTTTCTGGGCTGTAAGCATCAAGCGAATATGCTCTCTGAAGTAGGGGGCAGAACCTTCGACATGACTGATCTGTCGGAAGTGAATTTCCAATGGAAGAGAACGTATAGAATCTGCTTCTGTATGGGTCAGCATTTTTGCTTTTTCCATCTGGGAAATTACCACATTGCGTCGGTTCAAACAGCGTTCCGAACTCTTATGCAAAACAGGATTGTAGTAGCTAGGATTCTTGCACATTCCTATCAGTGTGGCCGCCTCTTGTATATTGAGATCTGTAGGAGACTTGCCAAAATAGGTGTTTGAAGCACTGCGAATACCTACTGCATTATAAAGGAAATCAAACTGATTGAGGTAGAGTGCAATAATTTCTTCCTTGGTATAGGCTTTTTCTATTTTAGCGGCTATCACCCATTCAATTGGTTTTTGGCTTAGACGTTCGATCACATTCTCGGCCCTTGGGGAGTACAACAGCTTGGCTAATTGCTGAGTAATAGTGCTACCTCCTCCTCCGCCTTTTTGACGCAGTATACCTCTTTTGACGATAGCACGCAGTAAGGCTTTCGTATCAATACCGCTATGCGACTCAAAACGCAGGTCCTCCGTAGCAATAAGCGCATTTACTAGATTAGGAGATAGCTCTCTATAAGAAGTATAGATTCTATTGTTGCCACTTCTTGCGTAGCTTCCCAATATCTGACCATCGGCAGATATAAGCTGTGTAGCATACTTGTCGATAGGATTTTGCAGCTGATCAATATGGGGCATATAGCCAATCGCTCCTATTTCGATCAGGAACAAAATAGATGCTAAAGAAAGCCAGCCTAGGGCAAAAAGAATCCAAAGGACTCTGATAATTCTTTTTTTTGTGATCGACATTGCGTCTACAATTTAGTGTTATAGAAAATATTCGGTAAGGCAGATGGCTTATTGCCAGCGGCTTACCGAATATCAAGGGTTAGTTTTTATTTTTGGACATCTGAGGTCTTTCCTTTATGAGCCCGACACGATAGGCGTAAAGGAGATTTTTCAGGTTATCAATCTGTGTCTGCAGGGTACGTCCAACATCGGTATTGCGCACCATGATACGCTCGTGAGCAGGCTCCCATAAGACGCTCACACTCTTGATATCACTGGCATTTTTTATTGCATTCTTTTTCCCTATAAAAGGCTCGTGCTGTACCAACTGCAGGCCTTGTGAATTGTAGATAAGGGTGTAACCAGCAATACCCGTAGTAGGTTGATATGCCCTACTAAAGCCCCCATCTATAACCAGCACCTTGCCATCTGCCAAGATAGGCTTCTCGCCCTTAGTCGTTTTTACCGGCACATGGCCATTGATAATATGGCAGCCTGATCCAGAAAGACCAAAATCGGCAAGAATACGGTCGATGGCTTCGACATTGGAACGATATTTATAGTAATACCCTTTTGTTTCGGTGTGCGTAACCTTGTCGGCCACAAAATAACGTTCAAAGGTTGTCATTGCACTCTTGTCAAATAGCGGAGAGTCTGGCCCGCACCACAAATACCATACATAGTCGCCTGCAAACTTTCTTTCAGGAGATCCGACAGGAGAAAAGTAAGCATCCCTCATCAGGGCATCGACTTTTTCGAAAAGCGCTTTTCCTTTGTATTTTTTCTTTCCTATGGTGACTTCTTTCAGCATTCCGTCTTCATCCAGAGGCATCGACGCATGGAAAAGTAAGTTGTCATTGCACACTAGAAACATGCTGCCGAGGCTATACATACCCCTAATATGTCGGTGCAATTTCTCACTCCTACGAATAGACTCCGACAAACGCTCCATCACATTCAACTCTTCTTCGGTAAGTTTGTATGGATCTTTTGGGTCTACAGTTGGGAAATTCATATCAAGCATAGGATGGATACCGTATCCACCATTAGGGGCCGTTTCAGAAAGATCCACAGTACCTTTTTCCCAATCTATCTTGTGCAAAAGATTTCGGCTATCCATCTTGTATTCAGGATGATCCTTTATGATAGCATATTCTAGTTTAAACTGTATCACAGCCATCGCTTTTTGCATCTGACTAATGAGATACATGCTTTTATCATCCCATATTACATCAGAGTCGCCGGTTTTAGGCTGGAAGCGTTTGCAGGGGTCGTTGGCATAGGTTTCCATGGCGAAACGCGCCAAGGGGAGCAGATTTATTCCATACCCATCTTCGATAGTGTCTAAGTTGGCATAGCGCAAAGAAATACGCAGCAAATTAGCGATACAAGCCCAATTACCGGAAGCAGCCCCCATCCATAATACGTCATGGTTGCCCCACTGGATATCTACATGATGATAGCGCAGCAGATTATCCATAATGAAATGAGCACCAGGTCCTCTATCGTAGATATCCCCTACGATGTGAAGATGATCAACCACAAGGCGCTGTATAGTAGTACTCAGAGCGATAATGAAGTCGTCCGCTTTTCCTGTAAGAATAATCGTGTCTAAGATACTAGCAATGTACTCTACTTTGTTTGGCGTATCTCCTTTTTCGTGTAGTAACTCTTGCAGGATATAGCTGTATTCTTCAGGCAAATTCTTTCTCACCTTGCTGCGAGTATATTTTTCGCTTGCTTTCCTACATAGCTGTACTAATCGATCGATATTTACTTTATACCAGCTATTAAGATCCTTTTTATCGACCTTTTGTTTAATGTAGTGCAATGCCTCCTGCGGATAATAGACTAGCAGTGCGAAAGTAGCCATTTCCTGCTTGAGCATCGAGCGGTCAAAAAGTTCCTTTATTTTTCGCATCACACTGCCAGAGGCATTTCTCAGGACGTGATCAAAAGCTTCATGCTCGCCATGGATATCGGCAAGGAAATGTTCTGTCCCCTTAGGGAGATTCAGGATCGCCTCCAGATTGATAATTTCAGTCGATGCTTCGGCACTGGTTGGAAAACTATTAGAAAGCAGTTGGAGGTATCGTAAATCTTTTCGAACCTCCTCTATTTGTTGTGTCTTGTCGCTTAGGTTCATGTTTTTTTCGCTTATGTTGTTATATTCCTTTTTCTATTCTCATCTTTTGTCACAAAGGTAATCATTTCTATCGAAAGAAAGGATATCGCGTGGATTGCTCATAAGCTAAGCAAAAGCGCATCTAATAACGACAAATGGGAAGATTTTTTACCTAAAAATCAACCTAAGCAAATCCTTATTTCAGGACAGTATCATCAAATCGCGACGATCCTCATATAGTAGTCGCATTCATTCTCTGTCTACTGTTTTGTTACGAGCTGACAAGTAATCAATCGAGAATAAATAAATTATAGAGGTCCCCAACTTTTTGGCAAAAAAAAATAACTATCTTTGCAATATCTTTCGTACTCTTCAGAGAAAGCTATGAAGATGTTTGTACATAAGGATAATTATGTCGATTAGCTCCTTTGGTTATATCCATTGGACTCTTGCCGTGAGCACCGACAAGCGATTTATTCAGAATACGATAGTCGTCGAAAAGGAATTTTATTATGAAGCCACTTAATAGGAAGAAAAAGAATTTTTCCACATACTTATTCTTTGCTTTACTGTTTCTACTGATGCCTCCCGTTCATGCACAGTCAATAGGAGAAAAAGCAACATTTACACAGCATGGGGAAATGGACAAACTGCCTCTTATTCAATTTTGGACGGCCAAAAATAGAGGCGAAAGCATAGAACTTTCCATCAGCGGAAAATCGGTCATTATTCAAGGGGCTAATGGCTCTTGGATCGATGATGAAATAATAACATATACATTAACCGATCAGCATGTCAAGATATATGCGAAAGAAATAACCTCTTTTACGTGTGATCTAAATGAAATCACATCTATCGACGTTTCTCAGGCAACAAACCTTACGACCTTAAGTGCTCTATACAATAACCTTACATCCATAGATTTAAGCCAGAATAAAAATCTGACAGGAGTTTATTTATCGGGTAATTCCTTAAAAAGCATCGATCTAAAAGAAAACTCAAATCTGCTAAATTTATATATCGGAAGTAATTCCTTAGAAGATTTAGAGCTAACACATAATCCTCTCATTGAAACGCTTTTTTGCAATGACAATCAATTGGGACACTTATCACTGGAAGACAATGAAAATATTGAATTCCTAGATTGCTCTGACAACCTTCTTAACGCCTTAGATGTAAGAAAGAATCTACACATTACCGATCTTTTCTGTTCACACAATATGATCAATCGTTTAGATCTCACCATGCTTAAAGATCTCGAATATCTAAATTGCTCCCAGAACAAACTAGAAGCCTTGGATTTATCGGAAAACAGAAAAATAGAACATATCCAAATTCAATCAAATAAGATAAAGGCCGAAGGTGCAGAATCTTTGGTAAAAAGCCTTAATCGTCGGGGAGAGAAAAAAGGAATTATCGTCCTAGTGGACAGTAAAGATCCTCAAGAGGGAAACAGTTTTACAAAAGAAGAGATCCAATCTGTCCAGGCAAAAAATTGGGAAACGTACGACAGTAATGGATCGTACGACAAAAAAGATTGGATAGCATACAGTGGTAGCACAAATTCGATCTCTGTAGAATCCGGAGATCAACAAGTTTTCATATACAAAGAAGAAGATAAACTGGTCCTTAGATGCGAAGTTCCATCGAAATGCGTTGTAATTACCTTAGACGGACGCATTATCTATAATGGCACTATCAATGGAGAGAAACGGATCGACAGCCATAACGCCATGGTACTAATCTTAATCCAGGAAGGAGCAGACAAGAAAATATACCCTTCTGTATAGTTTTTTTCAATGACATAATGATATGCCCCCAAACAATTATCTCACATAAACAAGAGAGATTTCTCCTACTATAATGATAACTAATACATTAAAAAATAAATACATGTTGCTTATGAAAAGAGCTTGTCCAATCCTCATTTTTTTCCTCTTATTTTTCACATTACTTTCTTGCGAAGTAACGCAAAAAAAAGTGTTACCTTTAGCCGATCAGATCGGCATCACAGTCTGCCCCTCTGAGATAACTTTGGAAAAAGGTGACAGCGCGCAAATAGAGGTTACAATAATCCCTACCCATACATCACTGAAAGCAAGCTTCAAGAGCAGCAATCCGTCTATCGTAGCTGTAAGCGAAAGTGGGTCAATATCTGCGATATCACAAGGGATAGCTGAGGTTATCGTCTCAGTCAAATCCGCTATTGCCAAATGTATTGTAACTGTAGTTGACAAAAAAGAGGAAACTATTGTGCATCCCATAGAATATTTTTGTGAATACAACCTTGCTCCCGATGGCCTATCTTTTATGAAAAACCACTCTAATGAAGGTGCTCTTTATATCGATTATGAAGAAGCTGTAAAAAAATACACAAAAGTAGAAATAGAGGGTAAAAAATATCATCTTCCCGACAAACTAGAAATGAGCATTATATTCCCAGATTTAGCGATCATAGAGTTTGGAGACGGAAGCAAATACGACAACAACGAAGAAACCATTTCCGTGGCTGGTGAGGTCAAACAATACAACGCCTTCTATCGTAGCGTCGGCGCCCATACTTGCTATGCCCTCCGCTTTATCGGGAATGATAATAAATGGCTCTCTGCATGGCAATACGACTACGTAGAGAATCCCTCTGATAATACGGGAAAATATCTTGTCGTAACCTGTCGACCGTTGGGGCCCAACTTCAAAGGGGATATAAGCACTGTAGCCAATAAGGATTTCTGGACGAGCAACAACGAAAAAGATATTGTACGTTATTTTCCCGCAGCGGGATTTATTTCTACCACCGAAGACGGTGAAAGTAAAGCACCAGAAAATGTTGGGGCATATGGCCATTACTGGACAGCTACTAGCAGTAGCGAATCGATGGGCGAAAACGCCTACTTCAATATGTATTATGTTGGCATCTTTATAAATGGAAAAGCAATAAAATTACCCGTACGACTTATGAAAGAGGACTGACGTTGCTCCAAGCAAAAATCATTGGATATAACAATACCCTACTATCTATAATGATCAACCGATCTGCGTCATCACTCCAGGAGATTGAACTGCCACTTTTGTTAACCCTAAGTTTTATCACATCCAAAGCATTTCTACACACAATATGAAAAGATATATTCTTTATTCTATCGCTTTACTCTTCTCATTTACATGCTTAGCAGGCTGTAAGCAAGAAATAGCAGTCAAGCCTGTTCTAACGCTATCAGTCCATCCTAAGGAAGCGACTGTGAAAGTAGGTGAAAAACGCCAACTATCTGTCACGATAGAACCATCACAAGAGACAATTCTTACTTATATTAGCGAACATCCCGAAATAGCTTCCGTTTCGCCAGGAGGAGAAGTAACAGCATTAGCTGAAGGAAAGACTACGATCACAATAAAAGCTAAAGACAGCTATGTCAATAGCTATATCACCGTAATAAAAAAAGAGGTTCCCTCCCCACAGTCCAGCGAAAACCAGATGCCCCTACTCCATTTCTCTAGAGATATCGATGATGCTATCGAAAGACACGAAAACACTGTAGGGCGAACCTACCAATCCCCAATAGAGGTAGGGTCAGAAAGCTTCAAGGGTTTTATCAATCTTGATTTGTCCATTATTCCGATAGCTATATATGGTCTGCAAACCAATAATGAAGATGGCGATGTTATCGTTGCGTTCAGCAAAGAAAAAGTAGACGATTGCACCAAAACGATAGAAATGTTAAAGGAACTGGCATTTACCGATTGGAAAAAAGTAACCTTCACCGGTGGGATAGAAGGTCTATACGCCCGTTTTGACAATGGGTTTGTACAAATAGTTCCCTCTGAAGAAAATGTTCTAGATGTTCACTCAAAATTAATCTTTGTAAAACCACATCCCCAAAGTGGACCTATAATTAATGCCAAAGCAAAAGATTTTCCCAGCTATGATGCTCTGTTAAAGAGAGCTGATGAGATCATTGAGTTTGAAAATAAATTAGGATTACGAACGCCAGATGAAGATTTTTGGGATACTTCCATTAAAAACATGTTATTTTTAAGCAAAAAAGATAAGATGGATCAGCAAGAAACCAACTTTTCGTTGGTGTATTATATGGGGACGTCTGACAATGACCCTGAATATATTATCTGTACAGTCACGGGCATCACCGACGCATCTTCTTTTGAGAGGGATGAGATACGCGAATGGTTCGAAAATAATGGTTTTGGAGATCAGTTCCAAGTCTCCCAAGAGCGAGGATACGTCAAAGGATTTAACCATGAGAACCCTAGTATTTCAGCTACGTTGAGCATCTACGATGATATACCCATGCTGGAGATATTGCCAGATACTGCCGCCCCATCGGTAGACAAGGAAAGAAGAATAGAATTGGCTAACACCGCATTTTCTTCACTCCAAATATCAGCAAATAAGATACAAGGTTATAAATAAGAAAATATTCACCCCCAGACTGAAAACAATTATTATCACCGTAGAAAAAAGAATTAATAGTCAACCAACAAGAGAATAGATCATCATGAAAAAAGGCATCATACTCTTTTTAGTAGCTTTGCTTGCAATTCTTTTCACCTATTGCAAGAACAGCGATACACTTAGAAGTTTCTCACTTTCAGCAGATAAAAGGCAACTATCTATAGGAGAAACATTGCAGTTAAGAGTCGACAAAACAACTCCGTCGAACTATCCCATTAAAAATATCGTATGGCACAGTAGTAACGAGAGTATAGCTTCTGTATCAGCAACAGGAGAGGTCACAGCAAAAAACGTGGGAGAAGTGACAATAAAAGCTACATGCGAAGGCATTACTGCATCGTGCCTCGTGACAGTTGTGCCTGTAGAAGTGTCTAGCATCCGAATCGATACAACCGAATTGATACTAAAGGAAAAAGAGACGCATCAATTCAATGTAACAGTCCTGCCGGATAATGCAACTGTGCCCTCATTTATATGGGAAAGTAAAGATCCTAATATTGCCAGCATCACAAATTGCGGTCTTCTAACGGCTAAAGAGGTTGGGGAAACAGAGATTACTGTTTGCTCTGAAGACGGACTTCATACAGCGACTTGCCAAGTGACAGTAATACGTAAAGAATATAGGGTACTAGAAAAATTATTACTCCCTTTTTTAGGATGGGGAGAGGGTATGAAATCGGTACGAAATTATGAAAAAAAGGAAGGAGGTACCGAGAAAAGTTATACTTTGTACGATGAATACGAAAATACCTACTACCTAGCTTTTGACGTTGAACCTAGTGACGAAAAGCCAATCGTATGTAGAGGGTATGTTTTCGACAAAAAAAGTGAAGGAAAACTTATTGCGTCCGAAATTTTATTTCCATTAGAATGTGTCTTCGAGGTCTATGGTAATGGCGGAGGCAACATACGATCGGAGTTTACAAATCTTCTTTCATCCGAAGGGTTCACCCCATTTTCGTTACCCTTAGCAGGCGTAGTTCAATGCTACGCGAACAAAGGTAAAAATCTATTTTTAGAACTCCGTATTCTCACCATGAAAGAAACAGGTGAGACGCAGTATGCAGGACTAATGGTACTACCCTATGACTCTCTTTTTTAAAAACAGAGAGGATCGATTGATCGAACGTGATAAATCGAGTGAAACTATAATGAGAACCCAATTTAATATTCTCCAATAGTGATATAATTTCGCCCGCATAAAATTACAGAAAGAAGCGCAAAAGAATAATCATATCTTTTGCGCTTCTTATTCACGATTGTAATGGTCAGATTCAGTATTATGACCTAGCTAAACGATATAGCAGCTTTGTCTAGAAGTAATCAGATTCTTATCGTATCAACGTAATGGGGGCTGCATTGTCGATGGATAAAATAATCGGCATTTTCTCAGGAAGAGAAATGAACAAGGTCGTGCCTAATACTGGCAGATCTTTGTAAATAGATCCATCTAATCTATATATAATGCAGTGTTTGCTATTGACCAGTCCTTCGATAATATAGCCAGAGTCATTTGCCTTGATAGATATGCCATCTACAGAAACTGGACGAAGAGCTGTTGTGTCAAACTCCTTGATTTGTTTGAAAACACTCCAGCCTTCTTTATGAGCGTATAAATCTCGGGATCCTTTTGGCACATATAAAATAGCTTCCTCGATAAATTGTATATCGGTAAATAGGTTAGCATCGATAGTAAGTGGCTCCACAGCATAAGCATAAACATACTGGATAGAGCGGCATTTTGAAAAAATATTAGACGCCATCGAAGTATTATTTGGGATATGTACTTCACAAAGTTCATCACATATAGCAAAAGCCTCATTCTCTATTTTCTTCAAATTGCTGAAATATGGAATCGATTTCAACGATCGACAATAATAAAAGGCCTTTTCTCCAATTGTTTCAAGCAATGAAGGGTGCGCATTTTCCTTTATCTCGAGCGATTCGAGTGCTGAGCAATGGGAAAAACTAGATCTATCTATTGTAACTAAAGCAGTAGGCAACTTTACGACCTTCAATTGAGGAGCATATGCCAAGGCATAGGGAGCAATACGCTCTGCCAAGTCATCAATCAATGCCGTTTCACCTTTTTTATCCGTGCGGAAACCGGTAGGATAATAGAGCAATTCCTTTTTATCTGTCGAGTATAGCGCTCCTTCAATAGCGAGAAGATGTGTATTAGCAGTATTAACGGAGACCCCTAATAGGTTTGGACAAGCTGTAAAGGCTCCATACTGTATCGAAATAGCTGTAGACAATATTTCATAGCTTGCTTCTTTTTTGCCTGGAGGATAAGCGATAAGTTTTGTTTTGTCTTTGTTGTATAAGACCCCATCTATAGATGAAAAATAAGGATTACTGTCAGGAACCTTTATAGATTCTAATGCGGTGCAGTAGAGAAATGGTAGTTCACCGATAGAAGAAACCTTGTCGTTGAGTGTCAACGTCTTCATTTCGTTTGCACCTTCAAAAGCGTTTTCTCCAATCGCCAGGACAGAAGGCGGTAATGTAGCATCACCATCAGGAGTCCATCGGATTAGTTTTCCTTTTACTATCGTGATATCATCATGCTCCTCTTCGGGAGCATCTGTCTTTTCTTTGCAAATCAAATTAATTTCGACGTCAGCATCAAGCGAATCAATTGTATAGGTAAAGGCATTCGCCGAAGGAATAGTCTCACCATTGAGCAGCCAGTCATCAACTTCGATGTTTTCTGATGTAGGCATGGCCTCAAAGATTATTTTTGTGCCCGCTGGTAGCGCCTCCATATTTTGAACGACAGCTCCACTGGCCGTCTTTGCCGTTAATTTGGCAAAGTTATTAAGCGAACTATAGCGCACTGTATAGTGATTTTCTTTTTTGTCAAAATCGACAAGAATATGTATACCATTATACGAAGAACACGCGTATGTAGGCTTACCATATGCCGATGGAATACATTCATCACGCGTTACAAACTTACCATTTTCTTCGCTCGTAATCCGCTTTTTCCATTCGGTAACACGGTATCCTTTTAAGGGTTGAGCCGAGAAAGTCAAATTGGAATTCTCGGGGACGATATCTGCTGATTTTATCGCTTTTGATTCATCAATTTTACAAGAAATGGAGCCGTAAGCGGGTGCCATCGAATCGAAGAAGACAACATCTCCCGCAGGCTGATCGGCAAAAATTACTTCCAAAACAATATCCTCCTGTATAGATGGTACAGAAAAGATAGTCTTCTCCTTATTCTCAAAGCCTTCTTTTATCTCTTTTCCGTTAAGAAGCCATTTTTCTATAATATGCCCATATCGAGGGAGTGCCTTGAAGAATACTGTTTCACCAACAGAGACGGAATCTCCACTTTGCAAGTCTACGGCGCCTCTACGCCAAGCATCTACAGAGCCTTTCTTTGAATCAAAACGGATATTTATCGCATATTTCTGCATATGCTGAGGCTTCCCGATTATTATCCTAGCCTGAGAAAACTCTTTCTGTAAACGTTGCTGTACCTGTTCATTAGCCACATAAATGGATAGGTGGTCATGATCTGCTAGAAGTCCATGTAGTGTAGAGAGTTTATCACTCAGGTGGACATCTAATAGATGAAGTCTCACCTGATATAAGGTCATCCAATGGTCTGCGATAGCCTCTAAATGAGGCAGATAAAGTTCAGTAAGTTTGCTGCAATTAGTCAAACCCTGTTGATCGATATATCTACAGTTAGGTGCACTCAAAGCAATCAACGAATCACATTGATAGAAAGCAGCAGGCCCTATTCTTTTGATTTTATCACTCAGTCTTATCTGCAACTGTTGTGATCCAATTCGCAGCGTCCCCGAGAGCGACTCAACGATAGTATTTTCTTCGGTAAAATAGGTTTTGTTTTCAGGATCCAACTTTATTATTTTTAGCGATTGACAATTTTTAAAGGGGTTTGAGTCACCTATAGCGCTTAGCTCCTTTCCCAGAAACAGGTCGTAGAGATCACTACAATGGGCAAAAGCATTGTTAGCGATTTCTTTAATAGCGGGTAAAGCTACTGATCGCAGAGCACTACATGATTCGAAGCTACTCAATGCGATATTCTCCACTAAAGGCGCCTTTATCGACTTAATATTTACACATCCTTTGAAAGCCTCTTTACCAACAGTTTTAACCTGATTAAAATCGACAGAGGTAATATCTGTATTGCTGTAGGCATCAGAAGTGCCCCACCCCTCTTCGTCACTTTCTCCAGGGGAGTAAAAAGCTTGGTCCGCTATAGCAACGACTTCATCGGGTATTTTTATGTCACCCGAAGCCCCAGGCCATTGGAGTAATACTCCATTTTCGATAATAGGAAGGCTACTCTGCGCCCTCAATTGATAAGATACAATAGAAAGGAAGAGTAAAAATAAAATGAAAATCGACGTATTAATTTTTTTCATCACGATATAAAGTATATGTAGTTTCGTATTTCATACAGTTTATTCCTTCGTAATTCAATAGTTAGAAAAAAAGAACAGATGATCTTGTAGCTACAAATAAATGAATTACAACTAGAATGAGCAAAAGGAGGTATATTTCGAACGTGTTACGGTATATAAAAAAAGGAAGACGGCTATTTGTAGAAATAGTAAGGTCTCCCTATATTTTAATGCGTTTCTCAATCAACACTGGCAAATGTCAACGAAATTTTGGGTGACTAGTGGGATTCGAACCCACGACCCCCAGAACCACAATCTGGTGCTCTAACCAACTGAGCTATAATCACCATTGATGAAAGGAAAGAGAATTTCTAACCAATCACGACTGCAAAGGTACAACTTTATTTTTTAATATGCAATAGTTTAGTTGAAAAAGTTTGCATAGAAACTTTTCTATAGCATGCAAAGCTCTTATACATTCAAAAGAAATAGGGTCTCTCTGCTCAAAAGGAAGATAACGAATTAGAATATAGGCAAGTAGTAGAGTCACAGCAGCGTGCAATCTGAAAAGACAAAATGCAATAAGCTGGGAAGACATGAAAAAAGATATCCACGAAGTCAGAAAGAAAAAGGTAAAAAAGCCGTAGCGCAATTAAGCGAAAAACTCCAAATGAACAGAGTTATGAGCTCGTCGGTACCTTTGTAATCCTCCTACATTTACCAGAGGTAAAAGGAAGGCACGCCATTAGCACAGACAGAGACTCGAATTCGTGAAATAATTGTCGAGTTCCCGAAATGGCGGCTACGGCTTATGAATTATCCTTATCATGAGAATGATCGCATATCTGTTTCGCAAATATAATACATTTGAATGATATTTCCAACTCTCTATTTGTTATTTTTATTAGCAATAATTTAAACTATTATCTGATAAGGCAAATTGAACAACAAAATCATACACCAAGTAATTTATGCATCAATGTAGGATACAAGGAAAACCTCACATTGTTTTTTAGTTAAGAATCATATATAGAGCACATCAATTAGATAAAACAAGACTGAAGATTTTACTTTATCAAGAAAATAGCTTACCTTTGTACCGTAAATCTGTAATCATTACAACTACTTAAATTTACAAGGATATACATGAGAATACTGGCGATGTACGTTATTTAATACTGCCATAGAGAATAAGAATAGTAAGAACACAAGTGTTTGCAGACTATGAAATTGCTAAACATATCATTCATTATTATCTTGCTTTTAGGAAAATTCTTGACTTTATATGCACAAAGTCAGGAGATTGTTTTCGCAGATTCGACTCAATTACATTGTCCCCCTTGGGAAGGCCATATCCATCTCTTTTCAAATAATGGCGAGGGCATGCATTTTAGTGATCCTCTGCCCAATCGCACAAACAACCAAGCTTATCTCAACTATCCATATAATAATGGAGACCAATTATCATGGTCGGGATCGATAAAATTTGATTTTTCGCCTTCAACACAAAATTATTTTCTTCATCTGTTATACCCTATTTGCAATGGCTATATAAACGAAGAGAAATACACCGACTACGTGGCTGTGGGTTTCGATAAGAAATCAAAAAGCCCATCAGTCGCCTTGAAAATCGTACGTTTTTCTAACAAAAGTGCTGACAAATTCTCCGCTTCCACTCGCCATATTATCTTACAGGACGAAGATATATGGTCCATACACGACAAAAACAATCATATTGACTATGCCGTTACATTCGACTTATCAACCAAAGAATGGGAATTATATGTAGATACTCATGGCTTATATAACAAAGAAGGTCTCCGTTTCATTGGGAAGCGCGTCGTGGATGAAGATTACAGTTTTATAAAAAAAGAGCGACTTTACTCTTCTCTTCTTCTTAAATATTCCAAGAATTATGCATCCAACCTGACCTTATTGCGAATGGGTTTCTACACTCACATTCTCTCCCCCACTGGTGACGGAAAAGAAAGTCCATCAATCATTACAAACGCTCGTTACGAAGATAAAAAACTAATATTGATATGCCGAGCGGTACCCGATATTTCGGAGGCAGTGTTCCAATTTAAACCTTCGATTGGTATAAGTAAAGTATCGACTCAAGGTCATGAAATTATCTTGGATCTTGCACAACCTCTAACAGCACCTCGCTATATACTATCGTGTCGAGGAATTAGATATCCCAATGGAGAAGTGAGCCCACCTGAAGATTTGGAATTGGTCCTAGAAAATACCTCTCCTGACGAGGAAAAACCTGTAGATATCGATAACAACAATCTCCATCCCCTATTTAGTGAGATTATGCCTTATCCCGATATAGATGGTTCAGAGTATATAGAACTTTTCAACAATACTAATCAACCTATAGATCTTCAACAATTTGGTTTTGTCTTACTAAAAGAAGGGCATGCCTCAAAAGTTTACCCGATCCGTGGGAAAAACGCCATTATTCAGCCTGAAGAATACAAAGTAGTGACCAGATCAGCAGAGGGTTTGTATAATCATTTTGACGTTTCCCCCGAGAATATATGCGTAAGTGAGTATTTTCCTGTATTACCTAATAACGAAGGGCACCTCGTCTTGCTCCGCTTAGCGGACTCCCTGAAGGTCGAAACACTTCCTTATAACTATAGTTCCTTTTGTACAAAGAACCGTAAAAGGGGCTTTTCACTGGAGCGTATCTCTTTTTCTGTGCCTGCGTCAGATACAAATAATTGGCATGCTGCCAGCCAATCAGAAGGCTACGGTACTCCAGGCAAAAAAAACAGTATACAAGAGCAAGCTAAAGAGGAAAATACGGCAAAAAACAAGTATTTAAGCGAGAAAGATCTGGCGCTGCTCATAGTTCAAGCCGCTGAGAATAAGAACAATAGCATAGAAATCCATGTATATACTCCTTGGGGCAAAAGACTCTCTAAGTTAGAGCATCAAGAAAGTATCGACTGGGCAAGTACCTTCATAGCAAAGAAACCGATCCGACTTCTAGCAGAGTATACTGGTATTCCTGCTATCATGCTTGTCCGTATCTATTATGACGAAGAAAAAACTTCAAAAAAGTATGCTGCGAAAATAATACTATAAATACATTAAATCGTATTTTCTCTATCCTTTAACGAGTCTCGGTGAATTTTTTAGTTGATATATCAAACTTTCTGTGTACCTTTGTAGGTAAGGGATAAGCCAGTAAAGCCCCACAGATTTATCAAGCATTTGAATTATATCGTTCTCCGAAAATAAGTAATAATGATAACCATATGAAAAAACTTCTTTGCTTAACGAACTTGTTGCTTTGGAGTATTGCTCTGCTTACGCTATCTCCACAAGCCGCAAAAGCCTGCACGGGACTTCTTGTTGCAAAAGGGGCCTCCGTAGATGGCTCTGTAATGATTAGCTATGCTGCAGACTCCCACACCCTTTATGGTGAGTTGTATCGCTACCCAGCGGCAAATTGGCCCAAGGGCACTATGCGACAAATCGTCGAATGGGATACAGGCAAACCCTTGGGAGCTATCCCAGAAGTTGCTCATACCTATTCAGTAATAGGTAATATAAATGAGCACCAAGTAGCCATTACAGAAAGTACCTGGGGTGGGCGTAAGGAATTAGAAAACCCCGAAGGCTTACTCGACTACGGTAGCCTCATGTGGATAGGACTACAACGCAGTAAGACAGCACGCGAAGCCATCAAGGTTATTACAGACTTAGTAGCTGAATACGGCTATCATAGTAGCGGTGAAAGTTTCTCCATTGCCGACAAAAACGAAGTATGGATCTTAGAAATGATCGGTAAGGGCCCCGGTAAAAAAGGTGCTGTATGGGTGGCTATGCGCATACCCGACAACGCTATCGCGGCTCATGCGAATCAATCCCGTATCCAACAAATCAAATTTAACGATCCAGACAACTGCCTCTACTCCAAAGATGTTATCGATTTTGCCCGCGAAAAAGGCTATTTCAAAGGTGAGGACAAAGACTTCAGTTTTCAAAAAGCTTATAACCCATGGACTATGGGCGGATTGCGAGGCTGCGAAGCTCGTGTATGGGCTTTCTTCAACAAATTTGTCGATGGCATGGATAAATACTTAGCCTTGGCTATGGGCGATACCAAGCAAGCACCTATGCCACTTTACTTCGTGCCCAAGAAAAAAATTAGTGTCAAAGATATTAGAGATATGATGCGTGACCACTACGAAGGAACTCCAATGGACATGACCAAAGACGTAGGTGCAGGTGCATACAAAGTGCCTTATCGCTGGAGACCTATGGAGTATGAAGTAGATGGTCAGACATACCTCAATGAACGCGCTATCGCCACTCAGCAGACAGGCTTTGTACTAGTTGCCCAGCTACGAAATAACCTCCCCGACGCTATCGGAGGGATCCTTTGGTTTGGTGTAGATGATGCCAATACAGCCGTTTTCACCCCAATGTATTGCTCAATGACGGAAGTGCCTCACTGCTATGAACATGGCAATGGTGACATGCTCCATTTTTCATGGGAAAGTGCATTCTGGATTCACAACTGGGTAGCCAATATGGCCTACAGCCGTTACAATCTTATGATCGATGATATTCGCGCTCTTCAGAGCGATTTGGAAAACTCATTTGATCGATCAACTAAGGAATTTGAAGCGAATTATCTCAAGATGGCTAAGAATAAAAAGAACGCTGCAAAACTTCAGGAAATGGTGAACAAATTTTCTGTCAACATCGCCAACGAGACTACCGCTAAGTGGAAAAAACTAGGAGAATTCCTCTTAGTAAAATATATGGATGGAAACCGTAAGAAGATGAAGGACGGTGAATTTATGACCAACGGTTATGGCTTACCCGCCATGCCTGATTTCCCTGGCTATGACGAATGCTATTATCGTCATATAGCCGAAACAAGTGGTGAACATCTAAAAGTTAAAGAATAACCATTCGACAAGTTTAATCAAAGCCTTGCTTCTACAGGTATCTTATAATACTTCCTTTAGGGCAAGGCTTTTTTATTACTCATTTTAATGGATCAATGAGTAGTCTCTTTACGACATTAAATTAGTCCTCTATGAAAGGTATCGTTCTTGCGGGTGGTGCTGGCACTCGCCTTTATCCCATTACAAAAGGTATCAGCAAGCAGTTGTTACCTATATTCGACAAACCCATGGTGTACTACCCCATTAGCGTTCTGATGGAAGCAGGCATCCGTGAAATACTGATTATTTCAACTCCCAATGATCTTCCTTTATTCAAACGTCTTCTCGGTGATGGAAGTGACATTGGTATTTCTTTTAGCTATGCCGAACAAGCAAAGCCCAATGGACTAGCTGAATCTTTCATCATTGGAAGAAATTTTGTAGGTAAAGACGCTGTTTGCCTTGTACTCGGAGACAATATCTTTTATGGAGCACACCTCGACACAATGCTGAAAAATGCAAAAGATAAGGCTGAAAACAATAATTTGGCTACCATTTTCGGCTACCGCGTCATCGATCCCGAAAGGTATGGAGTCGCAGAAATTGAAGAGAAAACAAATCGCGTATTGAGTATCGAAGAAAAACCCTCACAACCCAAAAGTAATTATGCTGTGACAGGGCTTTACTTCTATCCCAACGAGGTCCTCGATATAGCCACTCGCATCACTCCCTCTAAGCGAAACGAACTGGAAATAACCTCTGTCAATCAACAGTTCCTGGAAATGGAAAGACTCCATATAGAATTACTACCCCAAGGCTTTGCTTGGCTCGATACTGGTACGCACGACTCCCTGAGCGAAGCGTCCACATTTATTGAAGTTATTGAAAAGCGTCAAGGACTCAAAATAGCCTGCATCGAAGAAATCGCTTTTCGGCAAGGCTGGATTACTAAAGAGCAATTGCTACAATTAGCTCAACCCTTCAACAGTAACAAATATTACCAATATCTTTACTCAATTGCGACAACGACCTAAACTGTATGAATATCCTTATCACTGGAGGTGCTGGCTTTATAGGCTCACATGTAGTACGACATTTTGTACATAAATTCCCTCAACATCATATTTTTTGCCTTGATGCTCTTACCTATGCAGGGAATGCCAATAATATAGCAGATCTTCTTCAAGAACCAAACTTTACATTACTCGTAGCAGATATATGCGACTTTGCAAAGATGGAGTATCTGATGCAAAACGAGGATATCCATAGTGTAATTCATTTGGCCGCTGAAAGTCATGTAGATCGCTCCATCACGGATCCATTTTCGTTTGCAAAAACAAATGTAATAGGGACTCTCTCGTTGCTTGAAGCCTTTAGAAGAAATCTAAAAAACGGTGATAGGAATATAATGCATAGATTTCACCAGGTATCTACCGATGAAGTGTATGGATCTCTTAATCCCGAAGATGCCCCATTTATAGAAGGTCATCCTTACGCCCCTAACAGTCCCTACTCTGCGTCGAAAGCTTCGGCAGATCATTTCGGTCGAGCCTATCATAATACCTTTGGATTAGATGTGGTATTTAGTAGTTGCAGCAATAACTTTGGTCCTAACCAATTTCCAGAAAAGCTACTGCCTTTATTTATTCAAAATATAATTAACAATAGGCCTCTCCCAATTTACGGAGATGGCAGCAATATCCGAGACTGGTTATATGTACAAAACCATGTCGAAGCCATCGAACAAATCTTTTTCCATGGCAAATCAGGTGAAGCCTATAATGTAGGTGGAAATAACGAATGGAAAAACATCGATCTTATAGAGTTGCTTATAGAACTAGTAGATCGTAAATTAGGAAGATCGAAAGGAGCCTCAAGACGTCTGATCACCTATGTAGAAGATCGCCTCGGTCACGATAAACGCTATGCTATAGACCCGTCTAAAATCGAAAAAGAACTCGAATGGACTCCACGACATTCATTTTCAGAGGCCATGGAAAAGACCATAGACTGGTATTTAAACAATCAAAAATGGCTGCAAGATATTCAAAGTGGCAATTATATAAAAGAGAATAAGAAGTTCCAATCAACGTACGCTGTCTCGCCACCCCCTCAGTCCTTCCAATAAAAAAACAATTTACAAGAAGCATCGAGGTCTCGCTTTATTTTTAACTTTATTACTGTAACTAATAGATATTTATGAAGACGAAAGGATTTGCTTTCTTAGTAACGATCGCTGTAATAATGCCATCCGTACTAACGTCATGCAAAGAAAACCTACAAAAAAAACTTTCTTTTAAGCATTCTGGAGATAACAATATTGTATTGCACCATGCAGATCAATATAAAATTGAGATCGACAACCCACTTAAAGAAAAATTAGAGTGGGAAGTAGCCGATACAACTATTGCCCATATCGCTGAAGAAGGAGTAGCGATAGGAAGATTGATCGGTAAGACCACGTTCAGAGTAAAAACATCCACCCAACTGCTTACTGGAGATATTACTACGGAGCCTCGCCATTTTGATATCGTTGAGTCCTTATTTAATAAGAAAATTGACAAACAAATGATCAATACCTACGAGATCGATCATAAGCGATCATTTTATAAAGAGATGGAGTTTACAGATAATCTTATTTTGATCATCTATAAAGCCGAGGGAAATATTGACCGTGTTGTCTATATATACGACACAGAAAGAAATGAGGTACAACAAGCAATGCTAGAATTTGCGGATAAAAAGTCTTATGATACAGTGCCTGTACGAGAATTCTTTTCTGAACGCTACTTCTATATTGGAACGTCTAAAGATCTGGTAGATATCAACGGAAAACCGTCGTCTCTATATCAGAGAGACTATATCATCGTAAAAGACCGTGCGATCGGTGGAAAACCAGTACTTGCATATCAGTTTATTGAGGAGTAAGAGCGTTATCTTCATACACGGTGAATCTGCTCAGCGGCTCTTATGTACTTACAAATATTCCCTATTTGTGCGTCTCTGGCATTGGCATCAAGGAAATTCTGAAATCTAGATATAGCGTTTCATGGGAGAATATGAGGAAAGATTTCTCTCTTTCTGTAGAAAATGAAATTTTTTTTCCTCACCACTCTTGATCATTTCGTTGAGAGAAATACTACTGAAATTCTTTTCCATTGGTGCACAAGACTAGAAATCATATATGCTCCGTAGGAAGCTCCTTGGCTGCATTACCTTATAAATTAGCAAAACACTTTGATAATATTGAAACATGAAAAAACTTCTACAACTATTAGGCTTTACGCTATTAAGCCTCTCCACGGCCTTTGCCCAACGTAATACTATTAACTTAATAGTAAAAGCAGGATCAAAGGACATATCTTTTGTATATCGCTTAAACAAACAGAATGATACAATGTCGGTTGATATGGGATTGGGAGAGACAATTTCTCTTATACAAGAAAACGATTCCAATATCATGCAAGCAAAATATACATTTAAAACAGTATCCTCGGAGCAACGACATATATCACTCACTACGGACAATTTGGTCACTTTGCGTATTACATCAAGTAAAGTCATTGAAGGAATAGAGATCTATCAAGCTCCAATGCTAGAACGATTTAACTGCGACTTTACCCCGCTAGTGGCTACCCCCCGACTGGACTTTTCTGCATGTCCAATTATTTCAGAAATAACACTTAATGGCGCGGAAGTATCGGATATTATCTTTCCGGAGAATCCTTCTACGATGAAGACATTTCAATGGTCGACTCCATTAATAGAATCTTCCAGCAAAAAGCAGCTTACTTCTCTGGATATTAGTAAGTGTAGCAATCTAGAAGATCTTTCCTTGCAGGGGACTTCTCTTAGAACGATTGATGTTTCACATTGCAAAAAAATAAAGCAACTAATAATCACAGGATTGGACACAAAAAACTATCCACGAATACTGAAAGGGGGGAAGGCACTCAAAGAACTCGAAAAAGTGATTATATCCAAAGCCTCTTTCTCTTTTGATATGCTTCCAGATCTTAACCAGACGCAGATGGATAACTTTATCATAAGTAAGATGTATTACGCCCATGTAGATAAGAGTAATTACAATGGTATGACTGTCGATTTATCTCACATTGCCTATGCTAAAGGAATATCTGAAAAAATGGAAGAGACCTCCTTTACCTGGTTCTATAAAAACGACAAAAAATGGATCCCTATAGAAAAGAGTAAAATCACAACCGGTAGTAAAAAAGGGATCTTTACGTTCGATAATTCTCTGCTTAATGAAGAAGGTAAAGTAACCGTCAGGGCTAGGATAGCCAATGCGGGATACCCCAATCTCAACTACTTTAAAGATGGGTTACATACATATAATATTCCCTTGACTAATAAGCAAGAGCTGCCCCATACACTTTCTTTTACAGTTTCTAGTGAAAGCCCAGGAAAAGACGCAGATGGAGAAGATATCGAAGATATTTCTCTTAGCCTCGTATTCGGGGCAAAAAAAGCAAATACGCCTATAGCCATTGATTGGGGAAATGGCGAGAAAAAAGGCTATGAGATACCCAAGAATGATGAAAATTACACCGTATCTGCAACCGTTGATCTTGGATCTACAATCAAAATTTATGGCGATATCTCACTATTTGATGGGACTCGGAACTATATTTCTGCCATCGATTTTCGCGAATCTCAAAATCTTGAAATAATACGTCTGTCGCAAAACAAGATTGCTTCTATTGACTTATCTCCACTTACCAAATTACGAGAGTTTCAAATCACAGACAATCTATTAGGGAGCTTAGATTTAAGTAATAATCCAAATCTAGACGAACTTTACTGCGGTTACAATCAGCTAACCACCTTAGACCTCAGTAAAGTTCCCAATCTAAGTCTCCTTTCATGCAACAACAACCAAATACAAAAGTTAAACTTTGCTGATGTGCCAGGATTGAAAATCGTTACAATCAGTGGTAACAATTTTGGCAATACAATTGACCTTAGCCCTTGTAAAAATATGAGATACTTAGACATAGAAGACTGTGGTCTAAGTTCCATCAGACTTGCTACAAGTGAAATTAAAACATTGAGGGGGAAAAACAATAGACTCCGACAGTTATTTTTCACCGATCAGATGCAAAAATTAGATCATCTTACTTATGTCAATTTGGCAAATAATCTCTTTGAGGCCTGTGATCTTAACGATTTAATTCCTGCTTTTTCCAACAATGATAAAGGAGAAACAAAAAGTAAACTATTTGTACAAGGCAATCCGGGAGCGAAAACGTTTGATTCAGAGTTGATCAGCCTATGGCAAATAGATGTACAAGGAGATGGCACAGGATGTAGTACTGCTAAAATCTTTGACGGATCTACTACGGAAAATGGTCATGCCTATATTATCAATTCAAAATCTGCACGAATCCCCTTTGGCAGTTCAATACAAAAAAATAGTGATCTAACGATCGTTCTGGAAGCTAATGAAGGCTGGATTCCAAGCTACTGCAAGTGGAACGAAAGTATGATTAATGCATCTCAAGAGGATCCATCAAAATTTCCATTAATGATAAAAAACAATGGTTTTATCAGCTACGATTTCAAAAAGGAGACCTCAAACCAGCAAAAACCAATAAGTAAATGGAGAATCAAAGCAAGTAACTCTGGATTTGAAATAAGCACTCCTTATGCACATGCACCCTATTACCTATATTCGTTCGATGGCAAGCTAATAAAAAAAGGTGAAAGCGACGACAATGGCAAAGTTTATTTAGAGCTAATAAAAGGTTCATACCTATTAACTATTGCTGGAGAATCTATCAAACTTATACACTAAGCAGAGGTAGTTCTCTGTGTGAATAGTTATCCAATTATTCCGCATAACCATATTGCGAAATGAATTTCGGTAGAAACAGATTGTTTCTACCGAAATTTTATAAACAGAAAACTCTAAAGAATAATAAGGTAAAGCATCTCATTCAAGATGATGAAAATTGTGTAAAAGAAATCCAACGATATACAAAGAGGAAGTTTTCTTATGAGTAAAAACGGATGGGTTATCACTTGACAGAATTTAAATTCGTCTAATATTTATAGTAAGTTGAGTGTCTTTCAATAGATTATTTTCCAAATAATCCCGAAAAGAAATAAGTCAATAAATTACTAGATTAGAGGGTCAATAGAAAATCAACTTCACTATGCTCCATTTTTTTTATTGAATACAAGGGAACTCGACAATATGCCTCTTGTCTACCAAGAGTATCACGCTCCATTGAAAGAGATAGGATACTCCCATTTGCTACTCCTCTTGCAGACTGAAAATCTATAGGCATACCTTGCATCAGAGGGATATTGGAGCGCTTTTCACCAAATTTTAAAAGAATACGAACCTCGGTGCTATCTCTCCGCTGTTCATTTGTCACATCGTGTATGATTGCTGTCCCAGCATAGACCTGTTTATAAGGAAAGAAATAGGCTACAGCTAAAAGGCAAGCAAGACCAGCCCGATAGCAGTAATGCCATAACGAACAAGAACCGAGGGAATATGTCCGACAATATTACGAACTTTCTCGCTACGAAGTTCAAAACTTCGCTCCCGTCTATTTTCTCTTCCATATCTCCTGCCAAGAGGATTAAACCTACTCTAAACAGCCCAAACGCAAAGGCTATTAAGGCGTAAAGGAGGATTTCTTTTACTCTATTCATTGCTATTTATCGCTATTTAGTTATATATGTGGGTAGAGAAGTACATAACATGTACTGTACATATTTTTTGCACGTTCTTTACACAGCTCAAAAGCACAAAAAAATACTTTGAAATATCAATGTATTTTACATGCTTTTTTTTGCATACACTTTATATATTGCTGAATAATAAGGAGTTATAACATAAAAAAATCTATACTTTTATTGATAACCGAAGAAATAAACAAAGGATATAAGCAAGAGCACAACCCAGCTCTTGATAAACTCAAAGAAGCTATAAAAAAAGAAACACAGCAGACACTATACGCTTTAATACGAAAACTTGATAAAAACGTGACTACACTTCAGAATATACTAAACGGACGCGCGAAAATGCGCCCCGAGTGGTTGGAGCTTATATTTGAGGAAATGCCCAACCTTGATATTGAACAGTTCGCAAAAGAAATCCTACCCGCTACAGACGAAGAACCCGCCACGCCCCGCACACAGCAGCCCCAAGCAGCTCTGACACCTAGCCCGCGGGACGCGGTACGCTTCTTCCCACACCTCAACGCCACGGCTGGAAACGTAGACGGACTCCCCGCTGATGAAGTGGAGTACGAAATATTCAATATTAGAGGGTACGGAGGGTGTGACGCTTTCCCCGCAACGGGCGATTCTATGCTGCCAACGATAAAGGCAGGCGATATAGTGATGCATAAGCAATGGACGGAAAGCTACATACAAAACGGTGAAATATACATAATCGTCACCCGAAATGGCCAACGCGCCATTAAACGGCTAAGTGTTATACGCACAGAGGATAGGGAGGACGGAGTATGCCCATCTTTCTTTGCTCTTCAGATAATGCAACGCTCCACCCGCCTTACGAAATAGACGGAGATGAAATCGTTTACCTTGGTCTCGTTCGTGGTATTATCCGCTCTCTAATATGATTAAATATAACACACGCTTCGGCATACGCGCGCAAAACGGCTCGGAGAAAGGCGCTATAAGGGTGCGCGTTTCCTATCAATCGAAACGGGTAGAGCTTTCTCTCGGAGGCTCTATAGCTGTTGCCGACTTCGACGGCAAAAGGGAGCAGGCAAAAAAAGGCGTACCGCAAGCACGGGAAATAAACCGTCTAATAAATGAGAGTAGGAAGAAGATTTTATTTGCTGTGGCAAAGAAGGTGAGTTCATCGTCCTGAATATTACTTACCACACCATAGAATAGTTTCGAAGTATTCTCATAATTGTAATCTGAATATCCTTTATTTAATACAGTATTTCCACGAAGACCGAGATTTAAAGAAAACCCACTCAAGGAATTGTAGTGGTATTCTACTTTTGCATTAAATACATCATACTCATTCTGCCCTTTAATCCACGAACGTTTACCAGCAGCACGGAGCAAAGCTCACCTCGATTTATTTTTAGTATACAAATAAGCTGCAGAAAAAGAAAATTTCTGCATATCAGTCACGTTATAATTCATAACTAAACCTGCATTGGCTGTAATTCAGTGGTCATATAAGTTCTCCTTTGTGTTGAGATGCAATACTTCTTGAGCAAATTCCGTAGCAGTCTCGTCTCCGTTACGATTGCCTTTTTTTCCGGGAGATATCTAGATCTCCCTGAAATACGATATTGAATTTTTTGCTTTAACTACAACCTCATCCAACATATCTGAACTTGGATGTAGCTGGATTATAGGCAGGAATGGGTATAGTCAGTTTCTCCTGCTTATAACCCATAAATCGAACTACAACACATTTACCTTCATTCTCCTTTCTATTTATAGAGAACTCTTCTCATCTTTTACTTGTAGTAGCAGACCCAATAACACTTCCATCTTCCGAAGTCTAGAGTACTGTGGCATAAGGCAATGGCTCCAGCTGCTCATCAACTACAGTAGTCGATAGCTTCAACGAGTCCGGAGAGGTAATTGCGGCAAGACACTGGAGAGAGAAAAGATAAACTAAAAAAGATAAGAAAATTGATGTGCAATACATATTACTGGTACAACAATTAGAAGAGGTAAATAATACAAAGCATCCGTTCAACACTTAAGGAAGTATGTCTGTAAATATAGTAACTGACTAAACCTTAACGGAAGTCACATAGAGTAAAAGATGCATTGAGTTTTAAGGAGTTAGCACCTCAAGGTAGCCAACATTATCAAACTTGCCTGTGTTTCCAAGATTTTCAATCCTGTCAATAATAATACGACCATCATCTTTGATCGTTATTGTGATTACTGTTACTTTTCCGTCAGGACCGATAATAGTTCTGGTTATAGTTCTATCCTCACCACCGTTGATACAAGTCATTTCCTCTTGAGAAAGGATCTCGAATGGTACTTTTTTTCCACAATACGTTAAATTAAAATTTTATTGTTACTAACTTTTAGCTTGGAGGGCATTACCGTTTAGCCACAAACTGCAATTTTCATTTTATTTTGTTTGCGATACTGAACCCGAAAAGTTTTTTCCTACTAAATTTAACTCGATACGAAATCCAAGTGCAAGGCAATAAAAACAAATAACAAGAACAAGATTTAAGTCAAAAAAATTATCGTTATACATATTAAGAAGAAACGAGAATGGATCACCAGACACAAGCGCAAGCAGAAAGGGGTAGAGCGAGTAGCAGACGAAATGGAATAACCTCTCATCTCCGGGTATTTTGTTTACAAAGACTCATCCGCGTAAGTAACTATCAACAAAAGAGTTCGCAAAAAAAGAAAATAAATATCGGTAGTTAGCCTTATAGAGAGAAAAGAACTAAACAGAAATAGGATAAATGGCTAAAGAACAGAATACTGAAAGCAAATATCGTTTTACACAAAAATAGGCCTTTTTTTAAAGACACACAATCATCCTCCACACAAAATATCTTTATCATTATAAAGTAAAACAGCCTCAAAAAAAATAAAAAACGCGACATTAAATCATCTTATACTACGATATGCTTAACCCCAAACGAAGCAGAAAAAAAGAGATGCCCTTCAGAGGGCACCCCTTAAATATTTTGTAACGGCAATAAGTGAAAAATTAATCCTCGAGCTGAGGCCCTGCTGCTACTAGACTTTTTCCCTTATCATTTCCTGTAAACTTCTTGAAGTTTTCTTGGAAACGCTTCGCCAGATCTTTTGCTTTCTCATCCCACTGCTGTGCATCGGCATAGGTATCACGAGGATCTAGTATCGCACTATCAACTCCCGGCAAAGAAGTTGGAATCTCAAAGTTGAAATAAGGCAATTTTTTCGTTGGGGCCTTATCAATACTGCCATCAAGTATAGCATCGATGATACCGCGAGTATCTTTGATCGAAATACGTTTGCCAGTACCATTCCAGCCTGTATTAACAAGGTATGCCTTAGCTCCAGAAGCCTTCATTCTCTTTACCAGCTCTTCGCCATACTTTGTTGGATGCAAAGAGAGGAAGGCAGCACCAAAGCAAGCCGAAAAAGTAGGAGTAGGCTCTGTTATACCGCGTTCGGTTCCTGCCAATTTCGCCGTAAAACCACTCAAGAAATAATATTGAGTCTGTTCTGGATCGAGGATAGATACAGGGGGCAGTACTCCAAAGGCATCTGCTGAAAGAAAGATTACCTTATTAGCATGACCAGCTTTTGATACGGGTTTTACAATATTGTCGATATGGTATATAGGGTATGAAACACGGGTATTCTCTGTTACGCTCTTATCGGCAAAATCTATTTTTCCTTGTTCGTCCACCGTAACATTTTCGAGTAGAGCGTCTCTACGGATAGCATTGTATATGTCAGGTTCGTTTTCTTTGCTCAGATTAATCACCTTGGCATAGCATCCGCCTTCATAGTTAAATACGCCATCATCGTCCCAGCCATGCTCATCATCACCGATAAGTTTTCTTTTAGGATCGGTAGACAGCGTTGTTTTACCAGTTCCACTAAGACCAAAGAATATAGCCGTTTCCTTTTCGTCTTGAGATGTATTGGCAGAACAGTGCATAGAGGCAATACCACGCAAGGGGTTCAGGTAGTTCATATACGAAAACATACCCTTTTTCATTTCACCACCATACCATGTATTGAGGATAATCTGCACTTTTTCTGTAAGGTTAAAAGCGATACAAGTTTCGCTATTGATACCAAGTTCCTTATAATTTTCTACTTTTGCCTTAGATGCATTCATCACTACAAAATCAGGCTCTCCATAATTGGCGAGTTCTTCTTCCGTAGGACGGATAAACATATTTTTCACAAAGTGAGCCTGCCAAGCAACCTCCATTATAAAACGTACTTTAAGGCGTGTATTTTCATTGGCTCCGCAGAACGTATCTACTACGAAGAGACGTTTGTTAGAAAGATTGTCAACAGCGATTTTTTTGAGTACTTTCCATGCTTCTTCAGAAAGTGGCTTATTATCGTTTTTGTACTCGTCACTGGTCCACCACATAGTATCTTTGGTGGTATCGTCCATAACGATAAATTTGTCTTTAGGAGAGCGACCCGTGTAAACACCAGTCATAACATTTACGGCACCTAACTCCGTAAGCTGTCCTTTTTCGAAACCCTGAAGATTATCTTTCAGTTCTTCTTCAAAAAGTTGTTCATAACTTGGATTGTATACAATTTCCTTGACACCGCTGATGCCATAGAGGGATAAATCTGGAGTTTTCATTGCTATGTTATATTAAATCTATAGAATATATTTTGTATCATTTTTTCTTGTAGATTGCTTTGCGCATATCATCATGTTCCAAGACAGCCTGATGAAAGGCAAAACAATTGTAGAGATCTTGGGGAGTCTGGCCCTTAACTCCTAATTGGAGATATTCTCTAAGGAGTGGACGGTAATCGGGATGAGCGCAATTTTCTATGATGAGTTCAGCTCTTTCACGGGGCGCCAAACCGCGTAAATCAGCAACTCCGTATTCCGAAACAATCACCTTAACCGAATGTTCACTATGATCCATATGACTTACCATAGGAACGAATGCACTTATCTTACCACCTCGCGCTGTAGAGGGGGTAGTGAATATAGACAAATAGGCATTACGTGTAAAGTCTCCCGATCCGCCAATACCGTTCATCATGCGACTACCATTTACATGGGTTGAATTGATATTACCGAAAATATCTGCTTCGAGAGCAGTATTAATGGTAATCAAACCGAGACGTCTAACGATTTCGGGATTGTTGCTATACTCTTGGGGACGGAGAACTAATTTAGGCTTGAAAAAATCAAGGTTATCGTACACTTCGTGTAGTTTTTCTCGACTTAGGGTTAGCGAGCATCCACTGGCAAACTTCACTTTTCCCGATTTCATCAAATCAACCACCGCGTCCTGAATAACTTCGGTATAGATATTAAAGGGGGGTATTTCAGGCTCGTTTCCGAGAGCTCCAAGTACGGCATTAGCGATATTACCGACGCCACTTTGTAGAGGGAGCATATCTGCAGGGATACGCCCACATTTTATTTCATTGAGGAGAAACTTGGCGGTATTCTCTCCTATCGCCTTGGTTACCTCGTCCAAAGGCGTGAAAGCACTTTCTGCATTACGTTCGGCAACTTCTACAATGGCCACTATCTTCTCCGGATCGACTTTAACATAGGGTTTACCTATTCTATCAGAAGGCGAATAGATCGGAAGTTCCTTACGGAAAGGAGGATCTTCAGGTTCGCAGAGATCATGAATACCACGGATGGCTGCAGGATGTAATATATTACGTTCAATAATTATTTTTTTGGCTAGACGACATATCGTAGGCATAATTCCTACTCCAGCCGTCGGCACGATCTCACCATCTTCAGTTACATCAGCTGCTTCTATAATAGCTACATCGATATTACCGTAAAATCCGTAACGAAGGTCCTGGGGAAGGGCTGAAAGATGGAGATCAAAATAGCTCAACTCATTGTTATTGATCGCGGCACGGAGATCCTTTGTACTCTGATAGGGAGTACGGAGACTCAATGCTTTTGATCGAGCTAATTCACCATCAATGAAATCATTGGTGGAAGCTCCAGTAAAGAGTGCTATTTTCAAAGACTTTCCCTGCTTATGCTCTTCTTCTGCAAACTGGGCAAAGGCGTGCAAAACGGCTTTAGGAGCACCGGCCTGCGTAAAACCACTGATCCCAACACGATCTCCATCGTGAATCAGACGACAAGCCTCTTGTGGCGACATTTTCTTTTGCTCTAAAGATGCCATATTCTCTTTCTTTATCAATTTCTTTATCTATGAACTTTTTGTATTTACATTCTATTTTATATCGTGCTTCGCCAAGGAATGCTTCTCATTGAGGTTATACTCAAAAAGAGGCTATTCATCCCTTCACAAAGATACGAATAAAAAAGGAATCAAGGTATATAAGACAACAAAAAACAAATACAGCCGTTAGCTTGTTATATATCGACCGAATTTCTTATCACTTTTATCCAATAAAAAAGGCTGGTTTATCACATATATATATTATAGTATGGATATAGTATATATATGAAGATAATCGCATATATTATCTATGGTCATGAACAGCAAAAGGCTCACAATAGAATAAGGAAGGATAAAAAAAGAAAATATCTCAGTGATTTGTTTGCAATTTTCTTTTTAAGTCATTATGGCTTCAAAAACTTGCTCCATTTTGTCTACAAAAGCCTTTCCTTCTCGAAGTTTTAAATAAGCCGCCCCTCTATTAGACAATAATTTCACTTCTTTCGTATAGGGTAGATAGAGCACCTCTATTAAAGAATTCAAAGGATAGATTTCTTTTTCTTTGCCTGTCAACATATTTCCAGACAGGAGTATTTTTCGTTCTTCGTCTATGACATAATAATCAGCTCTGTTGAGCGCATAAACAATTGCTACAACATAAATCAATGGAAAAAAGAGATAGGTCCACCACGGAGCTGTGCTATTGATGATCAATAAGTATACCAGCAATGCAAGAAGCAAAGCCACGACGAGGAGACTAATAACAAAGGCTGCGCGACCCACCTTTACCCCCCTTGTATAGAATCGTTCTTTCATACAAATACCGATTTGCTAGGTAAAGATAGTCTCTCCCACATAAAAAGTGTGGGAGAGACATTATCTCAAGGTAAGTAGATTTACTTGCGGAACGGCAACTTTACGACCTCTGCCTTGAGTTGTCTATTACGAACAGCAATAAGCAAAGGTGTACCCACTTTAGAAGATTCTATACTTACATAACCCATTCCAATACCTATTTTTTGGCAAGGCGACATAGTTCCGCTCGTTACGACTCCTATTTTTTCGCCCTGTTCGTTGAAGATATCATAGCCCTGGCGTGGAATACCTTTGTCACGCATTTCAAAGGCAACCAACTTACGCGACAACTGCTCCTTATGCTTGAGTAGAATATCACGTCCGATCAGATCCTTTTTAGCATCTACAAGCTTGGTTATCCATCCCAAACCAGACTCTATCGTAGAGTGCTCTTCATCGATATCATTGCCGTATAGACAAAATCCCATTTCCAAGCGCAGTGTATCGCGGCAGCCCAAGCCGGCCGGCATTATACCATCTTCTTTTCCTGCTTCAAAGAGTGCATTCCATATTTTTTCGCTATACTCAGGGTAGAAATAAAGTTCAAAACCGCCCGCTCCAGTATAACCTGTATTGGATATAATCACCTGAGGGCAACCGGCAAAGTCTCCAACCTTAAAAGTATAGTATGGGATATCGCTAAGATTAATATCCGTTAGGCGCTGCATCACCTGAATAGCTTTGGGGCCTTGTACTGCCAACTGAGCAATTCTATCACTCGCATTTTCCAGTTCTGCTCCCATGGTATTATGCTCTTGGCACCAAGCCCAATCCTTTTCTACATTCGCCGCATTGGGAACCATCATGTATTTATCTTCTTCATAGCGATAAAGAAGGAAATCATCCATGATTCCGCCCTTATCCGTAGGAAAGCAAGTATACTGCACTTGACCTATTTGTAGCTTAGAAGCATCGTTGCTAGAAACTTTCTGTAAGAACTCCAATGCATGTGGGCCTTTAACCCAGAACTCTCCCATATGAGAAACATCGAATACCCCTACATTCTGTACGACATTGAGGTGCTCTTCGATAATTCCTTTATATTCTATTGGCATATTATAGCCAGCAAATTCATGCATTTTAGCACCCAGTGCTATGTGAATATCGGTAAAAGGTGTCTTTTTCATGATTCTATGATCTTCTTTATTAGACGGTTATTAATTCTATTCTCTTCCAAAGGTACAAAAAAAAGTAGATATTGCATCGGTTCAAATGAAATATTTCCCGAAATGATTGATTCGAAAGTCGATCGCACGATCAACAACAATAATGGTGAGGTGATCTTGCTCATTTCAAGACCACCTCAATCTCCTCCCCTATGAGTGTTGCACTTGTAGCAGAGTGTACTTTTACCCTGGCAAATTGACCTATTTTTGCCTCTTTCTTGGGGAATACGATCACCTTATTTTGCCCCGATCGCCCAAACAACTCATCACGACTTTTTTTGCTTACACCTTCTATAAGTACTTCAAACTCTCTACCGATATCTGCCTGATTGCTCATAAGGCTGAGCTGATTTTGTAGAGCGATCATATCATTGAGGCGACGTAGTTTGGTCTCTTCTGACACATCATCATCAAAAAACTTTGCTGCATAGGTTCCAGGTCGTTCACTATATTTAAAAAGGAAGGCTGTATCGAAATGCACCTCTTCCATCAAAGAAAGCGTCTGCTGAAAGTCTTCTTCGGTCTCGCCACAAAAGCCACAGAAGATATCCGTACTTAGCCCTACGTCAGGTATGATCTCACGTATCTTAGCAACCCTATCAAGGTACCATTCACGGGTATACCCTCTCTTCATTCTTTTCAGTACCGCATTGCTTCCGCTCTGCACGGGCAAATGAAGGTGTGGGCATATATTATCGTAAGCGGCCATTGTCGCTATTACTTCGTCGCTAAAATCTTGTGGATGTGGCGAAGTAAAGCGAATACGCATTGCAGGAGCCATTTCTGCTATTCGTCTGAGCAACTCTGCAAAATTCACTTTTTCCCCTGTTGCGGGAATAGTATATTCATAACCATTTACTTTCTGCCCCAAAAGAGTAACTTCTCGGTAGCCCTTATTGGACATATCCGCTATTTCTCGAAGGATACTTTCAGGCTCTCTGCTGCGTTCGCGTCCTCTGGTATAAGGAACAATACAATAAGAGCAAAATTCATTACACCCGCGCATAATAGAAACAAAACCCGAAATATGAAGCCCTGCCAACTTCAATGGTATGACATCCTTATATGTTTCCGTACGAGATAAGACTATGTTTACCGCTTTTTCTCCAGACTCTACCGAAGCAAAAAGATTGGGCAAATCATTGTAGGCATCAGGCCCTGCTACCAAGTCCACTCCATGCGAAATCAATTCATCTTTCACTCGCTCAGCCATACAGCCTAGAACACCTATAACTAATGGGGAGCCATGCTTGCGTCGAAGTGCGAAAAAATAGTCTATGCGATGCAGTACCTTTCTCTCAGCGTTATCCCTTACAGAACAAGTATTTAACAAAACAGCATCAGCCTCTTCCAAGGCATCAACAATCGTATAACCAGCCGTATTTAATATTGCACCAACTACTTCACTATCAGCAACATTCATCTGACAACCGTAGGTTTCTATATATACCTTCGAAACTTCATTCATATACATTAACAGCAGTACTATATATAGTTAAATAACTAGAAGTTTATCAACTTTACAAAATAATTTGCTTCTTATTCCAGAAACTTTTTCGTATCTTTGTCGGGTAAAAATATTTTCTATAGTTAAGGTTTTGGTTAATGTAGTAGGAGGGATTCGTGAGGCTTCCTCCTATTACTCTTTTATCATTTTTATCTACTTGGTTGCTATTTTGTTTATTTTCATATAAATAGACCTTTAACATTACAGAGCTATCCGAAATATCCGAAAGATAGAAACCTGAGGAACAGCATGGACAAGAATTCATACTATGAGTCGTATTTCTCCGGCAAACAGAAACGAGCACCTCGCTATTATTATTCCCTGCACTACACATCGCATTTCTTTCAAATCATTATCCTTATGAATTTATACAAATACAAATCAACCACAAAGATACAAAGAAAAATGGATCGATATAACGCAGTAGAAATGAAAAAAAGGAACAGAAGAACGAAGACAAAAGGGGCAAGACTCTCCTTTCTTAAGATGCATTATAGGGATTAACTAGTATATGGTTGAAAAAAAATGTAGCGGTAGAAAAAACTCGTTTTTTTTCGTCGTTTTGGCGATTATAAGAAAAAAAGTATTACCTTTGCAACGGTTTCGAGGGGAAAGCGTCCCCAGATTACTGTGGTTAAGCCACTACGATGTGGTATTTTGAGCGGGGCGTTAGCTCATCTGGCTAGAGCGCGACACTGGCAGTGTCGAGGTGATCGGTTCGAGTCCGATACGCTCCACTCATACTGCGGCGTCTCTTTGGATTTTATTGCTGGATTGCTATTCAGCTCGTTCAAAGTAGAAAGCAGTGAATCTTTATGTCCCGATAAATGCTCATAGCCACTGTAACTTTTTCGATTGATTATGTTTTGAGTAATTACAATTAAGTACTATAATTATACGGGTATTTAGTAGAAAAAGGCTGATAAGAGAATCAATCGTTAGGCCTGTGATCCATAACAGCTGTAACGCGATACACCTTAATATTATAATATATTATAATCGTAAAGTTTCTAGATCTATCCCGATAGAAAGAAAAACACATTACAGGATATTATGCTGACAACAGTTACAGGCTACCGCGTTGCCCTCTCTCTTCAACATAATCATTGCTCTGTTCAAATCAAATTTCAGAGAGCACATCACTTTGCAAAACGACAATAAATCGCTCGATCTCCTTTCGCTTTAATAACAGCTTTATATCTTAAGTTTTGATAGGCCAATAGAAGTATTGAAAGACTTCTCTTGCCATTCTTTTCATTGCCATCATTGATTTAATAAATACCTCTATTGGAGGGATCTAGCAAAAAAAGCCTATCCTTTTTGCCGTTAATAATGCTTTTATTTGTATCTTTGTAATAGGGAAAGCGTTTCCCCTACAAAATAAAATATTGAATTGTTGAACCTTAATTATAAATTGAAAGCTATTATGAGAAACTCAGGAAAAATTGCTTTAGGTATAGGTATCGGCTTAGCTGTAGGCTCTGCCATCGCATATTTTGCAGACAAAAAGAATCGTAAGGCCTTCGTAGAAGGTGTAAGCGATCTTTCAGAGAAAACACGCGATAGTATCGTAGAAGGTTACTACGAAGCAAAAGAAAAGTATTTCCAATACCGCGACAAACTGCAAAGAAAGGCCGAAGCCATCAGCGATGAAGCAGAAGCACTCTACGAAAAAGGTGTAAAGAAGGCCAAAGAACTTACCAACAAAGCTGAAGATGCTATCGAAAAAGGTGTAGACAAAGCTAAAGAAGTAGCTAATAAAACCATTGATAAAGCATCTGAAAAATTGGAAAAGGCAGAAAAATAAATGCCTTCAACGATGGAATGGGCCTAATAGCCCCTCCCCCATTGCAACAAAGAATGGATAAGTAACATTTTACGTAAACCGGTCGATTTGTTTCCGACCTTGGTGCGAGCTACAGAAAGTCGGAGAAAAGTTGTCGCAACGGTAAACGCAACCTTCCGACTTTCTGTTTTTGCTCTCTACTAAGCAAACATGTAGAAACAAATATAAAGACTATAAAGACGTAAAAGCGAATAGCTAGACAAAACAGCCCCAAGAAACAAAATAAATCGAGTTCAGTATGCTCTGCGCCTAGTTACTTGCGTGAAAAGACCCATTGTAAAACCTTAATGAATGAAGATATGGAAGAGACCTATTTTAGTATAAAAAAGAGTATCGAACATGCCAAAAGCTATATTCGGGCTCAACTAAGATTGAAATTATATAAGGCTGGAACCAGCCTTACCAAACTAATAACCACGTTGGTTTTGGTAATTACTTTGCTACTTACTCTTCCGATGCTGCTCACCATAGCATTTATTGTTCTGGGATTCGGTTTTTCTGAATGGTTTCCCACCTTGGGCTATACACTGTCATTCTTATGTAGTGCTGCAGCATTGATCCTCCTAATCCTTTTATGTGTTGGCATCGTATTACTGATACTTCGTCGGCCCAAAGCCAAACTATTGAACAGCATACTATCTATTGACGACAAAATAGCAAAGAAAAAGGAGACTTCCACCTATGAAGAAGCAACCGATGCTTCTATTGCATTAGAACGTTCCAACACATCGACACTCAAACCTGAAGAACGCAACGATGAAAACTAAAGAAATATTCAAGACCTTCAATTCCCGAATGAAGGAAGTCGAACTGGAAGCGACGCGTACAAAAGGCGATCTGCTCAGAGACATCAGGTTTATCAAACGATACAAGAAAGATGGTCTATTGAAGCATATTTTTCGCAACGAATTAGTCTCTGAAGGCACTTTCATGGATCGATTACTCAAGAAAATAAACATACCTCGTATCACCACAGAAATACTGGAGAGAGACCTCAACAAGCAGAATGCAGTTGCTACCAAAAGACGGGGTTTTCTCGGAGGAACAAAGAAAGAGGAATCGCTCGATGCCACTGTACGGACATCTTCAGGCTTACAACAGCTAGCTACAGTGTTCGATATCGCTAAGCCGCTACTCGTATCCGTAGGTTTAGGCCTTCTACGCAAGCGAGCTCTTCGTGGAGTCACTTCACTATTCTTTCGCAGAAAAAAACGCAAGGGGCTACTTTCGCTATTCCGCAGGTAACCTGCTAATACAATCGTCAAAAACACAACCTATATGAAGGGATGGATTTTGCCTCCCTTCATATTTTTTTTGTACCGAAAGATTGTTAGTTCATAGATTTTTATTACCTTTGCACTCCTGAAAGGGGTACCTGTCTACCGACAATCGACATGGAGCCCTCTCACAAAACAAAATAACGCTATATATATTAGTAATCCACCATCTCTATGGCTAAGGACATTAACAACAAAGAGCAAGAAGCTGCTGAAATCGTTTCCAAAGGAGAGAAATTCTTTGAAAAAAACTCCAACCTTATTTTTTACATTGTTTTAGGTATCATCATTATCGCTTTCGGTATCTGGGCGTATATACAATATGTTCATAAACCCAAACAGACGAAAGCCTACGAAAGCCTTTACGCTTCCGAAGCACAATTTATTGAAGGAAATGACAGTACGCTACTAAACACAAATACCATCACAAACGAGGGTATCCTAGCCACAATCAAAGAATATAAAGGGACCAAAGCCGCAAAACTAGGCTACCTTTATGCAGGTATCGCCTACTATGACATGGGCAAATACCAAGAGGCGATCGATCACCTTGAAAAATTCAAGTCGTCTGAAAATATGGTTGCTCCGTCTGTTGTTCGCCTTATTGGTGACTGCTATGTACAGCTTGATCAACTCGATAAAGCCGTAAGCTACTTTGAAAAAGCTGCAGACATGGCCGACAACGAAGTTATTTCACCCAGTTGCTTGATCAAGGCTGCTCATGTATACGAGCACCAGAAAAAATATGACGAAGCTATCAAGGCTTACGAAAAAATCAAGAATAAATACTATACAGCTCCCGAAGCTGAAAATGCCGACGCTGAGGTTGTGCGCATAAGTTCCTTGAAGAGATAAGCATATAAAATATCAAATGACATCATGAGCGACCACATACAGCAAGTACCCTCTAGCTACACGCCGAAATATTTGGACATCTCCAAGCAAAGAATAGCAGTAGTATACGCTGAATGGAACAGTGATATTACTCACTCGCTACGCGACGGAGCTATATGCACGCTTGCCAAGGCTGGAGTCCCCGAGGAACAAATTCTTTCAATTGCAGTGCCTGGTGCCTTTGAATTGAACTTTGCGGCTGGACGCCTCATGAAAAAAAAAGAAATTGATGCCATCATCATATTAGGCTGTGTGATCCGCGGTGAAACTTCCCACTACGATTGCATTTGCGATGGCGTTACAGAAGGTATTACTCGCCTTAATATCAAAGGAAAGAAACCTGTGATTTTCGGTTTAATTACTACCGAAAATCATCAGCAAGCAGTTGATCGAAGCGGAGGAAAATTAGGCAACAAAGGGAGTGAAGCAGCAATTGCAGCTCTACAAATGTTGGATTTTTCTTGCAAAATAGAAAAAGTTTTATTACCTTTGTAGTCGAATCAAAAAAGGGAGGGTCAAAGCTCCCTTATTCACAGTGGCAAAGCGTTGCCATTTAAGCAGTACGAAAATGGGTAGTTGCCGGAGTGGTCAAACGGATCTGACTGTAACTCAGACGGCGTATGCCTACGGTGGTTCGAATCCATCACTGCCCACAAATCGAAATGCTTATTTGCGGAAGTAGCTCAGTCGATAGAGCATCAGCCTTCCAAGCTGAGGGTCGCGGGTTTGAGCCCCGTCTTCCGCTCTTTTTCGTTCATAACGAGAGGTCCTGCCCACGGTGGTAGACCTCTTTTTTTGAAATATAATGGTACTAATTACGCCCATAGAGGGCAACGTACAAGTTAGGTCGCTCGGGTGGTGGAATGGTAGACACGAAGGACTTAAACTCCTTTGGCCATTGCGGCTGTACGGGTTCAACTCCCGTTCCGAGCACCATTTTTAGAAAAGAATCCTTATGGCGCATAAGGATTCTTTTTTTTGTATATAATAATTTGTATATAATAAATTGACCATAGAAAAGAAAACCGAGCTATCATTGACAGGCAAAAGGATGGTCGCGAATTTCTGCTGTAATCAAAAGAATAGAATAAATCTGAGAAAAATATTTATTTTCAATATCCATCAAAAAAGAAGAAGGGGGACGCTGGGTGCTCTCTCCACTATACTCCATAATAATGATGGTATTTACCAAAAGATTTTCGATAGCAGCAAATAAGATGAGCCGATCCTGAAGAAAAATGTAGTCAATCGGGATCAAGAAAAAAATCAATCCGAATTAAAATAAGCACCACTCCGAATCGAATAAAAAATAAAAGCTTTATTGATCGCATTCTGTTGCATCTAAAACAAAGTTTCTCTACAGTTGACTGCGTATCCCTATAACAGCAAGCATTTTGTAATAAGAACTCTAGAAGGCAATAGCCGCGCAAAAAAACATTCTTTTTTGGAAACTTTCTACTCCAATAAAGCGCAACTTGCTTTCGCGGATATAATGAAAAAGGAATTTCACAATAAAAAGAAAACGTTGGCACTCGAAAAAAATTTTTGGGGTCGTATGCAGTATTTCGGAAAAAGAGCATTTACTTATCAAAAGCTAGTCGAAGCGTCGACAGAGCCACACCGAAATTTGACAACACATTATTTATATAAGTACAGCGACCCACAACATCACCACATGAAGCATACAGCAAATTATTTGTTCTTACTCCTGTTTTTGGTTTTGATCAGCGGGTGCTCCAGTCTCGATGAGGAAGGAATGATATGGGATTTCACTTCCTCGACGATAGATTTTCGTTTACACGATGAAAATGGGCACTCGCTGATTGATCCGCATACAAAAGCGGGCAATGAAATCCTCCGAAAAATCAGCATTACATGGAGAGAGCAAAAATACCACTGCGAGGGGATAGGAAAGCGAGATTACCTCCGCGCCATGCCCGAGTTTTATCATGGGATCCGACTAAAAAAGGATAAAAATGAATACTTACTCTCCTTTGGGGAGTTTCAGCCCAATTATCCAGAAAAAGAGTACTTTGAATTAGATATCCCAGGCATAGGAAAATATTCTATTGCATTCATAAACCACGTAAAAACAAAAGGTAGAAACGCGACCTATACACGCAATCTATGGATCAATGGGAATTACAATAGTAATAGCACTGCCCCATTTGAAGTGACACTGGTGATCAAACGTGAAACATGGGAGAATGCCATCAACGAGAAAGACAAAAATGCCTTTATGCCCGTTACGGTGTATATTGAAAGCAATGCTTCCGATATCCCCATTCCTACGGCAGAAGAATCTCCACAAACCAAAATGAAGATCGAATACAAAGGAAAAGTATTCTCATTTAGGGGCTATGACTCAGCGTTTAAAGACTATAGTAAAAGTTCTGAGCCCGTGTTTTATGGAACATATGAATATTTCGACTCGGACTTCGGGCAAAATAGGAGGAACGCTGAACCCATTTTAGCATTTGGTCCTTTCGATATCGAAACGCCGCTGAAAAACGAGAAATTTAAACTAATACTCAATCATATAGGTGAGTATGAATTAGTATTTGACAGCTACCTATCTAACGGACAACCTTATTATAAGGCCGTAAGCATAAATGGTGATTATGTCAAAGATATTTCGTATTTTCGCAATGGACCTTTGTTTATATTACGATAATCGCCATTACGAGCCGTGAATGAGCTGGAGCTAAGCAAAAGGATAAAAAATCATGATCCTGAAGCCTATAAAGAACTGTACAACCAGTATGCCCCCTTCCTTTACGCTACTATCGTGCGTTATGTTGTAAATCCCGAAAAAGCGAAAGACCTATTACACGACACCTTCCTAAGGATCTTTGAGAAAAGCGCACTCTTTACTTACCAGAGTAGTGGCTCCTTGAAAGCATGGATAACGAGAATCGCCATCAACGAATGCATGAAACTCTTCCGAGCAGAGAAAAAATTAAAATTCCTGCCCCTCGACGAAAGAGACGACAAAGACACCTCTGACGAAAATGCTATAGTGGACGAAAGCGATGTAGACAATATCCCCGAAGAGGTTATACAAGAAATGATAAATCGCTTACCCGAAGGATATCGATTGGTATTTAACCTATACGTAATAGATGGAAAAAACCATAAAGAGATCGCCGATATCCTTGAGATAAATGAAAAAAGCAGTAGCTCACAACTGGCTCGCGCAAAAAAAAAGTTGGCACAAGAGATCTGTAATTGGCGCAAAACAAATGGCTAAGGATAGCAAAAACATAAATGATCCGAGAGGGCTGGAGCCTTGGGTGGAAAAAATCAAACTCAAAAGCGAAACTCATATCGCTCAGCAAACGGAAAAAGAGCTTTCTCCAAACGAGCTGAATGCGATATGGGCGGGGCTTGCATCTCAACTACCCCAACAGACAGCTACACACAAGAAATTCCCTGCATGGGTCCGTAGCATTACCGCTATAGCCGCGTCTCTTATCATATTGACAACAGGAGGCTACCTCTACTTTCGTTATCAGGAAAAAGGAGCTACGCTCCCTCCCACTAAGCATATTCTTGCTGAAGCTAATAAGGAAGCTATTCACAGGCAAACAAATACAGGAAATAAGCAACATATGCCTACCATCCCTACACTGGATAGTCCGGAAAAAAGTGAGATGCCCATTGCATCACTATCTCATACATCCGTTGCTCCTGATAGACAAACGATAAAACCAGCATCTAGTAGAAGATCTACTGCCGCACATCTTCCAAGCAAAAAAGATGCTCTTCTGCCCGCTTTATCAGTTCAATCAGAATCTACTCAATCAGCGCAAGACGATCTCACCTCAAGCTGTCGAGAAGAACCTGCTCTACATGAAGATTCAACTCAGGTGCCTGCTCCCGGAGAAAAACAAAAAGAGAGAAAATATCATAAGGAGGTAACGGTAAGGCCATACGACTACCGCAATGAAAGTCTCGACTATATCGCTAGTTTGGACGAAGAAGATACCGCGATGAATTTCTCCAGGCTATCCTTTACAGCGTCATCTTCAGCTACATCTACATTCGGAAAAGATAGAGGTACAGATATTACGCCCATGACGAGGAAAAAGCTGATGATACTCCCTCACGGGAATAGTAAAGAAATCAGCTTTTTCCAATACGATAAAGCCTCTTTTACTCACTTCCATCCTTTACACTTCAATATAAGCGTAGCATACGCTCTATCCAATGAGTTTTATATTGAGAGTGGACTGCGTTATTCTCTGCTGAATAGTGAAGTAAAAGGCTACACTTTAGATCCTGTAGAACAAAACGTGCACTATATGGGCGTTCCTCTTTCGGCAAGTTTTATTTTATACGAAAAATCGCGATTCAATATTTATATCGGTTTTGGCATAGAAGTAAGCAAAGTAGTAGCCAGCTACCTAGACAACAAGCCTCTAGGTGTAAAGCCATGGCAATTCTCCGCGACCGCTCATGTCGGGGCATCGCTTCGGTTATCACCAATGGTACAGTTGTATGTTGCGCCCGAGGTTCGCTACTATCTGGACGATCGTACACGACTACAGACCTATTACAAAGAGCACCCTCTTAACTTTACCATTTCTTTCGGTATTCGCTTTACCCCATAGAGAGAGGAGGATGGGCGACTCACCTCGCGCATCCTCCTCTCAGCACCTATCACACTCTTTTTTTCTTCTAGTTCTTCAGGGCTTTTATATTGTTTTTTCGCCTAACCTCCTTATTAAGTCGAAGTAAATTTGTATCTTTGCAAGGGCTATACCCCTAAGGCTATCTAAAGAAAGCTGTCAAAAAAAATATTTTTCAATATTCCAAGCTGACAGCAAACCAAAAGAAGATTTGCTATGCAGAAAACACAAAAGAAAGGAAATAAAAGAACGCCTGCTAAGAAAAAGAATAATTCTTCGGCAACGAACCAGTCCAATAGGATTTTATTGGAACTTCGTGAAGGTTGGAAGCAAGGAACCATCTCTTTTGTTATAGGGGTAGCAGGTCTATTCTTCACGATCTTTTCTCTTATTGCCTGCATATGTTATTTGTTTACGGCTGCTCACGACCAAAGTGTAGTAGAAAGCTCCTCATTCTCCAGAAGTTTATTTCAAGATGGCGATGTCAATAATCTACTAGGCATTTTGGGTGCTACACTAGGACACAGACTAATCAATAATTTCCTAGGTATAGGGATATTTCTCTTTTTCCCTTTTCTTTTTCTTCTATTCTTCCGATTAATGGGGCTTAAAAGAAGATTCCATGTATTTAAGATCTTACGTTTCTTCGTGGTTTCGTCGCTGATGGCAATATGGGTGTCTTTGCTCTCTTCTCTCGTATCTGTCCCTATGTCGGAGTATTTGCCTTTCCGCCTTGGAGGCATCCACGGAGATGTACTCCGCGATTTTTTGAAGGTAAATATCAGTTATGTAGGTACGATATTACTACTTTTCTTCTCACTGGTTATTATTATCGTCTTGTTCAGGCCTCAAAGTAAACACGATATACGCAAGGCCTTAGCGGCAGATGGGGTAAAACTAAAGAAAAGAACGAAAACAGCTTCCACTGTATCAGCAGGTAATCAGGAGGACCCTGCAGATCGGAGTACCTCTCTGCCTAGTGAAGAAGAGGTTGGCAATGAAGCTTCTGAGATAGCTCTTGCCAGTCAGACAAGCGATAATAATGAAGAGGACTTGATAAGCAATCATCGCCCCCCCTCTCATATCAAGCAAGACTATAGTAGCGACAGACGACTGAAAATCGAGGTGGCCAAAGGAAATGACGATGATGCCCTGGTCAAAGAGGTGACAGAAAGAGCACACCTCGATGCCAAAGGCAACGTAAATTACCTCTTCCCTACCCTTGACTTACTCGCAGATGAAAATATAAACCAGCAACTTCCCGACATGGAAGAAATACGCTATAATGAACAACTCATTATAGATACGCTGGAAAGCTTTCACATCAAAGTGATTCCTATCAAGGCTACTGTAGGACCTACTGTTACGCTCTATGAAATAGAACCCGAAGCGGGTATAAAAATTGCGCGTATCCGTGGCTTAGAAGACGATATTGCCTTAGGGCTGAAGGCCGAAGGTATACGCATCATTGCGCCTATGCCAGGCAAAGGGACTATCGGTATCGAAGTCCCCAATAAGAAGCCTCAATCCGTAGGAATAAAAGGTCTTTTGGGGTCCCGTAAATACACGGAACACAAAATGCACCTGCCCATCGCTATGGGTCGCTCTATTACCAATGAGGTATTTATGTTCGACTTGGCTAAAATGCCTCATTTGCTCATTGCAGGAGCTACAGGGCAAGGTAAAAGTGTGGGGATTAATGTCATTATCACATCCCTTCTTTATGCCAAGCATCCCTCGGAACTGAAGTTTGTTATGGTAGACCCTAAGATTCTAGAGTTCTCCATCTACGAGCCTCTCGAAGACTATTTTTTTGCTAAAATGCCCGGAGAAAAAAGTGGCATTATCACCAACACCGAACGCGTCCTACCTACACTACTATCCCTGTGTGAAGAAATGGACAATCGCTATGAATTGTTGTCTCGAGCTAAGGTAAGAAATATCAGTGATTACAACGATGCCTTCAAACAGGGACTCTTAGATGAAAGCGAAGGTCACGCTCTGCTTCCCTATATCGTATTGGTTATAGATGAATTTGCCGATCTCATATCTACCGGAGGAAAAGAGGTCGAAAAGCCCATTGCCCGCTTGGCCCAAAAGGCTCGAGCAGCAGGCATTCATATGATCTTAGCCACCCAGCGCCCCACTACAGACGTCGTCACAGGTACTATAAAGAGCAATTTCCCTGCGCGCATCGCGTTCAAAGTATTCTCCGGTATAGATAGCAAAACGATTTTGGATGCGATAGGAGCCAACCGCCTTATCGGCCGTGGGGATATGCTCTTCTTCCAAGGGAAAGATATGATTCGCCTGCAATGCGGATTCATAGATACCCCTGAAACAAAGCGAATAGTGGACTTTATTTCCGAACAACCATACCGCGATGGTATCTATGAACTACCCCTTGTGGTTACAGATGATGGCAATACGAGCGAGGCACTATCCAAAGATAAGCTGGATCCACTTTTCGAAGAAGTAGCGCGCTCTATAGTTGCTTCGCAGCAAGGATCAACGAGCAAAATACAAAGGGAGTTTGAAGTGGGATTCAACAGAGCTGGAAGGATTATGGATCAGTTACAAAGTGCTAACATCGTCGGCAAACAGCAAGGAAGCAAGCCCCGCGAAGTTTTAGTACACGACTTAGAAGCCCTCAATACCTTGCTATACAAGATGCGAAATGAATTATGACACTTAGAAAGAATATCTTTTTTTCCTTTTTGTTTTTGCTTGTGCTACCACTGTACGCATATGCGTTACCATCACACGACAAATTACTTACAACGATAGGCAATAGATTGGCTAAAGGAAGTGAAATTTCTTTTTCATACACGGCCTATAAGGGAAAGGAAATCGTAGATAAAAACAATGGAAAACTACTCATGCAAGGAGAGAATTTCAGGCTACGACTGGGGTCTCTTGACATTTGCTACAATGGAACCAATCTTTCCTACTACGACTTTAAAGAAAACACTTTTACCAAAGTGGGCTTTACACCGGAAGAGTTGATCCTCATCAACCCTATCGTTATCTTGCGTAAAGGAAGTCAATATTTTAATATAGAAGAGAGACCTGGAGCTCACAGCGGACGAATAATCGTACTGAAACCGCAAAAGGACAATTCTCTCTTCAATCGCATCGATATCCATATCAATAAAGACAATGAAATCAAGGAACTAATCATCGATTCTAAAAACCAGCCATTGATACAAATTACTATATCACAAATTGTGGAGCGAACCAACTTCTATGCCAGTAGTTTTCTCCAGTCAGAGAAGCAATATCCGACGGCAGAAGTTATAGATCTCCGCTAATTTTATTCACGCATTATCGTAATATATACCGATGTACCTTCAAATGCTTAAGTCCAAACTGCATCGTCTGCACGTCACAGAAGCTAATCTCAACTATGTAGGCAGTATCACCATCGATAAAAATCTCATCGATGCAGTGGGCATTCTCCCTGGAGAAAGAGTGCAAATCGTCAACAACAACAATGGGGCTCGCCTCGAAACATACGTAATCGAAGGGCCAGCAGGCAGTGGGATGGTATGCCTCAATGGGGCTGCCGCCCGTGTCGTACAGCCAGGGGATATCATTATTGTTATGGCTTATGCTTGGATGTCAGAAGAGGAGGCGAGAAGCTACAAGCCCAAAGTCCTTTTTCCCAACGAACACAATCGTATATAATCAACCTCCTATATAAGAATAGAATAAACCCTATCATATGTTTGAAAATTTAAGCGAAAAACTTGAAAGATCCTTTAAGAACCTCAAGGGTGAAGGCAAAATAACCGAACTCAACGTAGCAGAAACCCTTAAGGATGTACGTCGTGCTCTACTTGATGCCGACGTAAACTACGATGTTGCCAAGGACCTCACCGAACGCATCAAGACCAAGGCTCTAGGACAAGAGGTGCTTACCTCTGTACGCCCAAGTGAAATGATGGTGAAGATCGTTCATGACGAATTAACCGAAATCATGGGTAGTGAAGCCAAAGAGATCAATTTCCGAGATGGTGAGCTGACAACGATCCTTATGAGTGGTTTGCAAGGATCTGGTAAAACTACATTTACCGGAAAACTTGCTGGCTTGATAAAGAAAAGATATGGTAAAAAACCGATGCTTGCAGCAGGCGATGTCTATCGCCCGGCAGCTATCGAACAATTAAAAATTGTCGGTGAAACCGTTCACGCCCCTGTATACACAGAAGAAGGGAATAAAAACCCTGTAGAAATAGCGCTACATGCTATCGAAGAAGCCAAACGCCAGCAATGCGATGTCCTGATCATCGATACCGCTGGACGACTGGCCGTGGACGAGGAGATGATGCAAGAGATAAAAGCGATCAAAGATGCTGTAAACCCCGATGAAATACTTTTTGTCGTAGACTCCATGACGGGGCAAGATGCCGTCAATACTGCCAAGGAGTTTAACGACCGCCTCAACTTCGATGGCGTAGTACTTACCAAACTCGACGGGGATACGCGTGGCGGTGCTGCTCTTTCCATTCGCTCCGTAGTCAACAAACCAATCAAATTCATCGGTACAGGCGAAAAATTCGATGCCCTCGATATCTTCCATCCATCCCGTATGGCAGACCGCATTTTGGGCATGGGTGACATTGTATCTTTCGTTGAACGCGCTCAGCAGCAATACGATGAAAAAGAAGCCGAACGCTTGGAACGTCGTATCGCAAAGAACCAATTTGATTTCAATGATTTCCTAGATCAAATCAGCAAAATCAAAAAAATGGGTAACCTGAAAAGCCTGATATCCATGATACCAGGTATCGGCAAAGCAGTCAAAGATATGGACATTTCCGACGATGCCTTTAAAAGTGTCGAAGCGATCATATACTCTATGACCCCCGCCGAACGCGAGCATCCAGAAATACTCAACGGACAACGCCGTGCCCGTATCGCCAAAGGTAGTGGTACCTCTATAGAAGAGGTCAACAGGCTGGTTAAGCAATTCGACCAAGCTAGAAAAATGATGAAGCAAGTACAGGGCATGCAAATGGGAGCAAAAAAGCTATCCCGTCAGAAGCAACGCCGTCGTTAACAGCAATTTTCCCGTATTATTATGGAATATCAAATATTAGATGGAAAACATCTTGCTGCGCAGATAAAAAAAGAAATCGCAGAAGAAGTAAAAGGCATTGTAGCCAAAGGTGGCAAACGCCCTCATTTAGCAGCCATCCTAGTAGGACACGATGGTGGAAGCGAAACCTATGTAGCCTCTAAAGTGCGTGCCTGTGAAGAGGTCGGTTTTACCAGTACACTTAAAAGATTTGAAAGCGACGTTACAGAAGAGGAACTACTACAAACCATAGATCAATTCAATACTGATGAAGATATCGATGGATTTATAGTGCAGCTACCTCTTCCTAAGCATATCGACGAGCATAAAGTAATCGAGCGGGTAGATTTTCGGAAGGATGTAGATGGGTTCCACCCTATTAATGTAGGACGTATGAGCATAGGGCTTCCCTGTTTTACATCTGCTACTCCCCAAGGGATCGTGGAAATATTGAAACGCTACAACATCGATACAAAAGGTAAACACTGTGTCGTGCTTGGCAGAAGTAATATCGTGGGCAAACCCATCGCACAGCTCCTTATGCAAAAGGCTACCCCCGGCAATTGTACCGTGACGGTCTGTCATAGTGCTACACCCAACATTAAAGAAATTTGCCTGCAAGCCGATATCATCATTGCAGCGCTAGGAGCACCCGAATTTGTAAAAAAAGATATGATCAAAAAAGGCGCTGTCGTGATCGATGTAGGTACTACACGTGTACCCGATGACAGTAAAAAGAGTGGTTTCCGCCTCTGTGGTGATGTAGCTTTCGAAGAGGTTGCTCCACTTTGCTCATATATAACACCCGTTCCTGGCGGTGTAGGGCCTATGACCATTGTATCTCTTATGATTAATACCTTAAAAGCCAGCAAAAAACAGATTTGATACTGGCAGCATAATCACCATTTGGGGGCTTTATACTAAGCGATGAAAAAATATTTGATCATGTGTACAGGTTCTCTTGGGGATGTGGCTTTGTCTTTGCGATTCATATATGCACTTGCAAAGGATAATCCCGAAGATAGCTTTGTATACATGCTCAAAAGCAATATCACCGATTTGCTCCTAGACGCTCCCGACAATTTGGAAGCATTCAATGTAGATTTCAATGAAGGAGACCGTAGCATTTTTGCGTTGTTCAGTCTGGCTACACGACTCTGCAGAGAGCACTTCTGCGGCCTCTTGGATATAGCCCCCTCTCGAAGGAGTTCTTTTCTTCGTCGTTTCGTAGCCTGCTGCTCCCGATGTAAGACAGCCAAAGTAAAGCTATCTCTTTCAAGAGAGCAACAAAAAAGGCAAAAAATGCTAGGGCATCTACCATTTAGACTTACTACAGCGTTTGCAAAAGCGTTGGATCGGGCTGCCAAGAAAATAGGTCTCGTCATAAATGCAACCTTTCCGCCTATTCATGTAGCCAATGAAACAGAGCATAAGTCGCCTTTCGATATAGACCTATCTTCCTGTGATAAGATTATTGGCTATGCGCCTTTCTTTCGCAGAGAGACTCCAAGTAGCGAGGCGCTAGCCGCTTTTGAGGCAAATCTTTCCTCGTTAATGGAGTTCTTTCCTCGAGCAGGTTTTGTTGTATTCGGATCACAAGTACTGATGGAGAAGCATCTACCCCACTCTCCCCGATTCGCTTTTTTCTCTGATTCCGACTTTTTTTATCGTGAAATGCAGGCGATTGCTATGTGCGATCAGTTACTATCTATCGACTCTACATTTCCACCTATTGCCTATGCCCTAGGAGTACCCGTCGTTTTGTGCGACGAAACAACAGAGTTCAACGAAATCATAAAACAGATATCTTAAATAATTTTCTTTTAACAAAAGCGTAAAAGACGCTTTTTCTAAGTATGAATGTACGCATCAACAAATTTCTTGCAGCTGCAGGCTTAGGATCCCGTAGAGATGTGGAAGCTCTTATCGAAAATGGCCGAGTATCCATCAATGGCGATAAAGCGATCCTCACCGACAATGTAATCGAAGGCGATACCGTATGCCTTGATGGTGAAGAGTTGCCCGTAGACGACCTATTACGTGAATTAGAAGCCGAAGAAAAAGAACGTATAGCCTACCAAATAAGCGACCTCCGCTATGCCGACGACGACTTCGACATGAATGGATACGGAGGTGGTAATACACCAAGAAGTAGAAATAGTAGAACTGCCAAAAGACCTACTAAATTCAAGAAAAATGCCGACGACTTCGACAGTGCATTCTCGCCCAATCGTAACTATGGCCACAAAAAAAAGAGCACGACAACCAGAGGTCGTACTATACGCACCTCCAACGAATATAGCAACGAAGGATATCAGGATTTCTCAGAAGAAGTAAGAGAAAACAGTCAACTCAATAGTAGATATAAAACAAACGCTCCCACGTCAAAGGATCGAAACTCTGCACCTAACTTCAGAAGTCACGCTAATCGCAATTTTTCCGATCGGTCATCTCACCATGGTAGAAGAGAGGACGAACATGGTCATACAGCCAAGCGAAATGGAAAACCTTTCGCTAAGTCTTCTTTTAGACGAGCATCTAAAAACGGATCCCACAGAGATTAAGCCAATATATTCCTCACTATGTTAGTTAGTCTTGTTAGGCATACTGCCGTTGATATCAAAGGACAAGATCTGTGCTATGGCTACAGCGATGTGCCTGTCTTGCAGGAAGTGTTCGCATCGCAAGCCGAAAATCTTCGCCAATCAATTGTTCATTTTACCCCTGACGCTATTTTTTCTAGTCCTTTAAGTCGAGCACGAAAACTTGCTGATTATTGCGGCTTTGCTCCGATCATTGAAGATAGAAGACTCATGGAGATGAACTTCGGTGAGTGGGAAATGAAAAACTGGAACGAAATCATTCATACGGAAGACATACCTGCCTTTTTTCAGTACTACATAGAGCACAAAGTGCCTGGCGGAGAATCTCTCACCGACCAACGAGAGCGTGTCAAAGAATTCCTAGAAGAAAAGAAAAAAGAGGGGTGGCAGCATATATTGGTTTTTTGCCATGGAGGCGTCATCAATTGTGCTAAAAGCATCATCGAAGATAAACCTCTGGAAGAGGCTTTCTCGTCGTTGCCACCCTATGCTTCTCTGACCCAGCTGACATACGAATAGCCTTCTTTAGCCTCGCGGTAAAGTTCTTTATTTTCATCGGTGGATATAGGCAGAATATACTAAAGTTCTTTCCCTTTTCGTTTTATAGGAGTACTATGAAGGTCATAAGCGATATAAAGATAAGTTCATGTTCACTGCTATGGAGTATTATTCTGCTCCTTGCGGTGGGCATATCTTTGCATGCTCAGCCTTTATCCTCACAGCAAGAGGCTCTGCTTCGGAGTAGCTCTCCTTTTGAACGCGGGAGATGGGTAAAGATAGCAATCCAGCAAAATGGGATCTATGCAATAAGCTATGAGGAGCTTAAAAAGTTGGGCTTCGTAGACCCCACTGCTGTAGGCGTTTTCGGCTTCGGGGGAGCACTCATGAGTGAGCGTCTAGACAAGCGTCCATCAGATTATATGCCAGCTGTTCCTGTTTGGCATCATAATGGACGACTCTTGTTTTATGGACAGGGACCTACACAAATTGTCCTAAACAAAGAGAGCCATCTGCTCACACATATTACGAACCATTATGCTACGGAGGGCTACTATTTTCTTACTGATGCTGCGCAAAAGCAACCAATACCTGCCTACCATGCTACGCATACGGACAATGCCACTACCACCCAAGAATACGATGGATATTATTTCCATGAAAAAGAATTGGTATCACTAAAGCAATCAGGAAGAATGCTCTTTGGGGAGCGGATAGCGAATGGCAATAAACTTCTTGTCAATATTGAGACTGAAAACAATATATCAACAGGAAAAGGACATTTGACGCTAGCCTATGTAGCTCTGCCAAAGCAAGTGGGACAAATGACTGTAACTCTCAACGGACAAAACTTATTCACCGATGAGGTACAACGCAAAGAAGATCTCAGCGCCCCCAACTATCTAAAGGGCATTCGCCACGTAGTAACCAAAGACTTTAGCGTTGCCACCAACAAGCAAGCAACAGTAGAACTCTCATTTACCCCAAGCAACGAGATCGCATACCTAGATTTCATTGCTCTACAAACAAAAAACAATCTCTCTTACACACCAGGTAAACAGCTCGCCTTCAGACAAGCCACCAACGCACAAAAAACGCTCCGACAAACGATAAATGCTCTTCCAGACGATGCTAAAGTATGGGCCATTCTATCTCCAAACAAAATCTTTGAGGTTCCCCTCGAAAAAGGGGTCTTCGTGTCTGAAACACTTAAACCTGATGGACAGCCTGTCGAATTTGTAGCATTTAAAGATGAAGACGCTCTTTCACCAAGGATCGTAGGACCCGTAGCCAATACAAATAGGATTCGTGCCCACGAAGGAAACCCCGATTTGATCATCATTAGTAGCAATGCCCTTATTCGTGAAGCCGAGCGATTAGCCGATTTCCACCGCACACGCAGATCCCTTAATGTGCTTTGCGTAAGCCAAGAAGAAGTATTCAACGAATTTTCCAGTGGCACTCCCGATGCTACCGCGTATCGTCTGCTAATGAAGAGGTTTTATGATCTGCGCAGCGATCACGACATCTCGCATTCGACGCTTCATTTATTGCTTTTTGGTGACGGGGCGGCCGACAATCGACTGATTAGTGACGATTGGAAGTCTATCAAAGAAAGCGGAAAAGAGTTGCTCCTTTCCTATCAGAGCGTCAACTCGCTGAATATTACCAGCTATACAAGCGACGACTATTTCGGGTTGGTCAAGGATGGCGAAGACGACCTTTCCGTAGGTGCTAAAACACTATGCATCGGCATAGGGCGTTTTCCAGTGACAACTCTGTATGAAGCGAAAAATGCGGTGGACAAAACGATATACTACGCCGAGAATAGTAGCCGTGGAATATGGAAAAACCGTGCCACCATAGTAGCGGACGATGGCAACGGCTATGCTCATCTACGTCGTGCCGAGGAATTGAGTAAAGTACTCCTGAAGATGATGCCCGAAATGATGATCAATAAGGTATACTTCGATGCTTTTCCAAAAGAAAACAAAAATGGATTGACCACCTTTCCGCTAGCAAAAAGAAAACTTTTCGATGCCTTTGAAAAAGGAATGCTCATCGTGAACTATACCGGCCACGGCAACCCCAATGCTTGGGCGGATGAACAGATCCTTACCTCCTCCGATATTCGCCGCTTCAACTATCCTCATCTCCCCCTATGGATCACGGCTACTTGTGACTTCACCAACTTCGATAGCTATATTACCTCGGCTGGAGAAGCCGCTTTTCTCAACCCCAAAAGCGGAGCCATAGGACTTGTAACTACCACCCGTGTAGTATACGACATATACAATCAAGAGCTCAATCTGGCCCTATTAGAGACTTTTTTCGAAAAGAAACCCGACGGCAAAACAGTCTCTTTTGGTACTGCCACGCGTAATGCTAAGAACAAACTCCGTTCGGCCTTCGACGATAGCAGCCTTATCAATAAATTGATATTCATGTATGTCGGTGATCCATCCATCGATTTCAACCTTCCCTCACACCGCGTCGTAGTAGAACAGATTAACGATACCGAACTCTCTGGCGATAACGATGTCGAACTCAAGGCTCTACAAAAAGTCACAGTAAAAGGCTCTATCCGCGATGCAAACCAGCACATTGATGGCAATTTCTCAGGCGATCTTTCCATCATTATATTCGACAGTATGACTACAATGGAAACGCTTGCCTCCAACAAACCGCAGGAAGATACTCCTGTAGCTACGTACGAAGACTACCCAGGCTTGCTCTATGCAGGCAATTGTAAAGTCGATGAAGGGCACTTTACCTTTGACTTCATTGTACCTAAAGATGTGACATACAACGGAGGAAAAAACAGAATAAATCTCTACGGATACGATGCTCAACACAATATCGAAGCAATGGGGGTAGATATGTCGACAAAAATAAGCTCGGGTGATAATGAAAAAAACAATGACGGGAAAGGCCCGGAAATAAGAAAATTCCAGCTAGACGAAGCGTCAGAAGAAAATAATTTCCAGACGGGACCGACTCCGCTATTATACGTCCAACTATTTGATGAAAGTGGCATTAACTTAGCTTCGGGAGGACTAGGTCATGAGATCACGCTTATCATAGACGGGCGTGCAGATTATACGTTCGTACTCAACGACTATTATACCGCCTCCACAAATGAAGCGGGTGTCGGCGAGATCATATACCGTCTTCCGCAGATAGAGGAAGGCGACCACGAAGCTCTATTCACCGTATGGGATGTCGCCAACAACGTCAGCGAATACCGATGCCACTTCCGAGTAAACAATGACCTCGCACCCAATAGCAGTGCGGCTATAGTATATCCCAATCCTGTGCCTTTTGGCCAGGCGATATCTTTTCAGTTGACATTCTCCAACGCACAAGAGTTACTAACAGGCTATCTACAGTTATTCGATTTTACGGGTCGGGAAGTCGTTCGTAGCGAAAGCTTCGATATCAGACCCAATACCATGGGAGCTACCTCAATCTCCGTACAACCGCAAACCCTTTATGGAACATCGCCCATACCAGGCCTTTACCTTTATCGCTGGACCTTCACCGCACCCAATGGCAAGCAATCCTTTGCCAAAGGAAAACTCGTCATTATCGAGCCTTCAAACCTAAAAGAAACGCCTTCAACTCCCTAAGAAAAGAATATTTGAAATATGTTTTGGACTAAAAGTATTACCATCCGCAGTTACCTTACTTTAGCTATGGTTCTGCTCACAGGCTGCCTGCTTGGTGCTCAAGAGCAAGTAGACCCTGCCACACAACAACGCTTCAATGCCGTACTCACTTCGGTACCTTCGATGCAGATCAACCCCAGTGCGCGAAGCGGTGGTATGGGGGATATCGGGGTATCCTCCTCTCCCGATGTTTATTCCCAATATTTCAATCCCTCTAAGTATGCCCTCCTCTCAAGCCAAGGAGGTGTAGGCATAAGTTACACCCCTTGGCTTGCACAGCTCGTACGCGACATTAAGCTAATGGAAATGGTAGGATACTATAAACTTGGAAGCAACCGCAATCAAGCACTCAGTACCTCCATTCGCTACTTTTCCATGGGGAGCGTTCCACAGTTCGACGACATGGCTCGCAACCTAGGCGATGCACACCCCAACGAGTTCGCTATCGATCTTGGTTACTCTATCATGCTTACGCCCGACTACTCCATGGGCGTAGCCCTACGCTACATACGTAGTGATCAAAATCTAGCTACAGGAGACTCCCAAAGCGGCAATGCCTTTGCAGCCGATATTTCAGGCTATCTGACTAAGTTCTTCTTCATAGGCCAGAGTGAAGCGATGTGGAGCTTCGGATATAATATCAAAAATATCGGTACAAAGATCAGCTACGGCGGTGAGTATAGTATGTTTATCCCCACGCAACTACGCTTGGGTACTGGGCTACTTTATCCCTTTGACGATTACAACGCCTTGTCGGTCAACATAGAGCTTGACAAGCTACTTGTTCCCACACCTCCCGTCCCCGACCAAAAAGACCCTGAAGCTTATCAGCAGAAACTCGAGCAATACCAAAAGACCAGCTCCATAGCAGGTATCTTCAAGAGTTTTGCCGATGCTCCAGGTGGTTTCAAAGAAGAGCTCCAAGAGATCAACCTTGGGCTAGGCGTAGAATACAGCTACAACAATATGTTTTTCCTCCGTGGAGGATACCACTACCAGAGCCCCTATAAGGGGAACTTGCAATTCTTTACGGTAGGTGCAGGATTTAAGATGAGTGCCTTCTCCATCGACGCATCCTACCTTATTTCCGCTGTCCCCAACAACCCCCTCGATCAGACGCTGCGCTTCACGCTAGGTTTTGATTTCGATGGTATTCGCGATCTCTTGAGATAAAGAAGTTTTTATTGGCTATGAAGATTCCATATTCTGTAGGTTTTGGATACGATGTACATCGCTTCACTATGGGAAAACCACTTTTTCTCTGTGGCCTTGAAGTTCCTTCTGATTACGGCCTCGAAGCACACTCTGATGGCGATGTAGCTCTGCATGCAATCATGGATGCCCTATTGGGTGCCGCTGCTTTGGGGGATATCGGCTATCACTTTCCGCCCAGTGACCCTCGCTACAAAGATGCTTGCAGCCTCGATCTACTTCGCCACGTAAAGAGCCTTCTCGACGCCGAAGGCTTCCTCATAGGCAACATCGACTTGACCATCGTGGCTGAGCAACCCAAGATAGCACCTCATATACCGCTCATGAAAGAGAAAATGGCCAGCATACTCGGCAGTGACATCACCCTATCTATCAAGGCGACCACCTCGGAAAAGATGGGCTTCGTAGGCCGTGAAGAAGGTATCGTAGCCTATGCCGTAGCTCTGCTCGTACGGAATGAATCCTAAACCGATGTAATGTATCGTAGTACCCTAAATTTTTCCTCCCTGATATGAATACAGATATCGAAAAAAATAGCATTGCGCTTAATGCGCTATCACCACTCGATGGGCGCTATGCCACCAAAACAGCTCCTCTGCGGGAGTATTTCTCCGAGGCAGCACTCATCTACGCTCGTGTACTAGTCGAAGTGGAGTACTTCCTGGCTTTATGCGAAGAAGTGCCCCAACTCAAATCGCTGAGTGAAGAACAAAAAAATCAAATCGAAGCCATCATCGAAAAGTGGGATATCCAGCACGCCCTACGCATCAAAGAGATCGAAGCGACCACCAATCACGATGTCAAAGCGGTAGAGTACTTCCTAAAAGAAGAGTTTGAAAAGATAGGCCTCTCTGATGTAAAGGAGTTTATCCATTTCGGACTTACATCTCAGGATATCAACAATACCGCCTTCCCCCTCATGATCAGCTCGGCACTAAACAATTTCTATCTCCCTGCCATCAGCGACTTGCACGAAAAATTGATGGCCAAGGCCGAAGAGTGGAAAGAGATTGCCATGCTTGCGCGCACGCACGGACAGCCGGCCAGCCCCACGTCGCTCGGAAAGGAAATAAGTGTATTCACCTATCGCCTCGATCAAGAAATCAGACAGCTTGTCAATAGCGAAATCAAAGGAAAATTCGGTGGAGCTACGGGCAACTTCAACGCACACAAAGCCGCTTTCCCTTCCATCGATTGGAAGACATTTGCCGATAATCTCTACATCGTACTGGGACTCTCTCGCGAAGAGTTCACCACGCAGATATCCAATTATGATAGCATAGCAGCTCTGTGCCATAGCCTTTGCCGCATCAACACCATCCTCATCGACTTTTCGCGCGACGTATGGAGCTACATTTCGATGGGCTACTTCTCCCAAAAAATCAAAAAAGGCGAAGTAGGTAGCAGTGCCATGCCTCATAAGGTTAACCCTATCGACTTCGAAAATGCCGAAGGCAACCTGATGACCGCCAATGCTATGCTCTCCTTCCTAGCGGAGAAACTACCCATCAGCCGTCTACAGCGTGACCTTACCGATAGCACCGTCCTTCGCAATATAGGCGTACCCTTTGGCTATATGGCTATTGCGCTCAGTAGCCTCAGCAAGGGAATAGACAAATTGCTCGTCAATGAAGTGACCATCAAGCGCGACCTCGAGACAAATTACGAAGTGGTCGCTGAAGCGATACAGACTATCCTGCGACGTGAAGGCTACCCACACCCTTACGAAACGCTGAAAGAGCTTACACGCACCGGACATGCTATGGATAAAGAGACCATCGCACGTTTCGTCGATGAACTGGCAATCCCCGAGGCTGTAAAAGAGGAGATCAAAGCCATCTCGCCCCACAACTACACCGGCTACAACGACCTACCATAACGCCCCCGCAGCGCTAGCCTCTTTCCTGTTCCTATCTATAAGCACAGAAGCACCTACACAGGCAGCAGAAAACAATAAAATAAAGCGATGAGGGGGGCAGAAAATAAGCGCTGAAAAAAAAATAGAAAAAAGTTGCGATATAAAGCAGGAAATCGCTGGCGAAGCAGGATAAAAATCGCTTCGGATCCAAATTTTGACGGATCATGATCGGAGAAAAAATCCTTCATGATCCGTTATTTTTTTGTTCCGAATCCATTTTATAACTCTGTCTATGAAGAAATAGAATAAACGAAAAAGAAAAAAAATCCCTCATCAACAAACGAATGCAACGTCCCAATAAAAAAGTGCAAAGACAGGAAAGGTGTAGAAAATGAAAGCCCTATCCATCGTAAAAAAGAAAAAAAACAGTATCTTTGCAACAGAAAAAACTCAAATAATGATCCGTAGGTATAAAAAGTGAATCGATAAAACCACACTCAACGGTATCAAACTACACAAAAATGTCTCATGATTTTCGATCAAAAAAGAAATAATAAATATCTTTTTACGCTCTTTTTTTTATTATCGCTCCTCTCTCTTGGCGGACGTCCCCATTCACTCTATGCCCAATACCATATCAAGGGCGTGGTACATGATGCCTCCGATGGCGAGGGCTTACCGGGCTGTAATGTGCTCCTCTTTACGACCCAAGATACGAGCGACAAACCAATCCAAGCAACCTCTACCAGCAGCAATGGCTCGTTTAGCTTTCTCAATCTCAAGAGCCAAAACTACCGTATAGAAGTACGATACATTGGCTACAAGACCTTTCAGCAGGTAGTAACCCTCAACGAGCACAATAATCTAACGATCAAGATGCGCCCCGATGCGATCCTCTTGGGCGACGTAATCGTCACCGCTCGTGAGCGCAAGTCACATGCCGCCAGTACCGTAATCAGCAAAGAGGCTATGAATCATATCCAAGCGAGTAGCCTTTCCGATATCAAAGTATTTCTCCCTGGTGGGCGCAGCAAAGACCCCGCCATGGGCAGTGTAAATCTCATGACTATACGTCAAGCTGGTAGCGGTGAGAGCGACCATTATACAGCGACTCTCGGCACCAGTGTACTTATCGACGGTATCCCCAAAAATAGCAATGCCGACATGCAGGCCCTACCCACAATCGCATCTTTCGATCTTAGAAAAAAACAAAGCGCTGGGAAGGGGATCGATCTGCGTACCATATCGCCAGACGATATCGAGCGTATAGAGGTCATCCGCGGGCTACCCGATGTGAGCTACGGGAACCTTACCAATGGCGTGATAAAAGTAGAACGTAAGCGTGGAAAGACCCCCTACAGCGCACGTATTAAGACCGACCAATATGGCCATCTTGCCTTTGTAGGAAAGGGTTGGAGCCTCAAAGAGGGGCGGCAAGAAATCAACGTCGGTGGCGACTACTATATCGCTATGGCCGACCCTCGCAACAGCCTTGAAAACTTTAAGCGACTAGGCAGCAGCATACGCTACAACGAACGACTTCCGCTACAAATGGAGGGGGAGCTAAGCTACGGATTTGCACTCAACATGGGCGGTAATACCGATATCGCCAAGAGTGACCCCGACAACGATACCAAAGGTATCGACAAATATGAAAGCCAAAAATATGAAGTAAGTATTAATCAGCATGCCACTTACCGTCCTGGCAATCGCCTCAGTTTCCTCGAAAAGATATCCCTTACCACAGCATTGAGCTATGGTTACGATCTGCTCAAGCAACACAAACTAGTCCAGTTAGACAAAGGGAAGCCCATGCCGATCGTCAACCGCGAAGGAGAGTATGATGGTTTCTACCTACCCTACCGCTACGAAGCCGACTTAAGCATAGAAGGAAAGCCTTTTACTTTTTTCGGACAGCTCGAGACCAACCTATCATTTTCTACTTTCGGAGTAGGACATCGCCTCATGCTTGGAGGTGATCTCTCCATCAGTAAAAATTTCGGTCGGGGCTCCATCTTCGATACCGAACGGCCTGTATACCCCGATCTCACCCTGCGCCCCCGTCCTTTCAATGAAATTCCTCGTAGCCTTATCGGGGCTTTTTATCTGCAAGACAATATCACTATATCGCTCTGGCGACATACGCTCTCCCTTCAACCTGGTATTCGCGGGGCTATACAAGAGGTCCCTCCTGGCTACCAGATGCACCACCATATCTACTGGGATCCTCGCATCAGTGCTACTTGGGAGTGGCCCTACATCATGATAGCCGGTGCACCACTGGAAGTATCGCTAACCGCCAGCGCCGGCAAATGCTCCATGATGCCTTTGGTCTCGGAACTTTTCCCCACTACGGTATACCACGATTTTATCGAACTAAACTATTACCACAACAATCCCGCCTGCCGTCGATTGCATATGCGTACCTATATGGAGACCCCCAATACACAAGAGTTGATTCCTGCCACCAATATCAAAAAAGAGTGCCGTCTCGACCTCTCTTACAAAGGGTACTCCCTCTCCTGTATCTATTTCGTAGAAACCATGCAAAACGGTTTTAGACATACTACCCACTACACGCCTTACAGCTTTCGCCTTTACGACTACTCCCATATCGATGCTAAGGAACTAGACCGTAATCAGTGCCCGCCTAGCCTGGAAGATATGCCCTACGAAGAAAAGCAACGATTTATGGATATAAGCTGCACTAGCAATGGGAGTTCTCTAGAGAAACAGGGCTTCGAATGGCAATTTTTTTCTCCACGCATACGAGCTATAGACACGCGCATCACGTTCAGTGGGGCTTATTATGTATCACGCTTCAGCAACAGTCAAGATCAGTATATGCGCCCTCGAATCACGTATTTCCGCGGCGAAGAACTGGCAATGATCGGCAAATTTAAGCAAGTAGAAGATGTGCGTAATAGGATATTTTCGACCAACCTCACGATAGATACCTATATCAAAGCGATCGATTTTATCGCCTCCGTATCTATCCAATCGCTATGGCTGTCCGAAAGACGCTTACTCCCACCCACACACAAAATAGTAGAAGGTGCGGAAGGACAGAGCTGGGTACTACCCGATAGCTATTTCACATCCGATGGCAAGGAGCATGAATTTACTCAAGAAAACCTCGAGGAGCTACCCTTGAATTTCTTAGTACGCAACTTCGATCAGGGACTCACGCTACCTACACGCCAAGGGCATAGCACAAATATCGATATCAAGATAACCAAAAAAATAGGAAAGAAAATGGAGGCATCCCTCTTTGTCAATAGGATTTTTGACTTCTCACCTCCTTTCAAAAGCCGTGGTCTTACGATACGTGCTTTCAATGCTTCCTATTTTGGACTGGAGTTCAATTTCAAATTTTAATCTTTACCTCATCAACCTTTCATGAAACTACATACAATAGCTATATACGGACTTTTACTTGCTGCCTTACTCGTGGGTATCGAAGCCTGCGTATCGCATGGAGAGCCTTTTGGCGAGGAGCTGACCACCAAAGATCTCCTCGTTCGGCTTGCTCACCCCGACGAAGGACACCAATGGAGCAAAAACAGCCAATTCGAAATCGAATTCATCGAGCGAAATACCAGCATACGCAAAAAAGTTACAACGAAGGAGGAGTACACAACGGTAGCACTCCCTATGGGCTACTATAGCGTCAATATCCAAGCTCATGAAGCCGACGAAAATGGCACGCACTACTTTTACCGTGGATACAGCCCTACGCTTATCGTCGATAAGAATAGCTGCGACTCACTTAGAATCATGATGAATAGAGCCAACGAAAAGCCCTCTCCGCTGGTGATCGCTGAAATCTTCCCTACGGGCACGCTTACACCCGATGGCAAGCAATTTGACGAAGACAAATACCTGGTACTCTACAATCAGAGTGCAGACACCCTGTATCTCGATGGTATCTGTATCTCCACATCGCCCTTTCTACAAAATCTCAAGATCAAACCCATTCCCGACATTGCCTACAAAGCGACAGCCGCTGATGCGATCTTGCAAATTCCCGGATCAGGCAAAGAGTACCCCCTACCCCCTCACCACCATACTCTTATCTCTGACAATGCCAATAACCATCTCGAGGGTAACCCGCTCTCTTGGGATGCCACCATCTCCGATTTTGAGTTCTTTTGGCCTGGAGAGCACGATGATATCGACAATCCCGAAGTGCCCAATTTGCTTATACAATATAGCTTTATCGTGATGAACAATCAAGCGTCACAAACATTCTTCGTATGGAAGCTACCCAAAGGACTCACAATGCAGCAATATCTTAACGATTACAAATACTATTTCTATTGGATGTTTATCCAAGGTGATATCACCGTAAAAATGGAAGAAAATGAGTACTGTGTCCCCAATGAATGGATATTGGATGCCGTAAATCTTTGTCCTACGCAAGAATTCGAATGGATCTCTACCTCTCCCACGGTCGATTGCTCCTACACCTACTGTACCGATATAGGCCTCTCAAACAACCGATACCGCAACGCTGTAATCCGAAAGAAAAGCCAGCTCGATACCCTTATATACCAGGATAGCAACAACAGCGCCGAAGACTTTATCCCGCAAATAGAAGCCTCCCAACTCCGATCTACTCGAAAATGATGACCCACATGAAATCGACTCGACTTCTTTTGCTTTTGTGCCCTCTTGTGCTCTGTAGCTATATAGGCTCTTATTCGCAGCAAACGCATAAGCAAGAGAAAGACGCCCTTGATGTACTAAACTACCAAGAGGATACACTTACTAAAGAGGGTACGTCTGCTCTCTACGCTACGCTAGAGCGCTTTACTTCCGGTGATATCAGCGACAACGAAGCGATGCGGATACATTCACTGCGTTTTGCTAATACATCGCGCTTGACCGAAGTTTTTCCCTCGCTCAAACTCTTCTACAGAGAGCCTCAAGAAGGGGAAGTCACGTTCCATTGGAAAAGGAAATACAGAGACCTCCAAAGCCACCCTATGGGCACCGCGTTGAGCTTTCTTGGGGTACAGTCCAAAGGTCTTACTACGCTGAGGCCGCTGCATAAGATGCCCCATGTAGTATGGGGCAATGTATCTTACGACCATCAATATGCACAAGGACAACTATGGAACGAAACTGCCGACTATCAGAAACTGTACCCCTATGTAATGGGCGATAGCATAGGTGGGCCTCTAACCTCATCTATCTACCACTTTGATGGCGGCTACAGCCTGCTACCTACGAAATATGCAGCCATAGGAGTAAAAATCTCTTTCGATGGTAATGTATCTTACCGTCGTAAGGACCCTCGTCCTAAAAATATTGCTACTCGACTAGCAGGAGCTTTGTCTGGTAGTTTCCATCTGCATCGCGATCACCTTATCTCGTTGCTTTTGTCGGGAGAGCGTTATAAACAAAGTAATGATATCAGTTTCTACAGCCAGATCGGGAACTCCTTCATCTACCATCTTACAGGTATCGGCACAGTACATCCCCGCTTTAGTGGCGTGGAAAAAGAGGTATTTTACTCAGGTAATGGCTACAAACTAGGCTGCTCTTGGGTGAAAATGCACTCGTCTGCAAAAAGAGAACTCTCCATGTCGCATGCCCTTTCGCTACACTTCGGACAGAATCGTATCGAAAAGATCATGGCCAACATCAACAATGCCCCCCTGTTTTATACGATTGCTAGCAATGGCGTACTGCAAGCATACACCGATATCAGATGGCGAAAGATGGCGCTTCATCCCTACCTCTCCCTAGGCTTCAGTTGCAAAACAGGAATGGAAAACATCTTAGGAGACCCTGCTCAAGGCGAATATACCGTACTAAATACCATATCGCCATTCCAACAAAAAACAAAGGGTATCGATACTGGTATACAATACGAACAGCAATTTACCTCTAATGACCGCCTACTGGCGGCTATCACCTACAGTTACAAAAACGAGAAAGAGCAGTATATACTCCAAGAGAATCAAGGTGGGAGAAGTCTCTCGACCACTAAATACAGCCTCCAGGGAGGATGGATCCACACCTATAAAAAAGTGGTTTGTAAAGGCCTCTTTACAATGGGATATATAACGCCTCGCCCCATGCAGCTGGCGTTTCCGCCAAGGGGCGTACCTGCGGTACTCGCACAGCATGAAGAAATGTTATACAACTACCTCTGCCAAAAAAGATACTTTACTCAGGCCGAAATTACGTGCCGCATCCCTATTGGAAAAAAGATCGCCCTCGGTATCGCTGCCAACGCTCACATTGCATGGTACAAAAAAGCTTACGGACAAACTTACGAACTCAAATCAAGCCTCTATTTTTAGAGCAGTTTAACAATAAAAATAAAACGATAAAACAATTTCTTATGAAAAGAAAATTACTCTATTTCTTTTGCCTGACACTATGGGCAAGCCTCTTCATGAAGGCACAAACCAACGATGCTCACTACGTACCAAAGACACCTTTTGACGTATCTTGGGCCAAAAGTATCAACCCCAAATACATCGAGCGCGAGCCTCACGGGAGTGTCGTCACTGATGAAAAAGGAAATGTATACAATCTAATCTCCGTAGGAGCCTCTCGTACCTCCGGCAACACCTTTCAAGCGGAGGAAAGCCTACCCGCTATAGAGCCCAACAGCGGAACGGCTCTGCTAATCAAATACGATACCAATGGAAAAGCCCTTTGGCAAGTATACTTCTCCGGAAATATTGTAAAAGGATATGCCATATGCTGCGATACAATCAATCAAAAAATATATGTCGCTGGTAGCTTCGATGATGTTAAGCCACTCAAAGCATTTAATGCCGATGGCAAAAAAGCCGACCTCCAAGAAGTAAAAACTGGCGGAACTTCCGACGATGCTTTTTTGGCAGAGATCGACTACAATGGCATAGTAAGCAAAATGCGCCGAATAGGTGGAGAAGACAACAACTCTCTTGCTATCGAAATCCCTAGTGCTATCATCTGTGCGGGTAATAGTATTTATATGGCTGTCAACAATCTAAGCAATGGCACCTCTGTAAACTTTACTGGCGAAACGATGAATGAAAAAAAATATGCTGCCAGCTACATTTTGAAAGTTAACCCCGAAAGTTTCAACATTGAAAATGTGTGCATGATACGAGGAAACGAAGAGGATTCGTTCGACGAAATGCTCATTTCTTCGTTTGCCCAATTCAATAATCAACGCCTTTTTGTTGCCGGTAATACACAAGTGCTCGATATTGTATACACCGATTCCAATAAGGAAGAGAAAACACTGCCTGTAAAAGGGAGTCCCAATGCCCTTTTCTGGGGGGAAATAAACATGGAAAGCAATAATCCTCTCTTTATTAAGGCGCTTCCAGTAAACGATGACAACGGCTATCAGATACTGAACGATATCGCTGTAGGTGGTAAAATATACGATCCCGAAAGCCCCTTAGTAGCCTACCTTGCAGGCAACACCGATGGCATACCTTTTGAGGGCCAACTCTTGCAGGGTGCCTTTATTGTTGAATGGCCCGTAGCAGAAGAAAAACCCTCAACGGCCTATCTGATAGGAGGAGAAAATGAAGATAATACGGTAAGGGCTATAGCTGTAGATCGCTACAACAATACGCTCTATGCAGCTGGAAGCCTTACAGATGAATTCGACACGAAATACACGCAGATCTCATGCGAAGAAGGACCTGCAAATATTTTCTGTGCGCTCATCAACACACAGACAAAAGAGATCGAAAAGCACGCCTATTTTGGAGCTACTGGCGACCTGGAAGATATCATCGGCCTAAACATCGACGAAAAATCCGGAAAGTTCTACACTACGGGTTATTATAGTGGTAGTGATTTCTCACTTCCCAACTGTAGCAACGTAGAAGAGACATCCCCACGACGTTGTAACTACTTTATCGCAGCCTTCACTGCCGATTGGTTGCTCACCGCTACGGAGACTATCGCCAGCGAAGAGATGGCTATCGCGCACGCCACAGGTAATGCTATCACCATCATAGCAGAAGGGCAATACAGCATCTATACTATAGACGGAGCTGTCGTTGCTTCTGGAATTTCTCAAGGCAACGCACCTGTACTCATGAACCACGCAGGTGTCTATATTGTAAGGATAGGTAACAAGATTCAAAAGATCGTTCTTCAGTAATTGAAAACTATTTTGCGTTGATTTTACATCGACCATTTCATTACACCCATTAGACTGCGCTTCTCGGAGAGTTTATCTGCTCTGGGAAGCGCAGTCGCTATGCCCGCTCAAAGAATTGGACCTCTTAGCAATAGAGTCGCCGCACAACTTTTTTTTGTAAATCTGTACAAGGAATATACCTCTTTGATATTAAACGAGTTAGAAGGATTACCTTATTTTGGGGTAATGATTTAGCAACCGTCCTTTTAACGGAGGAGAACAGCCGGTCCGACTGCTCCTTGAACCATTCGCCAATCAGTTGCCCGTTGATGGCAACGGTTTTCAGCCTTACCCAACGTCCTGATTTTTTCTAACTGCTTAATGCACAGATTATATTGCGGCAATCTGCCGAAACTCGGAGGTTTTTCCATAGATTTTGTGTAACTTTGTGCGAAGCATAGCATCGATTACTTATGATGGAAACTAAGAAAGAGATTGTAACCAATTGGCTCGTACGATATACAGATCGCTCTATCGATCAGTTTACACCATACATACTGCTGTGTAACTTCACCAATTATCTTCATTTATTTGCTGAGAAATACCAAGTACCTATCATAGGTCTATCGTCGCCGATGCCCAGTGTCAGCCATGGCGATATCACGCTTATTTCCTTCGGTATGGGCAGCCCCAATGCGGCCACCATTATGGACCTTCTATCAGCAATCATGCCAGCTGGCGTAATCTTCTTGGGAAAGTGTGGAAGCATGAAAAGTCGCTTGGCAGTAGGCGAATATCTCCTGCCAATAGCCGCCATACGCGGTGAGGAGACAAGCGACGATTATATGCCTCCCGAAGTACCTTCTCTCCCCTCTTTCAAAACACTCTTGGCTTGTAGTGATGCGCTTACAGAAGCAGCAATCAACTATCACACAGGTACCGTATATACAACCAACAGACGCGTATGGGAGCACGACAGCGACTTCAAAGAGTACCTTATAAAGACGCATTGCGAAGCCGTAGACATGGAGACCGCCACCCTTTTCACCGTAGCCTATGCCAATCGTATTCCCGCTGGAGCGCTCCTAATGGCCAGCGACGCACCTCTCACACCAGGCGGGGTGAAAACTGGTGAGAGCGACAAGAAGGTGACAGCCGATTTCCTGGGGAAACACTTAGATATAGGCATAGCCGCTCTGCAACATTTGCAACACCCTAAGCCTCAAGTACAAAATATACGTTTCGGTTGGTGATCACTTAATTATGGCCAGTATAGCCACATCAAAAGTTAATAAAAGCCCTAGGCCTACAGCCTTGCAAGAGACGCTTCGCATAGAAAAAGCGTTGAAACAAAAAGAAGAGCTCCCTCGCCTCATTGTACTCGAAGGCGAAGAAGCCTACTATATCAACCGTATCGAAAAGGCTATTGTAGATAACTATATCGCACCCGAAAACGTCTCTACCGACCGCATTATTTTGTATGGATTAGATACCTCTTTCGACCAAATTAATGAGGTAGCCAAAGGACACTCCCTCTTTGCCAGTCGACAGCTGATTGTTGTACGAGAGGCTCAGCTACTAAGCGATATCAACCGCCTTGCAGATCTTGCTCCCGATATCAGTGCACAAAAAACGCTCCTGGTAGTTTTTCGTGGAAGTATAGAAAGCAATAAAAAAAAGCTATGGAGCAAACTACTCGCTTTGCCCACTGAAAACCTATGGCTCATTTCCAGCCCCGCGATCAAAAACAAGCGTGATATTTTCGCTATCATCACGCAAAGCGCCAAGAAATACCAGTGCACAATAGAAGAAAAAGCCAAAGAATCGCTCGTCGAAAAAATAGGCTTCAACGGTAGTATCATAGACAACGAAATAGGCAAACTCGCCTTAGCAGCAGGGGCCTTTCCGATTACAGACAAGATGGTAGAAGCTCTAGTCGGTTTTGCTCGCGAATACTCTATGAGAGATTTTTATACCGCCGTGACCAAACTGCAACGAAAAGAGGCTTTCAGCATAGCCCAAGTAATGATCAAAGATGAAAAGAACTATCCCCTGCCCATGATCGTCGCTACGCTATGGAGTTTTTTTACCAATATGCTGGCAGTATGCTATATCAGCAATGAACTTCGCTCGCCTGATCATATCGCCAAGACGCTGGGACTACGCAACAAGTATGCCGCCGACGAATACCTGGCAGCGATCAACCGCTTCCCGCCTAAGCACCTTGTGGAGATTATACATACCCTACGCATGACGGATGCTAAATTCAAAGGGGCGAATGATGGCACCTATAAAAGTGGAGATCTACTGATGAACCTTCTTTACGCCATCTTTCATTGATCTTCTTATGACTACACTTCAGGAAAGAGTGAATAATGCTGGCTTTGGACACTTTATTAAACAAATTTTCCCAAATTACAAAGTCCAGAAGATATCTCTGATCACCTCCCTAGTATGTCCCAACGTGAACCCCATCACCAAACAAGTGGGATGTACCTACTGCAACAATGCTACCTTCAGCCCTACACTTAACCTAAAAAATAAGCCAATCTTACAGCAGCTCCAGGAAGGAATTAATTTCTTTCGCTATAAATACCCCGATATGCACTATCTAGCTTATTTCCAGAGCTACACAAGTACCTTCGGGTCGCTTAAGAGATTGATCGCACAGTACAACGACGTACTCGATGCAGATAAGGTTGAAGGACTTGTGATCGCTACGCGTCCAGACATGATGCCCGACTACCTGCTCGACTACCTTGAAGAGATTGCAAAAGAGAAATTTGTACTCGTAGAATACGGGATAGAAAGTACACTCAATGAGACGTTAAAAAAGATCAATCGTGGTCATAGCTACGAATGTGCCGTGGATACCATATTACGTACCGCAGGTAGAGGGATTTTTATTGGCGGGCATCTGATCTTGGGATTACCCGGAGAAAGTAGGCAAGAAATGCTTCGACACGCTGAAAATATCAACCTCCTCCCCCTCGATATCCTTAAGCTCCACCAACTACAAATCATCAAAGATACTCCCATGGCGGTCGAGTATAGCGAGCATCCTGAGCACTTTTCATTACCCTCTGCTGAAGAGTATGCCGATCTTTGTCTCGACTTTTTGGAACTATTGCGCGAAGACATCGCTCTGGATCGCTTTCTCTCTTCCTCACCTGCCGATTTATTGATTGCTCCCCGCTGGAATATCAAGAATTATGCCTTTCAAGCCATCCTAAAAAGGCAAATAGGTATACGCACTATGAGGGACAACATACCTAAAAGTAATTAGCACCTCAAATCCCCTTATATAAAAGGATCTCTTCAATTTCAGGTACAATAAAATCAATTTATTAACAAAATAAAACAGCTTTCTTATTGCTTACATCACAAAATATAGCTACCTTTGCAGGGAAGAAAAATAACGTATTGAAAAAACTCATTCCATGAATGGAAATTGCTCTGTAAAAACAGCTAAAGTAATTGCTTGCTATCCCAATCGAGCAGTAGTTTCTTTTGTGCAAAACAGTGCCTGCTCCGGATGCCATGCAGCATCCGCCTGCACCATCATGGATCGGAAACAGAGAGAAGTAACCGTGTACCAAGACACCTCCGATCTCAAAGTGGGCGATCTTGTTTACCTTAAGGCGGCAAAATATGCCGAACTGAAGGCGATCTTATTTAGTTTTGTCTTCCCATTGGTATTGCTATTAACAGTGGCATTTGTAGCTATATATGCTTTGCACCTTGGTGAATTGGTGGCTATAGTAATTTCATTAGCGGCTGTCTTTCTCTACTACCTTTCGCTTATGCTTTTGCGAAAACCGATGCAACGAAGTATTTATTTTACAATAGAAAAAATATCCAACTCTCAACAATAAGATGTCTATTGCAATTACCGCACTCATTTTGGCTGGCATAGCTGTAGTTAGTGCCATCCTACTCTTTGTAGTGTCAAAGAAATTTCAGGTCTACGAAGACCCTCGTATCGGGGCCGTAAACGAAGTGCTACCACAGGCTAACTGTGGTGGGTGTGGCTACCCCGGCTGTGGTGGTTTTGCTGCTGCTTGTGCAGCATCTACCGACTTAGAGGGGAAATTCTGCCCCGTAGGAGGAGCCTCAGTCATGGAAAAGGTAGCCCAGATACTGGGTATGGCCGTTGCTGCAGGCGACCCTAAAGTTGCTACTGTACGCTGTAACGGCACCTGCGAAGCACGTCCCAAGATCAACCATTATGTAGGCGCCAAAAGCTGTAAGATCGCCGCTACGCTATATTCAGGTGAATCTGCTTGTGCTTTTGGATGCCTCGGGTTCGGCGACTGCCAACTTGCTTGTGGTTTCGATGCTCTACATATGAATCCTCAGACAGGGCTTCCTGAAATCGACCAAGACAAATGTACCGCTTGTAACGCCTGTGTAAAAGCTTGCCCTAAGATCATCATCCAGCTACGAAAGAAAGGGCCTAAGAATAGACGTATATTTGTCAGCTGCGTAAATCAGGATAAGGGCGGCGTAGCCATGAAAGCTTGTAAAAATGCTTGTATAGGCTGCGGTAAATGCTTCAAGGTTTGTGCTTTTGGTGCGATCACCATCGAAAATAATTTAGCCTATATCGATGATACGAAGTGTAGACTGTGCCGTAAGTGTGCAGGCGAATGCCCCACTGGTGCCATCCATGAAGAAAACTTCCCACCTCGTAAACCCAAAGTAGAGGCAGCGGACGCTCCTGCCAAGAAGGAAGTTCCTGCGAAACCCGCTGCTGCTAGTGCCGAAGCGAAACTTGCCACCGCTGAGAAAACAGTGATTGAGCCTACAGATAAGAATGCTCAACCAGTAGAAAATAAGGAAACGACAGAAGCAAAATAAAAATACGCTGCTTCTATACATTATTGAGATTTAATAATAGAGATACGTAATAGTATATTCATATGCTGAAAACGTTTCGAATAGGGGGTATTCATCCTCCTGAAAGCAAATTGTCTGCGGGAAGACCCATAGAGCCCCTGGCCCTTCCCACTCAGGTAGTAATCCCATTAGGTCAACATATCGGTGCACCAGCCCAAGCCTGTGTAGCCAAAGGAGATGAAGTAAAAGTAGGTACACTCGTTGCCAAAGCAGGTGGCTTTGTATCAGCCAATATACACTCTTCCGTTTCTGGTAAAGTAGTGAAAATAGATGCTATATTAGATAGCAGTGGATACAAAAAACCAGCAATCTTCATCAATGTAATTGGTGATGAATGGGAAGAATCAATTGACAGAAGTAGCGACCTTCGCAAGCAATGTGCCCTCAGTCCTAAAGAGATCATCGACAAGATTGCCGAAATGGGTATCGTAGGGCTTGGTGGTGCTACCTTCCCCTCGCATGTGAAGCTTTCCATACCTCCTGGACAAAAGGCTACCGTGCTGATCATCAATGCTGTAGAGTGTGAACCGTACCTCACGGCAGACGATATGCTCATGCGAGAAAAAGCCGATGAAATCATGGTTGGCTGCGAGATCCTGATGAAGGCTCTTGATGTAAAAAAGACGCTAATCGGTATTGAGATCAACAAGCCCGAAGCAATAAAAATAATGAAGGAGGCTGCTCAGCGTCAGAATGCTGAGAGCCAGAATTCCATTGAGATTATCCCCCTAAAGAAAAGATACCCTCAGGGCGGTGAAAAACAGCTGATCGATGCAGTCATTCGCCGTCAGGTATCCAGCGGTGCGCTACCAATATCGACAGGTGCCGTAGTCCAAAATGTCGGTACAGTATTTGCCGTATATGAGGCGGTACAAAAGAATAAACCACTCTTCGAACGTGTCGTCACTGTAACAGGTAAGAAACTGCAGAACCCCTCTAATTTCTTGGTACGCATTGGCACTCCAATGAAAAACCTGATAGATGCGGCGGGTGGCCTGCCTGAAGACAATGGTAAGATCATTGGCGGTGGTCCTATGATGGGACGCGCCCTCGTAAATACGGATGTACCCGTAACAAAGGGTAGTTCAGGCTTATTGCTACTTTCTCGTAAAGAGAGTCAACGCAAGGAGATGCGCGACTGCATACGCTGCGGTAAATGTGTGACAGTATGCCCCATGGGTCTCAATCCTGCGTTCTTGATGCGTGACACCAAGTTCAAGGAGTGGGATAGCTGCGAAAAAATGAATGTAGCAGACTGTATCGAATGCGGATCGTGCAGCTTTACCTGTCCTGCCAATCGTCCTTTGCTGGACTATATCCGTATCGGCAAGCAGACGGTAATGGGTATTATGAGATCCCGTAAACAATGACACTAATAAAATAGATTGTAACTATCTACTTATAACAAGTATGGAGAATAGAGTTATCGTATCACCATCACCACATATTCACAGTGGTGATTCTGTGAGTCGAAATATGTACGGGGTACTCATAGCATTGATCCCAGCGTTTGCTTTTTCTATATGGCAATTTGGGTGGCATGCCTTGTTGGTGACCGCGATCTGTGTAGTCACCTGTATGCTCACCGAATTGTTCATTACACGGGTAATGCTACGCCGTCCTAACTATATATTGGATGGGTCGGCCCTGCTTACGGGAGTCCTATTGGCCTTTAACCTTCCTGCCACTCTCCCCTGGTGGATCATCATAATGGGATCGTTCATTGCGATCGCAGTAGGTAAAATGGCTTTCGGTGGTTTGGGCAACAACATATTCAACCCCGCCTTAGTCGGCCGTGTATTCTTGCTGATATCTTTCCCAGCACAGATGACGACATGGCCTGTAGCAAGGTCTCTTTCGGAGGCACTAAGCAAAGGACTTCCAGCAGATGCAACAACCATGGCTACCCCTCTTTCTACAATGAAGGGGATCGTCATGGGGCAGGCAAGTATCAGTGATTTGCCCTCTGCCTGGGATCTCTTCTTAGGTCTTAATCCTGGCTCTTTCGGAGAAATATCTGCTCTGGCATTGTTGCTGGGACTGGTTTATTTGTTGGTTAAAAAGATTATTACTTGGCACATACCTATCAGTATCCTTGCTACCGTATTTATCTTTGGAGGAATCCTTCATTTAGTAGATGCCACACACTATGTATCACCGCTCTACCACCTAACTGCTGGAGGTCTTATGCTCGGGGCTATATTTATGGCTACAGACTATGTCACCTCACCTATTACAGCCAGTGGTCAACTGATATATGGTGTCCTCATTGGTCTACTGACCGTTATCATTCGTACATGGGGTGCATATCCCGAAGGCATGTCGTTTGCAATCCTCATCATGAATGCATTTACCCCACTTATTAACTTGTACTTCAAGCCTAAGCATTTTGGCGAAAAAGTAAAAAAGCAGAAGGAGGCTAAAAAATGAAGAAATTGGCATCTACGTTTCCAAATATGCTCCTCTCCCTCACACTTATATGCTTAGTGATGGGTGCAGTATTGGGGCTTGTAAAATATTTGACAGACAAACCAATCGCTAAGGCTGAACAAGAGACAAAAACAGCTGCTCTAAAAGAAGTGCTCCCGCCTTTCGACAACGATCCCCTGAGCGAAACGCAAATGGTGGGATTAAAAGAAGACGGTACCGATAGTGTACGTGTATACAAGGCAACCAATGGAGGAGAGCTTGTAGGCTATGCCATCGAGACATTTACAAAAAATGGCTTTGGCGGACGCTTCAATATTATGCTGGGTATTACAGCGGATAGCTCTATCAAAGATTTCGTAGTACTAAGCCATGCAGAGACACCTGGATTAGGCGCAAAAATGCAAGAATGGTTCCGTCTCCCAGCCCTATCTTCTTCCTCCATACGTGACATGCGCGGCGTAAACCTTGCTAGTGAGATGCCTCTTACTGTAACGAAAGACGGAGGTAAGGTAGATGCTATTACGGCGTCTACTATCACGAGCCGTGCATTCATAGACGCTATACGACGTGCCTACGAAGTATTCAAAATTGTGAATGCTTCTGGGACAGCATCGAATGGTGCAACTCAAGAGGAAGCGGCAGCAGTAGACACCACACAAGTGGACTCTACGACAGCTTCTACCCCTATCCACGAAGAGGCAAAGAAATAATTTATCTGTATAGGAGAGAATTGTTAGAATATGAACAAATACGTTTCTACATTAGTAAACGGCATTATCAAAGAAAACCCGACTTTTGTGCTGCTGCTGGGGATGTGTCCGACCTTAGCGACAACCACATCAGCCATCAACGGTTTGAGCATGGGTCTGGCCACGACCTTCGTGCTGATCTGTTCGAATGTAGTGGTTTCCCTGCTGAAGAAATTTATCCCTGATGCCGTGCGTATACCTGCCTTCATTGTCATCATCGCGAGCTTCGTAACGGTATTGCAATTACTCATTCAAGGTTTCCTACCCGCCTTACAGAGTAGTCTTGGGATCTTTATCCCCTTGATTGTAGTAAACTGTATCGTGCTGGGCCGTGCTGAATCAGTGGCTGCAAAGTCCAACCCTATCCTTTCCATATTCGATGGTATCGGTATTGGTATTGGCTTTACCCTGAGTTTGACAGTACTAGGTGCAGTGCGTGAAATATTGGGATCCGGTAAAATCTTCGATGTAGTGATTTATCCCGACTCCTACGGCACGCTGCTGTTTATTCTCCCTCCGGGTGCCTTCTTGGCTCTGGGATTTCTTATCGCTGGCTTCAACGTACTAACTCATAAGAAATAATTTGCTATGCATTATATACTGATCATCATTGCCGCTATATTCGTTAATAATGTAGTCCTCTCGCAGTTCTTGGGTATATGCCCTTTCTTTGGGGTATCTAAGAAAATCAGCACAGCGACAGGCATGGGAGCGGCAGTTATCTTTGTACTTGTAGTCTCCTCGATGGTAACTTTCCTTATTCAGCATTTTGTATTGAACCTTTTAGGCCTTCAATTTTTACAGACGATCGCCTTTATTTTGATCATTGCATCGCTGGTACAAATGCTGGAAATGATCTTAAAAAAGGTTTCTCCCCCACTCTATCAGGCTTTAGGAGTATTCCTCCCTCTTATCACAACAAACTGCTGTGTGCTGGGTGTGGCGATCTTGGTAATACAAAAGGAATTCAACTTTTTAGAAACACTCACCTACTCTTTTGCTACAGGTATTGGCTTCATGCTGGCGATGGTGGTATTTGCGGGAATGCGTGAGCAACTCGACAAGACCAACGTACCGAAGGCTATGCGCAATATACCTATTGCGATGGTAAGCGCCAGTATATTGGCAATGTCTTTTATGGGTTTTTCCGGTATTGCATAGTACTTATCTGTAAAACCATCATTCTCTATAAAGAGTACCCGGTGAAGATCTTCTCTTCACCGGGTATTTTTTTGGGGGAAGGGTATTCTTGGCAAGAAACTGTACTACTCGGCTAAGTATATAACAAGAGATAAGAGTGGCTTTAGCAATTATATAATAGAAATAAGATTTTCGCGAGTATAATTCAAAACTGTTGTATGCATATTAGGGACGGATGGATGCAAACAGCCTTGATTTATTGTCGAGGAACTCGTAAAAATACTGGACTGATCTTCACGTGAGAGAGAGAAATAGCGATCAAATCGGGGGGTATTTCCCTTACAATGCCATCGGTTTAAACATAACAATAAAAGAGGTAATCCTCGCAAGGAGGAGATACCTCTTTCGCATATAGAATATATTCAGCACAAAAAAGGATTTATAGAAATGCTATTTTCTTGCTTGTCGTCAATACCCCCTCATCGGTATGAATCTTGATCGTAAGCGTATGCACCGGATTCGTTGGTGCCTGAGTAAAACGAAGGGTATACATTTTTCCCTGTTTTTTCGTGTGCGAAAGGCTTTCGGCCCCTCCCTGCATCCGGTCGTGCAGATAAACCATGGCAAGCTCTTCGACGCTTAATTGATCAAGTCTTTTCTTTATAGCTTGTATGCCATATTCTTGATCGATTGATTCCGCATCCGGGTATAGCAAGCCGGTTAAACCCTCAACACTATAACCATTCTTTATACAGGGGTATATCGTCGCAAAATCAATTTCTACCAAATCATTTAGCGATGCCCCTGCAGCATGTTTTTCGTCAAAAGAGGTATCCGACGTGATCTCAACCGAATGGATAAAACAGGAGAGAGCATATCCAACATCAATATCTTGCGGAAAACTCATCTCCGATGCCGTATCCTCGAATTTTTGTGCACATTTGTTGAACAGGTTCGTCGTTTCACTCGGAAAACGGTAGCCATAAAAATCACTGCTTTCGAAATCTAATGTCGTGGAATAGCCCCCATTTTCGTCCTTTTTTAGGGCATCGTCTCTTAGGAAGATGTCGCTTATCTTGTAGTAGCGGTTGACATGATGTCCGGAACATATCATTTTATTGCCTATCGGTGTCGGATCCTTTTTTTCATTATCTTGGTGATCCCGTTGACACGAAGAGAAAATAGAGCATATGAGAATGGATACAAAAACAAATTTTTTCATAACAAGAAGCAGGTTAGTGGTGAATATTGGGAATAATGTCGACACCTAGGTGATACTTACCCCGTTGGGTCGATCTTGTATTTTTTGATTTAAGGGATAATTCGACGCTGTTTCTGGGAGTAAGATGGCCTTTCGGGATGTAGGCTAATACAGGTGTGGCTCTTTTATCAGCCGCAGCAATAGCAAATCCATCATTTTAAAAATTAATAACATAAAGAGCTGTATCTAAAACGATTTCGCCACCTTCTCTTAAGCAATCATTAGCGTGTGATAAAGGAGACAAAATAGGAGCTACTGACTCAATCATGAGACACTTTTTCATTCGTTCTTTAGAATGATCAATACCTCTGACAAAGTCTAAGACATTCTCTACAGCTTCCTGAGGAGTCCATAGAATTTGCTTTCTAAAAGCAGAGATATTATCCATACCACGCGCGTCACTTTTTGTGACATTACTTGATGAAGTACAACTCCATGTAGTTGCTACAAGCATCAATAATAATAATAATAATAATAATAATAATAATAATAATAATAATAATTTTTGTTCGAGATGTTTCATAACTGAAACAATTAATAGCGAATATTATGTCAACATTTCATAGCAATCGGCCAAAGATAGAGATTCTCCACCTAGCGATTCGTGTTCATCTTCCTAGTAATATACAGATCCAATCCGGAAAGTAGGATCCCGTATTTCAATAAATCTCTTCTATTAGTGTAGTACAAATATAAACATATTTATCGAAAGAAGCACATTTATTTTCATTTTTTCTCGGGATAATATTTTCCAACCCGATTTCGTAGACTGAAAAATCTTTTATTAATTGCGCAAAAAAAAGAAATTTGTCATCATCATCATATCCTTATTATCCTTATATTATCAGACTATGACGAAAGAAGAAGTTACAAGCAAGTACATATCTTCAGCAGGTTTAATTTATTAGCACGGTAATTCCGTAGGAATAAGAAAACAAGACTCTCCCTCGTTTCTCAAAATATTTGCTCAATTAAACAAAAAGGCGTAACAAAGAGGTACGAGTAACATTGGATTACTGTAAGAGTGATGAAGATATGTTTTTTGTCAACGGATTATTTTGCATTCTACTTCATCTTTCTTTCATACAGAGGCATTTACTACGCGAAGAAAAGCAGAAGGCTCAAAAAAAAGATTAGCATCAGAAAAGTATAAAAAATTTAATCATTCGCGACCAGAGCCACCCGCATTTCCGTATAAGCTATTGAAAGAATAACTTTTCGGCATTGAGCAAATTCTATTCGAAGGATAGTATTTTTGTGTAAAAAACAGTATATTTGACTGTAGATTCAATACTTATCCCGAAAGAAAAGAGAGCTACTCCATGATATAGGCGATCTAATATTCGTCGTTAAAAATTAACCGTAAGCACACTTTGCTGCTATTAGCTTTATTTTGAAGTCAAACAATTGAATGATATGAAAAGATTTTACCATTATTTTATTATTCTATCCTCATTATTTTGCGGAGCCAAAGCGCCACTTTACGCTCAAAGCGAAAAAAATTCCGTAGCACTGCCAACGGAAAGAGAGTACGTCTATATCGATGAATCACACCCCATCGAGGACATCTATGGATCAATACAAGACTTCCGACAGTACAATAAAGAAGGAAAAGGGGTACTCATTGAGTGCTGTGGTTACTGGAGTATAAAAGGTTGGGAACTGCACAAGGAAAAAAGATTGAGAAGACTGTACGAAAAATATGGTCCGGCAGGAAGCGATCAAATCCAAATCTTCTGGCAAAACATCGATCAATGTGATCTCAACACACTCAAGGGAAAGGGTGAATATTGTACGACAGGGGACTGGACAGATGGCGGGACAGTACCTTATCCCATACTCAATAGCAATTCCTATCACACCGAAATGGGGCTTTACTTTGTATTTGCACCACGCTTTTTTTATATCGAACCGACAGGATGGCGAGTGGATATTACGAATATACTAACCAGTGATAATTATGAGGAACAGTTCTCTGAATTTTTAGCTAACTCTATCGCGAAAGGGAAAGCTCCCGTTATTCACGAAATAGACGGTTTTGAAAATCTTTTTATCGGTGAAAAGGCTTTCTACCGTGCAAGGGTAAGGAGTGCAGAGCCAATAACCGGCATTGAATGGCAAGTGGATGGAGGTGCAGTTGCGCCTCAAGAGGATGGATCGATCATAAAGCATTGGAAAAAAGAAGGCGATCACGTAGTTTCTGTAAAAGTAAGCAACAAATATGGCAGTGTAACGGCCACAAAAAGCGTTCATATTCAAGCAATGTCATCGGCCGTCGTAACATTTCCTATAACGTTTGATTTCGATAATTCGCAGCTCCCCCCCGGCTGGCTTATTTACGACCGAAATAAGGATGGCTACAGCTGGCTTGCAATCACAAAGGATATGCAATCACGTATAGGTATAAAGACCGACGAGGGACTAGGTGGAACGAAAGATGCTTTTGCTTCATACACCTATTACATGGACCATTTTGATTGGAAACACGAAGAATCTTATGGCTACAATACACGTCCCGATGACTGGCTGATCACACCCCTCATTTTCATACCGGACAGTGTGGAGAGTGCCGAAATATCTTTTTTAGAAAGTTACTTCTATAAAGCGGAACCGGGGCAAAAAATTGATGGATACAAAGTGCTGCTTTCAACCGATGGCTTAGCGCCTGAAGACTTTAAAGTCACGCTTTTGGATGTTGCCAGTATACGCGCTAAAAGCGAAGAGGAAACATTCTTCTTACGCAAAATCGATCTCTCTGACTATAAAGGGAGAGCTTTTCGCATTGCATTTGTCCATCCAAAAGAATACAGTTATCCTGCAGCAGGAACGGGTATTATTATCGACCAGGTAACTATCAAAGCCAATAGTCCCGAAGAGATGAGTACCCCTAATGTAACGATAGATTTCGCAAAAGATTGCGGAGAGATAGAATTAATGTATGCAATTAAAGCGAATAGCCTACTTAAGATTGACCAGGGAGATGGAAAAATCATAACATATAATCGCTCCGGCATCATCCAATTCACCCCGAAAGGAAAAGTAAAAATATTTGCCGATCATCTGCAGGAACTATTAATAGATAATGCCGGAGTAAAGGCAATATCCTTTGGAGAGAACCCGGATCTTGAAATTCTTGACGCATCTGAAAACGAGATACAAAAGATAAATCTCAGCAATCTAACATCTTTAAAAGAGCTTTTTCTTGAGAAAAATAGTATAAGCAACATCGATATTAGTAGCCTAACTCATTTAAGGAAAATAGACATTGCGCATAACAAACTAAAAAAAATAGATCTTCTAAATAGTCCTGAATTACAGTATATAAATATCGCCTTTAATGAAATTAGGGCATTGGACTTAAGTAAAAACAAAACTGTAAAGTATCTTCATATCAACGATAACAAGATAGAGAATTTAGATGCTTCGAGCATGAAAGATTTATCGCTTTTGCTCGCTGCTAACAATAGGCTTTCTAATATAGACCTTTCTGCTAACAGAAATCTGACCGTAGTGGATTTGAGGAAAAATGAACTCTCTTTGCTAGCATTAAAATATAATACTCAAATAGCTCATCTCTTATTGGATCACAATAGGCTTACAGAGCTAGACCTATCAGCCAATAACAGGTTAATAACAATCTCATGTGCCTATAACAAAGTTGCATCGTTAGACGTTTCAAACAGTCCACAAATCCAGGAAATTTTCTGTGACCATAACCAGATCAGATCTTTACATATAAATGTAGAGGCACAACTTAGAAAACTGGTGGCAAACAATAATGAAATATCCGATTTAATAATGAATCCTAGCTATTTGTGGACGCTTCAGCTGCACAACAACAGCATCCCACCAGGGGTACTTCAAAACAATATTAACATGCTACCTGATGTCAAGAACTTACCTATTGATGACAATAATAAAGGGTGGGCTAAGCAACTGATTATACGCAACAATCCAGGAGTTGCTAATGTAGATGTCTCTACTGCACTCTCAAAGGGTTGGATCGTATCCAATGAAACAAGAAACAGCAATGTCGACAAGGATGCAAATACCTATTTTAGGATCAGTGACAATCAGATTATTTTTATCGACTCCCACTCCACTGATTATAGCATATATAACATAAGAGGAGAGCTTTTGCAGAAAGCGAGTACTTCCGAAAAAAGCAGAGTCAAAATGACAAGAGGTACTTACCTAATCTCACTAGAAGGGGAAACGTACAAAATCGTTATTCCTTAGATCCGATTTTCGCGAAAAAACACAGTTTTCAGAGGGAAGGCTACTTATATAGTAGCCATCTCTCTGAAAGTAAAGTTCTTAGAGCTCAAGAAACTAGGGAATAGAAGAGGGAAAAGCTATTGGGGCGATCATTTCGAAACTTTCGACGGATAGCGAAAGAACGCATCATTAGAGACTGCAAAACAAAGTACGATCTCACACTTATTGAAAAAAGCATAGAAAGATGCTCTGAAAGAAAGCTAAGAGGATGTAAACCAGGCATTTTCTATATTCTGTTATTATTCGACATCAATCAAAAGACCATTTCTCAATCGCAAAAGAGATGCTTTTTCACTCATAGTCGATACTATCACACGAGTATTGAAACTAGGAACTTTCTGAGATTTTCTGATAATTCTATTATACGGTTCATAATGATGAGAAATTTTCCATATCTGCGTAAGCACAAAGAATAGAAAAACAAAAGCATTATGAAATCAAACGTTTTATTAATTGCCGCAAGTGGATTACTCTTGCTGGTCAACTGCACTTCTTCTTCTCGAGGTCACTGGCTGAAAGGCGTGGTAAGAGATACAACAACAAATATGATTTCGGTTGTGGAAAAAGAAGATACCTTGTCGTTCAACACGACAAATGCAGAGAAAGAAGATTTGGATGGTTTATTCATAGGTGACTCGGTAGAGGTTTATTACAAAGGAGCATACACTTCGGGTATGGAAGCTCTAAAAGTAACTTCGCTTACCCATCCAGAAAGTGTTATGCGCACCCTCTTTTTCGAAGAAGGCGTGCGTACGGAAACCGTTGACGGCAGCTTCCGTTCCCTATACATCCGGTTCAGTCCAGATTCCCTGAAGACCGAATTATATTATTCGGACAAGAAAGAAAAACAAACATGGAGGCAACACACCCATCCTTCAGGCAAACACTTCTGGAGCCTCAATGAAGAAAATGACGCTATAAGCCTGCACCGAACAGACAGACGTTGGATGGTAACTGAAAAGGATAAAATACTGTATGCACAACCGAAGAGGGATGCGGATGAAAGCCTAGGTATGTGGACAGAATTACATTATGAGAGGACACTTCCTGCTGCCGACTGTCTGGGTATTCATTATCAACTGACTTTGCGCCAACGACAGCACAGCGGAGATGGAAGTTTCCTTTTGCGGCTTACCTTTCTAGAAGCTGAGAACGGACGGGACGTTTCTTTCGTTTACACGGGTAAGCGGATGACACAGCGTGGCACGACCGAAGATCCAGACGCCACAGTTTTGCAACTGACCGCCGATCAAGGAGGACTTGTCTATAACTTCTTGCAAGAAAATGACGAGCATTCGCTAACGCTATTGAATCAAGACTTCAAGAGAAACCAATCAGCGTTGAATTACAGTTTGAAGAAAGCGAAATAAAAACTATCCCACCTGCCCACGTCAAAGCGCTCCACAGCAGCTAGGTATAGTTTCAACTTATTTCCGTCCCGCAATGCGCCAGCAGAAAAGTACGACTAAAGCATTCGTCTAGGCACAACATGAAACTTATCAGTTCAGTAAATGGGGTTGCTCCAAGGTTCGAGTTATATGTGACACATCCAAAAAGTTTATTCTCTGAATCGCTCTCCCCGCAGTCTGACAGAATAATGAAAAAAGGTATCTTTTCACCTCGGCTTCGTTGCCTCCAGTTATTCTAGGGTTGTTCTGTACTTTCTTCGCCACACACTTATACATACTCTTTTTGTCAAAAAAAAATGTTATCTTTGCAAGGAAGATAATTGTTTTTATCGTGCTTTTACATGAAGAAAACAAATACAGAGCAGCCCCATAACGATAGCCACTCTATCACAGGGAAAGAAGCCACGAAAAACGAAACACCAGAGAATTCTTTTCCTGATAAAAAAGGGGATAAAAGAGAAAATCACAAAAAAAGTCCTGCACGCATTGTGGGAATATTTTTGTTGTGTCTTTTTCTTTTGCCAACGCTACTGTCCCTTTTAGCTGTCGGGCTATTCTATATTCCTGGAGTTCAAGACTTCGCCATTCGAAAAATAGAGGATATAATCAACAAAGAAGGTAACATCCATTTATCAATAGGCGACTTGCGTATTTCTTATCCGCTGAAACTTAAGGCCGATGACATATTGATTCTTACCGCCAAAGGGGATACACTCGCCAGCATAGACAAAATCAAAACATCTGTTTCTCCACTCTCCCTCATCAATGGCTATGTCCGCTCTAACGATCTGCTCATAGAGGACCTCTTGTTTCATTACGCCAATGATAAAGGGAATATGTCCATGGGAGCGAAAGCACATACTATTCACATTGCGCCATTGGCAGTCAACCTAAAAAAAAGTCATGTACAAGTAGGAGCGTTGCTCTTAGACCAAGGTTATTTTCATCTTTTTAGCAGTGATACAACTAAGAAAAAAGAAGCGGAAAAGCCCCTAACATGGCAGATAAAGGCAGACAGAGTCGATATCAACGATTTCACGTATGATATGCAGATGCCCTTCAACAGACTCTACGTACACGTCCATGCCAAGGAATTAAATGCAGATCGATTTGCTATTGGGCTTGATAGTATGCGTATCACTGCTGACCATCTAGCTTTAGATAGTCATAAAGTGTGGTATGCACAAGACGATACGATACCCACAGGGAACAAACTCGATTTCACCCATCTTTATGGTGATGCGTTACAATTGAAAGCCCATAACGTACTGAACCAAGCGAGTACCCTTATTGCTGATGTAGAATCTCTCTCTCTTAAGGAACGCTGTGGCGCAGAGATTTCCCATTTTCAAGGCAAGTACAAAATGGAGAATAGTGTCATCAGTGTGCAACAATTTGGTTTGACCACTCCCCAGAGCCGACTGGAAGGAGACGTTTACCTTCCTCTTACTATTTTCTCCGGAGACTCAATTAGTGAAGCTAGCCTTAAGGCCAAAGGCTTTTTATCCAAAGACGATATCTATTATTTCTCGGGTATTGATATCGCTGACTTTATTACACCAAAGGGACTAGATACACCAAAACCCGTAACCCTGAATATCGATGCTATAGGTTCTCTGCAAAAGATCAACCTCAAGCGGCTCCAACTTGAAAGTGAAGGTATTCTACGCGTTGAAGCCGATGGAAAAGCGCTCTATCCATTAAATAATAACAAACGAGCCATTCAATTCAACACCGAAGCTATAGCGTGGCAAGGTTTAGCAGACCTCATCGGACACTTTACGCCCTCCATGAAAGGGAGGCTTGTCGTACCCGATGCGACATCATTCACTGCGCAAGGTAAGGCTGAAGGTCCCCAACTCAACATCGAAGCTCTTCTATCTACTTCTCGCCACGGAACAGTCGACATACAAGGTGATTATAATTTAAGTAAAGAAGCCTATAATCTGTCAATGGAGACAAAGGATTTCGATGTAGAAGCATTTTTGCCCAAAGACTCCATCGGAGTGGTAAACGCCTCCATTAATGGTAGAGGAAGGAAATTTGACTTTTTATCCCCTACAACCGAAGCCAACCTCAATATCGATCTTCGAAACATACAATATAAAGGTCGTGTGATCGAGGGACTAACCTTAACGGGTCTTTTATCGGGAGGCGATCTGCAAGCAGTCCTCGACAGCCATGCCGAAAATGCAAAATTGCATATGAATATCGAGGGGCGAATTAAAGACAAAGTTCTTTCCGGGCATCTTTATTCTCTCGCCGACAGTCTCAATTTTTCTGCTCTTGGTCTGAGCCAAGACACTTTGGTAGTAGCCCTACAACTCCATAGCGACTTCAACTCTGACTTCTCGGAGAACCACTTTCTAGACCTGCGCTCGCAAGACATCTTTGTTCAAACAGGGTCCAAACGATATCGAGTAGACTCTCTGCAGTGTACACTGCAGACTGACAAGGAGCAAATAAAAGGAAAGCTAATCTCAGGAGACCTGAATTTATCCTTACTCCTGGCAGAAGGCTTAAAAGACATCAATGCCCGTACAGCTCAATTGACTCGTCTTATCCAAGCATGTATCAAAGACTCTGTTGTTTCACCCGTCACTGATATCGCTCGCTTGCTTCCAGTAACACAGATAGAATTGCAGATGGGGACACGAAATCCAGCCGCTATGCTGCTGGCACAGCAAAGGATGAGTATACAACGCTTGCAACTGTCGCTAAAAACCGATGATACAACCGAACAAATAGACTTACAGGCAGAGGCTACAGGGATGAGAAAAGATACTCTACGCATAAACTCTGCACGTCTACATCTTTATACGAGAAATCTAGAGGACGGACTAAATCTCCAAAGAGAGGTGCAACGCATTGAACCCTATTTTGTATGGTCAGGTAGCGCCCCCCATCCAGTAGTAGTGGACAGTCTTCATTCATCTCCCAAAGTGCTCCAGATCGATGCCTTTGTAGATAAACAACCTACTATGAAGCAGCAGCCTTTCGCCATCAGTTTGCAGGCTACAAGTGACCTACGTGCGATCGACCTGAATGCGCTATACAAAAGCAATGATACTATAAAATACAAGGCCGAACTGCTAGCATTTAGAAATAACAAAGGTTTTGGACTGTCCATTAATCCCAATCCTATTATCATAGAAGGGAAGCAATTGCGTCCTAATAACGATAATGCTCTCTATGTCGATACCACCGAGAATTCGATAAAAGCCTCCTTGGAGTTGCTTACAGACCTTGATGGCACGATCGCTTTACAATCTAAAAAAGATACAGAAGAGAATATCGATTATATCAATCTCAATATAAAGAATTTCCAACTTTCCGTTCTCAATGGGCTCTTTGGTATTGACAAATTGGGTGGTCTTACTTTTGCCGACATTCATTTTGAACGTGAACGAAGTACCCTCGTTCCCAGTGTAGTTGGGGATATCTCCATCAATAACTTTCAGTACAACGAAGCAAATCTTGGAAATATCAGTACCGCTCTATTCTATCAACCTGCAGAGCATAACTCGCACTATATAAATGCACAGATTAGCCATAATGGTAACCTCAATTTTGCACTAGAAGGTAAATATAACTTTCAGAACTCTGACAGTCCCATAGACGCAAAGGTTAATATCAATGATTTCCCCTTACAACTAGCCAACCCCATCCTCGGAAAAGATGTAGCTACGCTATCGGGCTTCCTAAAGGGAGACTTAACAGTCACAGGATCTCCCAAAAACCTACTTGTTAATGGGACCATTACACCGATGGAAACGATGGCTTATGTACCACTTGTCGGAGAAACTTTCGAACTTAAGACTGAGCCTCTTCGCTTCCTCGACGATCATATCAATATCGAGAATCTATGCTTTGCCGTAGCTGGAGATAACATTAGTCCACTATGTGTAAATGGAGACTTCTACCTCTTTGGCAAAAAGGCTTTGACAACGGATCTTCATATTAAGGGCAAAGAAATACAGCTACTGGATAGCAAACGCAGTAAAGGTCAAATACTCTACGGCAAAATTATTGCCTCTAGCGACCTGAGTGTAAGGGGGAAAGTGAGTAAGCCTGTTATACGAGGCAACGTATCGCTCCATGGAGGCACCAATGCAACCTATGTATATACAGGCAATAAACTCAAGGCGCAAGACAATATGGCCGGAGTGATTACTTTTACCGATTTCAGAGATTCTCTGCTTAACAAGGAAAAAGAAAATGTACTACCTCCTACCGGAGGGGCTGATATCTCTGTGAACGTACACCTCGATCCCTCTGTGCGTCTCGGTGTAGACTTAGATGCGGGTCACCAAGATTATGTAGAAGTTCAAGGTGGAGGCGACCTGCATCTGTCGATACCTCCTTTCAGTGATATGAATCTTGTAGGTAACTACGAAATACAGGGAGGTGGCAAGATCCGCTATAATTTCCCTGTAGTAGGGCGAAAGATTTTCGATATTGATCCCAGTAGCCGTATCATATGGAATGGTCCAGTCACCAGCCCTTCTATTGCCTTTAAAGCCATCAATAAAGTTCGTGCAGAAGTAGTAGAGAACAAACAAAGTAGAAAAGTAGATTTCGATGTAATTATCCGTTTGGAAGAGGCCGAGGACAAGTATAACTTGATATTTGACCTCGAGGCTCCCGATGATCTATCCCTACAAAATAGACTTGCCAGTATGAGTACTGAAGAGCGTGGTAAGCAAGCGATAGCATTGATGGTCACGGGGACATTCCTGAGCGGAGATGCCTCCGAAGCCAATATGGAAAAGATACTCAGCAACTTAGCTGTTAAAGAACTTAACGATCTTACGGGAAAACTGCTTGAAGGGACCGATATCAATATCGGCATGGAACTTCAAAATGGAATAAATGGCGGTTCATATACTGATTACACTTACAGTTTCAGTAAACGTTTCTACGACGATCGTATTCGAATCGTATTCGGAGGACGAGTATCTACAGGCAATCTTCCTACAAACCACGAACAAACATTTATAGATAACGTAACCCTCGAGTATCGCCTGGACAAACAAGGGACTCGCTTTCTTAGCGCCTTCCATAAGCGCAATAACGACCATCTCCTCGAAGGGCTTGTCACAGAGACAGGGGGAAGCTTCATTATCCGCCGTAAACTATACCGATTAGGTGATCTATTCGACTTCTTGAAAAAGAAGAAAGTCGCCGACACTCTTAAAGAAAAAGAGATAATACCCGATTCATCGACAGGCGATCCTTTCGAAAAAAAGGACTCCATGAGTCAGAAAACAGTTGATAGTATCCCTACCCCTACCAATAATAACGAATAATGATATTGCATAAGGCCTTCAATAGCAAGACATGGACAGTGCTACTGCTCTCCATTTTGGTGCTCTCTTCTTGTTCTACTACCAAGAATCTGCCCGAAAAGGAGCAACTCTACGTAGGAATAGCTAAAACAAAAGTCTATAACAAAGACAATAGCAAGGCTGGGAAAAAAGCCTTAAGCGCAGCAGAAAAAGTCCTTAACGTACCTAGCAATACCTCCTTTGCGGGTAGCGCGCGTATAAATTTAGGGATACCCATGGGGCTCTGGATATATAACTCCTTCGTCAATGACTCCACAAAATTCGGTAAATGGGTTTTCGATAAATTCGCCTCAGAACCAATTCACATTAGTACAGTCAATCCCGATCTTCGAAGTACGGTTGCCACCAATATATTGCGTGAGCATGGCTATTTTAATGCTGGAGTTACGAATAGTGTAGAAACGCTTAAAAACCCACGGAAAGCACGAGTACACTATTCTATAGATATGCAGCAGCCTTATCTGTTCGACAGTGTCCGCTATCTACCTCCAATCAAAATATCAGAGAGTAGCTACCTCGAGCATCAAAAGATTTCCGCTATAAAAAAAGGTGAACAATTTGGCTTAGACAAAATAATAGCTGACAGAGAAAAGATCAGCCTGATCCTCCGAGATTCAGGATTCTACTACTATAAACCTGATTTGCTCGAGTTTGAGGCCGATACGCTCATAGCACCTCAAAAAGTACAGATCCGCTCCCGTCTTAAAGAAGGGACGCCAGCATATTTCTTCGAACCCTGGACTATTGATAGTGTTGTTTTCACGTTAGGAGGTCACAACTTTACCCCCATGACAGATAGCGTATGGAATCAGGGTGTACTTATTCGCTATAACGACAAGACCAAAGTAAGAAAAAATGTCATCTCGCGCCGAGTTGGATTTAAACCAGGAACGCGCTACTCACAGGAAATTGAGCAGCGATCGCGTATTGCACTTTCTCGCTTGGGAGCCTTCGCCTACACTGATTTTCGCTTCGTACCGCTCGACACAGCCAATAATAAGTTTATTTTATTTATAAATTCTACTTTTGACAAACCGTGGGATACCTCTTTGGAGGCTCTTTTCCGAGTAAAAAGTAACAACTTTTTAGGGCCAGGAGCTGGCGTTTCTATAGGCAGACGTAATCTCTTTGGTGGAGGAGAAAATCTTTCAGTGTCTCTACATGGCAATTATGAATGGATGCGCGGTCACTCCCCTACAAAGGATATATCTCGCTTCGTAAGCTATGAACTAGGTAGCGATATCAACCTCAATGCACCAGCTATATTGTTACCATTCTTTCGTTCAGAGCCATTTTCGTTTCCCATCAGTACCGACATTACGCTGCGGGCATCGCTTCTGAATCGAGCCCTCTTTTTCCGAATGCTTTCTTTCGGAGGAGTACTCTCCTATACATTCAACCAATATGCACATAAGCATACGTTTACTCCATTAGACCTGCAGTTTAACTATCTTGATAGACAAAGTGAACAATTCAACAAGCTCCTTGCTGAAAACCCGATCTTAGGACTTTCTCTACGCAGTCAACTAATCCCTCAGATACGCTACGTATACACCTACGACAATAATTTCAAGCGCGAAGGAGAAAAAGGAGACCACCACTTGTGGATGGAGTATAGCATTTCTGAAGCTGGTAATCTTATTAATGCTATTGCCTCTATGAGAGGAGGCGACTACTATAGGACAAAAAGGATTTTCGGTGTTCCTTTCGCTCAATTTGTAAAATTCACGGCTGATCTCCATTACAACTATACGCTATCACCAAAGAATAGCATAGCTACGCGATTTGCTACTGGCATTATATATAGCTATGGTAATATGACGACTGCACCATACAGCGAGCAGTTCTACGTGGGAGGAGCCAATAGTGTTCGCGCCTTCTCTGTGAGGAGTGTCGGTCCAGGGCGCTTTTCTCCTAATCAGAAGGCATATAGCTATCTAGATCAAGTCGGAGAATTTAAACTCGAAGCCAATGTAGAGTGGCGCATGCGTCTATTAGGCGATCTTTATGGAGCTGTCTTTCTAGATGCTGGTAATATTTGGCTCTTACGCCCTGATGAGTACCGCCCCGGAGGGTCGCTTAAAGAGATTAAATCTTTTGGCGATTTCATCGACCAGATCGCTTTGGGTACAGGGCTTGGAATTCGCTACGATCTCAACTTCTTTGTCATCCGACTGGATGCGGGTTTCGGTCTTCATCTTCCTTATGCTACCTCTAAAAAAGGGTATTTCAACATTCCCCATTTCAAAGACGGTTTTGCATTACATTTAGCAATTGGCTATCCCTTCTAATATATATTTATAACCCTATACACAACTATGAAGAAAAGAATTTTTACCCTTCTTTGTTCGCTTCTTCTGCCCTTAGCATTGAGCGGACAAAATGTAGCCCTAAAGACCAACCTACTGCACTGGGCTACTGTGGCTCCCAATGCTGCTATCGAAGTAGGTCTTGGCAAGAGTATGACGCTCGACCTTTACGGAGCGATTATGCCTTTTCAGATCGCTGAAAATAATATCAAATGGAAGCATTGGATCGTTCAACCCGAGCTTCGTTTCTGGTTCTGCGAAAAGTTTAACGGCTTTTATATTGGTATCCATGGACAGGGAGGTCAAATGAATTTTGGCAAACTTCCTCTCCCTCCCGTAGCTTATACCTTTGATCATGATATGATAAATGGGCTAAAAGACAATCGCTATGAAGGATGGTTTGCTGGAGGCGGTATTAGCCTAGGCTACCACTGGGTAGTATGCAAGCGACTTAACATAGAGTTCTCCTTGGGCGGAGGCTACAATCATCTTTGGTACAAGCAATATGAAGGAGAAAAATGTGGTCGAAAAAAAGGAGATGGAAAGAATCATTACATCGGCCCTACGAAGGGAACAATATCATTTGTATTCCTACTTGACTGATATGTATTTTGTAAACACAAACTTAAATCCCTTATTCTTTGCATACCATGAAACTAAATAGATTTTTTTCATCCCTCTTTCTAGGGTTCATAACGCTCCTGACACTGCAAGCACAGCAGACCCTGGACATCAAAAACGTAACGGTAGAAACTATAAAAAATGAATCCGGCGTGAAAGAAAAAGTCCAACTCTCCATGGATGTGGACATAACCAATATGAAAATAGGCTATCGACAGATGTTGCAGCTAACACCTAAAATAACGTCTAGCGACAATCAAACCGTAGCGACCTTCCCTACATTGATCGTCGCAGGGAGTAACCGATACAAGGTGCTAAGACGCAATATCGACTTCGGTAATATCGATCCAAAACTCAATCCTTCCAACTGGATCTTAGTAAAGAAAAATGAAGTAGAAAATGGCATGTATCACTATACTGCCAGCATCCCCTATCAAACATGGATGAAAGGCGCTAATGCCTCTGTCGCATCGAACCTGACTGGCTGTCGTTCCTGCATAGAACCTCAACTTGCAGAAGGTACGTTGCTTGCGAGCTTGAAAGGTGAGCCCTACCAGCCAAATCTCGCTGTAGCCTATATAGCCCCCGAAGTAGAAGCGATAAAAAACAGAGCTGACAAAATTGAAGCCTATTTCAACTACAAAGTTGCACGCTACGAGCTGCTCAAAGACTATAAAAATAATGCTCGTGAACTTCGCCGTATAGACGAATTCATCAACTCATTCTTAAATGATGCCAACGTTAATGTGAGTAACTTTGTAATTGAAGGTTTTGCCTCGCCTGAAGGAAGTTTTGCAAGCAATAAAACCCTTTCAGGCAACCGTGCGAAAGCTTTTGCATCTTACCTAAAGACAACCTATCAGATTGCTAACAATAAGATGCAGTTTTCTGGTAAGGGTGAAGACTGGGATGGCCTGAAAAAAGCCGTAAGCGAAAGCAATCTTACCAACAAAGAAGAAGTTATAGCAATCATCGAAAGAAATAACACCGATACCGAGAGAGAAGCACAAATACGAAAACTCGACAATGGCGTCACTTACAAAAAATTAGTTGATGATTTCTACCCTGCCCTTCGTCGGAATACGGTCAATGTAAGCTATGTAGTAAAAGGCTTTAGCCTCGACGAAGCCTTCAAAGCATATAAAGAAAAGCCTTCTCAACTAAGTCTTGAAGAGTTTTTCCGTATCTCTCAGACATTCAGCAAAGGCAGTAAGGACTTTATCGAAGTATTCGAGACTGCACGCAGTTTCTACCCCAATGACGAAATAGCCAATCTCAATGCAGCTGCTGCCTGTATCGAAGCGAAAAACTTCCCTCAAGCAGCTCAGTACATTGAAAAAGCAGGTAATAGCCCAGAAGCAAATAATAACCGAGCTATCATTGCCTTCCATAATGGAGACTATAAGACAGCTCTTAACTATTTAGAGCAAGCAAGCAGCAAATTAGAAATAGCCAAATCCAACCTGATGGAAATAAAAAAGTATGAAACTTCGCTATAAAATCTGTTTCAACCTATAATTACAGGTGGAGACGATGTAGCTAAGTAAAATAGACTGTACTGATAGCACAATATCAGCATAAGTTTCTCTACGGACAGCCCTTGCGTGGGAAGACCTCTTCTCTGGCAAGGGCTGCTCTTTAATATATAAGCAACGTCAGAATTCAAAAGCAATAGCATGCACGCTGCACTAATTGTTAGAATGAAAACACATCCATCTATATAGAGAAAAAGAGAAAATGGATACCGTATATAGAAATGTGTATATTATTATATCGTTAGGATATAAAATTCGCTGATTTTATGCGCGAGGAAATAGAAATGAGGTATATCAACACATATATAAAAAGATACATTTCATATTATAAAGGTATTTCATAGAGGTAAAAGAACAGATTAAGTGATATTTTTCAAGCACTACCATGAAATATAGGTCACCTCCCTAATGGGAAGTGACCTATGAGTAGTAGTAGATCGTCTTTAGTAATAAAGACTTATTCTTGCATGAAAGATACTGTGCTCGTCGTCTTCACTTTAATAGAAACATTACCTATAGGCGAAGCAACGCTTCCTTCAAGTGGTAATGTTGTAAGGAGATTGATAGGTATACCCGTTTCGCGATGTATTTCATAGCTCATACTTCCGATACCCTTCATAGGAACACCTTGCAAGTTTTCATCAACATTCCACTTTTGCTCCATAATGTAAAAGTTTTCGTTTACGTCTGCAAGAGTTGTTTGAAAAAGTTTATTCTTTTTCTTTTTTTCGACTGTTTTTCCCTTTTCAATAGGCTGTTCGGGATAAATTCTACCTAAGAAATCATCGAGGATTTCATATATTTTTTCAGCATCTTTCTGGTCGAGGCCTTCAGAAATAGGCTTAACTTGTCCGACAAGCACAAAGTATTGAGTAATTTCAGCCTGCACGATTTTGGATGTGACTTTTTTCAGGTTGTCACTTATTTCACTCTTTTCCGTATCAGCTGCTGAGAATTTTTGTTCTTTTCCATCTGTATTAATACTTACTTCATACTTGTTGATCACACAATTGATCACGTAATTATCGCCTTTTTTCTCCATGATAGAAAAAACAAACTCGATATTTGCAGTTTGGTTTGTTTTATTAACTCCTTTCATAGGAATATTCACCTCCGTTTCTGTAAAAGTAGATGCTTTGAAAGGAACCTTTACATTGGGCGTGAGATTCAGACGCACATCATATTGTTGGGCTACTGCCATCGATATGGCAAAAAATAATGTAGCTATCGAAAATAGAAACTTTTTCATATGCATTGTACTATTAAATTGTGTGTGTTATTTGATATTGTGAAGGTCGTGTCCCATTCGTTCTTTTTTAGTTTTGAGATAGACCTCATTAAATTTATTTGGCGCAACTTCTATTGGTACCACTTCAACAACTTCCAGACCGTAGGCCTCGAGACCGATACGCTTTACAGGATTGTTGGTCAGTAGGCGCATCTTAGTTACACCGATGGAACGAAGCATTTGTGCACCTACACCATAGTCTCTCTCATCCGCTTTGTAACCGAGGTGTAGATTCGCATCAACGGTATCAAGACCTTGCTCTTGCAGTTTGTATGCTTTCATTTTAGCCATGAAACCAATACCACGTCCCTCCTGGTTAAGGTAGATGATAGCTCCATTACCCTCTTTCTCTATGAGTTCCATAGATTTCCTTAGTTGCTCTCCGCATTCGCAGCGACAAGAAGAAAATACATCACCCGTGATACAACTGGAGTGTACCCTTACAAGCGTTGGTTTAGTAGGATCTATATCTCCTTTAATCAATGCGATATGCTCAAGACCATTACTTTTTTGCTTGAAAGGTATAAGTTTGAAGTTCCCATGTGCTGTAGGGAGCTGAATCGCTTCACCTTCTTCAAGTATATTATCGGTTTTGAGTCTATATGCAATAAGATCTTTTATTGAAATGATCTTCATATCCCACTGTTTAGCCATTTCGACCAATTGTGGAAGTCTTGCCATGGTGCCATCCTCGTTAATGATTTCTATAAGGGCAGCAACAGGTTGCATACCCGCCAATTTAGCCAAGTCTACAGCAGCCTCTGTATGACCAGCTCGACGTAGTACTCCTCGACTTTTCGCCTTGAGGGGATTGATATGCCCTGGACGAGCCAAATCGACAGGTCTTGTATTGGGATCTGCTAAGGCTTTAATCGTCATCGCCCTATCATACATGGAAACTCCCGTTGTACATCCATGGCCTATAAGATCCACAGTCACTGTAAAAGGAGTCTCGTGCAGAGAGGTATTGTCTGTCACCTGCATAGGCAATTCTAAGCGCTGGGCTATCTCTTCAGCTATGGGGGTACATAATACGCCCCGTCCATAGCGCATCATAAAGTTGACCTTTTCAGGGGTTATTTTTTCTGCTGCAATAATGAAATCACCCTCATTTTCACGATCTTCATCATCTACAACAATTACGAATTTTCCCTCCTTAAAATCTTTAAGGACTTCTTCAATTGAGTTTAATTCAATTTCGTTTTTTTCCATATATCGTCGTGGCTCTTATAGAGTTAGTTGTTTAAGTTTTCTTCCAAAGTATAGCTCTTATTATTTTCTTCTATGGCGATCAGCCTCTCGAGCTGTATTATTTTTTCGTCTATGAGTGCAAGTCGATCTCTTAATCGCCTTTTCTCCATGTAAAGGTAAGCAATAATTGGCAAAGAGAGTGGCAAGCAAACGATAAAAATTGCAAAAGTCCATCTTTGCTTAGGGATATAGAAAAGGATTTTTCTCTTTAATATAGGCAACTCTGCTAGCATAGTAGAAACCTTTAAAGAAGGATAATCGAGCAATTTCTCTACCATTTCTTCTAGAGAAAGGAAGGCCTCATACTGGGCCTTATCAAGGAAAAGCAAAGACTTTTGCGAGTATTTCCCCCGCATAAAAGGGGTATCTCTAAGATGTGAAATTTTATCTTTTGTTGCTTGCAAGAGGGAGTATGCTTGGTCTGAGGGGAGAGGGTTAACAACTAACTCTCGCATACGTAACTCTCTTTTCTTTTTCTTGAATACACTCTTTACCCGCATAAAAAGAGCATCGACATTAAGAGATGCCGAATCTCTGGTGGCCTGATAGGTCAGGAATACTCCTAGAGGCAAAAGGGCCAATGTACTGATCCACATACCTATCCATACAGGCCATTGACCATTATAGCCCATCTTATATCCATAGGTGTCTATCATATAATAGACGATAAAGAGCAATATACAGGTAACCATAGGAGTACCGATACCACCTTTTCTAATGATCGCTCCAAGAGGTGCTCCAATAAAGAAGAAAACGATGCATGCAACGGGAAAAGTAAATTTACGATGCCGCTCTTGGTCGTGAGTACGATAGAAATAGGCTTGCCAATCGTATTCCGAATAGAAATAGTTGGCTTCATCACTCATTGTACGGAGTCTTTCTGCTACATGGTTCAACGCTTCTATTTTCTGTTTTACAGGTGCTGCTGCGACAAGGCTATCGACGTTTACTTGCATAGCTGCTGCTTTCTTCTCTATCGCGATTATAGACTTCTGTAGCTGAGCAGTAGTATCTTGATAGTTATTGGCAAGACCCTCATAACGCATGTCGTTGGCTCTTTGCAAAAGAGACGTAGCATTCCTTTCTCCTATGCTATCCAATGTATAAAGAGCGGTATCTCGGATATAACGTGTTAGCTGAAATAGATTTTTTCCTACATATTGATTTCTCAGATCATTATCACTTTGTAATTTAAAATTGGCATCAAAAGGAATGACAATCTGCTTGAAAAGAAACTTCTCTTTATAAAACGAATTGGGAACATCAGCTCCATAGCCACTCGCTGGCGCAGAGGGAGAAAAAGATTTTTTCATTTGCTGGAAGCTTTCGCCATGGTAGAGATCGAGCGTGAGAAAAGTTTTGGTATTGTCCATCGTAAGCTTTCCAGAATCAGCCCTTATTATGCGAGTTTCTTCAACACCTTGGGAAATATCATATAGGAGGACGCCCAATAAGGCTTTTTCTTTTCTATTTTTCTTTTGGACGAAGATGCTATAATTGTTGATACCATTGTAAAAACTCCCCTCAGGGATCTCTAGATCAGGTTGCTTATCCCGTACGGAAAAGGCTATTTGATAGAATTTGACCTGAGCATCCATCATTACCGTATTGAGATATACAAAAAGGCCCACAGCCAACGTACTGCATATCAGAAAAAGTGGAATCATCACCTTATGAAGAGGGATCCCAGCACTTTTTATGGCAAGGAGTTCAAGGCGTTCGCCCATACCTCCGAAGGTCATTAGCGAAGCAAGAAGTACGCCAAGAGGCAAGGAGGTAGGCAATACCATAACCGCCACGTGAACGAATATTTTGGCCAACGTCCACATATCCAAGCCCTTCCCTACAAAGTCGTCGGTGTATCGCCACATAAACTGCATAAATACGACAAACCAACAGATAAAAAAGGTCATCAGCAGCAGAGGAATAAACTGCTGCAACATATATATATGGATCCTTTTTATCCCAAAGGTACGCATTGCTACTTTTCAGCGTTGTTTCAGACAAAGGTACTATTTTTATACGAATTTTGAGAGATAAATGCAACCTTATTTTTCATCTAATTCGTTAGTAAAAAGAGGAATATCTGCCACAAAATAATTGAAAAAAAATTGAATTAACATTAAACTATTCATAATTAAAAAAGTAAACTACCTCATTGATAATCTAAGAGCATCATTCACCAAGAGATTTTATCAAGAATATTCATAAAAGAAGAATCTACCTGTAGAAAACAGATAGATCAAAAAGGCCGATAAAAAGATAAAATTGATCACAGTAGCGAGGAAGATATCCTCGATGTCTCTCCTATCGGCATTACGATAGAGAAGAAACACTCTGTAGCAGATAAGTAATCGCAATGCGACACGTACTTGGAAGCTATTCAAACTGTGTGATCGGGATGGGATTCGAACCCATGGCCGTCTGCTTAGAAGGCAGATGCTCTATCCAGCTGAGCTACCCGACCGTTTTACAAGCTCTCCTTTCGAGTCATTCGTCTGCGGAAAGCGAAAGAAGAGAGCGGTATCACATGACGCATGCAAAGGTAGCACATTTTTCTCAATTATCCACTTTTTCCCTTATTTTTTTTGTATTTAGAACGAGTTCTTTTGTACACCCACAAGTGTATAGGGGCTAGATCTCAAATAATGAGCCCCTCTTTCTCCTTATCATTCATCAACAAAAAAAATAGAATATCCATACCGAAGTCTGTCCTAAATTTTAGCGATTAACTAGGAATAATGGAAATAAAACTTATGTCATTTTATCCTTCAAAGAAAAACAAAATGCAAGTAAGGAGTGAATCCACTATTTTTTTATCGCAGACTGTTGTAAAAGTCTGGATATTTATTTATCTTTGTAGTAAGATGGTTTCTGTTTTACGATCAGAGTACGTTTGTATCGATTTTTTGAAGGTTTCGATCTCAATGGAAGAAGACGAATACAAACTTTTTTTGTGAATACGGATCCCATCTGCCCATGTAAGAAGCTATTATATAAGCATAGATTTACCATTCCATATCTAGTATATTAATTGAGACAAAATAATAATAAGGAATATGATCAACATTAGTAGCAAAGCACAGCACTATATAGACTTAGAAAACAAGTATGGTGCACATAATTATCATCCTCTATCTGTGGTTCTAAACAAAGGGCGCGGAGCGAAAGTATGGGATGTCGACGGAAAAGAATATTTCGATTTTCTCTCTTCCTATAGTGCCGTAAATCAAGGACACTGCCATCCCCGTATTCTGAATGCGCTGAAAGAACAGGTAGATAAAATATGCCTCACATCTCGTGCTTTCTACAACGACTGCCTAGGAGAAATGGAACAATTTTTTCATGAGACCTTTGGCTATGACAAGATGCTCCCTATGAATACAGGTGCAGAAGCTGTAGAAACAGCTCTCAAATTAGCGCGTAGATGGGGATATCGGGTAAAAAATATTCCTGAAAACGAATCCTACATCGTTGTTTGCGGTGGCAACTTTCATGGACGCACGATCACGATCGTATCTATAAGTACTGATCCAGACAGTTATAGCGACTATGGACCTTTTACCCCTGGTTTCATTAAGATCCCATACAACGACGCAGAAGCTCTTGAGCAAGTAATCCAAGAAAAAGGAAAGTATATTGCAGCATTCCTAGCGGAGCCCATCCAGGGAGAAGCAGGTGTAGTTGTCCCTGATGAAGGCTACCTCAAAAAGTGCTATCAATTGTGCCACGACAATAACATCCTTTTCATTGCAGACGAAATCCAGACTGGTATTGCCCGTACAGGAAAGATGCTTGCCTGCGACCACGAAGGTGTGCGCCCCGATATTGTATGTTTAGGAAAAGCAATAAGTGGTGGCGTGCTTCCCATCAGTGCGGTCCTAGCAGATGATGAAATCATGCTTACGATCAAACCGGGTGAGCATGGCTCTACTTTTGGGGGATTCCCTCCTGCTTGCCGCGTTGCGATAGAAGCTCTTCGTGTAGTCAAGGATGAAAATATGGCTGAGCATGCAGAGGAAATGGGGCGTATCTTCCGCGAGGAATTAATAAAGATCAATTCTCCTTTTATCGAGATCGTTCGTGGCAAAGGACTCCTTAATGCTATCGTCATAAAAAAACACAAAGAGGACGTCACAGCATGGGACATCTGTGAGCAATTTGCGACCAATGGACTTTTGGCTAAACCTACTCACGGGCATATTATTCGCTTAGCACCCCCTCTCTGTATTACCAAGGAAGAGCTCCTTGAGGCTGTAGCTATCATTGCAAAGAGTTTAAGTGAATTGGCATAAGCTATGACCAGAAGACAAAATACGAATAAGGTACTGATGGTACGCCCAGCTTATTTTGGATTCAATGAAGAAACAGCTGCCAGTAATCTGTACCAAGACAGGGACTTTTACGAACCTGATGCCACGAAGCAAGCTCAGCAAGAGTTTGACAGTTATGTACAACTTTTGCGAGATCACGGAGTCGATGTATGGGTTTTGCAAGATACCCCCGAACCACGTACGCCCGACTCAATATTTCCAAACAATTGGTTTAGCACACATATTACAGGCGAACTGATTCTATATCCGATGCTTGCAGAAAATCGCCGTCGTGAAAGAAAAGCAGAGGCCCTTACAACGGTGGGTATGCTCCCTGGAGTCACTAAAATAATTAACCTATCTGGTTTTGAGAAAGAAAACCTCTATCTCGAAGGCACCGGGAGTATGTGTATTGATCGGGTAAATAAGATTGTTTACTGCTGTGCAAGTGAACGAAGTAGTGACAAGATTTTGCAAGAATTTTGTCGGGAGATGGATTATACCTACGTATATTTTCACTCCAAGGACGAAAATGGCAATCCTATCTATCATACCAATGTGATGATGGCCGTATGTAACAAATACTGTGTCATATGCTTGGAAAGTATAGAAGATGAGAAGGAACGCCGTACGGTAGAAGATAAGTTAACTTCTACAGGACATATACTCTTTCCGATTAGCAGGGCTCAAGTGCGCCAATTTGCGGGAAACATGATCGAGCTTATCGACCCAGAGGGTAAATCCCTTTTGATCATGAGCAACTCAGCCTACGAGTCTCTATCTCCAGAGCAGCTCTCGTTCCTCGAAAGCTACAGTACTATCTTACATCCAGACCTTCATACTATCGAAAGCATAGGTGGCGGATCAGCACGTTGCATGGTAGCCGAACTCTTTTTATAAACAAAACTCTCCAAAAGAACATTATAGCGTATGAATAATTCGATCTATCTTTTCGAAAAACCAAAAAACGAACCTGTATATAGCTATGCTCCAGGCTCACCCGAAAGAGCTAAACTACAAGAAGCTCTTAAAGAACTGGAAAGCACCCAATGGGAAATAGCACCCATAATCGGAGGAAAAGAAATAAAAACAGGCGACACAGGCAAAGTAGTGATGCCTCATGACCACAAGCATGTACTGGCCACCTATCACAAGGTAAGAGAGCAGGACGTAGAACAAGCTATAAAAGTAGCTCTGGATGCCCATAAAGAGTGGCAACGTCTTCCTTGGACAGAACGCGCATCCGTTCTTATGCGTATAGCCCAACTCATAGCAGGGAAATATCGTTACTTACTCAATGCCTCTTTGATGCTGGGACAAAGTAAAAACCCTATGCAAGCAGAGATTGACGCGCCCTGTGAGTTGATTGACTTCCTTACTTTCAGCACTTACTATGCGGGAAAAATATATAGCGACCAACCCATCAGCGATCTCACAATGCTCAATCGCATGGAATACCGCTCTCTAGAAGGGTTTGTGTTTGCTGTGACACCTTTTAATTTTACGAGTATAGCTTCTAACCTCAATCTAGCACCTGCGATGATGGGCAATGTATCCCTCTGGAAGCCCTCAACGACATCGCTCTACAGCAATTACCTCTTAATGAAAATCTTCAAAGAAGCGGGCTTACCCGATGGCGTGGTAAACTTCCTCCCTGGAAAAGGTAGTTTGATCGGCAATATTGTTACGGCGAGTGAGCATCTTGCCGGATTCCATTTCACTGGATCTACAGATACATTCAATCATCTGTGGAAAAGTATTGCAGGCAATATTGACCGATATCGCACATACCCAAGAATAGTAGGCGAAACTGGCGGCAAAAACTTTGTGATGGCACATCCTTCCGCCTGCGAAAAAGAAGTTGCTGTAGCCTTGGTGCGTGGAGCGTTTGAATACCAAGGTCAAAAATGCTCCGCTGCAAGCAGAGCCTATATTCCCAAGAGCATGTGGCCAAAAGTCAAAGAGCACATGAGCGATATGCTGGGCACAATAAAAATGGGAGACGTTCGAGATTTCTCCAATTTCGTTAACGCAGTTATTGACGAAGCGTCATTCGACAACCTCCAGCAATACATCGAAAGAGCTAAAGCAAGCAATGATGCTGAAGTAGTTATGGGTGGTAAATGTGACAAATCAGTAGGTTATTTTGTTGAGCCAACCGTTATCGAAGCAAAAACGCCAAACTACGAAACAATGACTACTGAGCTATTTGGACCAGTGCTTACTGTATACGTTTATGATGATAACAAATATACCGAAACACTGCATCTCGTAGACGAGACGAGCATGTATGGACTTACCGGAAGCATATTCTCTTACGATCGATACGCGACCGAAGAAGCTCTGCAAACGCTTACTCATGCCGCTGGAAACTTCTATATCAACGACAAGCCTACAGGAGCAGTCGTTGGTCAGCAACCCTTTGGAGGATCGAGAGCCTCTGGAACCAACGACAAAGCAGGCGGCCCCATCAATTTGCTCAAATGGTGTAGTCCTCGCTGTATTAAAGAAACTTACTGTCCTCCTACAGACTACCGATATCCATTCCTTGCCGAAGACAAATAAATCTTTATGCACTAAATAGAGAATCCCCCTCTCCTTTTCGGATCGAGGGGGATTCTTCTTATTCAAGATGAATTATCAAACAGTTACTTTCATGTAGAAAAGAATAAGTCAAATTGGCATAATACTAAGATTGGCAAGGTTTTTGCATAAACCGCAAATAATACTTAGTAAGTATCCTATTTGAAAAAGAGAAATATTGAGATAAACATGAAACATCACGAAAATAAAAAAACTTCCCAAGAGGAAACCAAAGAAAAGCAAGAAAAAAAGGAGTTGAAACAACAGGAGCCTGATAAAACACAAGAAAAAGAAAAAGAAGCTATAGAAGAGACTAGAGACAATCGTGCAGAAGAACTAGAAAAAGAACTCTCTGAACTGAAGGATAAATATCTTCGATTAGCTGCAGAATATGACAATTTTCGACGTCGCACAGCACAGGAGAAAAGCGACCTTTTGCTACACGGTGCGGAGAAGACAATCCTAGATCTTCTACCAATACTAGACGACTTAGACCTCGCAAAAAAAAACATATCCGAAGCAAGCGATATAGAGGCTCTAAGTCAAGGTATTAACCTCATAATGACCAAGTTTTCGGAATTTCTTACAAAACAAGGAGTCAGCGCCATGGAGGTAATAAACCTTCCTTTCGATGCCGATACCCAGCAGGCTGTCGCCTTACTGCCCACAGACGATGAAAAGCAAAAGGGGTGCGTGATAGACTGCATCAAAAAAGGATACAAATTACATGACAAAGTCATCCGAATTGCCGATGTTATAGTAGGACAATAAAATAAACGAATCAGCCAATGGCAGCAAATAATAAAAAAGACTATTATGAGGTATTGGGCGTAGCCAAAAACGCAACGGCAGACGACCTAAAAAAAGCCTATAGAAAAATGGCTATCAAGTATCACCCCGACAAAAATCCGGGTGACAAAGAAGCTGAAGAAAAATTTAAGGAAGTAGCGGAGGCATACGACGTTCTTAGTGATCCCAACAAACGAGCCCGCTACGACCAATTTGGACACGCTGCTTTCCAGCATGGAAGTGGCGGAGGCGGTTTCTCGGCACAAGATATTTCTATGGAAGATATCTTTAGTCGCTTTGGCGATATTTTCGGAGGGCACTTCAGCGGTTTTGGCGGATTTGGAAGAAGTTCTCGTAGCGTTCACGTCCCGCAGGGAAGCGATCTGAGAGTCTCTGTACAGCTTACGCTCAAAGAGATCTCAGAAGGAGTAGACAAAAAATTGAAAATAAAAAAACAAGTACACTGCTCTGAATGCCACGGAGAAAGGACTACTGATCCTAATGGGAAGAAGACTTGTCCCGACTGCAACGGGACTGGCGTACGGACCTCTATTTCCAATACTATATTTGGAGCAATGCAAACGCAATCGACATGCCACCGATGCCACGGGGAAGGAACGATCATCGATAAGCCATGTAAAAAGTGTGGCGGCAGCGGGCTGGAAAAAGGTGAGGAAGTAGTGAGTTTCCATATCCCTGCAGGTGTCAGTGAAGGCATGCAACTAACAATGCAAGGAAAAGGAAATGCTGCTCCCAAAGGAGGAATACCGGGAGACCTTTATATCGTAATAGGAGAAAAAGAGCACGAGCAGCTTATACGTAATGGCGATGACGTCATATACAACCTGCTTATCCCACTGGACATTGCCATTGAAGGTGGAGAAGTAGAAATCCCCACAATAGATGGAAAAGCAAAAATAAAAATCGAGGCTGGCATACAACCTGGAAAGATACTCCGGTTACGACAGAAAGGATTACCTGTTTTGAATGGTTATTCCAGAGGAGATCTCCTTGTGAATGTTAATGTATACATACCGCAAGTATTGGATAGTAAAGAACGCAAGTTGGTAGAACAGATCAAAGTATCCAAAAACTTCAAACCCAGTGAAGAAGATCGACTGGAAATCGACCGTAAATATCGTCGAATGCTAGGTAAATAATACGTATGCCACATAATAAAATCAGCTCTTTCCAAGGGACCTTTCTTGTAGTTGTATTCGTCTATCTGCTGTCGCTGATCTCTCCGCACAAGGTTGTTGCTCAGACATCACAAACGCCTTCATTAGAGCATTCCTACCATGTGAGTCTTCTAATATCCGACGGGGTTGACGATGAGGTATACGCCATCTATGGACATGCTGCACTAAGACTGAAAAACGTTGACAATCCAGAGGATGACAACATATACAATTGGGGAGTATTTGACTTTGATGCCCCTAACTTCGTAGGCAAGTTTATATCAGGAAAGACTACCGACTATATGCTGGCCTGTGGTAATGCAAGTGCCTACATTTACGACTACACCTATTCAAGGGAAACAAACGTTCATGAATTGGTATTGGATCTCACACAGCAAGAGGTAGAAAAATTAGTCTTGCTACTACAGGACAATCTACAACCCCAAAATATATACTATCACTACAATTTTGTATTTGACAACTGTGCCACGAGGCCTTTCGAAATAATTGAGAATGCCATCGACGGCAAACTAATCCTTCCCTCTGTAGAGCCCATCACCACCAGGGAAATGCTTGATAAAAGTAGTAGACTCCGACCTTGGCTTAAACTAGGAACAGATCTTGCTTTGGGAAGTCTTGCAGATCAACCGACGGTTGCTCGCGACCAGGTATTTTTACCCGAACACCTGAAAGAAATGCTCTGTCAGGCCAAGGTCCAAACATCAGACGGATCCCTTCACCCACTGGTTAAAGAGCAATTTACCTACCCTCGACAAGCATTTACGATTCCGCCCGTATCGAAGACACCGCTTTTCCTACGCCCAATGACGCTTACAATAGCATTACTACTGGTCACGCTTTTCCTTGCAGTCAGAAATAGATACTTAAAAAAACAAGAAGATCTTGCCCTTAAGATCTGGTCTACTCTCTGCTACATTGGCATGGGCATAGCTGGCGGCATTATATATTACTTATCCTTCTTTTCATTGCATCCGCTTGTGTACCCCAATTGGAACATACTTGTCTTCCATCCCTTCTACATACTTCTTCTGCTACCCTGTATATGGATAACTAATAAGAGATATTCCCACTACACGCATGCGTTGAATATTGTAGCGATAGTCGTTTTTTATATTTTATGCTTTTGTCCTATACAGCATTTCTCTCCCGTCGTCCTATTGCTTGCATTCAATGCACTCCTGATCGCGACATTGCAACTAGCTACACATACAAAGAAAGCATGTATCAAAGGCAAGCAGCTGTCGTAGCGATTATATGACCTTTTTTTTGTAACTTCGCGCAGAAGATAGGCTTCCTTAAAAATATAGCCTCTTACTAAATAATATAGCCATTTTATAGCATATCATAAAACCGTATTTTATGGGATTTGTAAACTTTTTTTCTTCCCTCTTCGGAAATAAATCTCAACGAGATCTTCGTGAAGTGGAGCCCTACGTAACCAAGATTAAGGCCATCTATCCCGAGATAGAGCAGCTTTCTCATGACCAACTGCGTCAGCGCTCTCACGCTCTTAGACAAAAAATAGCAGACTATACCGCCAGCGAAAGAAATGAAATAGAAAAGCTGAAAGAGAATATTGAGCAACAAGATCTAGAAACACGTGAGCAACGTTGGGCACAGATCGATAAAATACAAAAGGATATTCTGGGAAAAAATGAAATCATATTAGACGAAATCCTACCCGAAGCTTTCGCCATCATTAAAGATACTGCACGCCGATTTAAGGAAAATGAAACACTCGAAGTAACTGCGACAGACTTCGATAGAGAGCTTGCCGCAGATGCAAAAAACGATTTCATAGCTATCGACAATGATAAAGCCATATACAAAAATCGATGGATGGCTGGTGGCAACGAAATCACCTGGGATATGGTTCACTACGATGTTCAGCTCATAGGTGGGGTCGTACTGCACCAAGGAAAAATTGCTGAAATGGCCACTGGGGAAGGTAAGACATTGGTCGCTACGTTACCGGTCTTTCTGAATGCCCTGCCTGGTATGGGTGTGCATGTAGTGACAGTCAACGACTATCTGTCCAAGCGCGACGCAGAATGGATGGGCCCTCTGTATATGTTTCATGGGCTATCTGTAGATTGTATTGACAAGCACAAACCTAATAGTGACGGACGCCGAAAAGCCTATAACGCTGATATCACGTTTGGCACAAACAACGAATTTGGCTTCGATTATCTTCGTGATAATATGGCGACATCGCCAAAAGACCTTGTACAGCGCAAGCACAATTATACTATTGTCGATGAGGTCGACTCCGTATTGATCGACGATGCTCGTACCCCGTTAATTATTTCAGGGCCTACTCCTAAGGGTGAGGATCAATTATTTGAAGACTATATACACCAAGTAGAAAACGTCGTCAATGCACAGAAAAAACTCTGCGCGCAGTTGCTCATCGATGCCAAACGAAAAATGGCAGCTACTGACAAGAAAGAGCAAGAAGAAGGTACTCTGCTGCTTTATCGTTCCTATAAAGGGATGCCGAAAAACAAGCAGTTGATCAAGTACCTATCTGAGCCTGGAGTTAAAACAGCTATGCTCAAAACGGAAGAAACATATATGCAAGACAATATGCGACAAATGCACATTGTCACAGATCCGTTATACTTTGTCATTGACGAAAAAATGAATAGTATCGATCTCACCGATAAAGGGATCGATCTGCTATCGAAGGACGTAGAAGACAGCAAATTTTTTATCCTTCCCGATATTGCAACAGAGCTTTCTAAACTCGAAAATGAACCCCTTTCCGACGAGATAAAAGCTGAAAGAAGAGATGAACTGGTAACAGAATATTCGATTAAAAGTGAACGCGTACACACTGTCAACCAATTGTTAAAGGCATATACCCTCTTTGAAAAAGATGATCAATACGTAGTAATCGACAATAAGGTTATGATTGTCGATGAGCAAACAGGTCGTATTATGGAGGGGCGTCGATATAGCGATGGGCTACATCAAGCTATTGAAGCTAAAGAGCATGTTAAAGTAGAAGCAGCTACACAAACTTTTGCCACAATTACCCTGCAAAACTATTTCCGTATGTACCACAAACTATCTGGTATGACGGGAACTGCAGAGACTGAAGCCCGAGAGCTTTGGGATATATACAAACTGGATGTAGTCGTAATTCCTACCAATAAACCTATTGCCCGCAAAGATCAAAACGACCGTATATACAAGACCGCTCGTGAAAAATACGCTGCTGTAATAGAAGAAATACAGTCTCTAACTGAAAAAGGCAGACCAGTACTTGTGGGTACGACCTCTGTCGAAATCAGTGAGCTCCTTAGCCGCATGCTACAAATGCGTAAGATCCCTCATAATGTGCTCAACGCTAAGCTACACCAAAAAGAGGCCGATATAGTAGCACAAGCCGGGCAAAAAGGGATGGTGACCATAGCTACAAATATGGCCGGACGTGGTACAGACATTAAACTGAGCAAGGAAGTGCGTGACATGGGCGGACTCGCCATCATAGGTACTGAAAGACACGAAAGCCGTCGTGTAGACCGCCAGCTTCGAGGCCGTTCTGGTCGTCAAGGAGACCCTGGTACGTCCGTCTTTTACATATCTCTAGAAGACCATCTAATGCGATTATTCGGTGGCGACAGAATTGCAGCCATCATGGACCGTATGGGCTACAAAGAGGGGGATATGCTCGAAAATAAAGCCCTCTCAAGAAATGTAGAAAAAGCGCAGAAAAAAGTTGAAGAGAATAACTACGGTATACGAAAAAGACTCTTGGAGTATGACGATGTAATGAATAGCCAACGCGAAGTAATTTATACCCGCCGTCGTCATGCGCTCATGGGCGAGCGTATTGGCCTAGATGCTCTCAACACCATCTTTGACGTGATGGAGAAAATCGTCATTTCGGCTAAGGAAAGCGACAACTACGAAGATTTCAAGCAGGAACTCCTCTCTGCCATGGCTGTAAATACCCAAATTGAAGAAGAGCAATTCCACAAACTCCGCACCAACGAACTGACCGATAAGGTATGGGAAGAAGTCTTCGAAAGCTACAAGAGACGTAGGGATACCATAGCCCATATTGCATATCCCCTTTTGCATGAAATATTCTTGCAACGAGGATCTACCATCGAACGCATCATCGTTCCGATTACAGATGGACGACGGACCTACAACATCCCTTGTAACCTAGAAGAAGCCGATAAAACTGAAGCGCGCAGTATACTTAAAGAACTGGAAAAAAGCGTAATCCTCTACACCATCGATGAAGCTTGGAAAGAGCACTTACGTGAAATGGATGAGCTTCGCAACTCGGTACAAAACGCGAGCTACGAAAATAAAGATCCTCTCCTGATCTACAAGATCGAAAGCTACGAAATCTTCAAAAATATGGTCGATGCCATGAATCGCAAGGCCACAGCGATACTCATGCGTGCCCGTATCCCTCTGCCTGAGCCAAGTGAAGAGGAAAAAAGAGAGTTGCAACTGCGCCAGGCTGCTCCCGAACAAAAAACGGATATGAGCAAATACCGGACGCAAAAAGAGGATGTGATGGAGCAGACGCGTAGCCAGCAGCAACAAGCAGCCGCCTCATCTTCACAGCAGCAAGAGCAGCGTCGAGAGCCCGTACGTGCAGAAAAGAAGATAGGGCGCAATGATCCATGTCCTTGCGGTAGTGGCAAAAAATACAAGAACTGCCACGGAAAAAATATGCCTCAATAACAATTAATCAACGCTAAGAGTGTTAGGAATAGGCATGCTTATCCTAACACTCTTTTTTTTATTATATTCTAATTATGATCTACTCTATGACGGGCTACGGCAAAGCCCATACTACCTGCAGAAACAAACGCTATGAGATCAGTATTAAGACGCTTAACAGCAAACAAATAGATATTGCCCTCCACTCGCCTGCCATACTACGAGACCTCGATCAGCCTATAAGAAAATTGCTCACCGAACGGATAGGACGCGGACGAATAGATTTTAATATCCTACTGACCCAAGTGACAGATGAAGAAGTGGTTGCTAATACCTACTTCGATACGGAACTTCTCTCTGAAGTATTGCAAGAGGTAAGAGAAATCGCCGCAAAAATAAATTGCGATGAGGCAGACCCTCTCCTATTACGTCTTCTCACTTTGCCCAATATGATCCAGTCCTCAGCCAAGGATCATAAGGAGCCTGACCTTACCGAAGATGAAATAAAGCAATGCCTAAGCGATATATCCCGATCCTTAGATGCTGTCGATATATTCCGTCGGCAAGAAGGCGAGATGTTAGAGAAAATACTCCTTGACAATGTTGAGTCAATCGAAAAAAAAGCGCAGACCATCACTGAGATAGCACCACAACGCATCGATAATAAACGAAAAAAATTGGCCGAGGAACTTTCAAAACTACCCTCTTCTATTGAGCATGATCAAAACCGTTTTGAGCAAGAACTCATATACTACATTGAAAAGTTGGATGTCGCAGAAGAACTTGTACGACTTGATCACCATATTCACTATTTTCGAGAAACGATACAGCAAGCTATTTTTCCCTCTGGATGTGGAAAAAAACTTTCGTTTATAGCACAAGAGATGGGAAGAGAAATTAATACGCTCGGTTCTAAAAGTAACGATGCTACGATGCAACGCCTTGTAGTGGATATGAAAGATATACTCGAACAGATAAAAGAACAGATCGCCAACGTACTGTAAAATGACTAAAATAATTATCATTTCTGCTCCTAGTGGCACAGGGAAGAGTTCTATTATTGCGAAGATCATCGATCGTCCTGAACTCAAATTGACATTCTCTGTGAGCGCTACAAATCGACCTCCTAGAGGGAATGAAAAGCATGGTATCGAATATTATTTCATCGATGATACCGAATTCAAACAAAAAATTGCCGCAGATATGTTTGTCGAGTACGTTGAAGTATACCCTGGACGATATTACGGCACACTAAAAAGTGAATTAGATAGAATACGTCTCCTGGGCAAAAACCTCATCCTTGATATTGATGTAGAAGGAGCTCTCAAGGTAAAAGAGAAATATCCTCAAGACACATTGGCTATTTTTATAGCTCCGCCCTCTATCGAAGAGTTGAGAAAAAGACTTATGGCAAGAAACACCGACAGTGCGGAAGTAATCGAAGAAAGACTAAAACGAGCTTCTTACGAACTAAGCCTTCAGGATCGTTTTGATGTTTGCTTTATCAATGACTCTCTCGAAAAATGCGCATCGGAAGTAGCTGATGCTATCGATGTTTTTATCAATAAATCATAACAAAGGTAAGACGATTGAGAGGACCTCCCAGACATGTAGACAGACGAGTAGCATACACACTTTTATCAAAAATAGGCTGACTAAGATCGATATTCCATCAAATCTTACTTAGCCATTTTTATTATACCTTATTCCTCCCACTGGCGTATAAAATATTAGAATACTTTTAGCACAGGAGACGTGTATCAGCAAACTATAAGTTTATAAGAGTCTATAAAATATTTAAAAGATAGTAGGTGACAGCTCCGCCAAAATAGCCTAGCAGAGCCAACGGTGTAAAACGCTTTAGAAAATAGCCAAAGGGGATCTTTTGTAAGCCCATTACGGTTATACCTGTGGCTGATCCAATAATCAAAAGGCTTCCGCCCGTTACTGCGCTATATGCGAGGAAAGTCCAAAATGAGCCATCCACCATCATCGAAGGAAGAGCGCTGTACCCCACAGGATATACGCCCATGACAGCAGCAACAAGTGCTACGTTGTCTGTAAAAGAAGACATAAGTCCAATGACAAAAGGCATCAGAAGACTATTGATATCGGCATTATTGGTCAAATACATCAGCTGGTCGAGCGACTTCTGCATAGAAAAAAGCTGTCCCCCGACAATCAACGCACTCACAGAAAGCAGGATACCCGTAAAATAGAAGAACGTAGGCATATCGGCTTTTCTCATGACGCTCACTACTGAAAGTCTAGAAAGATCGATATTCCCTTGCGTTTTTTTATTGCGCCATGCCAAATATAAATCCGTAAGTACCCACAATGAAGATAGACCTATAAGGACACCTAAGAATGGAGGTATAGCAAATAATAACTGCCATATAGGGACCAAAGCAATACTCAATAAACCTAAAACAAGTACAATCGTACTCATATAATTCGGGACTTCATAGGAAGTACGTTTAGTCACGGCTTCAGGAGCCTCACGAAGTATCGTATCCTTGTCAAAGAACGTATAGGAAGCTACAATCAGGGGCAACAAAAGATTTACTAAGGCTGGAATAAAGACAGAGGATATTTGCCCTCCAATAGAGAGACGACCTTGCGTCCAGAGCAAGAGCGTCGTAACATCCCCTACAGGAGACCACGCCCCCCCCGCATTACATGCAAGTACGATCATACAAGCAAATTTCATTCTATCGATATGATTGGGGATTAACCTATTTAGTATTGCCAAAAGCAAAAGCGATGCAGCAAGGTTATCCACTAGTGCAGACAAAGAAAAAGCCATGAAAGAAATTAGAATAAAAAGCTTCCTTTTCTTGGTATTCTTTACTATCGAAATCAGCGAGTGAAAGCCCCCAAACTTATCCACCAGAGCGATAATTAGCATTGAGCATAATACAAAAAATAGCGTCGTACTTACCTCGCCTAGCTCCTTAAGGATAACACTGGAAAGAAAAGCCGAAAGCTGCGAGGTTTCTGGCATCTCATTCAATTCAGGATGATGAAGGAGAAAATAACTAAACGCTGGACTATGTGCAGAAATTCCGACCCGAGCGAATAGAAGTCCCCATAGCACGACACACATAACCAGTGCAGAGGCACTTTTATTGATCTTAATAAAATCTTCAAAAGCGATGGCCAAGATACCGAGGACAAAAACCACTGGCATGGCATAAAAAAGAAACTGGTCCATTTTTATTCTGATTTCTTTTATCTATACGTTGCAAATCTACAAAAAAATAATTTCTTATGCAATAGAAAGTCGTGCTACTAAAGGTATTGTATTCGATAACAAACGCCCTACGATTTAAATAAAGAAAAGAGGCAATATCTATTTGATAATGCCTCTTTTCTAAGTTTTGTTTCGCTCTCTTGCAGAGATCGTGGAACAAAGGATATTCCGTCCTGTATCCTTAGTAAATTGCTTTGGTTAGGAACAAATATACAGGGAAGTGATCGGAATAACCATCCTTCTGAAAACGACCTCCTTGCAACATGCGGTACGGATAGCCTTTATAGTTACCATCTTGTTGTACTAGATAATCCTTCCTAAAAATATGGGCATAGTCGCCAGTCTTAGGATCTTTTTCTAATTTGAAGGTATTCCTATCAGCTCCGAGCAGTGCACCATTTACGATCATAATATCGAAAAGGTTCCATGCATCACGGTAAGCAAGTGTCCCGAGACCTTTATTATAGATACGCAGCATAGGCGTAAAATAGTCTTTTTCGGCAAGATTATCAGGATGGTTTTTGATACCGATACCCTTTCTTACAGAGGGAGATACGGGATCGTCGTTAAGGTCGCCCATCATGATCACTTTGCTCCCTGGATGAGCGGAAAGTAGCGAGTCGGCGACATGCTTGGTAGTAAGAGCTGCCTGCATACGACGTGGAGCAGATACGGTTTCTCCTCCAGCACGACTGGGCCAGTGGCAAACAATAAAATGGAACATCTCGCCATCTATAGTGCCCGAGGCAAAAAGCACATCACGCGTAGGCCATCCATTAGGACCTAAGTCCACCTTTTTTACTCCAGAAGAGCAGAGTTTGAAGATATCTGGATTATAGATTAATGCACAATCTATACCACGCTTATCGGGGGATTCATAATGGACAATTTGGTAGTGGTGATGAGCAATAGCAGGCTGTGTAGTCAGTGCTTCCACAACCCCTCTATTCTCTACCTCTGCAAGTCCCATGACAGCTGGACCATGGCCACCTATTTCACTAATTACTCGTGCAATATTGTGCAGTTTGCGTTCATATTTTTCCTGCGTCCATCTATTGGAACCATTCGGGGTAAATTCTATATCATTATTAGGCCCTTTCTGGGCATCAAACATATTCTCCACATTATAAAAAGCGATAGGAATGCGTAGCACCGCCTTTTGCTTCTTTTGTACTTGGCCTTGTCCTATAAGAGGAAGGGTGAGTAAAAGAAGCGTCAAAAACCAAATTTTTTTCATATCAATGAGTTTTGTTATCTACTGCAAAGGTAATATAATTTATGCGATTAAGTGGGAAGACACAATCTAATAATACATAACTTTAAAGTGATCTACATATATATGAGAATATGAATAGTCGCTATAAGAATTGAGTGCTGCTGTAATCCTACCTGGAGGCAGCGTATCACTTAACGGTAACGTCAATTCATAAACTCCGCCTTTATATATGAGGAGTGTCTTCTCAATAGCCTCCTGATCACGGCCCTTGTATGCAAGAAGAAGCTCCGCTGGCGTACTGAGCGAATCCGTAGAAACAGAATGCAACTCCAACGACAGTACAAACTTCCCAGAGTATATCGAATCCGCAATATTTGATGTAAAAAAAAGCTGGTCGCCGTAAGGCGAAAGCATTGCATAAGAGGGAAAAAACTCCTCTGGTATGGTCTTCGCCACTTCTGCAAGACTGTAACTTTTGGTCAGATAATTATCCGCTGCCGAGAAAGTAGCCCCCTGCATACGTTCGAGATACTCTTTTTGCCGGAGTACTTTTTCAGATGCACGTGCAGCAAGTACCGATAATCGGTTCGCTTTGTAATGCCCGTAAAAAGCTATGATGCTATCATACTCCCCCTGCAGCAAACCGTATTTAGCAAGGATATCGTGCTGTGCTGCCAACAGCAGCGTATCATCAGGATGAAGACTCTTTTGTAGGATGGCCTTAGTACTATAAAGCTCTATCATAAGATCCACCAATTCATCTTCACTTAGCTTTCGTTCCCACTTCGAACTGCAGCCAACAGTGGATGCCATTAATAGCAAAAGTAACTGCAACGAAGAAAAAAGTGAAAAAGACGAAAAGCGCTTCATAGTTTACTTCACAGAAATGCTTTTTTTCTTTCCTATAGTATCCATGGCCATACCCAAACTTCGTACATAGAAAAGCAATAGCATTAGTACCCCTACCGTAATACAGCTATCGGCGATATTGAAAACAGGATCGAAAAAGGTAAAATGCCGGCCTCCGACAAATGGTATCCACTGAGGTAAATAGGTATCTATCAATGGAAAATAAAGCATATCCACTACCTTACCATGAAGAAAAGGTGCATAGCCTCCTGCCGATGGGAGAAACTCAGCCACCGGCCCCATGTAAGAACTCTCTGAAAAAAGGAGTCCATAAAAAGCGCAATCAATGATATTACCTATACCACCCGCAAAGACAAGACTAAGCGTCAAGAGAAAGCCAGTAGGAAATCGGCGCTGTCGCAGGAGATAAACGATAAAGTAGGCCAAAAGACCCATTGCCACGATACGGAAGATAGAGAGAAATAGTTTACTACCCAATTCTATACCATAGGCCATACCTGGATTTTCGACAAAATAGATGGAAAACCAATGCGTAAGGACGATTTGCTCTCCTAAGGCCATATGCGTCTTGACCAAATATTTGACACCTTGATCCAAGAAGAGCATACAGACTACGAAGAGGGCGACAGCCCAACTCTGTTTTCGAAGACTCTTACTACGAATAGCAGTCATGGGCTCACCATGTAACGCACTATGAGGAAGACGCTTATGACGTCGTGCGATCTTGTCCAACTCATCATTACCACTCCGGTAAGCGGGGGTTTCATTTTTTTTCATATGTACGACGAAGACTAATGCTTGCGAATAGCTACTTGTATAGTGAATTCGTCAATTTCTAAGCGATGACCATCCTCTAGATGATCTGTTAAAGCAAGGGAATCGGCCTGTGTTTGCTCACATATGTAGGCGGTATATTGCTCTGCAGCATCGTCCATTTCTGTACCTTTGAGTAAGGATAGGTCGATACGATCGCTTACATTGAAGCCAAGCTGCTTACGTAAGTTTTGTATACGATTTACCATCTCACGCGCTAAGCCCTCTGTACGCAAATCCTTAGTAAGAGTGATATCCAAAGCTACCGTAATAGCTCCTTCGGTAGCCACCTGCCACCCTGGTATATCTTGCACCGTAATATCTACATCGCTACGCAAAACTTCACATTTTTCACCTGCTATATCCAAGGTTAGTTTTCCCTCACGATCAAGAGTGATAATATCATTTTCCGACAGTTTTTTTATTGCCTCTGCTAAAGGCTTCATTATCTTACCAAAGCGAGGTCCTAAAGCTCGGAAGTCGGGTTTTATGTCGTGCTTCCACACAGGAGCATTGACATCGACATAATCAATTCCTTTCACATTGACCTCTGAAAGAATCCAGTGGCTTACAGACTGATAGCTTTCCTTTTCCTGTTCATCGGCCACGGGCAGCATAATCTTAGCCAGCGGATAACGAACTTTTATATTCGCAGCTCTACGCAATGCTAGTACTAGAGAAGAAACTATTTGAGCCCTCTCCATGTTCGTCTCTAGAGCAGTATTTATCAATGAAGTATCGGCTTTAGGGTAGTCCACCATATGTACGGAAGTAGCCTCGTCGATCAAGTCGCGATATAAGCGATCACTATAGAAGGGGGCCAGTGGTGCTATCAGTTGTGCTATGACCACCAAGCATTCATATAGTGTTTGATATGCAGCGAGCTTATCGTTATTCATTTCACCACCCCAGAAACGACGTCGTGAAAGACGTACGTACCAGTTACTCAATTGCTGAGCTAGAAATTCATCAATCCTACGGGCAGCCCGCGTAGGTTCGTAATCTTCCAATGCTTGCGTTACTTCGAGTATTAGCGTGTGTAATTTGCTTCGAATCCATCTGTCGATTTCTGGGCGTTCCTCATTAGGCAAGAGCTGCGCGGAGGCATCGAATCCATCCAGATTGGCATAAAGTGCAAAAAACTGATAGGTATTATACAGCGTACCAAAGAATTTGCGTGTAACTTCCTGGATTCCCTCAGCATCGAATTTGACATTGTCCCAAGGCTGTGCATTGGTAATGAGGTACCAACGCAAAGGATCCGAACCATAACGACGAATAGTCTCAAAGGGGTCTACTGCATTGCCCAGTCGCTTGCTCATTTTATTGCCATTTTTGTCTTGAACTAAGCCATTGACAAGGACATTTTTGAAAGCTACTGAGCTTTTAGCCATAGTAGCAATAGCATGTAATGTATAGAACCAACCACGAGTCTGGTCTACTCCTTCAGCAATAAAATCCGCTGGAAAACTATCGCCACTCTCTACCCTTTCCTTATTTTCAAAAGGATAGTGCTCTTGCGCAAAAGGCATGGCTCCAGAGTCGAACCAGACATCGATAAGATCACTTTCTCGATACATGGGCTTCCCCTTATCACTTACCAAAACGATCTCATCGACAACAGGACGGTGGAGATCCACTTTTGCATAATTCTCTTCACTCATATCCCCAGGTACAAAATTTGCAAAGGGATGTTTGGACATAAAACCTGCGGCAATAGACTTCTCTATTTCCTTGCATAGCTCTTCCAGTGAAGCGATGCAGACTTCTTCACTTCCATCTTCCGTACGCCATATATTGAGGGGAGTACCCCAAAAACGACTACGCGAGAGATTCCAATCCTGTAGATTCTCCAGCCATTTGCCAAAACGTCCGGCTCCAATCGCATCGGGTTTCCAATGGATAGTAGCATTGAGGGCAATCATTTGCTCGCGGACTGCTGTACTCTTGATAAACCAGCTATTGAGAGGATAGTAAAGAATAGGCTTATCGGTGCGCCAGCAATGGGGATAGTTGTGGACATGCTTTTCAATACGAAAAGCCTTCCCTTCACCTTTGAGCATCACAGCGATTTCTACATCGAGGGGTTCTTGCTGAGGAGTGCTTTCGGAGTCGTACTCTTTCTTCACATATTTACCCGCAAAAGGAGCATAGGCATCAGTATTAACTGATTGACTAACAAAAGAGGATGCAAGCTCCGCAATCGGAAAAAAACGTCCCTGCAGATCGACCAAAGGCCTTTCATTTCCATCTTTATCAATCACAATTAGAGGAGCTATACCATGCTTTAGGGCAACCATACGGTCGTCCGCACCAAAAGTCGGTGCAATATGTACGATACCGGTACCATCTTCCGTAGTAACAAAATCACCTGTTATCACCTTAAAAGCATTTCCATCGGGTGTTATCCAAGGCAAAAGTTGCTCGTAAGAGAGGCCGGCAAGTTCACTACCTGTATAGGATCCGATTTTACGCCATGGCAGATGTTTCGTCTCTTCGGGAAGGGACGTAGGCAACGCGTCTGTGGTTTCTGCCTCTGCTGCAAAGTATGCCGATAGTCGTGAAGTAGCCAATACTACCGTAATGGGCAGTTTAGTATATGGATTAAAACTCTCTACAGCCACATACTCAATTTTAGGTCCTACACAAAGAGCTGTATTCGAGGGCAATGTCCAAGGCGTCGTGGTCCATGCCAAAAAATAGGGCGTTCCATGACGGGTCCACTCGTCCTTAGGATCTTTTATTTTGAACTGTGCTGTACAAACGGTATCTTTAACATCGCGATAGCAACCCGGCAAGTTGAGTTCATGACTACTAAGGCCAGTGCCAGCAGCAGGCGAATATGGCTGTATCGTAAAGCCTTTGTATAGGTATCCTTTCTTATAAAAATCGGCCAATAACCACCATAGCGTTTCTATATATTTGGTGCTATAGGTAATATAGGGTTGTTCCATATCTACCCAATAGCCCATCATTTTGGTTAACTGCTCCCACTCTTGAGTATAACGCATTACCGCCTTACGGCATTCCTGATTGTATTCAGCTACGGAGATCGTTTTGCCGATATCTTCTTTGGTGATGCCAAGAGCTTTCTCCACGCCGAGTTCTACAGGTAAGCCGTGTGTATCCCAGCCTGCTTTGCGCTCCACGTAGTAGCCTTTCATGGTTTTGAAACGACAGAAAATATCTTTAAGCGAACGCGCTACCACGTGGTGGATACCAGGCATCCCATTAGCGGATGGGGGACCGTCATAAAAAACGTAGCGAGGGGCACCTGTACGCAATTCTAACGTTTTAGAAAAAAGCTGCTCACGCTCCCATTGGGCCAGCATTTCTTCGTTAATGGCCGCAAAATTTGGTTGGTTATACTCTTTATATTTTTTCATTGTACTAAATATAGTGGCTTTTTAATGGCTTTTTCACTACTTTTTCAGGTAGATATTTTCTCTGCAAAGATACAGTAATTCTATCAAACCAGCAAAACTTTGTTCAGAGAGTTAACCTCCGATACGCAAAAAAAAAGCATGTAAAAGAAATGTGGCACGGCAAGAGAGTTCGAAGAGAGAAGAAGAGATGAAGGCTGCAGATACACGATGGCATTCGCACGAAAAGGAAAAGGCTGCAAGAGGATTATTCATCCTGTTTGCAGCCTGAACACAAACGTAAAATTTCAAATTTATTGTAGTTTTTCTAACTCAATGGTAAAGTGACGCATAACGGGCTGTTCACGGAGGATCTTATAGCCTCGTGTAATCTGATCCCTACGTTCATATACATTAGCTACAGCCGTAGCTATGACATCCATATGGTTATTCGTATAGGTACGGCGTGGTATCGCTAGTCGTAGCAATTCTAAGGAAGGATACCTATTTTCTCGGGTGACAGGGTCTCTATCTGCCAGTAGGGCTCCAATCTCTACACCACGTATACCCGCCTCTAAATAAAGTTCTATACCAAGTGTCTGCGCCACAAACTCTTCTTTAGGGACCTTATGCAAAATCTTTTTGGCATCGAGGAAGATCGCATGACCTCCTGCGGGACGCTGATAAGGAATGCCAAATTCGTCTAAACGCTGACCCAAATACTGCACCTGCTTTACACGTGTCTCCAGAGTTTCAAATTCGGTTCCTTCATCAAGACCTTGCGCCATGGCATCGAGATCACGCCCCGATAGCCCGCCATATGTAATAAAGCCTTCGTCCATGATACCAAACATCTGACACCTGCGATAGAGTTCTTGGTCACGGAAAGCAATAAAACCGCCCATATTCACATTGGCATCCTTTTTCGCAGACATCGTCATGATATCAGCGTAGGAAAGCATTTCTTTAGTGATCTCTTTGATAGACTTGCTTTCATAACCCTTTTCACGCGTCTTAATGAAATAGGCATTTTCTGCAAAGCGCGCACCATCTATTTGCAAGAGTACGCCATATTTCTTGCACAAGTCGCTTGTCTGGCGTATGTTTTGCATTGATACAGGCTGTCCGCCGGCAGTATTATTCGTAATGGTCAGCACCACACAAGGGATTTTTTCCTTAGGGTACTTCTTTAGAGCCTCCTCAAGTTTATGCAGATCAACCTCTCCTTTGAAGTCCATCTCTTTCTGCGTATCTGCGGCTTCGTCGATTGTACAGTCAAGTGCTACCGCCTTGCGGAATTCAATATGCCCCTTGGTAGTATCGAAGTGCGAGTTACCTGGTAAAATATCCCCCTCTTTGATGATCGTAGAGTAAAGAACATTCTCGGCGGCACGTCCCTGATGCGTAGGCAGTACATAGGGAAATCCTAAAATGTCTTGTATTGCTTTCTCAAAACGATAAAAAGAAGAGGCTCCTGCATAACTTTCATCGCCGAGCATCAATGCAGACCATTGCAGGTTGCTCATGGCTCCTGTGCCAGAGTCCGTCAGCAAATCAATAAACACCCGTTCGGCTCGTAGACCAAAGAGATTGTATTTAGCTTCTTTGATCCATTGCTCACGCTCTTCGCGCGTACTTTTTTTGATGGGTTCCACCATCTTTATGCGATAAGATTCGGAAAAAGGTAATTCCATATGGTATACAAAATCTATTTTTCTCTTTACAAGGAAAAGCAAACAAGCAATACCCCTGCTGCACGGCTATAACCCTTTGGGGGTACTCTTTCGCTTTCATTTCCAATGCAAAGGTACAAAAAATATAAACATCTTACATATAATAGAAAAATAGCAAGTAAAAAACCTTTTTCTTACAACAGGAGCATGCTTTTCACGTGCATTGAAGAACAAAATAGAAAGTATAGAACATTTCTAATCCGAAGTACTGTGCTGTAAGAGCAAATCCTCTTAATACACCAGCCTCACTATGCTTATCAAGATATACTGAAGATTTATCATGCCCTTCTATTTTTTCAACACATTCTAATTTTGTATGAGTAGTAATGATATATGAACGTAGTAGTCACCATACTCATGTATCGCACAGTATTCCAATCATATCTGTAACGAAGAGATGCAATTCCTAGGGTATTGCGCATCAGCCTCGTAAACAGATATACATAATTTTGTTTCTCTCTATAAAGTCCGTCGACAAGCGAAGAAGAGCATCGATTTTGCCTTGTATATAATCATTGGCAGAGCTGATATTGCTATAGCAGAAAAGCCCATAGGGGAACAATTATGCAACGTCTTTACAAAGCGAGACGAAGGCGTTTTTTCGAGCTGGAATCAAAGAGAGACCTCTATAGCCGAAAAAATTCTTTGACAAATTGTTAAAGAGAGAAAGAAAGGAAGAGAATGTGGAGAAAAAAGAGCAAATAAAAAGATGAAGAGGCCCGTTTCACAACGGGCCTGAACAATAACTTTAATAACTATAAATTCGAATATACTGCTTCGAAGGCAGTATGGTTCATACACAAAGCATTATCAAGCTTTATGCAATCGTGCTTCAAAGGCAGTCAAAGCTGCCTTAGCTCCTTCTCCCATGGCGATCACGATCTGCTTATAAGGTACAGTAGTACAATCGCCTGCAGCATAAATGCCATCACGAGAAGTACGACAGCGCTCATCTACAACGATCTCTCCAGCGCGATTGGTTTCCACCAAATGTTTTACGCTCTCGCTATTGGCTACGAGGCCTATTTGTACAAATACGCCATCGAGTTCAAGGGTTTCATCTTTTTCTGATATTCTATCAGTGAGGACAATTGCGGTCACTTTTGTACCATCACCGAGAATCTCTTTACTGGCCGTAGCCAGGCGTACGTCAATATTAGGTAGAGCAGCTACTTTTTCCTGGAGGACTTTGTCGGCTTTGAGCGTATCCATAAACTCTATCACCGTGACATGCTCACAGATACCCGCCAAATCAATAGCCGCTTCAAGACCGGAATTACCCCCACCTACTACTGCTACACGCTTACCTTTGAAGAAAGGACCATCGCAATGTGCACAATAAGCCACTCCATTGCCAGTATATTTTTGCTCACCGGGAATACCAAGTTTACGCCATGTAGCCCCAGTAGCTACGATGAGCGTATCGGTCGCGAATCGTTCTCCCGATGTAGCTACAAGAATCTTTGTTTCACCATCTTCAATAACCTCTTTGACCGTACGAGCGGGGAAAAGCGCAATTTCATTGGCTTCGATATGTTTACGGAGATCTTCGGCAAGCTGTGCTCCCGTTGTATAGGGAGTAGCGATAACGTTTTCTATGCCTACCGTGTCATTAACTTGTCCGCCTACTCGCTCGGCTATGATAGCCACTTTAAGTCCCTTACGTGCAGAATATATCGCAGCAGAAGCTCCAGCTGGGCCACTACCGAGGACGACTACATCGAAATGTTTAGGGCGCATATCTTCTTCGGACAATTCGGCCGCGCCATACTTCTTTTCAATCTTATTAAGCAAAGTAGCCATATCGCCACGCCCGATATGAATGGACTCCCCATCGGCCAATACAGTAGGCACCGAAGCAATAGAAAGCTGCTCTGCTTCTGCTGTAAATAGGCTACCATCCGTCATTTCATGTGTAATTTCGGGATGAAGCATAGCCATAACATTGAGAGCCTGTACTACGTCGGGACAGTTAGTACAACTCAAAGATACATAGGTGCGCAGATGAATAGGTCCTCTAAGTCGCTTAATACGATCCGCAACGCCTTGGTCAGGAAGGTTTTTGCCAATATTTTCGTGATTGAGTATTGCCAAAAGAAGAGAGGTAAACTCATGGCCTCCAGGGACACCGCGGAATACAATGCCACTCTCTTTACCATCTACTTCTAATACGATACGAAACTCTTCGCCTTCACTGTAGGATGTCGTAATATGATCACTACAAGAAGCCATTTCAGCAAGCATTTCTTGAGCCTCCTCTTTGGCACGCAAAGAAGCAGGAGCATATAGGTGCAAATGATAGTTCTTCTTGAGCGGTGCAAAATATTGCTTTAGCTGCTCTAATGTACTACTGTCAAACATACTCTTTCTGTGCTTATAAAAAAAACTGTTACAGGCAATGCGTTATAACTTTTATAACGCATTGCCTGCCACTTCATAGTTAAGGGTTGGTCATAAAATTTGGTTTAAAACTATAGTAGAAAGATCGTTATTAATATCAAGCTGTGAGGCTGTTTCAGATCTTACCTACCAAGTCGATGCTTGGCTTGAGGGTTGCTTCGCCTTCTTTCCATTTTGCGGGGCAAACCTCGCCATCGTGAGAGGCTACAAATTGAGCAGCACGTACCTTGCGTAGGAAGTCTGCAACGTCACGACCCACGCTATTGTCGTTGAGTTCTACGATCTTGATCTGTCCTTCAGGATTTACGAGGAAAGTACCACGATAAGCTACGTAGTCTTCTTCTACGAGAATACCGAGAGCACGCGTCAAAGCTCCTGTAGGATCGGCCAGCATAGGATACTGAACCTTCTTTATTGCATCGCTGGTATCAGCCCATGCTTTATGTACAAAGTGGGTATCACAGCTGCATGAGAATACTTCTACGCCCAGTTTCTGGAATTCATCATATTTTTCTGCGAGATCCTGCAACTCTGTAGGACATACAAAAGTAAAGTCACCGGGATAAAAAACGAAAAGAGCCCATTTACCTTTGATATCGTCGTTGGAAATCACTTTGAAAGCTCCATTGTGATACGCATTAAGTTTGAACTCAGGGAACTGTGTATTGAGAATAGGTGTCATACTATATTGCTAATTAAAGGGTTAAATCTTATTTCGCTTGCAAAGGTAGAGATTAAAAAAATCCCCTGCAAATGATTTTTTTTATTATACAATAGAAAATAACTTTAGTCCTACTGAAATGGTATTATTTTCTCTTTTTGTAGACGGGTGTTTTGTGCTTATTTTCTTGCATAGGTCGCAAAAAAATGCTACCTTTGCCACATAATGAAAACCGCATGCTACAAGAGAATAAACAGGCTGATATACATGCCTCTACCTATCACATTCCAGTACTTCTGAAAGAATCCGTAGAAGCACTCATCACGCGCAAAGAGGGAGTCTACATAGACGCCACACTAGGCGGAGGAGGCCATAGTACGGCTATACTTGAGAACCTCGGCCCGAAAGGCCATCTATACGGTTTTGATCAAGATGCCGATGCTAAAAATAATGCTCCTCTCGATAGTCGCTTTACTTTTGTGGCGAGCAACTTTCGGTACATAAGATACTGGATGGACTACTATGGTATAGGTGGTATCGACGGACTTATAGCCGACTTAGGCGTATCGTCGCACCATTTCGACACACCTGATCGGGGCTTTAGTTTTCGCTTTGAAGAAGCCATCCCTGATATGCGTATGAACCGGCTGGCCCGTCTTTCGGCAAAAGAGTACCTCCAAGAGGCCAATGAAGAGCGATTAACGGATATTTTTCGTGCTTATGGCGAACTTACAGATGCTGCGCGCCTAGCCCAAATCATCGTATCGCAACGCGCTGTGCAACCACTGGATACGATGCGCGACTTATTGGCGTGCTTAGCCGTAGCCCTTCCTAAGCACCCCCAGCAACGCCACCGCAAACTTAGCCGTATTTTTCAAGCTCTACGCATAGCGATCAATGATGAAATGGGTGCTTTACGTGAGCTACTTGATGCCGCAGGCGATTTGCTGCTGCCTGGAGGGAGATTGGTCATACTCACCTATCACTCCTTAGAAGACCGAATCGTAAAAAAATGGATTCAGCGCGAAAGCCTTGCCGAAGGAACAGAAGAAGAAAGGCTGATCTATGGTACACGCCCTGGAAAAATGAAAGCCGTAAAGGGCTTTTCCTCCAAGCCCAATAAGGATGAAATTGCCCGTAATACCCGTGCATCCAGTGCCAATATGCGCATCGCTGAGCGTCTTCCGTAAAAATAAATAAAGCCCCTACGGCCCTCCCAATTGTCAAAACCTTAGATAACTATTGATGTGAGGATCACAAACGAAGAAATAGAATATATCGAACTTCGGAGCCCTTCCGATAATGAACCTATACTACAAGAGACGAATCGAGAGGACGTAAAGCTAACTTCTTCTCAAAAGGATTATATACAAAACGCCAATTTCTCCCATGCGAGTTCCTCCGATCATGAAGAACCCGACTGGAGCGATTTTGAGGCTTCTGCATCTCCCGAAAAAACTGGCAACAACAACACAAATTCCTCCGATCACGAAGAACCCGACTGGAGCGATTTTGAAACAGAGCCAGCTTCACAATCAAGCGAAAGGCAAGACGACATTATCAACCCCTCATCTTCGGGCGACAAAAAATCATCGGCTTTAGGTGAACTCTCGCCTCTACCATCTTACATCGAAAAAATTGAAGGCAATACCCGCTCCTATGAAAGAGCTAGGCATGTAAACTCATCTGGAAGCTCCTCTGGAGAAGAAACAAATGCCGAAAGAACGGTAAAAAAAAGACGCTTTCGTATCAACTATTACCTCAACGGCAGTTGGCTCCATCCCGTATTAAGGGGACGCAACGTACTGCTGGTCATTTTTATTGTTTTTCTTTTGGTATGCGATACCTATCTCGGCTACTTGAGAATCAATAAAATAAAGAAAATAGACCGCCTCGAGCGGGAGCTACGCGAGATTTCCAATAAACAACTTTTTCTTTTTAGTGAAATCTGCAATACGGACCAAGAAGCTACTGTAGCACAGCGTCTGCAACAAAAAGGCTCGACACTGGCTCCTACGACTGAGCCACCATACATCATCTTATACGACGGACAAAAAGAGGCTGAGACCAACAAAAAAAATGACCAAAAATAAAAGATTGAAAAGCAGTGCCAGCAAACTAAGTCATTTGCGCTATCAGTTGGCCTTGGGTAGCCTTCTCATCTGTTTTGCTGTATACACCTGCTATACCGTATACAAAACAATGACCACAGAAGGTGAAAGGTGGAGAGATATATCGAAGCACCTACGCCCCCCAAGGGAAGCCACTATAGCGCCTGCACGTGGCAATATATACGATGCACATGGTCATCTCTTGGCCATTTCACCTCTCTACTACCGTATCTATGTCGATTTTCAGGCACCGAGCATACAGCTACTTGAAGAAAAAGGATTGCTAAAAGAGCGTCTTGACTCCTTAGCTTCTGTTGCCGCGCACTGCTTCAGAAGTACTGGTGTAACTAAAGAACAGATAAAACAACGACTTCTCAAAGGCCTAAAAAATAATAGCCGTACGACTGACATCTTGGGCAAACGGATCTCTTTCCTAGACTACGACCGTTTTATCGAACAACCCATCATGTATACCGCCGATCACAAAGGGCATCGCTATCGTAGCTCTATCTACAGAAGTATTTCTGTCAATAGCGAAAGCATCCGCCAGTGGCCCTATAACCGACTGGCATACGGAGTCCTTGGAAATGTCGATGGATACGAACAGAAAGGGACTTTTGGTATAGAAAGAGCCTATGACTCTGTGCTCTTTGGTGTTCCCGGCAAAGAACTCTATCGCTATATTGGCGGAAGGAATACAAAAACTGTCATACAAGACCCGCAAACAGGAAGCGATATCTACACGACACTCGATATCGATATCCAAAAAGCGACAGAAGAAGCCTTACGAAAAAAATTGCTCGAGATCGAAGCCGACCACGGATCAGCCGTTGTCTTGGAAGCTGCTACTGGACGTATCGTAGCACTCGCCAATTTACAAAGAAAAGCCAACGGATCCTATGGCGAGAGTGGCTTTATTTATGCATTTTCAGATATGGCCGAAAGTGGCAGTACATTCAAGGCTGCTACTGTGATGGCCTTTTTAGACGATGGCATCATCAAAGATGGAAATTCATTGGTAAACCTAGGCCATGGCTCCATATATGTCGGAGGCAATAAGACCGTCAAAGAGCCTTCTATCCATTTGCACGGTACTGTCACATGGGCCGAGGCCTTGGCACGCTCTTCGAACGTAGCCATGATACAAACCGCTGTCCACCATTATGGCGACAAGCCACAACGCTTCGTAGACAAGCTTCATTCCTTTGGTCTACGAGACAATCTACACCTTGAGATACCTGGAGCTCAAACAGGAACTTTTCACAACGAAGGCGACAGAGGATGGAGCTCCATGAGCTTGCCTAATATTGCCTACGGATACGAAAATCAAATGCCTCCTATCCAGATCGTGAATTTCTACAATGCCATAGCTAACGGTGGCGACTTCCTGCGCCCATACTTGATCGATAGCATTGTAGACTATACCGGCATGACCACCTACCGCGGTAGCAAGAAGATCCTCCGCAAGCAAATATGTAAACCCGAAACCATCACAAAACTTCAAGCACTACTACGAGGCGTCGTAGCACTACCCTACGGGACAGGTAAAAGAGCCAACTCCCCCCACGTAGCACTATGCGGGAAAAGTGGCACAGCTTTTTTAGCAAAAAACGGACGCTACGGAAAAAGAAAATCGGTAACTTTTGTAGCCTTCTTTCCCTACGAACATCCACAGTATACTTGCATTGTAAACCTATTTAATACGCCCCCAGGCTATGATATTGGGGGGGGAAGCGTATCAGCTCCTGTAGTGCGGGAAATCGCTGAATACATCACACTATCAAAAACAAAAATAGCACTCGATACCGTTGCGCCCTTGGAAAAAAGATACATCTTCCCGTCCACTGCCCCCCTGATGGCATATGAAGGCAAAAAATTGAGTCATGTATTTTCACTTCCCTTGCATATTCCCGAAACAGTAGACCAGTACCAGTTTATAAGTATAGAGGACACAGGTAACAACCTTACTTACAAGCAACTCCCCTCCTATAACAGGGCTACTGTACCCAATGTAATAGGCCTTTCTGCAGCTGATGCTACGTACCTTCTTATGAAGCATGGCTATAAGGTATCGCTCAGTGGTCATGGCAAGGTCATCCAACAGAGTGAAAATCCTGGTACTGCTACTCCAAGTGGCAGCAAGATAGCGCTTGTCCTCTCACCTAACTAATCTGTTGCTATGCCTAACTACAATAAATATCCTACCACTTGGCACTCCTCCGCTTGCCTCAAAACAATAGAAAAAGCATTAGATACAAAAGCCAAATACCTACCTCTGGAGTATCCTGTCGATACCATCTATACGGAGATTGCTACCGACTCAAGGATGGTCACTGAAGGAGCTATTTTTATAGCTGTAACGGGTAGCAAACAAGATGGCGCACTCTATATTCCGGCAGCCTTAGCAAATGGGGCTTCTCTTATCGTCAGTGAAAAGCAGCTAGACCCTGCACTCGAAAAAATACTTGAGCAATACAGCGCAGCCTACTTGCAAGTGGCCAATTCCCGCACAGCAGCGGGTAAAGTAGCGGAAGCCTTCTACGACTATCCGTCCCGCAAACTCACCGTTGTAGGAGTGACTGGTACGAACGGTAAAACCACCACCGCCACCCTGCTCTATGATTTTTTTACGGCCTTAGGGTATACTTGCGGACTGATAGGTACCATAGAAAACAGGATCGATAAAGAGCGAGAAAAGGCGCAGCTCACGACTCCCGGTCCGGTAGCTTTGCAACAGCTCTTTCATCGAATGGTAGCCGCTGGATGCCGTTATGTATTCATGGAGGTCTCTTCGCATGCATTAGATCAGCAGCGAGTGGAGGGAGTGCGCTATAGCGCAACTATTTTCACCAATCTTACTCGTGATCATCTGGACTATCACAAAGATATGAAAGAATATCAAAAAGCGAAGAAAAAGCTTTTTGACCAGCTCGACGAAAAGGCCTTTGCCATCGTTAATGGTGATGACAAGCATGCCGATTTTATGCTACAGAACTGCAAGGCCAGGAAATACCGCTATGCGCTCCAGTCGCCCGCAGACTTTTCTGCCCATATTGTTGAGAAAAGTTTTGAAGGCACTGAGATAATGATCGGCAATCAAACTCTTTGGGTACAGCTCATAGGGCTTTTCAACATCTACAATATTATTGCTGTCTATGCGGCGGCACGACTTCTCTTGCCCAATCATTCAGAAGAAGATTTGCTCATCGAGTTTTCGAAACTCAAGCATATAGCAGGCCGATTCGAGGTCCTTCGAAGTCCTCTATGTACTGCCGTCGTAGACTATGCCCACACACCAGATGCTATCAGTAAAATACTCGAAACAACCAAAGAAATTGTAGGGAAAAGTGGTCGTATTATCACGGTAGTAGGAGCTGGCGGCGACCGCGACAAAGGCAAACGCCCACTGATGACAAAGGAGGCGCTGAAAATCAGCGACTTCGTGGTGCTTACCAGCGATAATCCTCGTACAGAAGATCCCGAAGCAATCCTAGACGACATGATGGTAGGGCTTTCCGATTCAGACCGCACACGACTACTCGCAATAAGCAATCGCAGAGAAGCTATCCGCACCGCCATTAATTTGGCAACCCCATGCGATGTTGTTGTCGTGGCTGGCAAAGGACATGAAGACTATCAAGAAATAAATGGCGTACGTCACCACTTCGACGACCGTGAAGAGATAGATACCTATTTTAAACTAAAAAAGAACTCGTAAAAAAAGCATTTCTATGATATACGAACTGGGAAAATGGCTCCAAGATCTGGACTTTGCCGGAGCCCGACTTCTACACTACGTATCTTTTCGTGCGATATGTGCATTCGTCCTCGCCCTGCTGATAAGCACATGGATAGGCGGATACATCATCAAAGCACTCCGACAAAAAGAAATAGGTGAAACGATCCGCGACTTAGGACTGGAGGGGCAGCAAAGCAAAAGAAATACCCCTACCATGGGAGGCATCATCATTATTATTGCTCTGCTGGTGCCCACTGTCCTTTTTGCTCGGATGGACAATGTGTATATCATTGTCATGCTCATCACGATCTTTTTCATGGGTATTATTGGCTTTGTGGACGACTATATCAAAGTGTTCCGAAAAAACAAAAGTGGGTTGAGCCCAAAATACAAGTTAATTGGTCAGATCACTACAGGCTTAGCGGTAGGACTTATCCTCTACTTAGCTCCCAGTGTCACGATTCGTGAGAATAGCGAATTTTACAATCAAGATATCAAAAGAATAGAACGCGTAGAGTTCTCGCGCGACGAAACAAAGAGTACAAAGACGACTATTCCTTTTGTCAAGAATAACAACTTCGACTACGTAGATCTAATCCCAGAAGGAGTACCCCACCGTACCATGTGGGGATGGATACTGTATATTGTGATTATCATACTGATTGTCACATTCATATCCAACTGTGTCAATCTTACCGATGGGTTAGATGGGCTGGCAAGTGGTACCTCGGCACCCGTGGGGGTGGTGTTGCTTGTTTTAGCCTATGTATCTAGCCACATATCCTTAGCCTCCTACCTGAATATCATGTTTATCCCGGGGACTGAGGAATTGGTGATCTTTGGAGCCTCTTTTGTAGGAGCGACATTAGGATTCTTGTGGTTCAATGGCTATCCAGCACAGGTGTTCATGGGAGATACGGGCAGCCTTGTACTCGGAGGTATTATCGCAACTTTTGCTATCATCATACGCAAAGAGCTCTTGCTTCCTATTATGGCGGGTATTTTCATCATTGAAGGACTATCGTCCCTACTCCAACAAGGCTTCTATAAACTATCTCGCAAACTGACGGGAACGCCCCGAAGAATATTTAAAATGGCTCCCTTACACCATCATTTGCAAAAAGTAGGAGATCCCTCCATCGAAGCCCTAATAAAAGTACCGCGCCAGACAATCCCTGAGTCCAAAGTGACGATCCGCTTCATCCTGATTGCTATCATATTGGCTGCTCTATCTATCGGCACACTCAAGATGCGTTAAACAGATCCTAGTGAGCTATTTGCATAATGAAAAAAAAACTTTTTCTTTTCGATGCCTATGCGTTGATCTTCCGTTGGTATCACGCTTTTAAAAAAAGTCCCCGTATCAATTCATCGGGGATGAATGTCAATGCAGTATATGGATTTGTAAGTACTGTGCTGGACATTATCCACAACTATAAGCCCGACTATATGGCCGTCGTATTCGACCCTCCTGGCGGTAACTTTCGAAAAGAAATCTATCCCGAATACAAAGCCAATAGGCAATCAACTCCCGAAGACATTATCAAATCACTACCCATGATACAAGCCTTTTTGGAGAAGGCTGGTATTCCTAGTTTCATGGAGATGGGATACGAAGCCGATGATGTTATAGGCTCTATTGCAAAACAGAGCCCCGACTTAGAAGTATATATCGTTTCGGAAGACAAAGACTTAGGGCAACTCGTTTCAGAAGACTGTTTCTTGCTGAAACTGACCGATAAAGATAACCCGAAATGGGATATAGAAAAGATTTGTGATAAGTTCAGAGTCCGTTTTCCTGCACAGTTGATCGATTTTTTAGCATTGGTAGGCGATAAAGTTGATAATATCCCTGGATGCAAAGGTATAGGAGAAGGTAAGACCATTAAACTTCTACAGCAATACGACTCTATCGATGACATATACAGCAATATCGACAAAATCGAGGAGAAGTCAATAAAAAAAGATTTATCCAATGGACGGGAGGCAACCTTTCTTTCGAGAGATCTAGCTACTATACGTACAGATATACCTATCGCTACGGACTTGGCCAAGATGGCCTATAAAGGAGACAATGAGGAAGATATCGTAAGCGCATTGCAGCAGTTGGAGTTTCCCTCTCTTATTGCTCGCTATTACAAAGCTTTTGCAAAGAAAAAAAGTACTAAACAAAAAGTTATCCCCAGGGGCCTATTTGACACAGAATTCACTTCTGACAATGATAACACAGCATCGGCAGACGCCTCGGATACATACGCTCATAATCCGGATCAATACCAACTCATAAAAAGCGAGGAAGAACGAGCCCATCTTTGGCAAAAAATAAAAGAATCGTCACTCGTGGCCTTTGACACTGAAACCGATGGACTCGACACTTTTTCCTGCGATATTGTAGGGCTATCCGTAGCCCTCGCACCCGGTGAAGCCTATTTCATGCTTTTGCCCGAGGATGCTAGCGAAGTGCAGCGTATTTTGCGCCCCTTGGACGAGATCATGCGCGATACCCGTATCTTGAAAGTAGCACAAAATGCAAAATATGATACCGAAGTCCTCGCAAAATACGGAGTTTCCTACCCACAGCCGCTATTCGATACACTTATCGCCCACTCTCTGCTGTATGGGGATCGACCACACAGTCTGGATGCCATAGCGAAGCAATTCCTTAACTATAACATGATGCTTTACAAGGAATTATCGGATAAAAAAGATTTTTCACTCCGTAAAGACGTACCCATAGAAAAACTTTGCTTCTATGCCTCCGAAGATGCCGATGTAACACTCCAAATTTATCCTCTTCTACAAGAAAAGATCACGGAAAACAACCAAGAAAAGCTTTTCCAGGAGGTAGAAATGCCGATGGTCGCAGTGCTTAAACGTATCGAAGAACGAGGTATAAAAGTCGACATCAATGTGCTAAAAACAGTCGGAAACGAGTTGGAATTAGAGATTGATCGATTAGGAGAGAAAATATACCAGCAAGCTGGTAAAAGATTTAATATCAACAGTCCATTACAAGTAGGCGATATCCTTTTCGATAAATTGGCTATCGACCCTAAAGCCAAAAAGACAAAAAGCGGGAGTTTCGCTACCAACGAAAAGATCTTGCAAAAATATGAAGCCCATTTCCCGATTGTAGCCGATATACTCGAATACCGAGGAGCCAACAAGCTACTCAACACCTATGTGCGGGCACTTCCCACTTATGTCGCTACTGATGGCAAAATACATGCTAGTTTCAACCAAGCAGTGACAGTCACCGGACGACTTTCCAGCAGTTCACCTAATCTGCAAAATATCCCTATACGAAGCGATATCGGTGGTAAGATACGCGCCGCCTTTGTTCCTTGCGACAGTGAGCACACACTGCTAAGTGCAGACTACTCACAAATAGAACTCAGACTTTTGGCCCATATGAGTGCAGAGCCCAAAATGATCGATGCCTTTAAAAGAGGTGTCGACATTCACTTGGAAACAGCCGCACTTATCAATCAAATACCTCCCGAAAAAGTTACTCCCCAACAAAGGACCTTCGCTAAAACAGCCAATTTTGGTATCATCTACGGAATCTCTCCCTTCGGCCTCAGCCAACGACTGAGAATACCCATAGGACAAGCAAAAGAAATCATCGACAAATACTTCGCAAGCTTTCCTGGCATAACCGACTTCATAGAAAAAATGATTGCTAAAGCCAGGGAGTGCGGCTATGCAGAAACCATGCTTGGACGTAGAAACTATCTGCCAGATATCAACAGTAAAAATAATACGGTACGCAGTTTTGCCGAACGCAGTGCCATCAATACACCGATTCAAGGAAGTGCGGCGGAATTGATAAAAATAGCGATGATCCGAATAGACGAGCAGCTACGCCAAGAAAACATGAAAAGCCGTATGACCCTACAGGTACACGACGAACTACTATTTGATGCATATCTGCCCGAGTTAGAAGCGTTAAAAAGCATTGTTCGATACGAGATGGAAAATGCACTAGGGACACTGAGACTGCCCTTAGAAGTGAGTATGGGAACTGGAAACAATTGGCTTGTTGCGCACTAGTACTATACTAAACGCTGCTCACTTCACGGAGAAACTGTGTAATGTCGGGGCAGTTTAACCCTACAAATGAGGGTAACAACTTCTTTATTCCCCTTTTGCAATGAAAGCTAGTTTTCTGTAAGAGGGGAATCTTTTTATTGAGTACGATTTTTTCGATTAGCACTCCGGCTACATCATGGCGGAGTACGATCCAATTTTTGAGCAGTCCGAATCCATTCCTTTGCCATTCATGATCCAAATTCTGAGCAATCCGAATTTAATAAAATGCCCTTCTCTTATCAATGAATGTCATTGCACACGGATATTGATGGAGGCAACTGTCCAATCTCTATTGACCACTATTCCCAATAGGGGCGAAAATAAGTAATTGGGAAAAAAATGAGAAAACTAAGAAGAAGTCTCTATTATACGTAGGAGAGATGAAAATCGCTTAGGCGCAGAGGTGTTATAAAAGAAGGAGAAGACGAGACTTAGTATAGCAGAGAAAAGCAAAGCGGATGTAGTGGCAGTAGGATTTTCGTTTGTATTATACTAAAAAGAGCATCCCCATCGAGGAGTACTTAATCACACCTTTATCAAATAGGGTACAGTATATATGAGGATAAACATAGAATTGCCCATCTCAGCAGCTGAAACAAAATAAAAAATGACCCGCATACAAAAAAAATGTCGAAGCCTCTAAGAAGAGACTTCGACAGATAGATATTAATGAAGAACTGCCAATTATGCCATTCCTACAAGAGCAGGAACTGCGCCAGTAGTAAGAATAACTACGAGGAGCGCAAGAATAGCATAAAGCTCAGGGAACACGGCCATCACCATGGTAGCACCAAACACGTTGTCACCACCACCGATGGTTTTGATACCATTAGCACATACTTTCGCTTGGTAGAGAGCAGAGAAAAAGCCAACAAAACCAAGTGCTACACCAACACCAAAGATAGCCCATGCAGCTGTCATATTAAGGAGAGATGCAGCCATAAGCTTCTTCACGAGATTCAAAGTCAAGAAGAACCCAACGAAGCCGTAAAGACCCTGTGTACTGGGAAGAGCGCTAAGCACGATATAGCTACCCAGACCTTCACTGTTCTTTTTCATGGCGCCTACAGTGGATTGACCACAAATAGATACTGCGATAGCAGAACCGATGCCAGTAAGACCTACCATAATGGCAATACCCAGATAGGTGAGAATTTGTTCAATCATACTTTTGTTGAATACGTTAGAGGTTATTATTTTTTTATTTTTTTCTATTGAAGAGGATTATAGGTACGTCCACCACCCTCGAACTCTGCGTTTTTATAGAACTCCACAAAGGTCAAACGTAAGGGGTGAACAAAAGAGCCCACCATACATAGGGCAAAGTTTAGTCCATGACCAAAGAGCAAAATAAGGGTCATAACAAGGAAGTTGATCCCAATAGGTAAGCCTTCAGAAACGGATACTGCTAATGAGTTGAATACGCCTCCTAAGATACCACCAGTAAGCCCGATCGCAAAAAGACGAATATACGATAGAGCATCGCCAAGTAAACCTGAAGCGGCATTATAGGTATTCCATATACCAGCACCTATATTGACGAAGATATTCTTTCCAGGCGTATTGTATAGCAAGGTTACGACGAAGGCAAAACCTGCTATTCCCAACAAGATATTGGTTACAATAGAAGGAATCGTCTTCACTACCATTGGCAATGCCAGCCCTAAAATACCCGCCAAAAAGACAATACCCCAAGCCAGTGTTGCAATAGCAAATTTAAAGCCTTTCTGCTTGGTCGTCTTGTATGCAGCGACAAATTTCCCAAAGATAATCTGAACGATACCTATGGCTACCGCCGTATACATAAGGTTATTCTGATTGAGGAAGTAGTCTTCGCGAACGCTTCCCAGCAATGAGCCATCATTAGCCCACGGCATCACCATACCGAAGACTGTACCCATCAAAGAGCCTACGACAGCAGTCGCTCCACCGAGCCACTGCATAAGAGAGGCTACATCACGCTCGCTTTGCGACTTGATCTTCAGTTTCGCTAAGGTCGCCCCTAAGAAAAGCAGCAAACCATAACCTCCGTCACCGAAGCACATTGCAAAAAAGAGCATGTAGAAAGGTGCAAACAAGGCCGTAATGTCAATCTCTCCATAATTGGGCAAAGAATACATCTTCGTGATCATCTCAAAGAGACGAGCGAATGCATTATTACGCAATTTTATAGGGACACGATCTTCTTGTGTTATCGCTAATTTCTCAAAGTATATAGGCTCTTCTGCCATAGCTTGCTCCATCTGAAGAGCGTCCTCGGCAGGTACCCATCCTTCGACTACTTTCAGCGTACTGTCAGCTTCGTCGCTAGCTTGCAAGAGTGCATTTGTAAAGGCATAATTTCGATCGAGCAGAGCGATATAGCCAGTCAATTCGCCCAAATGATTGTTGGCAAAATCAACTATTTTTTTCTGAGTGGCATCTAACTCCACTTGTACCGTCTCTACTTTTTCGGCCAATTCATCCAAAGTCTGAGTAGGCCATTTTACATGCTCTGCCTCAATACCTCCATGCGGATCACCAACGACTACAAAGTAGTGATGACCTCGCTGAGAATTAATGATGACCGCATCGTAAAGTTTCTCCCATTCGGGATTATATGCATTGTAGGGAGATACATAGAAATGAATAGGATAGCCATTCTTTTTCAGGAGAGCCAACTTATCCAGATCATACTCACCCCAAATCTGCCAATAATCTAAGTCGCGCTTTGCGGCTTCGACCTGATTCTTTAGTGTAGCCTCCCAAGATAGGAGTTCCTCTATTGCATGCTGTTGTTCTTCCCCTGCCTGCAATGAATCAGGGACGGATTCTATTATTTTGGGGGCATCTTTGTCTCGACGCCCTTTGAGTAAACGATAAAGATTGGTAATCTCTTTTTTCTTTTCGAGCAGAGATTGCAACTCTTCTATCTTCCTTGTATCTTTAGATTCCTTAATATGGACAACACCGAGCTTACGGAGCCTTTTTAGGAAGTCATGATACTCCCTATGGTAGACCATAAAAAGGTATTTATTCATTTTTACTATCATAGGCAATCCAACTCTTTATTTTTTTGCTCACGCAACTCGATATTGGCACGCATGATCTTTTGCGATGATTTAGAAAGACTCTCTTCATCTTCAATGTATCGCTTTATCTTACGGATAGCATCGCGGTATCCAGGTATTTGGACCTTTTCGAAGAGGTTTACTTTCTGCGTCGTCTTGCGTCTTGCGTGCTCGAGAAATTCTAATTTAAGACCTAAAAACTCAGCCTCAATACCGGTGGTAGCAAGTACTTTGAGCAAGTCTAATCCTTCGGAGAACCATGAAGGTGAATTGAAAAGACTGAATGGTTTGACACTGAAATCAATCCCATCGAGCACAGGAACGAGTACCCCAGCGATTTTTTTTGTCGATAGATGTACATCCTTTACACTAATAAGCGACGTATCAAATTCGTTCCATAAGCCTACCATATAATGCAGACTTTTTATTCCTTCCTCCAGTTTTTCCTCCAAGGCTTCTACTTCTCGTTTCGTTTTCTTCACCTCCAAGCGCAAAGCACTCTCCTTGCTTTTGATCGTAGGCAAGGTACGCTCACGCATCTTCAGCTGTTTCTCCTGCTGTTGAAGGGAAGTTTTGTTATACTGAAACTTAATAGCCATTGAAGTAGTATCTCCTTAATTATTAATTTTGAGGGGCCTTGTCGCCTTTCCAGAATTTCTCTACTAAAGATTGCTTGATATTTACTTCTGTAGGCGTAAAGTGCTTAGCAAAAAGTTCCCAAGCGATATCGAGCATATTATCGATTTCTACATTTACGTCGATAGCCAATAGCTTACGAGAATAGTCTTCAGCAAAATCCAAAGAACGACGGTCGTAATCGGTAAGATCGAAACCATTCTCCAATTTGGTTTGTGCGTTGGCCGCATCTGAGTACAAACGTACAGCAGCATTCATCACTTGAGGATGATCTTCACGAGTCTTTTTACCGATAACAAGCTGTTTCAAACGGGACAACGAACGGAAGGGGTCTATAATAACTTTACCCACATTAGCATCACGACGCAAATAGAGCTGACCTTCCGTGATATACCCTGTATTATCGGGTACGGCATGGGTAATATCACCACCAGAAAGGGTCGTCACAGCGATAATCGTAATGGAGCCTCCAGCAGGGAATTGAACCGCCTTTTCATAGATTTTTGCAAGGTCTGAATATAGCGACCCGGGCATGGAGTCCTTAGAGGGGATCTGATCCATACGGTTAGACACAATAGCCAATGCATCGGAGTAGTTGGTCATATCGGTCAAGAGCACGAGGACCTTTTCATTTTTTTCTACTGCGAAGTATTCAGCAGCAGTAAGCGCCATATCGGGGATCAAGAGACGCTCTACAGAAGGGTCTTCGGTCGTATTGATAAAGCTAATAATACGGTCTAGAGCTCCTGCGTTACTAAATGTATTCTTGAAGAAGAGATAGTCGTCGTTGGTCATACCCATCCCTCCCAAGATAATCTTGTCACTCTTTGCTCGCATGGCCACCATAGCCATAACTTCATTGAAAGGCTGGTCAGGATCTGCAAAGAAAGGAATCTTCTGACCTGTTACTAGTGTATTATTGAGGTCGATACCGGCAATTCCAGTAGCGATAAGTTCACTAGGTTGTTTGCGGCGAACAGGATTTACCGATGGTCCACCGATTGGGACCTCTTCGCCTTCAATTTTTGGACCGCCATCGATAGGGTCGCCATAGGCATTGAAGAATCGTCCGGCTAGTTGCTCACTTACTTTTAGCGAAGGCGACTTGCCAAGGAATACCACTTCGGCATTGGTTGGTATGTCGCTTGTACCTTCGAATACCTGTAGCGTCACTTCGTCGCCTACAATTTTTACCACCTGGGCTAAGCGACCATTTATTGTTGCCAGTTCATCATTACCGACTCCCGTAGCTTTGAGCATACAGGTAGCTTTCGTGATATTGGATATTTTCGTATAAACCTTATTAAAAACGTTTGTATTAGTCATAGCCCAAGGGATTATGCGGTTTGCGATTTATTTGAAACACTATTTAGCAATTGCGTAGCACGCGCTTCGTAATCGTTGAACGTTTCGCTCTTAAATTCGGAGTAGTTCATCTGCTTCAAGTCATTGATTAACTCCTTGAAGAAAGCAGTCACTTTATTAAAGTCTTCGAATTCGAACTGTGTATTAAGCACCTTCCTCACGATATTCATCATGTAATGCTGACGCTCGAGCGGGGTATTGCAGTCTACAGCGTCAAAAGCATCTTGCTGCAGTATCACAAAGTCAATCAATTCACTCTTCCAATACGTCACATGATAATCAACGGGCACACCGTCATCACCAAGGATATTGATCTGTTCAGCAATTTCCTTACCTTCGTGTAGGCGCATTTTCAGTTCCTTCACCATGGGCAACCACTCATCACTGATATGACCAGATATATATTGCTCAAATTCGGGATATTCAATATATTTAGAGTAACTATCTATGGGATTTACCGCTGGATAACGCTTGCTATCGGCACGCGCTTGCTCTAAAGCGTAAAAGCAACGAGCAACCTTTTTGGTATTCTCAGTAACAGGCTCTTTTAGGTTACCTCCAGCAGGAGATACGGTACCGATAAAAGTGACAGAGCCGGGCTTTCCGTTATTCAAGTATACATAGCCAGCACGTGAATAGAACGTAGCTACTATAGCGGAGAGGTCCATAGGGAAAGCGTCTGGCCCAGGCAACTCTTCCAAACGGTTAGACATCTCGCGAAGAGCTTGAGCCCAACGTGAGGTCGAATCGGCCATAAGCAATACACGCAAGCCCATTGAGCGATAGTATTCTGCAATAGTCATCGCGGTATATACAGAAGCTTCACGAGCTGCCACAGGCATGTTTGAGGTGTTGGCTATAATGATCGTACGCTCCATGAGTTTTCGACCGGTATGTGGGTCTTCGAGCTCTGGGAACTCAGCAAAAATCTCTACGACCTCATTCGCACGCTCGCCACAGGCAGCCATAATCACAATATCAGCCTCAGCCTGCTTAGATATAGCATGCTGAAGTACGGTCTTACCCGTACCAAAAGGACCAGGAATGAAACCTGTACCACCTTCTACAATAGGGTTAAGCGTATCAATAGTACGTACACCCGTTTCAAGCAACTTGAAAGGTCTGGGCTTTTCGGCATAGCAGGGGACTGGTATCTTCACGGGCCACTTCTGTACCATGGTCACGCTTTTAGTTTCTCCTTTGCTATCTTTCAACACTGCTATTTCATCGTTGATGCGGTACTTGCCTTCGGGGACAATCTTTACAACTTCGTAGTTTCCTTCAAAGACAAATGGGACCATTATCTTATGAGGCTGAAAATTTTCATCTACCTCTCCGAGCCAAGAAGCTGCCTGAACCTTATCACCTACTTTAGCAATAGGCTTGAACGCCCACTCTTTATCCTCGTCGAGCGGTGCAGTATATTCGCCTCGACGCAGGAATACTCCTTCCATCTTATCGAGGTCGTTTTGAAGGCCATCATAATTTTTGGATAAAAGGCCAGGACCTAGCTGCACTTCAAGCATATGTCCAGTAAACTCAGCTTCGTCGCCGACTTTCATGCCACGCGTACTTTCAAATACTTGTACATACACGTTTTCTCCAACGATCTTAATTACCTCACTCATCAGTCGGGTACCACCGACCGTGATGTAGCATATTTCGGCTTGGGACACAGGGCCGTCTACGGCTATGGTCACCAGGTTTGATACTATGCCCTTTACAACTCCTTTAGTCATGGGTGTATATATACTATTTTTTTTGATTTCTTTTAAATTCTTCCAGCGATTCATTACTTTCTTTTTTCAGATTGGCAACAATCTTACGGAAAGTCTCTTCGCCAGTTTTTTCATTGAGATCGGTCCAACGCTCTACTATTCGCAATTGGAGATAATAACATAGAATAGCCTCTACATCAAAGGGATGATCAAAAACTCGATCCTCGAGCCAATTCCAGCGGAGCACATCGATCATTCGTTCACGACGAGTGATATCGTTTTCATTGAGGATTGCCTGTAGCTGGGGTAAATAAGAAATATCCTCTTCGCTAAGACCAAAGTTGGCAGCAACGGAACTCTTCAATTTACGTTCGATATCACTATCACCCACAACATAATCAGCAGGATTCCAATTCAACTGACGAGCTACAGCAGCCGCGAAAACATTTTTTATGTTAAGATTAAAACGAGCCCACTGCTCTACAAACTTGTTCCCACAATTTAACGCATGGTTGTAGTAATACTCCGCAAGAACATCCTCGAGGTGAATGGGGTAAGAGGTGCGTTTCTCATCATCATCTATGAGGGCATTTTCCTCTTCATCTTTCTCATCTTCGGTTTTCTCAACCATTTTATCGCGAAGAAAATCCACTAAATATGAAGGAAGATGATGCTTAGGTAGAGGTTGGCGCTCACGCATGGCATCGAGCACCGCCTTTACTTCTTCCAAGTCGATCAACTTAAAAGAAGGTAGGGAATCCTCAGACTGATCTTCATTTTCCAAGAAATGAACAAGTTCACGGTTTTCATCCTCAAAACGGATAAGATCTAGTAATCGGCGATCCTTATCTGTTAAAACATTTTGAAGTTCCTCAACAAAAGAGGCCGAAGAAAAAGGCAACTTGCGGTCTTCAACCCCTAAATTTGGGAGCCCTGAGACCGTAGCATAATATTTAGCCATGAGAAAATGAATGATTTAGCTGAAAAGCTGCTCTACAAGACGAGGACGAAGGAACGATTTGAAAAAGGCTTTAAGCTCTTCTTCACCGAAGTTTATTTTATAGCCTCCATCTTTGGGCATGATGGCAAAATTTGCTTGTCGTCCTGCAACGTCTCGCACTTCGACACCCTTATCGAGCAGTTCCTTGGCATTTGCTTGGAAATAGCCAAGTAAGCCTTCTGCATCTCCTGTTTCCACTACGAGTTGCTCTCCTGGTTGCCATTTTTCGATAATCTTAGCAACTATAGAGCGCAGGAAATCGGGATTTTTCATAGCATCATCTACAGCCTTTAGAGAAAGTTTATCGGCAATAGAATCTGCGATTGCTGATTTAACGGATTGCAATGACTGCCCTACAGCGAGCCCAATTTCAGCCTCAGTATTCTTTTTTTGCTCTTGAGCCGTTTTCTGAGCCTCGGAGAGAATCCGTTCGGCTTCAGCTTTCGCATGCTCGATGGTTTCCTGAGCTTTCTTCTGAGCTTCGGCTATAAGTTGATTTGCCTGCTCTTTACCCTTCTCAACACCTTCGTTGAGGATTTTGTCGGTTAATACCTTAATCTTGTCGTCCATTTCTAGGAAAACTTGTATATGTTGTTACTTTTATTCGCAATTTTGACACTCGTAGATTCAAAACAAAAAGAGCTCCCATAGGCAAAAGGAGGTTGTCTACAAGAACCCATACAACAATGCTCTATGACGATTTTGGACGGACGGCCCAAAGCCTTGTAAAGCACCATCTACAGGGGAGTGATCTAAGGCTCTGCAAAGATACAAACTTATCTTGAATTGAGCAACGATTTGCCGCAAAATATTGTGCGGGATACACATAAGTAGGTAGTCGCCATGTAAAAATAAGAGGCGATAAACTTATAAATAGGTACTCTTTCGTTATTTTTTCTATTTTTTCTCATTTATTTCAACCAATGGTATCCATTTTTCATATCCTTCCTCTTTCATTTTTTGCAAGGGAACAAATCGTAAAGATGCACTATTAATGCAGTATCGAAGACCTCCCATCTCATTGGGGCCATCGTCGAATAGATGACCTAAATGGCAATTACTTTTTTTACTGCGCACCTCGGTACGTATCATACCATGCGAGAGATCTTGCTTTTCAATAAGAAGATTCTCGTCGATCGGCTTTGAGAAGGCTGGCCAACCGCATCCACTGTGAAATTTATCGGTAGAGAGGAAAAGAGGCTCTCCCGAAACGACATCCACATATATTCCTGGTTCAAAATGGTTATAATATAGATTGTCAAACGGGGGCTCTGTGGCATCCTCTTGTGTTACGCTATACTGTAGGGGAGTCAATTTCTGGCGCAAAGAGTCTTGGTCAATATAACGAGCTGAGTGCGCCTTATTAATTGCAGCTCTGCCAATATGACAATAGCCTCCAGGGTGCTTGCGTAGATATTGCTGATGATACTCCTCAGCAGGATAGAAATTGACTAATGGCAAACACTCTACCACGATAGGCTTTGTATAACGTTGCTGCAGCTGCTGTAGTGCCTTCTTGGCGATTTTCTCATTCTGCGTATGCGTATAGTAGATGCCTGTACGGTACTGACGTCCAATATCATTCCCTTGACGATTGAGCATAGTAGGATCAATGGCATCAAAATACAAGGAGAGAATAAAAGATAAAGGCACTTCGTTCGTATCAAAAACGATTTCTATCGTCTCAGCATAATCTGTGTCTACATCTTCATAGCGGGGATGCGGGCGATTTGCATTGGCATATCCGACTTGTGTAGCAAGTACCCCCTGTACACCTTCGAAGTAGGCCTGCATTCCCCAAAAGCAGCCTCCCGCCAAGTAAATGGTATCTTTTGCGATTGTTGAGTTATTACAATTAGGTTGGTTGGTATTCATAGCGTATGATGGACAGATACAAATAAGCGATAAAAGGACAACAAGCCACATGGGATAAAAAGCAAAACCACAGCATAACGCCGTGGTTTTGCCCTTAATTAATTTAGTTATTGTTATTTTCTTTGAGTTCATTAAAGAAGGCCTCACATTCGCACATGGTAGACAGCAGATTCCGATCTCCAAAGCCATTATCAAGCCTACTCACATTAATCCAGAATTTATTCTCTTCCAGATAAGGCAAGGGGAAAGCCGCTTTCTTACGGGAATACGAATGCTGCCATTCATCCGAAACTACTTCATATTGCGGATGAGGAGCATTTTTAAGGACATTATCTACAGCGTCGGCCGTACCGTCTGCAACTTCTTGTGCTTCCTTATATATACAGTCCATCACCTCTATAAAGCGGTCTAATTCTGCTTTCGATTCGCTTTCTGTAGGCTCTATCATCAAAGTCCCATGAACGGGAAATGAAAGTGTAGGTGCATGATAGCCAAAATCCATTAATCGCTTAGCCACGTCGCTTTCATCACATCCGGTCTTTTGCTTCAATGGACGGCAATCCAAAATAAGTTCATGTCCTACACGTCCGTTTTTACCCGTATAAACGATACCATAGTTATCTTCAAAATGTTTCTTGAGATAATTGGCACTTAGAATAGCTGCAGCCGTTGCTTTCTTCAGACCTTCAACGCCGAGCATACGGATATAGGCATACGTGATGCAAGCAATACCAGCACTTCCGTAGGGAGCCGCAGCGACTTGATTGTCACCCGATTCACAGGCGGCCACATGCTTAGGCAGATATGGCGCCAAATGCTCTCTTACAGCGATCGGTCCCATACCGGGGCCACCTCCACCGTGTGGGATAGCGAATGTCTTATGCAAGTTGAGGTGACATACATCCGCTCCGATAAAACCAGGATTTGTATAGCCCACCTGGGCATTCATGTTTGCGCCATCCATGTATACTTGCCCACCGCATTCGTGGATACGCTTGCATATATCCACGATATTATCCTCAAATATTCCATGAGTAGATGGATAGGTGATCATGATAGCCGCCAGGCGATCTTTATATTGCTCTGTTTTAGCCATAAAGTCGTCCCATGAAACATTACCTTTTTCATCAGTATCGACTATGACTGGAGTATAACCACATTGTACGGCACTTGCAGGATTAGTTCCGTGAGCAGATGCAGGCAAAATCACTACATCTCGGTGGCCTTGGCCAGTAGCATTCAGATATGCACGAATGGTATTCAGCCCCGTATACTCACCAGAAGCCCCTGAGTTGGGCTGAAGAGAAGTAGCGTCAAAACCCGTAATTGTAGCCAAATACTGCTCAAGATTGGTAAGCATTTCGAGGTATCCCTCTACTTGCTCTTCTGGGGCATAAGGATGGATATTAGCAAAGGAGGGATTACTCAGCGGGAACAACTCTGAGGCAGCATTGAGTTTCATTGTACAAGAGCCCAGCGATATCATAGAATGCGCTAGCGAGATATCTTTGCGATCCAGGCGTTTTATATAACGCATAAGTTCTGTCTCGGTATGATACTTTTGGAATACCTCGTAAGATAGAAAAGCGCTCTTCCTAATGAAAGTATCAGATATAAATGTTTTATTGCCACAGAGATCACTAAGCGTAGGGGCTTCTTTGCCCACGGCCTCAGCGAAAATATAGAGGAGTACATTCAGATCACTCTCGGTAGTCGTTTCGTCAAAACTAATACCTACCCGTTTCCCACATGGATAATAACGAAGATTTACTTTGCAGTCAAGTGCTATGGGACGGATTTTTTCACACGTCACCTCATCTGGTAATGCAATAAAGAGTGTATCAAAGAAGTTTTCATTCAATTGCTGGTATCCTAAGGTTGCAATGGCCTCAGCAAAATGTCCCGCAGCAGCATGTACTCGATGTGCTATCTTTTTCAGACCGTCTGGTCCGTGGTATACAGCATAGAAGCTACTCATGGTAGCAAGTAAGGCTTGCGCTGTACAGATATTGCTAGTCGCCTTTTCACGCTTGATGTGCTGTTCACGCGTCTGCAATGCTAGACGGTAACCACTATGGCCATGAGTATCTTTAGTTAGCCCTACGATACGACCAGGAATCTCGCGCTTATACTCCGTACGACAAGCGAGGTATCCCGCAGAAGGGCCTCCAAAATACATTGGAATACCGAAGCGTTGCGCACTACCAAAGACAATGTCAGCGCCCCACTCTCCAGGAGGAGTTAAAAGGACCAAGGACAAAAGATCGGCAGCGACAGCCACTTTTACTTCGTGGTCTGCAGCATGCTTCATGAAAGCATCATAGTTATTGACCCGACCAAGAGAATCTGGATACTGAATTATTGCACCGAAGAAACCATCTGAAAGATCAATCGTCTGGTAGTCACCTACCACTAATTCCATTCCCTGTGCTGGCACTCTCGTTTGGATAACGGCCAAGGTGGAAGCAAAAAGGTGTTCATCGACAAAAAGCTTCTTCACGCCAGTTTTCTTTTGCGTCTTACTTCTCACATTGTAAAGAAGCATCGCTGCTTCAGCACCAGCCGTAGCCTCATCCAATAGCGAACAGTTGGTCAAGGGTAATCCGGTAAGATCTGTAATAACAGTTTGAAAGTTGAAAAGAGCTTCTAGACGTCCTTGGGAAATCTCCGCTTGATAGGGGGTATAAGATGTATACCAAACAGGATTTTCCAGCACATTACGTATAATCGGAGCAGGTGTCACACAGTCGTACCAGCCCTGTCCTAGATAGGAAGTATAGGGGGTGTTCTTGCTACCAAGTTCGGACAAGTGCTCTATGAGCTCTCTTTCACTCATAGGATCGGGAAGATCCAAATCTTCCTTCAGAAATATATTTTCGGGATAAACCTGATGCATCAGATCATCCAGCGATTGAGCGCCTACTACATTGAGCATTTCATTGACCTCAGCATCGGACAAGCCGATGTGGCGCGTAGAAAATTTCTCTGTATTCATATGAAAATTTTAAACAGTATAAGGATTATTATATTTTTCAAAGCCTATCGTTGTCATGGGACCATGACCAGAGTATACAACAGTTTCTTCTGGGAGAGTATACAACTGCGTCGTGATACTCTGTATCAAACGATCATAATTGCCTCCAGGGAGATCTGTCCTTCCGATGCCCATACGAAAGAGCGCATCGCCAGAAACGACATAGTGGTCTGATTCGTTGTAGAAGGCAATATGCGCAATACTGTGTCCTGGGACAAAGAGTACTTTTAGGCGACTCTCTCCGAAAACGATCTCTTCACCCGGTAAGATCGGAGCATAGCCAGGGTCTTTTCTCGCTTGATCTTCGGGCAGCATAAAGAGGCGTACCTGCTCATTGAAAGAGGGCATAAAATCGATTTCTTGAGGATGCGCTTGTGGTTGTAAGCCATACTTCTCCACTACATAAGGTACGCCCCATATATGATCAAAATGTAGGTGCGTAAGCACGAGGGCAACGGGCGTAGCATCGTATTGCTCCAATACACGGTCCATCGTTTGGAATTCGCTTCTATCCATACAGCCGGGATCGATGATAACGGCTTTTTTTGTAGCCTCATCTATGAGAAGATAGGTATTTTCCTGAACGGGATTGAATATGAATGGTTTTACGATAGAAGACATATCAAATCAGCTAATTTTTGAATCCAACAATTGGAAGATAGACGACTTTCTTATCTTCGTAATAAGGCATGGGAAAGAGCTGCTCTAGAGGCTCTACCATCACTTTGTTTTTCGCAAAAGCTATTTCACCTTCGAGGTTGCCTCCCTTGAGAGCCAACAATCCATTAGGCAGAGCATTGAAACTATCTCTCAGTATCCATTTTTTTGTATAGTCAACAAGCTGCTGTAGAGGCATCGCCGCACGGCTAACCACAAAATGGCAAGGACAGTTACAAGATTCTACTCGGCTGTTGACACAAGTAACATTAGCTAAGCCCAATTGGCCAACGATATCCTGGCATACTGCAATCTTTTTCTTGATACTATCAACCAAATAGAAGTGGCATTCAGGGAAAAGAATCGCCAAGGGAATACCAGGAAATCCGCCCCCAGTTCCAGCATCCATAATACGCGTGGAGGGGGCAAAGCGAATCAACGAAACGACCCCTACACTATGCAATATATGGTGTGGGTAGATATTATTGATATCTTTTCGCGATATCAGATTAATCTTGCTATTCCACTCCAAGTACAGATCCCCCAACTGCGAAAGTTGCGCTTTCTGCCTCGATGTAAGAGCAAGAAACAGCGAACTAATTTGTGCGATAGCAAACTCTTTTTCGTTCATTTCCATTGCCTCGCAAAGATACTAAAACTTTTCAACATATCACTGACTTGTCTGCGGCTATGATTATTGTATTTCGTCTATATTTATACTTCTGGCAATCGTTACTTCCAGCTCCCTGTTCACACGACACGACGTCTGCTATCTGGTGCTATCCGCTCTCCTTTTTTGTTACAATGGATATTTTCATCGGTAGCGACAATTACGTTGATATCGGACATGGGAGAGACGTATACGAGTTCAAATTCCAATAGTCCATCCTGATCGTATCGCAGGTATAACTCTGCACATTTATGGCGTCACCCATTTTAGCAAATTCAATCAAAAGATACCAGCATTAGTCTCTCTCTTGAGGAGAAAGCCCCTCTTGTCATCGCTCGCACCTCGCTCCTACGTTGCCTATTGGCAGTTCCTTGACTACTCTTGGATACGATTGATCTTACGCTCCATAAGTTCTCCATACGGTGCGCAAAAGAAGTACAGCATTGCATATTTATCTGTTTTTTTTATTATCTTTGCGAAAGAGTGTATTCCTTAAGTTTTTTGGCCATACACACGCCAAATAACTGCGATGAAGAGGAAATACCAATTTCCTTACGAGCGAAGGTTATGGAGAAGACACCAAGAAAATGTTTTTTCTTACCATAGGTTCATCCCCATCCACCTTTCTTTATATAAGGTGTACACTATATGACTGCAATTAAGTTTTTGTTTATATACTCATGAAGAAGTTTTGGTCCACTTTTTTAGCTGCCCTATTGGCGGTCATTGCTGGTGGGATACTTTATGTGATCGCTATGTGCTTTGTCCTGATGTTTACGGTCTCTACTGTCATCTCTACCATCTCAAAGGAAGAAATCGGGAAAAGTTATATACCCGAAAAATCTATTCTAAAATTAGATTTGCTGAGCATACACGAAACCGAGAACAAATCGCCCTTCGCCTTTCTCTTCCGTGACAGCGAAAAAAGCACTCCCGTGTCGCTTTCCGAACTGGTAGAAACCATCGAGCGTGCAGCCGACGACAAACGTATTCGTGGCATATACCTCAACACAGGTCTTACAGGTGCCGGCATGGCCAGTCTCAAAGAAGTACGCGAAGCCCTGGAAGAATTTAAGAAAAGCGGAAAGTGGATCCTTTCCTATGCCGACGTATACACCCAGAAAGGATACTATTTGAGCTCCGTTGCGGACAAGGTTTTCCTCAATCCTGTAGGCATGATGCAGATAGAGGGACTTTCTACCCAATCGCTGTTTTACAAAAATGCCCTTAAGAAATTGGGCGTAGAAATGATGATCTTTAAAGTGGGTACCTACAAAGGAGCTGTGGAGCCCTACATGTTAGATGGTTTTAGCGATGCAAACCGCGAACAAATACAGTCGTTTATGACTGGTCTTTGGGAAGAAATCGCGCAGACCGTCAGTAAAAGTCGCTCGATATCTGTAGCCGAATTCAACAACATCGCTACCACCACAACTTTTGCCCTCAGTGCGGAAGAACTTAAAACCAAGAAATTGATTGACGGCGCCCTCTACGAACGCCAAGTCAAAGAAGCCATGTGTAAGAAAATTGGTGTCGACGATACCGATGACCTGCGCTTCATTGCTCCTTCGGACCTTGTACTCCCGATGAACAAGAAAAGCTCTTCTAAGTCGAAAAATAAGATTGCCGTTTATATCGCAGAAGGCAATATCGCTCCAGCGACAACTGACTTCAGACAGCAGAGTGTAATCGACGAAAAAACGGCTCCAGAGTTACTCAAATTAGCTAATGACGATAATGTCAAAGCTGTCGTTCTACGTGTGAACTCCCCTGGGGGAAGTGCTTTTATTTCCGATCAGATATGGGATGCCGTTTGCTATATCAAAAGTAAAAAACCAATCGTCGTATCAATGGGCGACTATGCCGCTAGTGGCGGATACTATATCAGCTGCGCAGCTAATTATATTTTTGCTGAGCCTGTAACTATTACAGGGTCCATCGGTATCTTCGGCATGTTCCCTAACCTGGCAGGTACGGCCGATAAGATAAGCCTCAACAGCGATGAAGTAAAAACACATGAAAATGCGGGTATGATGTCTAATCTTTTCCGTAGCCTCACCGACTACGAAAAAGCACAAATGCAGAAAAATATCGAACGCGGGTACGACACCTTTATTTCACGTGTAGCTCAAGGGCGTAAGATGAGTAAGGCTATGGTAGACTCCATAGGACAAGGTCGCGTATGGACGGGTAAACAGGCCATCGAAAGAAAACTCGTGGACGAACTAGGAGGACTCGACGAGGCCATCGTAAAGGCGGCATCGCTGGCAGGAGTATCCAACTACAAAGTGATTTATAAGAACCGCTCTTCTAAGTCAAAATTTCTCGATCTTTTCATTGGCAATGTTTATCAAAAGATTGTGACGACAATACTCCCTCAAGAAGCTATCGATGCCATCGATGAATCGCATACGCTATATAACCAAGAAGGTTTACAAGCAATTTTCCCTTATGAACTGAAAAACTAAGCAGTTGAGCCTGTTCAGACCCTCATTTCTACCAGCATGAAAATTCCTGATAGAAAAAATAAATTTTTAGTGCCTTTCTCCATACTCTACGGATGGGGAACGGCACTTAGAAATTGGGCCTATGACAAAGGCTGGAAAAAAAGCAAAGATTATGACATTCCCATCCTTTGCGTTGGGAATATAGCCGCAGGAGGAACGGGGAAAACCCCTTTTGTAGCCTATCTACTGGAGAAACTTATTGCAAAAGGCTACCGTGTGGCGGTTGTCAGCCGTGGATACAAAAGAAAAAGCAAGGGTTTGCAGATCGCCTCTGAAGAGAGCAGCGCAGCGCAATTAGGAGATGAGCCTTACCTACTGTACCGTCGCTATCCACAGGCCATCATAGCGGTTGATGCCAATAGACAACGGGCAATTGACTTCCTTTCGGTTTTACCACGTGAAGAAAGACCCCACGTTATCATCATGGACGACGGCTATCAGCATAGATCTGTGACGCCGCACCTCTCTATATTGCTCACCCGGTACGACTGCCCGTACTACGAAGATCGCCTTCTCCCTTTAGGCGGTTTGCGTGAATCCCCTAAAAGCCGTCTTCGGGCCAAGATCGTGATAGTAACCAAGTGCCCGCCCTGTATATCTCCAATGGATATGAGGATCATGGATCGCAACTTAGATCTCTTTGCTCATCAGAAGATTTATTACATGAGCGCAGATGTACTCCCTCCTCGATCCGTTTTCTCATTGCCAGCCAACGCTCCGTCACTCACACTTTCCTCTCCTACAGTACTGTGCGCCGGTATCGCTTCGCCTCAGCACTTCTTTGAAGGGGCAAAAAAACATTTTACCCGCGTGGCCGAAGAATGCGCTTGGGCAGATCATCATTTTTTTGACGATGAAGAGATCGATAAAATAAACGATTGGGCAGAAGATCATTTTATCATAACGACAGAAAAGGATGCTGTCCGACTTATAGACATGAAAGAGAGTCTTAGCGAAGAAGCGCGATCAAAAATCTATTATCTTCCCCTCAAAATAGCCTTCTTACGTCATGAAGAAGATACTTTCTTAGCCAATATTACAGAAGAAATATCTTCAAAAATAAAGAATCAACCACTCACCAACAACTCGTTTAGCTCCAAAAAATAGCCTATGCCTACCCCTCTGAGTAAATTTGGCGAATTTGCCCTGATCGATCGCTTAACAAAAGATAATAAGACCGCCAATAGTAGTACTATTCATGCTATCGGTGACGACTGTGCTGTGATCGAAAGAAATGATGAGGAAGTAACGCTAATTACTACCGACCTTTTGCTCGAAGGTATTCATTTTGATCTCACCTATGCCCCCCTTCAGCACTTAGGATATAAAGCTGTAGCCGTGAACCTTTCCGACATCTACGCTATGAATGGAAAGCCGGAGCAAATCACTGTGTCGCTAGGGATTTCATCTAAACTCTCCGTAGAGCAAATAGAAGATCTATACGAGGGCATCTATAGAGCCTGCGAACGTTATCAAGTAGACCTCATAGGAGGGGATACGAGCGCCTCCGTAAACGGACTTATGATTAGCATTACAGCCATCGGAGTTGCTCAACGAGAAAAGGTAACCTATCGAAGTGGGGCCAAAATAAACGATCTAGTATGCGTCTCTGGCAATCTAGGTGCTGCCTACATGGGACTACTACTCCTCGAGCGTGAAAAGAAAGTTTTTATGGACTGTCAAGATGCTTTTTTTCAACCCAAATTCGAGGGAAGAGAATATATCATAGAGCGACAACTCAAACCTGAGCCGCGTGCTGATGTCGTGGAATTGCTCCACAACCTGCAATTAACACCTACTGCGATGATCGATATATCCGACGGTCTTTCCAGTGAATTGCTGCACATCGCCAAAAAGAGCCATGTGGGCATATCCATCTACGAAGATAAATTGCCTATAGACTATGAGACCCACGCCCAAGCCGAAGAAATGAATATCAATCCTCTGACAGCTGCTCTAAACGGAGGCGAAGACTATGAGCTGCTCTTCACACTGCCGCTATCTGCATACAATACGATCAGCCCTATTGAAGGGATACAAATCATAGGCAAAGTAACCGATGAAGATAGTGGATGCAGGATAATCACACGAGGAGATGAGGAAATCAGCTTAGTAGCCCAAGGTTGGAACGCTACGGATGCGCTATAAATGCCATGAACAAAAAAGAAAACAGCATAGACAAAAAAACAGTGAAAAGCAAACGCAGAATGAACAAAACGCCTCAGCAACGAGAGCGGGAAGTGATGCGTAAGCTGGTTAAGCAAAAAGGGAGCTACAGAGCAAAAAAAAGAAAAGCTGCTATACTGCAAGCACTTCATAATGTCGGTGAGTATACCCTACTGATGAAAAAGGTTTTCACCAAACCAGACAGGTGGAGTATGTTTCTTCGTCAGCTTGTCGACGAAATAGTGAAAATCGGGATCAGTTCCATATGGATTGTCATGATTATATCTTTTTTCATTGGAGCGGTAATCACTATACAGCTGGCAATCAATATGAGCAGTCCTCTCATCCCTCCATTTACCATAGGCTATGCGACCAGAGAAATAGTGCTCCTAGAGTTCAGTTCCTCGATTATGTGCCTCATATTGGCAGGAAAAGTAGGATCAAGTATTGCTAGTGAATTGGGCACTATGCGTGTAACAGAGCAGATAGATGCGCTCGAAATGATGGGTATAAACTCGGCAAATTTTCTTATCCTACCAAAGATATCTGCTTTTTTAGTCTTCGTACCCGTACTGGCCATTATCAGCATGACCATTGCCATTATCGGAGGCTTTATAGCCACCTATGTGACGCCAGATCTTACGGCCACCGACTTTGAATATGGCATGAAACTGTTCTTTACCCCATACAATATCCTCAACTCCATCCTTAAAAACCTGGTATATGCCTTTATCATCTCTTCGGGTAGCTGCTACTTTGGCTATACTGTAAAAGGAGGTGCACTAGCTGTAGGACGTATGAGTACCAATGCCGTAGTGACCAGTAGTGTACTGATCTTACTGGCAGACCTGCTATTAACCAATCTTTTGTTGTTGTAAGATATGATCGAAGTAAAAGATATAAAAGTCGGCTTTGAAGACAAGGTCGTACTCAACAAAGTTTCAGCAACATTTGAAACGGGTAAAACCAACCTAATTATTGGGCGCAGTGGTGCAGGAAAAACGGTACTGCTGAAAAGTCTCATCGGCATATTCACCCCCCAAGAGGGAGAGATCATCTTTGGAAAAGATATTGATCTATGCAAGTTGTCACCCAAAGAGATAAAAAAACTTCGGCTTCACATAGGCGTTCTTTTCCAGGGATCCGCACTCCTTGATAGCATGACTGTACTCGACAACGTACTCTTTCCGTTGGATATGTTTTCCTACAAACCTCGTATAGAGCGCGTAGAGAAAGCCTTGTATTTTATCGAGCAGGTAGGACTCGAAGAGGCTATTTACAAATACCCCGCAGAAATCAGTGGAGGTATGATGAAAAGATGTGCCTTGGCCCGTGCCTTAGTCAATGACCCAGACTATCTTTTTTGCGATGAACCCAATAGCGGACTGGACCCACAGACAGGCGCTCAGATTGACGAATTAATATCCAAACTCACTCATCAATTTGGCATTACCACTGTGATCAATACGCATGATATGAATTCGCTTCGCAACATCGGAGAGCATATCGTTTATTTACACAAAGGGAAGGTCGAGTGGAGCGGATCTTATGAAGAGATTGAGCACAGTGACAACGAATTGCTGAGCACTTTTGTTGAGAGTGCGATCGATTAATATAGCCTCGTTAGTGAGCCTGAGGAATCTATCACCATGACCGGCACTATCCCCTCTTTACTCCCTCGTAGGCATAGCAGAATATAAACCGCCTCCTGTATGATCGTAAAAAGGCTTATTATTTTGTTCCTTGCCACATCCCTACTAAGCGCGATAGCTTTACCCCTGTATGCATCGCAGCTAAAAGCTCCTCTGAAAGATCACTATTCCTTCATCGCAAAGGACATTACGCATAAAAACAAGAATAAAAACACGGTAGATAATTTCTACTCAGAGTATTGCTTGAGCCATAATCTTTGTCTCTATTCGAGAGATAACCTACAGCCAGACGATACAAAATACAACTCCACTGACTGTAACATTTTTCACAAAGAAATCAGCTCCATAAAGCCCCCCCCTCATCTAGCCTTCAGAGAAAAAAACAAAAAAGAAGATTCGTTTCGCTACCTGCAGGATTTCCCCGAAGATAGCACACAGCGACACTCCTACTCCGCGTCCCACAGCAAGCAACTTCATGTAAAACATATACTCGCCACGACTTTGCCTCTATTATCAGCATCGTCATTAGGAGCGATTTTCATGGACCGGCACTACTTCGATAATCGAAATGCTTGTTTTCCACATCTACGCTACCACCTAGACGACTATGTGCAGTATGCACCCTTGGGTATAGGTCTTTGCTGCTTGACCGCTAATCTTCCTGGAGCTACTCTTTCTCGACGACAAGCGATTACGGCTTATGCAGCAGCCTATACTTCTGTCGCCCTTATCATATTACCTACAAAAAAATGGATCGGTCGACTTCGACCTGACGGCAGTAGCTACAATTCCTTTCCCTCTGGACATTCGGCAGTTGCTTTCACTGGAGCCGAAATGATCGCCCTACTTTATGGCGAAAAATACCCTATCTTACAAGCTTCTGGATTTACCATTGCTCAATTTGTGGCTTGGAGCAGAATCCTCAACAATAGACATTGGCTGAGCGACACCTTTGCTGGAGCGGCTGTAGCGGGACTATCGACAGAAATTGGCCGGTATGTCGCCTGCAGGTTCTTCGGAGAGCATACAAAAGAGAGTGTGTCGATCACTGCCCCTAAGGAGAGTTCTTGGATATGGACTTTGACAAATGAGCAAGGCATTCCTGATCAGGAAGAAGACGGCGTTCTCTCCTCGGTGCTTATCAGTCCAACATCTCGCGTGGGCTTAGGATTACTCTACCGTACATCACCGATAAAAGAGAAATGGACATTTTCGGGTGGATCCTCTGTAAAAGCAGGTTTTTCTCACCTACTCTCGACAGAAAAAAAACATCCAGCTATAAAAAGTATGAGTTTGCTCGGCGTCGCTGAAGCCAGTTATCAACTCCTTCCGCTATTCGAGTTGGGAGTAGCTACCGAGAATGGATTTCTATGGACGATAGACAAAGATCACAAGACTTGCGCGTTCTTTTGTTCGGGACTACTCTTTTCAGACCTCTATATTTCGTCTCATCGGAGCTATCGTTTTTTTCTTGGTTACACACCTACAAATAGCAATAAAGGAATATCTATCGGATTTCAACTGCGATGCTTTCTATAGAAACATCGTATCGAGGTTGCCTCATCTTTTCCATTCAATCCTGCTTGCCCTATATATTATATCCTTTTTTTGTAACTTTGCGAGAAGAACCTAATACCGTAATGCCCAGCCTATGCGCATAGATGTCATCACTATTTTCCCCGAACTTATCGAACAGGTACTCTCTAGTTCGATCCTTGGGCGAGCCCAAAAAAGTGGATACCTGCAGCTCGGTGTACATAATCTGCGAGACTACTCGCACGATAAATGGGGACGCGTCGATGACTACCCCTATGGAGGCGAGGCTGGCATGGTCATGAGGATAGAGCCCTTTGCAGCAGCCATTGAAGACTTGCAAAGCCACCATCACTACGATGAAATAATCTTCACCTCTCCTGATGGAAAAACCTTTGACCAACCCACTGCCAATAGCCTCAGTATGAAAGAGAATTTGCTCTTTCTCTGCGGTCATTACAAAGGGATCGACCAACGCATCCGCGACCACTTCGTGACCATGGAGATTTCTATCGGAGACTATGTGCTTACGGGGGGAGAACTCGCTGTAGCAGTCATTGCCGATGCCGCTGTTCGCTTGATACCCGGTGTGTTAGGTGATGCCGAGAGTGCTCTCAGCGACTCTTTTCAAGATGGTCTTTTAGCACCTCCTGTCTATACGCGCCCAGCAAATTTCCATGGCTGGGAAGTTCCATCTGTATTGCTTTCAGGGCATGCCGCCAACATCAAAAAGTGGCAAGAAGAGCAAGCTTTGGAACGCACACGAATACTCCGACCCGACTTACTAAAAAAAGAATAATCTCTCATGCATATGACCGAAGAATCAGTAGCTCGCCAAGTGGCAGAAATACTTCTCAACAAAAATGCCGTTAAGCTAAACGCCCAACAGCCTTTCACTTGGGCCTCTGGATGGAAAAGCCCCATCTATTGCGACAACCGCACATTGCTATCCTACCCAGAAGCACGCACCTATATCAAACAGGTGATGGCCAACATGGTTCGCCATCTATACCCCGATGCAGAAATGATCGCCGGAGTTGCTACAGGGGCGATATCTTGGGGTGTGCTTGTAGCCGATGAACTACAACTTCCCTTTGTATACGTGCGTCCTAAACCCAAAGACCACGGCCTGGAAAACTTAGTAGAGGGTTTTCTTCCAGAAGGTGCGAAGACTGTAGTCATCGAAGATCTTATATCTACGGGGGGAAGTAGCGTAAAAGCAGTACAGGCTTTACGCGACAGAGCGGCTCAAGTGAAGGGGCTCATCGCCGTGTATACGCACGGGTTTGAGGTCGCTGAGACTCTTTTTAAGGAGGCGAACTGTCCCATGACTACGCTCTCGCGTTACGAATATGTCATCGAAGAAGCAATACGAAAAGGGTATATCGAGGCTCAAGAGCACGATATACTAAAAGAATGGCGTCTAGACCCCGCCAATTGGAAACGTTAAATATTTTGTCATATTTCCGCTACAATGAAACAAGTATCTGGCCCTCACAAAATAGCCATATCTCAAAGTAAAATATATACTTTGCTTAGTGATTTTCGTAATATAGAGCCACATCTCGATAAAATCAGAGAAAAAGGCGTACAACTAACCGTCATCGACAACGACCGATGTGAAATTGCCGTACCCATGGCTGGAAATATCACGCTATATTTCAAAGAACGCACCCCCGAAAGTAAGTTAGTACTAGCCTCGGCTGAGTCTCCCCTACCACTTTCTTTCTCTCTGACGATATTGATCGAAGCAATAAGCGATAAGGAGAGCAACCTTACGGTAGATATCCAAGCCGATCTGCCCGCCATTATGGAAATGATGGCTAAACCGCTATTCAAGAAAGCCACTGGTCATATTGGCGAAATCTTTACAAAGCTACCTTACGATAAACTTCAATAAGCGAATAAGCTGGCAATCACCTCTGCTTGTCGATATGTAAAAGGCTGATCGCTCTCTAGGAGAACAGTTTTCGGATGAAAATAAGACGATCTCGAATCCTACATACAATTTTTTCGATACTCCTAGTAATAGGAGCCTCTGGGTGTCAGCGAGAAGTACGCTCTTCGATCCCGCATTTTCCTGTGTATTACGAAATAGACCTGCATAGCTCCATGGCGAAACCGTTGCTATCTCCTACAGGCTACATCATGATCACGCAACCCGATAAAGTATACACCAGCATAGGCTACGGAGGACTACTGGTTATTCATAGCCCCGAAGGAAGCACCCCCAATGCAGGCTTCTATGCTTACGACCTCGCTTGCCCCAAAGAAGCAAAACGCGATGTACGACTAATCGTCAACGATCGCCTCAATGCAGAATGCCCCGTATGCCACTCTCAATTTAATATCATTTACGGTAGTGGTAGCCCCGTAGAGGGGCCTGCGGATACGCCTCTTCTTCGTTACCATATACTTACTTCGGACCACAGAATCATTATTAGAAACTGATCCATGGTTTTCCACTCGAATAAGTTCTTCGTCATAATAAATAAGATCGCCGCCTCGCCGCTCCTTTTTTTCCTGTTCTTGCTTAGCTGGCATACAAACTTGCATGCTCAATCTGACGATATTCCAGTAGCTGACCAAGATACGGTATTGGCTCATCTCGACTTGGAACTGGTCCATCGTGGAAATACGATGAAAGCCTATCGGCTCTCCAAATACCTTCGACAGCCCCACCTATCGCCTCCCGACACTACGGCTAGCAATTATTACCGCACTTCCTATGCCGAGGGGGCTGGAGTAGCCATCGGACATAATGCCAACGGCGTAGGTTTCCGACACCAAAAAATATTCTTCGATCGTCCGCTCGAGTGGGACCCTTTCTTCTTTTCCAACGCTTACAAGCATCTACTCTACGCACCTAATAAGATCTTTTATTACAATACTCAATCGCCCTATTCCAAACTGACATACCGACGATTCGGAACGGCGACACAGCGAGAGGAAGAAGGCGATATGACTATTGCTATCAACTACAATAAGCACATCAATTTCGGTATTGACTTCGATTACCTACTTTCCCGAGGTCACTACCTTGCCTCCAAGGCTAAAATGGTCAATTACCGTCTCTTCGGCAGCTACTGTTCCGATCGTTATCAACTCTTTGTTTCAGGGGGAAACAACTATCTTCGTATCAGTGAAAATGGCGGGATTGTCAATGACGAATACATTACCAATCCAGGCAAATTCTCCGGAGGCAGACAACGAATAAAGTCTATCGAACTACCAGTGCGCTACCCATCGGGCGTAGGAAATAGTCTTTGGAATGGCCATGTCAACCTATCGCATAGCTACCACCTAGGGAGTAAAAAAAGATTTTGGCTTGGCGATAGGCTACCTAATGGCGAGCGAACTGCTGTCGACACCACACTCTTTGTACCCATAGCGACCATCGGTCATGCCATGGAATGGCGCAGTAGTCGTCGTATTTTCGTTGGGAACAACGAGTCTCTAGGACAAGAATACAATCAACGCTACGAATATTTTCATCCCGGTCGCTATGGCTCCAACGACACGATAGCTTATAGCCCCTTTGACTCGACCTCCTTTTCCCAGCTAAGCAATACCGTATCCCTATCCTTGCGAGAGGGTTTCCGACCATGGGTTAAATTTGGTCTTAGCGCATATGCTCGCATGGAAAATCGCTTCTATTATATTCCTGATGAGAGCAAAGAGGCGGCTCGGCACAAGGATTTTACGACCTATGTGGGAGGCAAGATTTCGCGCCAAAGTGGTAGAGGACTCAATTTTGATGTCAATACAGAGGTTGCCGTTTTGGGACACGACATTGGCAATATCCGTGTGGACGGTGATATATCAACCTATTTTACACTCTTCAAATTTCCGCTCCACTTCACTGCTGATGCTAAATTTTATAATGTCAAGCCTCCTCTTCTGATGCAGAAAATGCACAGTAGTTTTTTGCGCTGGGATCAAGAGATGCCCTTTGTACAAACAATGATAGTCGGGGGTAGTGCATCGCTTCCTCGTTTTGGCACAACCTTGTCGGCACACTATGCGACTCTGGGCAACTATATTTATTTCGGCAATGATCGCCTTCCGGCAGTATGCCCATCACCTATTCATGTAGTTGAAGCTCGCGTCCAACATCTCTATCATTGGCGTATCTTGAATTGCGAAATCGAGGGGGTATACCAGTTAAGCAGCAACAAAGAAGCTCTTCCTCTCCCCATGTTTGCGGGGCGTATGCATATCTTTTTACAGTTTCCTATAGCCAAGGTGATGTTTACCCAAGCGGGCATTGAGTGCTATTATCACACGAGCTATAAGGCACCGACCTATGATATTGCCTCCATGCAATTTTATAATCAGAACGAGAGTACGATAGGCAACTACCCCATCCTCAACGCATACGCCAACTTTAAGTTGCGCCGCGTACGCTTTTATGTAGTATACTATAATTGGGGCGATTTTTTTCTGCGAGGCAACGGACGCTTTTCGCTTCCTCACTATCCTACGACTCCTCCTAATGTACGTTTAGGGATCTCTTTCGATTTTAACAATTGAGATCCTCTTTGGAATTAAGCGATGAGAATGGCGAAACAAGAAACCGACAAAGAATGTCTTAGCATCTTACCCTCCTTTCGCTTACTGACCCTTTTTCTATTTACGCTATATATCATAGGCCCTACAGAGGGAGTCGCTCTTCCGAGTTGGTATCGTTTTTATGTAGAAAAATTGAGTATCGCACTCCCCTTACTGTTTATATTGATAGGCTACTCCTTCGGAAGAGATTGGGATATGCCGAACTCTTCGCTGCACTACCTGCGAAAAAATCTGATACTAGCCTGTAAGGTGGCTTTATCCTACATTCTCCTTTCTTTCGTCAGTTGGCTTCTTCCTCAGTTAACTTTTTTATCGTCTTATTTTTCATCTGAAAGTTCTTTCTGGCATCAATTAATCTACCCCCAGCGTCAGTTTTTTTCTTTTCAGTCTTTTGTTCCAACGCTTGTCGTACTCATTTTATTATCTATACCTTTATCGAAACAGACTTTACCCTACTTTACCCGTATCGTAGCTCTTGGTATCGCCTGCCTTGCCTCGCTGATCGCTAACGCCCTACTTCACGAAGGCAGCAACAGCATATGCCTTCTCGGATTTGATAAGGGTATTAGCTATTTTTTTTACTTTTTCTGGGGAGCTATTCTGTACCATACACGTAATCTTCTCATAGAAAAAAAGAACAGAATTTTACTCCTACTCCTTTTCCATGCCGTACTGTTCACTCGTATTTTTGCCCCTCTCTCCACAGATGTGCTACGCTTTTTGAATCCTCTGTACAACGCATTATTGGCAGCGGTTTACACACTGCTTGCCAGTCGCATGCGCCCCCTGACAAAAAAGCTGTTTCTTCAGTCGCTTTCGACCTATACGATAGAGGCCGGTACACTGGTCATCGTTCTAGCATACCTATTGAGGTGCTTATTTTTCTCTACACCTACAAACCCATGGCTTCTTGGGACGATAATCCTTTTTCTTTTTTTCTTTCTACTACTCTTCGTCAGTATTTTAATATATTTTTTCGAATGCATCTTCAGGAAAAAGTCTTGATATCAAGAAGGCAATTATGCGGTGTCATCATTAAAAAGAAGTCGGCTAGGCACGGCTAAGATGAAGTATACAAAAAATAAACTGCAATGGAGAGAGTCCCCTTTCGCTATGCAAAAGGATGATGCTATACCGACAGAAAAGAATGCTACCAATTGTTAAGATTTTTTTCCGCGATACTACGTTTTGAAGCAATAGTATTAAAAGAAAAGTATCAAGGGAAAACTCCCTTTCCTTTTTTTTTGTTTTTTAGCAAGATATAAGAAGATATGAAAATCTCCTTTTTCTTGCTCTATCTACGGACACACCTGAACTTGACCCACTCAAATTGCGTTGTTTTGCCAACGCATCATGAAAAATCTATCAAAAAAAGAGATTAATTCAAATTTTATTATTACATTTGCTGTACACAAGAAGAAAAGTATACACACTCCCCATCCGGACGGTGGCTGCGGCTCCTCCTCATTGGAGATACTATATATAGCTACATAAGGGATACACATTATCGGCGAAAATCCCCCCGGGGGATATATCCAACGTAGCCAAGGGTGAATAACTCTTACACCATAAGTGGCTCTATATGAAAGCATGAGCGCTACAAATAGAATGAAGTGATACTGGAATTAATAAACTTACATATCCTATGAAAGAGATGAAAAAATTAGTACTGATCTCGTTGATACTGGCAGCTATCATCGGGTGGGTTTTGCTCTCTTGCTGTCGACAAGAAAAAAAATTGACCCCTGATTACAACAATAAGAAAGAGCTGAGGTCAAACTGCCTATCTGAAAAAGAAGCCATAAACGAAGCCTTGGCTATCTACGATGTTCTTTTTGGCGAGGAACTAAGATCTGCTGAAAGACCGCAGATCTTGAGTGTTCAGAAAACTAATTCTTTACGTTCGTCTTCTGATACAACGGACAACGAAGGGATCTATGTCATCAATTTTAAAGAGGATAAAGGATATATCGTAATCGCTGAAAATAGATTCAACGAACCGATTATCACAGCATCTCCTAAAGGATACCTGGATATTTCTATTGTCTCCGATAACATGAATCTTATCCCTATTCTCAGTAATACCGATGCTATACTGGAGTACAATCAGCAGTACCAAGCAATTACCGATCTTATGACCAGCGACGGAAAGCCTGTGCGGGAAATTTTTATGACCGATTACTACGACTATGAATTCGGTCCCTGGGAAATCGTATCCCAAGTGGGCCCCTTAGTACCAGTTGAATGGGATCAAAGATATCCTCATAATAGTAAACTAAAAAAAATAAATGGGGAGTACCCCCCAGTAGGGTGTGTAGCAACGGCCATGTCACAGATCATGAGCTACCATAGATATCCGTCCTATGATTGGGATACGATTATAGATGACGTGAAAGATGACTACTCTGTGGAGATCCTTTCCACACTGCATCGAGATTTGGGAAAACCTGAGAATTTGGACATGGACTATAGCCTAACTGGAAGTGGTGCTTCCAGTAGTAATGTCCCAAGAACATTTAAAGCCTTTGGGTACCAATCCAGCAACCTGTGTGACTATCAATGGGAGACGATTAAATCGGAAATCTCCAACAAAAGACCTGTCTACATCAGAGCGAACTATTTTAAACATGTAACTAGAACACCCCGTTTTCTGTTTTGGGGAGGAAAGACAGAAACCTCTTACTCTGGCGGACATGCTTGGGTACTGGATGGCATTAGAGAAGTACGACGTACCGTGACCCAAATTAATCGTTTCACCAAAAAGCAGGAGCAGTTGGGCTACCAAACCAAAGAGCTAGTTCATTGCAACTTGGGTTGGGATGATGATACGAATGGATACTATCTAAGCAAAGCGTTTAATACCGTAAAAGGGGCAGAAATGAAAAGTTCTCAAAAAGCAGACTGCAGGACTTATGGCGTGAAAGGCAATTTCCAATACAATCATGAAATTATTAAAGAGATAAGAAAACGATGAAACACTTTATTTTACTACTGAGCACATTCCTTTGTGCCATAACGCTAAACGCTTGTCATAAGCAACGCGATCCAAAGAAGGAAAATATAGACGGAGATGGGTGGATAACCCCTTATCTCTTTGATGCCATTGTGAAAATTGGGGATTTAGAGCTAAAACCAAATAATAATAATGGCTACCAACTAGGAATCCCCGATCGAACGGCCCTCCTGCTCATGTTATCCGGAAAGGTATACTATTGGCATGGTGAGGAACACAAAGAGGAGTTTAAAAGGCTTGCCGAAAAGATTGGAGACCTCCCCAAAAAAGAAGGATATGAGCATGCAACACCCGTGGACAACATAACGACAGAGGCCCCCATCTCTTCTATAGAGATAAAAGCCCTCTCCTCATATGATGCAGAGCATCCCGAGGGAAGTTCATTGAAAGATATCATCCGGATCAGATACACCTCCTTTGACCATGTATTTGATCCCACTATCGATACTAATTACGATCCTAGTATTGGGGTAAGTCATTATCAAAGAGGCTATTCGATAGAGCCGGAAGTTGGCTTTAACCCCATTAAACACCCCGCCTTACGCGGGGGAGGCTTCTCGGGAAAAGAAGGGCTATTCAAGAAAGGATTAACAATGAGTATTGAATTTACAAAGGATCCTATATTCCCCCGTCAAAAGATCCAAGTAAGCCTTTCTTTTGGCAACGGCTTAACGCTAAAAAAAGAGATCGATATCGATATCATCAGATTAAAAAACTGATGAATGTAACCATAGAAATACAAAAAAAGCGGTAGAGATATAACCAACTCCACCGCTTTTTTTGTGTCATGGGAGAGTCTAAGTATAAAAAATTACCAGGCGATAGAAAAAAGATAAACAGATCCGAATGCGCCTTTTCTCGGCTTACGATAGAATTTTTCTTCAATCCTGAAGGAACAGAAATTAAATCCCGATCCATTGGGGTGTTTTTTTCTTTTTTCTTAATCAGGTATAAAAAAGGAAATAGCGTTCTCTTCTACATTTTTTATTGTACGATCATCAACGAATGCGTAATAAATCTTCTGCAAAAGCCGAAAATCCCTGCTCAATACCAACCGATAAATAGAGAAAAGCGTGCAGGTCACACCCTATCTGCAAGGAGACTGACGAATGCGGATCACCAAGCAATGCAATGGGTTTTCCCAAGAAAAAGAGTAAGTCGCCTTGCTTGATCAATCGGCAAGCCGAAAAAGTCGCTATCCCCTCTCGGATCTCTTCTTCCGAAATGATCAAAGGGTCTTTGTAAGGAACACCATCGCAGGTATATGATATGGTATAAAAAGGAGATAAGCCCGATACGGCAGCATTCGACGAAGACAAGGTAGCCGAAGAAGATTCTGCGAAAGCTACGGCTTCTTGCCATGGAAAGCCGTTCAGGCGGAGACGTGCCAATTTTTCAGGTTGTTGGAGATCCCATCCCACGCCCAAAGCATCGATATAACGGTGTGCATAGCGAGGTTGGACCTCTTTACCCAATTTTCCTATTCTTACGACTAACGCTGGATAAGCAACATAGCGTTCCTCTCGACTGGGAAGATAAAAGGGGTAGCCCATGCGCAGTAGTTGGTCTCCTTTGTAATAGAGGATCGGAGATGTATTCTCCCCACGTAGCACACTGTATATCTGCATGATTAGTGGTTGATGTTTTGTTGCCGAAAATCGGAGAGCGAAATGCCCTTTATATCTTTGTCAGAAAGAATAAATTGCTCACGCGAAAGCGGTGTTTCGAGGGGAGAGGCATGCTGTATAGCCAATTGTACCCAAGGGATAGCTATCTCATCATCGAAAGGTGAAATCGATATTTCTGTATTGGGAGCATAAACATTATCTACTTTATAGTTGAAGAGTGCCTGCTCACTGAGTGTCAGAAATCCATGGGCAAAACCACGTGGCACAAAAAGCATATTTTTCTGCTCACCATCTAAAACGACCGCCACATATCGCCCAAAAGTGGGGCTTGAATAGCGGAGGTCTACCACTACATCCAGCACGCGCCCATATACAGCTCTTACCAACTTTGCCTGAGCGGCATCCCCTCGCTGCAGGTGCATACCTCTTAGCACACCTCTTGAGGACAAGGATTCATTCTCTTGTACAAAAGGCTGGCAAGGCATACGGTCATAAAACTCCGGAAAGCGTAGTAGCTCCGTAAAGTATCCTCGTGCATCACCATACTTCTCGGGCAGGAGGTGCCACACATCGGGTAGCTCGGTAGGTAGATATTGGATCATAGCTTTTATTCTAAGACGGTAAACTCTGTTCTTCTATTGAGTTGATCACATGTAGCAATATCTTCTTCAGATAAAGTTTGCAAGAACTGTTCGTCAAGTTGGGTCGCTTCAGCCATGAAGGGATATTTTTTACGCATGGCGTCGGTTACATCGCGAGGCTTTGTTTTCCCATATCCCTTTGCTGTAAGTCGACTAGGGTCTATTCCTTTGGATACAAGATAGTCGACAACGGAATTTGCTCTTCTTTCTGAAAGGCCCTCATTGTAAGCATCCGAACCCACCCGATCGGCATGGCTGGAGAGCTCTACTTTGATATCGGGATTCTCCTGAAGTATTTTTACCATTTCGTCCAGATCTTTTTGGCTTTCAGGGCGCAGATCTGCTTTGTCGAAATCATAATAAATATTCTGAAAGACCTCCGGGCGGTGCCTTGCAGCCAAGTGAAAGTCCACCGAATAAAATTGATTTTCCGTAGCGGTCTCCGTAGCAAAAGAAGCATATTGGTTGAGATAGTCGGCATGCGTAGCCAGCAATAGATACTTGGTGCCAGGGGAAAGCTGTGCTAAGTAGTAGCCATCCGCACGAGTAGATACTTTGAGTTCTTCTTCAGGAGACCACTGATTGACAATACGTACAACAGCCCCCTCGATAGGGTTCCCCTCACGATCAAAGACAAAACCCTCTAGTTCTGTGAGGATAGCCTCTTGCCAAAAGCGAAAAAAATGAGGATAGCCGCGTCTATCATTTCGGGTAGAGGAAAAATAGCCTTCCATGCTATAGCCTTCCTGTGGGAGAGGATGAAAAACTATACCATAATCATCGGCATAAGAATTCATAGGGGCTCCCAAATGAGTGACATGCCACGTAGCCGAACTATCCAGTTCGGCGCGGTAGAGATCCAATCCCCCAAGTCCTCCTCTGCCATTAGAAGAAAAGTAAAGCAACGAGTCTCCTACCGCAGTAGGGAAAAGTTCATCGCCAGCGCTATTCACGTGCTCACCCATATTAATCGGACGCGAGCCTCCTATATTTTCTATCGGTATATAGTAGATATCTTTTCCTCCGTAGCCTCCATCGCTTACGAAATAAAGGAGTCTACCATTAGCACTGATCGTAGGATGTGCGGCCATCTTTAGAGAGTCTTCCCAGAGAGGGACTAGCTGGCCTTTGCTCCAGCCACCATCCCCATCTCTTGTAGAACGATATATCTTTACCGTCGTCGGATAGTCGTCTGTCTGCGGAGCGTAGGAATAGTATAAGGTAGTGCCATCGGGTGTTATAGCAGGAGTGCCTATATCACCACCATCATTGATTCCGCCCGAAACGCTGTCGGGTCTGGACCACTTGCCTTGGGCATCTTTTTTGATGAGATAGAGTGCGTTGTTTTTTTCACCGGTAACAGGATTGTCGTACTCGGCATTTCTACTACGAGCGGAGCTAAAATATAAGGTCGATCCATCCGCAGTATAGACTGCGCCGAAATCACTTTTTGCAGAGTTTATCTTCTGTTCATTGGCGACATGAAAACGATAGGGGTTGAGCGACAATTCGTACTGCTCCTTAATACCTTGCACGCCCTTTTGAGCGTGACGAGACTGCGGGTCGTATGCCAGATAACGATGGTAATATTTAAGGGCTTCGGCTTGCTTATTCATGCTGCGATAGCAATCTGCTATGTGCAGCAGCACCAATGAATCGGGAATTTTGTAATTGAGCGCAGCCATATAGAGATTGAGGGCCCTGGCATAATTGTGCATAGCGGCATAATTCTCTGCTGCCTTAAACGCTACATAAGCTTTACGCTCGGGCTCCTTGCGAGTTGTAGCACGGTAGATACGATTGTATATATCGGCTGCTAAGGCATATCTTCCAGCCTTATCGGCTAACTCGGCATCCTTGATCTTGGCGACCTTGCATCCACTCAGCAGCAGGAGAAGAATAAGCCAAAAAGCTACTGGAAACCTAACAATTTGTGAAGTTGCACGCTTAATTTCCATTCGGGGTGCTTCAAAATATAGTTTATACAACTATTCAACGCTTCTGTCTGCTCGTTTATTGCTTTATCGTTAGCCCATATTGGACTTAAGAAATAGTTTTCCGCCTTGGGCAAAAGCAATCTATCGGGAGGCAACGGGATACCTTCACCAAAGGGAAAGCGCCATTCATCGACACCCTGAGGAAAATTTTTTGATAAATGAGCAAAAGCCTCAGGCTTAGGGCTACAGGTAATATAATCAATCCCCTCAGGCACAGGATTGGTGCCATTGGTTTCGATGCTTTGGCGATATCCCTGCGCCTTGAAAAAAGCGACTATCTCGGATGTGAGGTGCAAGGTGGGCTCACCGCCCGTCCATAGAATATTATGCGAGGGATAGCGCTGGAGAGCCGCTAATAACTCCTGCAACGAGTAGATTGTATAAGTCGAAAAAGAGGTGTCGCAATAACTACAGCGAAGATTGCAATGCGAAAGGCGAATAAAAATAACGGGTAGTCCAGTCTGACCACCCTCGCCCTGCAGAGAGTAAAAAATCTCATTGACGGGAAGCGAAATCGAGTTCATTGCGTAGAGTTGAGCCGATAAGTAGCACTACACTTATAAGTTTCTTCGATCTTACAGGCCACCAATTCAACACCTGTACCAGATAGCTGCTGAGGGCCTACCTGCTGTACTAAATACATAGCCATAGCTTCGGCTGTAGGATTAAAGGGTACCACGACCAGATCCTCGGGAACAAGCTGCTGGAGCTGCTCTAAAAGGGGGTCTTCAGCGTAGATCATCATCTTATGATCCCACTCCATTTCCAGCCAATTGCAGAGACGCTCCTTGATCACGCCAAAATCGACAACACGGCCTAGCTCATCTAGTTGAGGAGCCTGACATATAAAATGAATTCGATAATTGTGGCCATGAAGATGCCTGCACTTATGTTCATGGCCTACCACACGGTGGCCCATCGATATATCATGCCAACGCTCGGCAGTGAGTAAGAAGGACGATAGATTTGTTTTGGTCATACGTGCAGCAAAGATAGCAATAATATTTGAATTCGAGAGATGCAAAGGCTTCATAGACCAAGTAATGTAGAGGTAATATAGAGTATCTTCAATACCTACTATTTAGTAAGATTTTATCCCAAATCACCAAAAATGGTGATTGCCGCAGAAAAATAAACTGCGTAACTTTGCAGTCGGAAAAGTGAGTCTTTCGTGGGTTTGCTTTTTCAGACTGCCACAGTATGCTGAAACCCTTGTGTTAAGGATAATAATCGCATAATCGTATAACCTCCAAAATCAGATGAAACTCAAGTACTTTTATGGAATGGCGATAGCTGTGCTATTGCTTATTTCTTTACCTTCTCAGCTCTGTGCGCAAAGCAACACTACGCACAAACACTCCAATTCTACTCCCAGCGATGCCAATATTATTGGGCACGTCATAGAGGCCGCTACGGGCCAGCACATTCCTGGAGTGACCATTCAAATAAAAGGCACACGCTTCGGCACGACTACCGACGGCAGTGGACATTACTTCATTACGCACTTAAAACCGGGCACTTACACGCTGGTGATGCGTGGTGTAGGCCTTCTTTCCCAAGAAAAGGTAGTGAACGTAACGGCCAACAAACTCAGTGAAGTAAACTTTGAAGCGGAAGAAGACTTGGTACAGTTTGATGAAGTAGTGGTCACCGCCGATCGGCATGAGACATTACGTCGCGTAGCGCCTGTAGTTGTAGGTATTATCGACGAGAAAGTATTCGCTCGCACCAATGCCAACAATGTACTACAAGGGCTTTCTTTCCAACCGGGTCTGCGCGTAGAAAACAATTGTCAGAACTGCGGATTTAACCAAGTGCGTATCAATGGATTGGAAGGAAAATACTCTCAGATACTCATCGACAGCCGCCCTATATTCAGTGCTTTAGCAGGTATCTATGGTCTGGAGCAAATACCCACCTCCATGGTTGATCGAATCGAAGTCGTACGCGGTGGAGGTTCGGCACTTTACGGGAGTAGTGCTATCGGTGGTGTAATCAACGTCATCACTAAAATGCCCACCAGCAATAGCGCTAATGTCACGGAGTCTTTCTCTCTTACGGGTGTATCTAAGCCCGACAATACTTTAGGTTTCGATGCATCTATCGTCAGTAACGATGGCAAGGCAGGACTGATCCTCTTCGGACAGGCGCGTAACCGAAAAGGATGGGATAAAGATGGCGACGGCTTCACCGAATTAGGCAAACTACAAAGTAAATCAATTGGAGCGAATGCTTTCGCAAAAATAAACGACTTAATGCGTCTCTCCGGAGAAATCCACACCATCCATGAGTACCGAAGAGGTGGAGACCACCTGGAGTACCCCGACCATGTCGCTCAAATATCCGAAAGGCTTCGCCACGAGATTTATAGCGGCAATATCAAATTTGATGCCTTTAGCCCCGACCTGCAGCACCACTTTTCTCTATATAGCTCTGCTCAAAGCGTTGATCGCAACTCCTACTACGGAGGTGTAGGTAGCTGGAGCGACTTTGGCGATCATGGGGTTGATGTAGGAACTCCTGTCGATCCCGAGAGCTATGGTAGTAACTATGGCGTAACAAAAGGGTTTACCGTAAATACAGGGTTGCAATACACCTACGACATAGCGAATTTCCTATTTATGCCAGCACAGATCCTCCTCGGAGTCGAACATACTTTCGACAAGCTATCCGACAGGACTCCTGTCCGCGAGTGGACGCCCTCTGTAGATGAAAAAGGTAAGCCTATTATAGAAGACGGCAAGTACGTTTCCGCATTTCCCGAACTATCACAGAAGATCAATGTATTCAGCCAGATCGCCCAGATAGAATGGAAAAATGAAATGTTTGGTATCCTGCTTGGAGGTCGCTTGGATGAACATAGTCTTGTAGCTAATCCTATTTTTAGTCCTCGCGCCACACTTCGCTATAACCCCACAAAGGATATCAATCTCCGAGCTACATATGCCAAAGGCTTCCGCGCACCACAGATTTTCGACGAGGAACTCCACGTGGGATATGCTAACGGAGAACAGAAAAAAATCTTCAACTCGCCTGATCTAAAACCAGAAGAAAGCCATGCCATCACACTGAGTGCTGACCTCTATGGCAATTGGGGTGCTTTCCGCGGCAACATCCTTGTTGAAGGATTCTACAACCGATTGCTCAATATTTTCGTAGACGAGGAAACAGACCAGACCGTTAAAGGCTTCCGTTACTACGAACGTACCAATAGTGATGGAGCAAAAGTATACGGTGTAAATATCGAAGGTCGCCTAGCTTGGCGTATCCTGCAGCTGCAAGCCGGACTAAGTATCGTATCTCACAAATACGACAAACCTGTAGAATGGGGTAGCTATGTAGCCACCGTAGATGGTAAGTCCATCGATGATGGCGGCATGCCTAAAGTAGAAAACGGCGCCGTAGTCAATGAAGCCCAAGAAAGCAACGAGATGATTCGTACCCCGAATGTCTATGGCTACCTTACATTCAATGCCGAACTTATGCACGGACTCAACCTTTCGCTAAACGCCAATCTCTATGGGCCGATGAAAGTACCCCACTCCATTGTGTACGGAGGTGCATCCGCTCTGAGTGATATCAATGCTGGACACGATGCCGCTAAATTCGATGAATACTTCGACAAACAAGGCGTAAGCGCTGAAGATGAAAACCGCAAAATACGCATCGACCGCCTCGAAAAAACGCCTACAATGGTAGAGTTTGGTGCAAAACTATCCTATGAAATGCACATCCGCGAGACTCGCCTCGAACTCAATATCGGGATTAACAATATATTCAATGCCTTCCAAAAAGACTTCGACAGAGGAGCTGATCGAGACAGTGCATATATCTATGGACCTCTTGCTCCCCGCACGGTTTTCTGTGGTCTGAAATTTATGATCTAATCTACGGCCAACGGAAAAAGTCCTAACGAGCATCAGAACTCGGTATTGCAATATCGCTTTTATTATTCATAGTATTGTCCTCCTCTCTATTAGCTCAGCTTATTAGGGAGGAGGATCAATATTTTTTTGGCAAGAGGAGCTTTCAGTAATGGGTTCCATGAAATAAGAGAGCGCTCCTTTGTGTATTTTCGTCCCGAACAAAGCTGCGCCATAATGGGAAAATAAACTATCTTTGCTGCAAACAGTAAAACATAACTTTTTAGAGGATAAAACATTATGGCAACTATTTTTTCCCATATTATCCAAGGAGAGATCCCCAGCTATAAAATAGCTGAAAATGAACATTTTTATGCCTTTTTAGACATTTCACCAAAAGCGATTGGGCATACACTGGTAGTCCCCAAGGTAGAAGTCGACTATATTTTTGATCTTCCCGACGAGCTGTTGGGAGCAATGGTTTGCTTTGCCAAAAAAATTGCACAGGCCATAAAGAAAGCCTATCCTTGCGAAAAAGTAGGTATGGCCGTTTTGGGCTTGGAGGTCCCTCATGCACATATCCATCTCATACCCCTTGAGAGTGAAGAGACGTTTTACAACCGTGAAAAAGTAGTTCTTGGCGAAGGGGACTTCGAACAAGTAGCAGCGACTATCCGTTCTTACCTTCCAGAAGAGTTGTAAAATAGGAGTCTGTAGAGCTATCGCCCTATGGGCCCTATTTTTTGCGGATTGCTGTGTAGCCTACCTCCGTATTGCTTCAGCAGCAGAGGATAAGCCTGTTATTTACTATTTAAAGCTTAGTGAAGGTATTTTCACCAAGGCAATACAAGGAAGAAAAAAGATTCATTTATTCACCCTACCCCTGCGCTCGGAAGGAGATGCCTGATGTAATAAAATTCTCTGGAGAGAGACGGTTACTGACTTGTGCATAGTGACCACTGCTTGCCCAGGAGAAAGGTGGCGGGAAAATTTTTCCGCTAAAACTATTGTATTTTGAAAAAAAAGTTGTACCTTTGCAGAGCTACAAAAATTGGAGTAGTGGTTTATACTGCGAGCCACGCGGGCTATGCGTATCTTCCACAGCAAGTAGCTACGAGAGGGCCTATAGCTCAGCTGGTTTAGAGCACCTGCCTTACAAGCAGGGGGTCATAGGTTCGAATCCTATTGGGCCCACTCTCATCTTAGAAACGAATAAGTAAGCTACATGCAATTTTTGAGATGATCGCCCAAGGGCCTATAGCTCAGCTGGTTTAGAGCACCTGCCTTACAAGCAGGGGGTCATAGGTTCGAATCCTATTGGGCCCACGTAAGCAGTGCGATCTTCTATAGCATCAGTATATTGTGTATAAAGGGCCTATAGCTCAGCTGGTTTAGAGCACCTGCCTTACAAGCAGGGGGTCATAGGTTCGAATCCTATTGGGCCCACACAAATATAAATTATACTATTTATGTCGTTATTGCATTACGATATCATTCGTAATGGGGGCCTATAGCTCAGCTGGTTTAGAGCACCTGCCTTACAAGCAGGGGGTCATAGGTTCGAATCCTATTGGGCCCACATAAGAAGTCTGTTTTTCATACCGGCTTACTTCAGGAGGTTCAAGCTACAGCTACTCTGAGTCCTTCATATCTATGGGCTCTTTTTTTTGTAGCGTAGATGATGTACTCAGGAGTAGGCGTATGGTCGCAGTATGACTGAGGCCGTTACGTGTGATGGGAAATTAGTACGTCTAATTTTGAGTAACACTAAAAACAAAATCGATCAATGAAAACATTTGTTTTATCTGCAAAAAATCGCTCAGACATCGGCAAGAAAGCTAGCCGCGAGCTTCGTAAGCAAAACATTATTCCCGTAAACATCTACGGTCTGAAGAAAGAAAACATCAACGCCCTGGTTGAGGAAGCTGCTGTACGTGACCTTATCTTCTCTCCCGACATCTATGCTGTAGACATGGATCTCGATGGCCAGAAAATGATGTGCGTACTCAAGGAAATTCAGTTTCACCCTGTAACCGACCGTATCTTACATATCGATTTCCTCGCAGTAGACAACGAAAAGCCTATTATCATGGAAGTCCCTGTATCACTCGATGGACACGCTGCAGGGGTACGTGCCGGGGGTAAACTGATCAAAGAACTCCGCAAACTCAAAGTAAGAGCTACCTATGACAAAATCCCCGAACGCTTGCATATCGATGTAACGAAACTTAAGCTGGGAAAATCACTGCAGGTAGGTGAGCTTTCTTTCGAAGGATTTGAGATCGTAAACAACCCCAACGCCGTAGTTGCTTCTGTACGTCTCACACGTGCTGCTAGAGGTGCTGCCGCTGCTGCTGGTAAAGCTATCACAGACGACGAAGAGGAAGAAACAGAAGAATAAGACTCCCCGTTTAGAGTAGTTTTCAAATATATCCAATAAATTTTGGTTCTCTTCCCCTGCCCAGTAATGCGTAGGGGAAGTTGTTTTATCCACTCATAAGTGCATCATTGACGTGACATACCTTATCGTAGGACTCGGTAATATCGGCGCAGAATACGAAGGGACCCGCCATAATGTAGGCTTCCGTATCGCCTCTGCCCTAGCTGAAAAAGTAAATGCTTCTTTCGAAACGGCTCGATATGGAGATATCGCCCGTGGGCGAATAAAGAATGCCGAACTTCTCATTCTCAAGCCTTCAACCTACATGAATCTCAGTGGGAAGGCCGTACGCTACTATATGGAAAAAGAGCATATCCCTATTGAGCGGGTTTTGGTCATTGTGGATGATCTAGCCCTGCCCTTTGGAACTTTACGGATCAAGCCGTCTGGTAGTGCTGCTGGACATAACGGGCTTAAAAACATAAATGAACTGATTGGCTCTGAGGGCTATGCCCGACTGAGAATAGGATTAGGCAATAACTTCCCAAAAGCCGCACAAGTAGACTTTGTTTTAGGGCACTTCACTCCCGAAGAAAACGAACTTCTCCCCCTTATAGACAAGGAAGCATTGGCCACAATAAGCGACTTTTGTCTTGTAGGCATCGCTCGTACCATGAATTGGCACAATAAAAGTATTCTACCATCGAAAAATCCTTCTTCTGTCTCCCCTGCAAAATCAAAAGCATAATTTTCTGTTATGTCTGATAGCGTCCGAATTGATAGTTTTCTGTGGGCGGTACGTATATTCAAGACCCGCACAATATCAGGAGATGCCTGTAAAAAAAATCGCGTATCTGTCAATGGCTCTCCAGTCAAGCCATCTCGACTGATTCATATAGGTGATACCATATCTGTACGAAAGCCCCCTATCACACTGACTTATCGTGTATTAAAAATAGCTAAGCAAAGAATGGGGGCCAAGTTGGTTCCCGAATATATTGACAATATCACGCCTGCTTCGGAATATGAAGTTTTAGAACTTCAGAAAATATCCGGTTTCATAGATCGAGCTAAAGGTACGGGAAGACCGACGAAGAGAGAGCGTCGCAAACTCGAAGGCTTTGTCGAACAAATGTCTGAAAACGATTCATTCTTCTCAGCAGACGAATCCTTCTTTGATTTCGATGACGAGGAGGATATTTTGGATACGCTAGACGATGATTTTTTGGATACGCTAGACGATGATTTTTTTGATTGTGACGATGAAGATTAATTCTCCCAGCTAGTAAACTCTCCTCCGACTCATTCAATCTAATACGATTATTATTCTTTCCGGGCTCTCTGGATCGCGCCCTTCGAACCAAGTGAAAAGAAAAGAATAGGAAGTTCTTTTCTTTTTCATAACATAAGTATTTTTCCTCGAGCGACACTTTTGGCAAACTGTCACGCGTTTTTTACGTCACGAGGTACAACGTTTATCACTCTCTCTTTTCTGTCCATCTATGCTGAGCATACCGTGATTAGCAGCACAGCACCCAACGATAGAAGCAGCTGCGCAGAGAAATAAAATGCAGTCTTACTAAAAAGAGAGGGACTGTACCCGTGTAAAGTCTCCATTGATTTCATAAAAAATTCGTTATCTTTGCTTATGGGATAGTATATCCATCAGAGCAATAATACATTCACCGTAAATCAATTCTTTTACAATGGACAACACTCAGATAAAAGCATTCGGTACAGAAGGGCAGGAGTTGCCTTTGCATGAAATGAAGATAGCTAGGCGAGCACTCAGAGACAACGACGTAGCCATGGAGATTCTCTATTGCGGCATATGCCACAGTGATCTGCACACGATAAAAAACGATTGGGGCGACGCGGTATACCCTGTCGTTCCAGGGCACGAAATTATAGGAAGAATAACGCGTGTAGGCCAGCAAGTGAAAAGCTTTAAAGTGGGCGATCTTGCAGGCATCGGGTGTATTGCGGATAGCTGTGGGGAATGCGATGAATGTCATGAGCATCAAGAGCAGCTGTGCAATAGCTGTACGATGAGTTTTAATGGGGTCGATCTTATAAGTGGAGGACGCACTTACGGAGGGTTTTCTAAAGAATATGTATGTGAGGAGCGCTATGTACTGCACATCCCCCCTTTCGCAGAGCTTGCCAAAGCAGCTCCATTGCTATGTGCTGGCATCACCGTATACTCACCACTTAAGCTATACCAAGTAGCACCAGGCAAAAAAGTAGGTATTGTAGGTATCGGGGGGCTCGGTCATTTGGCTATTCGTATAGCTAAGGCTATGGGAGGAGAAGTAACTGTCTTCACTACGCATGCCGCAAAGGCAGACGATGCCTATCAATTAGGGGCGGATCATGTAGTCGTTTCTACAGACAAGGCCGCTATGAAAGGAGCTCCCAAGCAAGACATCATATTGGATACTGTATCGGCATTACACAACATCAACAGCTATCTTTCCAAACTCAAAACCGACGGTAGCCTGATCGTCGTAGGTCTTCCTCCAGAGCCCTTCCAAGTGGGTTCTTTTAATCTAATCAAAGGAAGAAAGAGACTTACAGGCTCTTTTATTGGCGGCATAGCAGAGACACAGGAAGTAATTGATTTTTGCTACAAACACAGCATAGTCGCCGAGAGCGAAATAATCTCCATAGACCAAGTAAACGATGCTTTCAAGCGGCTCGAAAAAGGGGATGTAAAGTATCGCTTCGTAGTTGATATGAGTACCCTATAAACAGCCCGTTAAGCCCAACTGAAAAGGGGCACTAATTCAGTTGGGCTCCCTTATATTCATAACATAGCTATTTCGCCCCTACCCTAACATATGAAAAAGAGATTCGCTTTACACACACTATTTATACTTCTTTTTTCTTTTTTACCTTTCTTCAGCAACGCCCAAAAGCCGGCCTTACATGATATGTGGAAGAGATATGATCAAGTTCAAAGTAATCACCAACAAAAGAAAATGATCGAGGTGCTCTCTGCTATTGCCACTGAAGCAAAAAAACAAAAAGACGCTCCTGATTTCGTTCAAGCACGTATTCTGCAAATAAAGAACCGGGTGATCGATGTCACCGAGGCACCGAATACAATGCACGATGAGCTCCTTGATTTACGAAAAGAAAAGTGGTTGCCAGAGGCTGAACGTGCTCTCATCGAAGGTTATTTTCTTCTATTTTATGCCGATATTCTTTATCCTACCACCAACAAAGAACATGAGAAGGAAGTCCCCATAAAAAAGAATGCTCAAACAAATAAAGATCTACGCCTCTGGGGCAAGGAGGATATCGCTCAGGCTATAGACGAATCTCTCGATATATTGAAAAAAAACGCTTCCGCATGGATAAACTGTAATGCTACGCACTATTCGCATATCGTCACATTAGGAAAAGCCAGCGAAGAGGTCAAACACAGCATTGCACTTCCTCTTATTGAGATGCTGAGCACGCTATTTAACCCTTTGACCGAAAAGCTTTATTCCTTGCAATACGATTTACATCCCCTTTCTTATGTTTTTAGTAAAGATGAGATGCTACTTCCTGCAGCGACATTGCGTCCTTCGGTCGGAGAGGTTCTCTCCCGAGGCCAGCATATTGTAGCCAAATTCATCGACATATGCTTAGAACTGGAAGAAAAGAGTCCTCTAAATATGGCGCTCATGCTGCATGATATACGGACGAAAAATTTTTACTTTTCTATAGATCGCAATACCCATCAACAACTCCTCTTCAATCAGCAACTTATTGATCGATATAGCAAAGAGATCAAAGGCAGTTTTTTCATATCTTCGCTCTATGCCGATCAGGTAAGACTTCTGTATGAAGAGAATCAACCCAAAGAAGCGCTTACCCTTGCGCAAAAAGTATTGAAAAGCGATATACATCCGTACGCAAGAAATCAGATAAAAAGGAGCATTCAAAACATTGAGCGACCTACCTTGAGTGCGCAACTGAAAAGCAATGTACTATGGAGCAAGAAGGGGACGAGCTTGGAACTGACCCATAAGAATATCGCCTCCGTTTCTATTGCCGTATACAATGTTGGTCAAGAAGTGATTCGCGATCAATCGCTACGCTCTTCGGAAAAAGAAAAGCACTCCCCCCTTCTCTACAATAAGAGTATACAGCAGTTGCTCCCAAAGGTGGGGGCGGAATACAAGATTCCTGGAGACTGGAAAGCCGTCTTTGCAAAAGATTTCAGCTTAACGGAGAGTAAGCCTTACCTAGACAATAATACCGAACTCCCCATTCCCAGCCTTCCCGAAGGAGTGTACATCTTACAAATACAAGCTGCAGGAGCTTCATCGAAGACCCTGGCCTTTTATTCTTGTGATAGTCGCTTGCTCTCTGCAGGACTGGAAATTAAAAGTTTACTTCTGACACTGAATAAGGAGGATGGCAAGTATCTTAGCGAACATCCCCTTTATAAAAAGCGCTTTGGAAGCGTTGAGTTTGAGCCTATTGGCGTTACAGATAAAGAAGGAATGCTCGAACTATCGAAGGATAAGCTAGGCAACCATTACGAAATATTTATTGCTACTTCTTCTGCGGAACCGCGGATTTTTGTTCCAGTAAACAGTTTCGCTCGTCCATCACATTACTACGTATCACCAGCTCATAATACAATTTGCTTATTTACAGATAGAGCGATTTATCGTCCTGGACAAAAGCTGTTTTTCAAAGGCATCCTCGCTGAAGCAAATGACAACAAAGAAACCTGCAGCATTATAGCCGACAGATCGATACGACTTACCTATATTCCTGCGAATGGAGGCAAAGAGGTAGAAATCGGAACCTATACAACCAATGCGTACGGTGCTTTCAATGGGACATTGGATCTCCCCGAAAATATTATGGGAGGGGCATTTACCCTCAAAGCAAGCCTCGACAAAGAAGGGTTCACCACATACCATTCGGTACAGATTGACGAATACAAACGGGGGGACTTTTACGCAGAGATCGACACACAAGTAACAACAAATTTACTGTATGGCGATCCTATTTCACCGAAAGTAAAAGTAAACTATTTTACTGGGTCACCCGTCAGTGGCGCAAAGATAAGCTATCGCTTACTTGCTGCTGTACAACATGATTTTTGGTACCCTTATGACCAGCAGGAATATACGATAACAGAGGGGGAGGGAGTGACTAACAATCAAGGCGAATTCAGTCCTGAGGACTTAAAGCTAAAGCTCGATAGCGAGCAACTTAAGCGATTGGAGCAAAATAATAACCGCCCGATAAATAAGCTATCGCTCCAATATCGCTTCATAGCCACCGTCACATCGCCATCAGGCGAAACTCATCAGCAGGAGACCATCTATTATAGTGGAAAAAGTATCGTATCGCTGTCTTCTTCGCTGCAGGCGACCAATGTAAAGGAAAATCTACACGAATGGCGTGTCGTCGCATTTTCAGAAAACAGTAGACAATCCCTCGGCAATCTCCATGGGCAATATAGAATATATAAAATAAATAAAGGAAAACCGACAAAACTACCTGCTATAGAAGGCGCATTCACCACCGATGAAAGTATCGATGCTCACGCTCTCCGTACGTTGCCTTCCGGCGAGTATCTCATACGCTTTCACCTATCGAGCGAAAAATATCAAATCAAAGGGGTAGAAGACAGTGTTTTCTATCTGATATCTGCCCAGGACAAGAAAGTGCACAGCCCCACTGCACTCTTCAGTGAACCTCTCGACAAGGATTTTCGCAAGGGAAAACCTATAGCAATACTCCTATCCTCAAACCAGAAAAATCAAGATATATATTTGTCCGTATCTGCTAGAGGCAAACAACTCTCTATGCAGCGCCTTACGATCGACAACGAAGTACGTGCCTACCACATTGAGCCCATTTGCGAAGACCTTTCTGCCATAGCTGTCGATATATTTGCTCTGCGAGAAGATGATTTTATCAATTACCATTTTGTCTTACCTCGTAAAAAAGAAAAGCCTACGCCAAGCCTCCGAGTAGAAGGTCTAAAAGATAAGTATCGCCCAGGAGAAGAGGTGCATCTCAGATTATCTTTGACCGATAGTACTGGAAAGGGATACCCTGCAGAAATAGCCCTTTGGGCTTACGATACATCTCTCGATCAGCTACTTCCATACCATATGCCCAGCATGGCCAAGACAGATGCCAACCTAGGAGGATGCTATTTTATCAGTAGTACAGGAAGGGCCTTATGGTCCTATCTCGATTTTCCGTATGAAGCGATTCCTCCAGTAGAAAGTCCTCAATGGGACCATGTTGACGCACTCTCTCTTCCCATGCTTGTCAATATGTATGGTCATCTTGCTCCCGCACGCTCGTGCCGCACCGCTGCGAGCAACGAAAGTACCAACAAAATAGAAACTGTATCTGCGCCCATGGTAATGGCTGCGATGGAGGATACGGCAAGCGATAACACGAAGCAAGAGAAATCTATCGCGCCAAAAGCGACACCCAACGCCAGCATACGAAGTGATTTTCGCGAAACGGCTGTTTGGATGCCTGGCATTACCTTCGACAAAAATGGTCGAGCAGAGATATCTTTCCGGTTGCCCGAGCGACTAACGAGCTATAGCATCAAATTCTTTGCTCATGACAAAGAAGCCGATAGCTACGCACTCGAAGAGATAACGACAGTATCCGCTCCCGTAAGCATCGTTCCCAATATGCCGCGTTTTATCCGTGTCGGAGACCATGCAAGTATACCTATAAGCATCATCAGCAATGATTTGAAAGCCTGCAAGGCTCTTCTATATATGGAGCTATTCGATCCTATCAGCAAAACGATTATACATCGAGAGGAGAAGGAACTTTCTTTAGTATCGGATAGCCTGGCGACAGTATCCTTTGATATTCCAACTCAAAGTGTCGCATCTCTGCTAGGCTGTAGGATAAACATTCAAACGCCCGAATACAACGATGCAGCAGAGTATATGCTCTCCGTTTTGCCTATCTCTAAACCCATCATCGAAGCTGTACCTATTACCGCTTATGCCGGGAAGAAAACGATTGTAGATCTCTCCGAACTTTTCAATCATCATGACGAGAAGGCGCAGCAGAAAGTGCTTACTTTAGAACTCAATGCCAATCCACTTTGGGGCGCTATAGAGTCGCTGCCTCTAGCCCTAGAGGACGATGGAAATGATGCTTATTCGACAGCCTACAAATTGACCTGTAATGCTCTGTCGAGACGCATTGCTCAAGACAATCCCGAGTTTATGGAATTGCTGCGCTTACGTAAAATGAATTTGGCGGCCTCCGCACAATCGCCTCTTACTACCAACGAAGAACTACGTATTCTGCCCGTCGAACTCAGTGCCTACTATCGCCAAGCCTCTGCAGACAATATTGAAAAGCTATTCTATCTGCTCGATAGCAGTGCACTCGACAAAATGGAGGCAAAAAGCATTGCCACACTAAAATCGCTACAGAATGCAGATGGAGGCTTCAGTTGGTATGCAGGAATGAATAGCAACTACTATACAACCACGACCACGCTCTATCTTTTCGCGCGCCTCCCCGAAGGAAGTGTCAAAGAGCGCCTCTCGCCCTGTATCAATCGGGCGATGGACTATCTCCTCACGCAGTGGGATGAACAATATGAAAAAGATAGTGAACTCTTTCTTCAATCCTATGCTTTGGATATGCTCTACCTAGGGGCCACCTTCCGTGCAAACCTCTTTTCACGTCCCAATAATATGACGAAAGAAGTGCTTAAGCGCATCGAGAAAGAGATGAAGACGCTTTCGCTATACCAGCTGACGATGGCTACTGATGCTTTTTTCAAAATAGGTCAACGAAAAATTGCCGATAGCGGTTATAAGCGTCTCAAAGGATTTCTGTTGGAAGATCGCAACTTGGGTCTCACCATCGTCCGCAGCGCTCTGCGCCCATACAATAATTGGCTCGACGCTACGATACCCACCCACTGCCACATGATGGATCTTACAGCAAAGCTAGAGCCCCACAGCCCAGCCCGAGAATCTATGAAACTATGGCTTCTCAACCAGAAAAGGGCCTCCAACTGGGGAAATAGTATCGTCAATGCTTATGCTCTTTTGACTCTTTTTTCGAGCGAAACAAAATTGATGGATTACCAGGGAGCAGCCGCTATACAGATAGATAGTCTACAATATAGTACCAGCACCGACCTACAGACCCATCACGGCGCTACCCCGTTCTTGAAAAAAGTGATACCCGTGGCAAAGTATCAAGAACTTCCTTCCCAAGCTATCGTAACCAAAGAAGGAAAAGGGATGGCTTGGGGGGCTGTATACGCCACGTACCAATTGCCTGCAAACCAACTGCAAGAAGTAGGGAACCAGGATCTGGCCATCCAACGTCAACTCTTTGTCGTAAGGCGCAACAAGGAAGGACAAGAAAGAGCGATCCCTCTCCATGAAGATAAAAATCCATTGAAAAAAGGCGACAAGATTGTAGTCGAACTGACGATAACTGCCGGCCGAGAGTACAATTTCCTGACAATTAGAGACATGAAGAGTCCATCCGTAGAGGTAGACGATAAACTTTCTGGTATTCGTTATAGCAATCGGCTATACTACTACTACGAACCTAAAGACAGCGAAGTCGTTCTATGTATCGACCGACTTGGCAAGGGTGTTTACCATATCAATTATACCTGCCGTATCGATCGCCCAGGAGAGTACTTCGCCGGCATGGCAGAGATCCAAGCCGCCTATGCCCCTGAATTTGTGGCGCACTCATCAGGCAATACGCAACTAAATATCCGAGAATAGCGCTATCGAGGTTAAAGACATAAGAACTGTACTGAAAAAGGAGGGAGCCTTAAAGGACGTTCCTCCTTTTTTAGTGCAATCATCTATCGAAGTTTTCTATCAAGCCAAAGTCCAACATAAGCTATTGCAAATTTATTGTCATTGTTCTCATATCTTACAGTCCTTTTCTGATGGCTTATCTGAAAGAATTGCACCGCACAAGGCAATAGTTTGCACGATACAATGCAAAAATAAAACGCTATCATCGCCCATCCTCTTCGATAAAATGAATATCGAGTAGGCTCTGAGCTATCGCCAGCCGCCATTGCACCTCTGTCATACAAAATAAACAAAGCATGCTTTCGATAGTAGGGCTAATTTGTAGCTCTCCATCGATCAAAATTTACCGTCGGTCTATCTCTATTTTCTGTGAAGAGATAAAAAGCGAACGATTGGCTGCACGATCTGCGGAAGGCGAAAATCTCTTTGCGATATTTTCTCCGAAAAATATTGTAACTTTGTGAGAAGATCGGGGCATAAATGCTCCGAAAATAAAGCATAAATACTCGGGATAGGATATATGGAACAAACACTCACCCTATACAATACGCTCACACGTAAAAAAGAACTTTTCACGCCCCTAGCTCCTCCACATGTAGGGCTATATGTATGCGGTCCCACCGTCTATGGCGACCCACACCTGGGGCATGCTCGTCCAGCTATCACGTTTGATGTACTCTTTAGGTACCTTACACACCTGGGCTATAAGGTGAGGTATGTACGCAATATCACCGATGTCGGGCATCTGGAAGCAGATGCTGATGAGGGCGAAGACAAAATAGCAAAAAAAGCACGCCTCGAAAAGATCGAACCCATGGAGGTAGCCCACTACTACACCACTCGCTACCATCACGCTATGGATGCTCTCAATGTACTAACACCCAGTATTGAGCCAAGCGCGTGCGGCCATATTATCGAGCAGATCGCTTTGGTTGAAGATATCCTCAAAGCAGGCTATGCTTATGTCAGCCAAGGATCAGTATATTTCGATGTCGAAAAATTCAATCGCGACTACGGCTACGGGGTCCTCAGCGGTAGGAATATCGAAGACATGCTCTCTAATACAAGAACGCTAGATGGGCAAAGCGAAAAAAGATCTCCCCTAGACTTTGCCCTATGGAAAGCCGCCAAGCCTGAACACATTATGCGCTGGCCCTCTCCCTGGAGCGAGGGCTTCCCGGGATGGCACTGCGAATGCACCGCAATGGGCAAGAAATACCTCGGCGAAAAGTTTGATATTCACGGCGGTGGGATGGACCTTGTCTTCCCTCACCACGAATGCGAAATAGCCCAAGCAAGAGCAGTAGCCAAAGGCGAACCTATGGTACGCTACTGGATGCACAATAATATGATCACCATAGAAGGGACAAAGATGGGTAAAAGCTTGGGCAACTTCATTACACTCGAGCAATTCTTTACAGGAGACCATCCCAAACTGACTAGGGCCTATAGCCCTATGACCATACGCTTTTTCATTTTATCGGCTCACTATCGTGGTACGGTAGACTTTAGCAATGAAGCCCTCGATGCTGCTCAAAAAGGCCTTAGCCGTATGATGGAAGCAGTGGGAAAAATACCCTCACTTAAAGCATCCGACAAAAGCTCGCTATCGGTTGAGGAATACGCGCAAAAACTCCGCTCTGCCATGGATGACGATCTTAATACGCCCATCGTGATCGCGCTACTCTTCGATATGGTACGCATCATCAACCGCCTGCAGAGCAAAGAAGAAAGCCTTACTGCCGAAGATTTGCAATCCTTTCAAGCGCTGTTTCATACCTACCTTTTCGATATCTTGGGTATGAAAGAAAATAAAGGCTCTGACGACAAGCACCTAAAAGCTTACGACGGGGCTGTAGATATGCTCTTAGAGGTAAGACAACAAGCTAAAAATAAAAAAGACTGGGAAACAAGCGATTTGATACGTGACAAAATGGTGGCCTTAGGCTTCGTAATCAAGGACACTAAGGACGGAGCCGAATGGACCCTCGAATAGCAATTGGTACTGAACTATGTCTTTCCCTCGGCCCTTGATTAGTTTTATCATTCCTGTATACAACCGCCCCGAAGAAGTACAAGAACTTCTTCAGAGTCTATGCTTGCAGCACGATAAACGATTTGAAGTAATCATAATAGAAGATGGAAGCCACACTCCCTGTAAATCGATCGTTGAGGAGTATAGCTCTCGTTTATCCATCGTATACAAATACATAGAGAACGGGGGACCAGCCCGTGCAAGAAACATAGGAGCCCAACTGGCAACCTCAGACCTTCTCGTCTTCTTAGACAGCGACGTCGTACTCCCTGCTGCCTATACAGACCATGTGATACAAGCCTTTACAAAGAAAGAGAATAGCCTTCAAGGTTTTGATGTCTTTGGAGGAGCCGATTGTGCAGCCGATTCCTTTACCCCTGTTCAGAAGGCGATCAACTATGCCATGACCTCTCCGCTTACTACGGGTGGAATACGAGGAGGAAAGAAGCATATTGGCAAGTACTACCCTCGCACCTTCAACATGGGATGTCGGCGTCTATTTTTCGATAAGGTACAAGGCTTTGACGAAAGTATGCGTTTCGGAGAAGACATCGACTTTGGTCTACGCTTGGAGAAATGTGGAGCCCATATAGTCCTTTTGCAAGATGCTTGGGTATACCACAAGAGAAGAGTGGATTTCCGTAAGTTCTTCAAGCAAGTCTTCAACAGCGGCATGGCAAGAATGACCCTCTCCCTAAAACACAAAGGAAGCCTAAAGCTGGTACACCTCTTGCCTAGTATCGCTACGATCACCTTGCTATTCTTTTTGATCGTTGGTGTATGCATTTGTCCTTGGGCACTGACTATCCCCCTTCTTGGCGGCCTTATCATTTTTATTCATGCTTGCATCCAAACCAAAAGCTTATGGATAGCCCTCCTCTCCTTGCCTGCCGTGCTGATACAAATATGTGGCTATGGAGCGGGATTTCTAGCGGCCTCGATAAAGAGGCTTTTTTCGAGTAAAGCCTCGTTGCAGGCTTTTGACAAATCATTTTACAACTAATTTTATGTCTGCACATACCCCTCATCGTTTCTTCGAACGAATCGAACAAATAAATCCCTACCTAAAAACAGCTCTCATCGTGCTGTTTTTTGCCGTTGTGGGTATTCTTTATTTCACGCCAGCCACATTCCAAGGAAGAGAACTGTTTCAGGCCGATGTAGCTGGAGTGGCTGGTAACGGTAGCGATGCCCGAGCACACAACGCTGCCCACCCCGAAGATCCATCCTACTGGACCAACAGCCTTTTTGGGGGAATGCCGATGTACCAAATAGCCCCGTCCTATCCATCGACACAAGCGATTACGTTCTTTGAGCAACTCTATACAGGACGCACTCCGTTTGCCCTACTAGGTAGCTATCCTTGGATGCTTTTTGCGCTAATGCTAGGATTTTATATTTTCCTTAAAAGTTTGAAGATCCCTACGCTTTCCGCCATCGCAGGTGCCCTGATGTGGGCTTTTTCGTCGTACTATCTTATACTCATTGCTGCAGGACATATATGGAAACTAATCGTATTGGCTTACATACCACCCACTATTGCGGGGATGATATGGCTATATCACGGTAAATATATAAGAGGGACCGCAGTACTTGCTTTTTTCACAGGCCTCCAACTCTTAGGCAATCACCTCCAAATGACTTACTATTTTCTATTTGTCATGCTAGGCTTTTTTATTTATTTCTTTATTGAAGCCTTACGGAGAAAAACATGGAAAAGATTTGCCACAGCCACCTTGCTTTCACTAGCTGCAGGATCCATAGGTATTGCTATCAACGCCACCAATCTCTACCACACATACGAATATAGCCATCAGACCATGCGTGGAGGTAGTGAACTAACGCTAGAAGACAGTCAGCAGGGCATCGCTCACGATGTCAATAGCAAGGGTTTGGAAAAAGAGTATATCACCGCATGGAGCTACGGTATAGGAGAGTCGCTATCGCTGGCAATTCCCGACATTCGTGGAGGTGCTTCAGAACCTTTCGGCAAGAGGTTTCAAGACGCGCCTCAAAAAATAAATGCCATCCCAGCAGAGCTAAGACCAGTAGTAATGCAAATGCCTACTTACTGGGGAGAGCAGCCCTTTACATCAGGCCCTGTATACGTAGGGATCATCGTCATTGCGCTCTTTATACTGGGATGTATCATCGTCAGAAATCCTATTAAATGGGTTTTCATTGCGCTCACCATTTTCTCTTTACTCCTTTCTTGGGGTAAAAACCTGATGCCCTTGACGGACTTTTTCATCGATTACATTCCGCTATACAACAAGTTTAGAGCGGTATCTTCCATTTTAGTCATAGCGGAGTTTACCATACCAGCTCTAGCCGTACTCGCTTTGGTCGAAATAAGCCGTGACAGGGCTATTGTCCAGCGACACCGCAAGGCACTACTCATCGCGTTTGGATTACCTTTTTTAGTATTGCTATTTATGGCCATTACGCCAAGTCTTTTTGGCCATTTTATGACCCAGCAAGAGGGAACCTATTTTTCGAAAATGATCGCGCAAGAACCTGCATGGGGAAGTGTGCAAAGCATCCTCACAACACTAAGGAAAGGATTGCTAGTAGCGGATGCTTGGCGAGGAATCTTCATTTTACTTTTGACATCGATAACGCTATTTCTATTTTATAAGAAAAAAATATCCGCTCCCCTCATGGTCGCTGCTATAGCGTTGATAACGCTCGGAGATCTCTGGAGCGTAAACAAACGCTACCTCAACGACAGCATGTTCGTACCTCATGAAAATATAGCTGCACAGACGACCTTACAAAATGATGCGGATCGACAAATCTTGCAAGACAAGGAACTCGGATACCGTGTGCTAAACCTCACGGTAGATCCTTTCAACGATGCCTCCACTTCACGCTGGCATCATAGCATCGGGGGATATCATGCCGCAAAACTCCAACGCTATCAAGACGTAATCGATCATCAGTTAAGAAAGCTCAATCCTGCGGTCATCAATATGCTTAATACTAAGTATATCATTACCAACGACCAAAATAAATCTGGTAACATACAAGTGCACACCAATCCAGACGCTTTTGGTGCTGCATGGCTGGTAGACAGAGTGCAGATTGTTGAAAATGCAAATGAAGAAATGCTAGCCCTTGGCAACACAGACCTCCGACATACCGCCTTGGTAGATAAGCGCTTCGCATCTACACAACTAGAAAAAATAAACGCGCCATCCGACAGCTCGGCTCGAATAAAAGTTACCGCTTACAGTCCCAATCAGATCTCCTACGACTATGCATCCCCGCAACCTTCGATGGTCGTATTTAGCGAGATCTATTACCCTCATGGGTGGTCGCTTACATTAAGTGATGGAAAAACCAAAGAGCAAGTACCCATCCTTCGGACGGACTATGTATTAAGAGGAGCTTTTCTTCCCGCGGGGAAATACATGCTAACAATGCGCTTCGATCCCACTTCACTACATACTACCGAAACAATTGCATACGTGGCGACAGCCCTACTTGCTCTTCTAGCATGTGCTGCCTTGCTACTTCCGATCATAAGAAAAAAGTACGTAATAAAGAAGGCCTATAAGCAATGACCCAGACTCCTCCTCCCATCATAAAAACGCCCCCTCTTCACAAGCCGCTTAAAGTACTCCATCTGTCGACTTCCGATACAGGAGGCGGTGCAGCTATTGCCGCCCACCGTCTCTGCAAGGCGCAACGAAATGCTGGTATCGAGGCCAATATGCTGGTACTCACAAAAAAAAGTGACGATCCCTTTGTGTACAAAGCTATCGACAATAGCATACTCAATAACATACTACCACCTCTTTTCTACTGCGGAGAGCTCGCTTTTGCGGCCGTAGCCAATGCTCTTAAGACCGACTACCGGCTTTTTGAATTGTCCTTTCCTTTTCTTGGCGTTTCCATAGCAAATCACCCGCTTGTACTGAATGCCGATGTACTCCATTTTCATTGGACAAACCAAGGATTTCTCTCTTTGCGTAGCCTTAAGGAATTAATCCCTTATCAGAAAAAAATCGTTTTCACCTTACATGATATATGGCCTGTATCGGCGGTATGTCACTACTCTATGAAAAGTGATTATCCCTTCTTCGAGAAGGATACGCGCAATAGCAATACAGACATCGCTAAGTATTGGGCCAATAAGATATATGAAAGGAAGAAAGAAATATACCGCCAGTTGAGACCATCTTTCGTGGGCTGTAGCCAATGGATCGCCAATATAGCCCGGCGGAGCAGGCTCGCTCAGGGATGCCTCATTTCAGCAATTCCGAATATCCCCGATACATTACATTTCGCTCCTCACGAAAAAATGGAGGCACGCGAAAAGCTAGGGCTCCCGAAGAATCGTCCCATCATACTTTTCGGTGCAGCCAATGCCAAGGATCCACGAAAAGGCTATCAATACTTAGTCATGGCTCTTCAAAAACTCGCTCAGAACCCTGATATAGCTGCCATGAATCCACTGTTAGTAGTCTTCGGTAAAGCGGATGCAAGCGATTTCAATTCTGCTGTATTCAAGTTGGATACCTGTCTAATGGGCTTCATTGCTAATGCAGAGATAATGGCGTTGCTCTACTCGGCAGCGAATGTTTTTGTCATTCCCTCTATTGAGGAAAATTTCCCCAATACCATAATCGAGGCCCAGCTGTGCGAGTGTCCATCGGTAGGCTTTCGCATAGGCGGTATACCTGAGATCGTCGATACCCCTGCAAAAGGAACGCTCGTAAATCCCTATGATATCGTAGCACTTTCAGATGCGATCGCAGCATACCTACAACACGAAGATCAGTTCGATCTGCGGGGCGATGCGATTAGACGCTACACGGCCTCCGACATAGTAGCGCAATATAGCAAAGTATACAACTCAAACGGTCACTGAAAACGGATTTTTACCAATATCTTCTAAAAAAAGAGCACATAGGAAACAAGCCTTTAGGAGCTAAACATCTTTTCTAGGATTAGCCAGAATTTGTTACTTTTGCAAGAGTAAGGAACATCGGATAGCATGAAACTGAGGATATTACGAATAGATCGGTACATCATCAAGCAATTCCTGGGTACGTTCTTCGGAGCCATCTCACTAATACTTGCCGTATCGGTTATTTTCGATATTAACGAAAAAATTGACAAGTTTCTCAACCCCGATTTAAGTATATACGAAATCATTTTTCATTATTATGTACACTTTGTTCCTTACTACGCCAATATGTTTGCCCCGCTTTTTGTGTTTATTTCCGTGATATTCTTTACCACGAAATTGGCACAGCATAGCGAGATCATCGCTATGCTTTCGGGCGGTATTAGTTTCCGTCGACTACTGAAACCCTACCTTTTTTCAGCATCCGTCATCGCTATTTGTACCCTGCTACTCAATAGTTTTGTGGTACCTCCAGGCAATAAGATTAGAAACGAATTTTACTCTAAATACATCAAAGAAAAAAGAAAAACCTATGCCGAGGCCGTACAACTAGAGCTAGCTCCAGAAGAATACCTCTATATCCGCTATTTTGGGGCTGATACTCAGCGGGGCTACGACCTCTCTTTGGATCACTTCAACAAAGGAACCCTTAAGAGCCGACTCACAGCGAAATCAGTCACCTATAAAGAAGGATACAAATGGGGCATCGAAGACTATACGATCACCCACTACCAAGGCAATACGGCCTCTGTACGACGTGGAAACCAATTGGATACAATCATAGCTATCACTCCGACGGAGTTCCTAGCGACGGCTATCGAAGCAGAAAATCTCACTTCGCCAGAGTTATTTAATAGTATCCATCAGCAAAAAAATCGAGGTGCCAGCAATGTCAAGTATTTCGAAATAGAGCTACACCGACGGCTTGCAGCTTTCTTTGCGGCATTCATTCTCACGGTCATCGGGCTCTCCTTATCCTCTCGCAAGACTCGCGGAGGGATGGGCTTGTCGCTGGCTCTAGGCATTGCTCTCAGTTTTGCCTACATCATTTTCATGTCTATATCCAGTACTTTCGCCGTATCTGGAGCCATGCCCAGCTGGCTTGCAGCACAGCTACCCAATATTGTTTACGCTGTGATCGCCTTTATCCTCTACCTGAAGGCTCCCCGATAAAATCGATACCTTCTTTCTCTTCGCCGCACCTACAGGCAAAAGAAAGCATATTTACTGCTTCCCTCCCAACGAAGTCCATAGTTAAAAATCGCAGAACTCTCATTTGAAAGATACGTTATGACACTCAAAGATCGATTCCTTTACTACATAAGTTTTGATACACAGAGCGATGAAAAAAGCGACTCTTTTCCCTCCACAGCAAAGCAGTTAATACTCCTCAACAAACTAAAAGAGGAAATGATAAAGATGGGAATGAGTGAGGTAAGCATGGATCAATATGGCTATGTAATGGGGAGTATCCCTGCCACAGAAGGTTACGAAACAGCCCCTACAATCGGTTTTATCAGTCATGTAGATACCTCTCCAGACATGAGCGGAAAAGATATAAAGCCCCAAATCATCGACTGCTACAAAGGAGGAGACATCCCCCTAAACGAGCAACTGAGCCTTAGTACTGCTGACTTCCCCGAGCTTCACGCCTTCATCGGCCATACGCTGATTACCACGGATGGCACAACCCTCTTGGGAGCTGACGATAAAGCAGGCGTAGCCGCCATCATGACCGCTGCACAGCATCTACTACAGCATAGCGACATACCTCACGGTAAAATACGCATAGGATTCACCCCCGACGAAGAGATAGGAAGAGGAGTAGACTACTTCGATGTAAAGGCTTTTGCAGCCGACTTCGCCTATACCATTGATGGCGGTTTCGAAGGCGAACTAGAGTATGAAAACTTCAACGCAGCTGCAGCATCGATCGCCATACAAGGGCGCAATATACACCCAGGAAGCGCCAAAGGGAAAATGGTCAATGCTCTACAAGTCGCATGCGACCTGCACCAGATGCTCCCAGAGGCAATGCGCCCCGAAAAGACAGAGCATTACGAAGGCTTTTTCCACCTTACCCACCTCAGTGGCAATGTCGAAGAAGCAACGATGCACTACATTATACGCGATCATGACCACACTCTTTTTGAAGAAAAAAAAGAGATCCTCCGAAATGCGGTGGCGGACCGCAATACAGCCTTACATAGTAATCGAATTACGCTAAAAATAGAAGATCAGTACTACAATATGAAAGCGCAAATTGTGCCATTCCCAGCATTGATCGACCTGGCTAAAAAGGCAATGGAAATGGCCGGTGTAGAGCCGATAATAAAGCCTATACGTGGCGGTACGGATGGCGCTCGGCTCAGCTACATGGGCTTACCATGCCCCAACCTTTTCACAGGAGGGATGAACTTTCACGGAAAATATGAATACTGCTCGCTCACGACCATGCAAAAGGCCGTACAAACAATCATCAACCTGGCTATGCTATGGGGAAAAGAGAAAAAGAACTAAGACGCGCAACCCATCCATATGCTGCTAGAGACTAAAGCCATCGTACTGGGGCGTATCCCTTACAACGACTCTTTTGCGATAGCCCATTTGCTGACCGAAGAGAAAGGATTCGTCTCCTATAGGATACCCCTAAGCAAGAGTAAAAACAGAAAAGCCGATAGACTTCGGCGTATAATGATCCCACTGACGGAGGTGCATATAGTTGCTGAGCATAGAGAAAAGAGAGCGCTACAAAAGCTATTAGAAGCTACACCCCACCCTGTAAGAATAGATACCTATACCGACCCTGTGAAAAGAGGAATATGCTTTTTTCTTGCAGAGCTACTCACTACGCTTCTCCGACACATTAGCATCGATCGCCCCATCTATCGCTTTATCAGCCAATCTCTGGATTGTCTCGAGCAGAAAAAAAAGGGAATAGCTAATTTTCACCTTGCATTCATGTGGCAGTTGCTCCATATGTTCGGCATTATCCCTCATGAAGCATCTTTCCGCGGGCATGAAGGCGATTATTTTAGTCTCCGCGATGTATGCTTCTATCCACAGCGACGAGATCGCGACTCTTTGCCCCCTGAGGAAGCGCAATTCCTCCGACATCTATGCCGGATACAGTATAGAAACATGCACCTCTACAAACTCAATAATGTCGAAAGACAGTACATCATCAAAAAACTACTCGATTTCTATCACATACACCTCACGCCCATTCCTTCTCTGGCTTCATTGCAAGTCCTTAATCTACTCTATAAGTAGTTGCTTATTGCCAATTTTTTAGTATATTTGCCTCAGCAGATTCCGCTTTTTACAAAAGATAAGCACCTACGAATGACCAATGTCATAATCAGCCTTGTATACTCCATCATCGTCGTCAGCATCGTACTGGTGATAGTAGCTGAAAACCGTAATCCATTGAAAGCGTTTCCCTGGATTTTGGTCGTTCTCTTCGTACCTATTGTAGGGGTACTTTTATACTACTTATTCGGTGAGGATCTTCGCCGAGAAAGAATGGTCAATAAAAGGGTGTTCAGAAATATCGTGCAAGCCCCTCTCCTCTTCAATAAGCATTTCCCTAAGAAAGAACAGGACTATCCCGACAAAAAACTCCAACAGCACCTTATCGAAGAAATAGGAAACAGTCCCCGTATCCCCTACGAACAATTGGACATCTTCACCGAGGGGAAGAGCATGTTTCACACCTTACTACAAGATCTGAAAGAGGCGCGACACCATATTCATTTAGAATATTACGCCTTTATCGACGATGAGATAGGCAATGCCGTAGCCGAGATCCTGATAGCTAAGCGACGGCAAGGCGTAAAAGTTCGGGTAATATACGACGACGTAGGCTCCTGGGGAGTAAAACGGCAATTCTGGAAAAAAATGAAAAAAGCGGGTATCGAAGTATATCCGTTCATGCGTGTGGTTTTCCCGTTTTTCTCCTCACGCGTCAATTTTAGAAATCACAGAAAAATCATTATCATCGATAGCCGAATAGGCTATATAGGAGGCATGAATATTGCGGACCGCTACTACAAGGGAAACAATCTGGGAATATGGAGAGATACGCATTTCCGCGTTACGGGAGAGGCGGTGCAAAGCTTTCAAAGCAACTTCCTGCTACTATGGAATGTCGTGAGCAGGAGGATCGTAAAAATAAAAGACTATTTCCCCGATTTATCAGCAGATAAGACGCTAACGCTTGCGCAAAAAGATGTAAACCGCCCTTCGCTACAAGTCATATCTGGTGCGCCCACAGGTAAGTGGCGCACTATAGAGCTGGCACTGATCTCCATCATTGCCCGCGCTAAAAAAAGTATTGATATTGAGACCCCCTATTTTTTGCCAACGAAAGGGATCCTCGACTCCCTATGCCTTGCGGCCTTGAGTGGTATCCGAATACGCTTACTCATACCCGAAGAAGGCGACAACAAATATGTTCACATCGCCTCAATGTCCTATATTGAGGAGATGCTGGAAGCTGGCGTTGAAGTCTATTTTTATCAACAGGGCTTCCTCCACTCCAAGATCATCTCTGTAGACAATGAGATCGCCATAGGTGGCAGTGCCAACCTCGATTTTCGTAGCTTAGAGCACAATTTTGAGATTGTATCCGTCTTTTATGATGCCACGACATCAAAACGCCTGACAGAAATATTTGAAAAAGACCTACTTGCCTCGCCCCCTTCCCTCTCATTAGAAAGATGGCGAAAACGCTCTTTTGTAAAAAAGTTCACCGAGTCGGTCATGCGTCTCTTCTCTCCTTTGCTGTGAACAAACCAACAAACGAATTAATACAAAAATAGGTATGAAAAAAATTATTACTTCTTCCCTCATGCTCATACTTAGCTCCCTAGTGCTCTATGCGCAAGAAGTCTTTAAGTTTAGCATAGTCGATGGACCTAAAATGCTCCCTCAAGAGGCTTGCCAACTGCCCGCTAGCGGAATATCCGATAATGGAGCCTATATCTGGGGTACATACAGTAATATCTCCTTTATTTACAACCGGCCGACTGGGAAAACCGTGATCGAGGGCGATGGGGAACGTCAGATGGTACAAGTAAAACAGGTTCTGGGCGATGGCACTACACTCCTCTTCAGCAACTACAACGGGATGCTGAGAGAAGCCGATGGCAAAGAGATCGCGTTGCACTCCCCCGTCGATGACAATCCGATGGTAAACCCCAAACAAATAACCAACGACAAAAAAATAATTGTGGGAAATCTGGAAAATGCAGCATTTGACCAGATCCCCTTCTACGCCACAAGACAGCAAGACGACAGCTACCAAATGCATCTTTTGGCGTCTCCTAAGGAAGACGCTCTGGGAGCAAAACCACAGTTTATACAAGCCTTTTTCTGCTCGCAAGATGGGAAATTTATTATCGGTAGGCTTATAAATAGCGTTGGTGGCGGCAGCCTTATCGTATGGAAGCAACAAACCGACGGCAGCTACCTATACGAGCTCCCCCTCGAGCATTTATTTTTTAATCTGAACAAAGAAAAGCCCGGCCCCTTGCCAGAATGGGACGACTATGTAACTGCCGAGGAGGGAACGAAAGAGTATGCGGAGCAAGCCGACGCCTTCGATAAAGCGTACGATGAATGGATGGAAAAGAAACAAGCCATTGTCAAAAACGAACAACTCAACTTGGTCTGGTTCCTCTCCGATGCCGCAGAACCTACGGTTTATTCCGAGGTTGCAAATGACAAGAATGAAACCTATCCGATACTATATAATTATGTCACAGGCGAATACCGTCCTTTCAAAGAGGCAAAAGGGAGGATCATCACGAACCATTTGCGAGACGATAGCTATCTGACAGTGTCTGAAAACGATTGGAGCTTCAAGGCCGAAGTAATGAAGGACAATGGCAAAACGATTGTCGCTTTTGAAGATTGGATTAAAGAAAAAACAGGTAGCGATGTCAGTGGATTTTATCAAGGGAACGTCGGCTTTACTTTTCTTTCAGCCGACGGCAAGACGATCGTATCCCAGCGAAGGAATCTTGATAGCGAGGGCGACCTCTATCACAATGCCATCATCGTTGCAGATCGCTCACTACTATCTGGAGAAACGGCCATTGATACAGTGCCCGAGCATGAAACCCTCTCCTTCCGCTATGATGGCCAATTGGTAATAGCTCCCGCAGGTAGCTTGCTGCATATTTACGATATGCAAGGAACCTTGGTAAGAAGTGCTATAGTTCCAGACGCAGGACACAGCAACTTAGCGGTATGCCTGCCCAAAGGTACTTACATTATCCAAGGAGAGCACCACGGTAGCAAGCATCAAATTAAAATCATCAAATAGCACGCTCTCCATAGGCATACGCATTGACGGACCTTTTTTGAGCAGCTGCCCGAGTCGACGGCTATCCAGGAGGCTATAGAAAAGTAAACGGACGCCAAACTAAAGCAGAATAATTCGTAGCCGCAGCCACCTCGTCTGCCTCACAGGACTAGGGCGATTTCTACACGAATAACGAATAACGGATAAGCAATAACCCTTAACGGCTAGAAGTAAATAGCTGCTAAGGGTTATCTTTTCTTATACGATGCTAAATCGGGAGGATGTTTTACCCGAAGGGAGAGTAGCTATCAGCTGAAAACGTTCACTACTCGACTCAAATAGCAAGCACACAGGGGCAAGAGAGTGTCTCGGGGAATGGGGCGATAAGACCTGAACAATCCTTTTTTCCTTTAGGCACCTCTTCGGTGAGGACATTTTTCTTAACGACTTGCTCTGCCTCCTCTTTTGTTTTACAAAAAATCAAGGGAAAGCTCATATGCCCGTACTTGGCAATACCAAAAAGGCGCTCGTCGAGCAACTCCCCATCAAAAAGAAAACGCCCTCGCTTGTGGTTCTTCAAGTGAATCTTATTTTCCTTCGTTTCGACGATATTGATGGAAATATGTTTGTACATCGGTATATTCGTCGTCACATGAGCTTTATAGGCCTCATCTTCCGTGCGATCGATCTGCAGTGTCACATGCGCTTTTACCAGCATCGTTTCGTATACGGCATACCACGTACCATGAAATTTTTGTGCCTTTCCACCTAGTACCGTAGCGCAAAAAAGAGTGCAAATAATCAACCATCTACAAGACATAGCGAACACTCAACTTACAATAACTCGTCCAACATTTCTTTTATACTCGATAACGCCCGATCGCGAATCGCTGCCAGATGCACGGCGATACCCTCTGTCAACCAATGCTCACGCGTATAAGCGAGTTCCTTTTGTATTTGCTCATCGCTGAGCGCCAGTAGCCCCATACCTACAGAGCGCTTAGGCTTAGCCTCACGCTGGATATCTCTGAATACCGCCTTATAAATCGTGGATACAGCGGTATATGCTTCTGGGAGAAGGTGCTCAAGCGCCTCGCCATATGTTTGCGTTGCTACCGGTGCCAAAATAGCAAGCAAATCGAGGAGCTGATGATAGACATCAGAGGAGCCCTCTCCATCAGGGCTGTTTGTACAGTCACAGCTCGCAAATAGACGTAATTGCCGATGCAGATCGCTAGCAGTAGCTATTTGATGATGTTCCAAGGCCTCATATATAGCCTCAAGCGCATGATAAGATAGTGTACAGCCGAGCAGGTCATAGTATCTGCGGATAGCAGGCGTCCTAGATAAAATCTTTGTATCGCGATCGTCGGTGAGCAAGCGATGAAACAGCGGACGAGGGTCCCCATGATCATCTTCAGCGCAAAGACGGCGCTCCAGCATATTCACAAGGCTATAAAGCAGCGCTGCTCGATAGTGCTTTATTCCGTTGTCGAGATCATCTTTTTCAATATACGCTCCCTCCACTACATAGCGTTCGGCCCGGGGATATTTCGCAGACAAATGCTGCAGCATCTTGTAGCCCATCATAAGACGATAGGTAGCATAGCTACTGAAGAAAGAGTAATCAATGATATCGAAAAGGCTCTCCTTGGAGTTGTCGGGAATAAGGCGTTTATCGCGATTTTTCCACTTTATCAGGTTGCGATAGAGACCCAGAGAAAGGAGCTCACTACCGGGCTTTACATAGGTTTCACTGCCTTTGGCTGCCACTGTGCTATAGGGCAAGTTCGCCAAATTGGGCCGCGTGAGGATACGACCCGCAATCTTACTATAGATACCGATATGAGCAGGCCACAAAATATAGCTATCACTACTTGTACTGCAGCCTCGCTCGGCAATACCAAAGTGGATAGGCCCCAGACGATAGTGATGATTGCTTTGGTTGGTACCACTGCCCGCATTGAAGCAGTAGAAACATCCTCCGATAAGCAAAGAACTCTTGTGCATGGACACCGTATGAGGTCCCAGTATCGACGCTGCTGCCTCGCCTTGCGATAGGTGACAATTGCTAAATATAAGCGTATCGTGCGCCGTAAAACCGTCTTCCACAATCGTATTTTCACCTACAAAACAGTGTTTCAGGATACTGTGGGCTATGGTGCTATCAGGCATAGCTACGACATGCTCGAGCAAGGATCCAGCCATGATCCTACTAGCAGACAATATACAATAATCCATCCTGACAATATCGCGCACGATCGAAGGCGACAAGATGAGAATATTGTGCAGTGTACCACAGTAAAGGATCTCACTACCTGAGGCAATTTCGCCCATTGGATGGGCATATAACTGCGCTGTCTCCTCGCCAATCAGCTGCTTCAGACGAAAGGTGATCGCGCTATTGTGCACGGCATACGCCGTCAGGAAGGCGATCTGGGCAGTAGTATGCATATTGAAAGGGACCGATCTGCGTCCTGTTTCATCCAATACGGCGGCCGTAAACTTCGCCATCTCTTGCGGCTCCGGGCAGTAGATAAGTTCATGTACATTGCCCAGGCGCACCTCATCACCTATGCTATAATTGCGTATGAGCCCTACATGGCGGATATAGACATCATTGCCAATATCGCAATTGTCCAACGAGCAGGCCGATAGCCGGCTATTCTTCGTAGGATCAAGTGTACCTATATGGCATCTTCCCGAAAAGGTAACATCACGGATCGCCTCCAATCGAAAGGGCTCCGCAAAAAAGATCTGACTCCAGTCGCTACAAGAGCATCCCTGTGTAGTGAGTTGATCGATTTCTTGAATCGTAGGGTTACGCATAGGAAACAATTAGAACTTCTAGATGCAACCCATTCATTACCAACTCATTCAAGATTGAAAATTGGTAGATGGGCAATGGATTGGTAACGTACTAACTTATGCCTTCTTCATCGCTTTGCAGTAGGGCCGTCAGCCAGATGCAAATATACAAACTTATCCAGAGAATGCCAAATTTGCCCTCACCGCTATTAGAAGAAACGCAGCGAGGGCGCTTTTATTGTCCCCTTTCGGTTTGCGTTATTGTTCCGCGTTGAATCGCCCTCCCGAAATATCGAAGAAGCGATCGGAAAAGGCTTTCAGTTTGGCCAGGACCGTTTTCTTTTTAAAGGCTGTTTGCCGTCTCCTCTTCGCGCGTAGCAAGAGGGGCGAATAGCTGCACTAGATTTCCGCCGGGGCGCGCTGCATGGCTTCGCTAAAGATGAGTAGAAAAAAGTAAAGGTCGCCATGGTGGCAACCCCTACTGTGGCAAGAGCGCGAGGCGATGGTGAGGAAAGATTAGCGCAGCGCAATAGCGACCGGAAGCCGATTGGCCCCGGCAAAAGCAACGAATAGGCACAGCACTTTCGCGATAGTCCTGGGGGCGGTTATTTCTTTTTCGCCCTTTTCTTCTTACGCTCTAAAGAAGCGGAACGGGCCACGCATCCACAGGAGCAATCGTCGCAACTACTCTTCCCATGGAAAATACGCCAAATGCTCCTCGCCGTATAAAAGAGAGCTACAGCTACCACGAGGGCAACCAAAATGATTTGCCACCACATCGCTACTGGCCCCATCCTAGTAAAGTGCCCAATTGATAAATAATGAAGGCGACACACCAAGCCAAGGTACAAGTATAGGTGATCACCAGCAGCCCCCATTTCCATCCTCCCGCCTCTCTCCTTACAGCGGCTATCACAGCGATACAAGGGAAGTAAATGAGGACGAAAGCCATAAAAGTGTACGCAATCAATGGTGTAAAGGAAGGATGCCCCTCACTATCCTTATCTTGTCGCAAGCGCTCTCCCAGCTGCTGCGTGGCCTTATCGTCGTCATCGGCATGCCCTGTATAGATCACCCCCAGGGTACTTACAACCACCTCTTTGGCGGGAAGCCCCGATACCAAGGCGATACCCATTTTCCAATTGAAACCGAGCGGCTTGATCATCGGCTCTATGGCACAGCCTATACGCCCGAGAATCGATGTTTTCTGTTGCGCTTGGCGGGCGGTTTCTTCCGCCCGATTAATCTGCTCTTTTTTTTCGTTGTCCGAAAGCGAGGAAGCCTCTATAGTGGCTATCTGCGTAGCTGCCTGCTGCATCACCTGCCTGCGCGGGAAGTACCCCAGCACCCATATGAGTATCGATGCAAAAAGGATCACGGTACCCATTTTCACCAGGTACTGACGCGATTTTTCCCACATATGGATAAGTACACTCTTGTAAGTAGGCACACGGTAAGGAGGCAGCTCCATGACAAAGGGCAGATCCTCTTTTTTGAAAAAGAGGCGTCTGAAAAGCCATGCAAAGAGGATTGCCAAAAAGATCCCCAAAATATATAAGGAAAAAAGCACGATACCCGCATATCGCGGGAAAAAGGCCCCGGCCAATAAGATATAGACTGGAAGGCGTGCGCTACAGCTCATCAAGGGTGTCACCAAGACGGTGATCAGACGGCTCTGCCTACTCTCTATCGTACGGGTAGCCATAATCGCGGGCACATTGCATCCGAAGCCCATAATGAGAGGGATGAAACTCTTGCCATGCAGCCCCATACCGTGCATCAGTTTATCCATGAGAAAGGTCGCACGCGCCATATACCCTGTATCTTCCATCAAAGAGATGAAGAGAAAGAGGATCACGATCTGCGGCAAAAAGACGATCACGCCCCCTACGCCCCCTATGACGCCATCGACAAGGAGATCGACCAGCGGCCCCTCGGGAAGGGAGGCAGCTGCCTGGCTGCCAATCCATGCGACAGCACTTTCTATCCAGGCCTGTGGAAAGGCGCCCAACGTAAAGGTAGCCTGAAACATCAGTATAATGAAGAAGAGAAAGAGCGGCAAGCCCCAAAAACGATGCAGCAGGATATCATCAATCCTTGCACTTGTGGTCTTAGCCTCTTTGCGTTCGGAGCGATAGGTTTCACGTAGTGCCCCCGCAATAAAGCCATAGCGCTGGTCGGTAATAACCGTCTGTGCAGAAACCTCACCCAGCAAGGCTTCGCATTTTTTTCGCTCGAAATTGGCTGCAGATAGATAGTAATCGCCTTTGGGCCACTGTTTTACCTCCTCCATCACCTTGCGGTCTTCCTCTAAAAGCTTGACAGCGATGTATCGAGGGGGGAAATGGGGCGGACAGCTATCGCCTTGTGCAATCTTTTCCGTTAGAAGTTGTACCGCAGGCTCGAGTACACTCCCATAAGGCACCGTGATTTCGCGTCTTTCTGAAGGCTCCGCCTGTAGTTTTTCGTAAGTAGCGACAACTGTAGCGAGCAATTTGTTGATACCTCCAGGGACACGCCCTATCGTAGGGACCATAGGGAGACCTAAGAGGAGTTCCAATTTTTTACGGTCCAACTTGGATTTATGCTTTACAAATTCATCATACATATTAAGGGCTACGACTACAGGTATCTCCATCTCTATGAGCTGAATGGTAAGATATAGATTGCGTTCGAGGTTGGTGGTATCAATCACGTTGATGACCAAGTCGGGGCGCGTCTTAGCATCGGTCAGATAGTCGCGAATATAAAGCTCCTCGGGGCTATATGGCGAAAGCGAATAGCTCCCTGGCAGATCCACAATATCAATTCGATAATTGCCTCTGGTAAAATGAGCTTCGTGGGCCTCGACTGTCACGCCACTGTAATTGCCCACCCGTTCATGCGCTCCACTGGCGATATTGAAAATAGAGGTCTTGCCACAGTTGGGGTTGCCCACCATGGCTACCTTTATTTTTTTTCTGTTCTTTTTGTCGAGCAGGGGCTCAGCGACATGGTCGGCGCCAGCCACTTCCGGCTCTTCTCGCAGATCTTGATGCGAGGCATAAGGCAAATGCGAAAAATCGGCTCCTGCAAGGGTATCATCTTCGCACAAGAGCGTCCCCTCGAGGAGGTCTACAGTTATCAGTTCGGCATCTTTGCGGCGAAGCGATACATTATAACCCATGATGCGGTAATATACGGGATCCTTGAGAGGCGCATTGCGCACCACCTCTACGACCTGCCCTTTTACAAACCCCATCTCTAGGATTCGCTTGCGAAAAGCACCCTCCCCTTTAATGGAAAGTATACGGCATTTTGCTCCTGAGCTTAGTTCCGATAGATTCATCTGAGTTTACATTTGTTTGTGCTGCAAAGGTAATCATTTTTTATGATTTAAAAGAAAGGCCTGAAGTCGCCAAAACACCTATCGTATAGCGGAAAATATCATAAAAAATTGTATCTTTGTATGAAAATATCATGCTACATAAAACAATGATAAAAGCAGAATACCCCTATACCGAAGAAATGGCCATGAGCCAAGTGATTTGTGACAATTATCACCTTCTTCTCGTAATCACGCGCTTCGGGATCAAATTAGGCTTTGGCGAGCGGACCATCCGCGAAGTGTGCGAAATGAACAGCGTACACACGCCTACACTGCTGGCTGTACTCAATGCCATTGGTGCAAGGAAACATATCGACTATACCGCTAAGCATCCCCTCGAAGATATCGACATCAAAGGATTGATTTCCTATCTCAAGGAGTCGCACCACTACTTTATATCCTATCGACTGCCCCTGATCCGTGAGCACTTAGTTTCGACCCTAGAAGAGGGCCCTGCCGAATTGGCTCCCGCGATACTGCAATTTTTCGATGGCTATGTGAAAGAGGTGAAGAATCATATGGAATACGAAAATAATACCGTATTCCCCTATGTAGAGGACCTCATTGCAGGGAAAAAAGGAGACCACGCATACAGCATAGATGTATACAGCCATCAACACGACCAGATAGAAGCTAAAATAAGCGAACTGAAAAATATCCTTATCCGCTACTATCCCGATGGAAAGGGCTTTTCCCTTACTACGATACTGTACGATATTTTCGATACCGAAGAAGACCTGGCCAATCATAACCATATCGAAGACGATCTCTTTGTACCCGTAATACGCAGTATCGAAAAAAGCATTAAATGACCGATCCTTAAAATAGCACGTACTGAAGACAAATGACTTCAAACCAACTCAAATTGCTCATCGTCGACTCTAACGAACTCATTGCCTATGGCTGCGAGGCCCTGATCAAACGCTCCAAAAGCTTCAAACCGACAGCTGTAGTATGCAAAGATATTGACGAACTACTCAATGCTATCAATATATTCAGCCCCGACGTATTGCTTGTCAGCCCTATCATTGCCGGCGCTAAAATAGACAGCCGTATAGCCGATAAATGCAATGGCAACATAGCGGCCTTGCTCTACACGACGCTACGCGGAGTCAACCTCCTTGGCTACAAGGAAACCATCACCATCAACGACTCCGCAGAAGAAATAATACAAGCCATCGAGCGCACCTGCCATGGCGATGAAGAAGACGATGAAAAACTCGACGAAAACATCCTCTCTCCGAGAGAAACAGACGTAGTGGCGCTCGTAGCCAAGGGAATGACCAATAAAGAAATAGCGATATCGCTCGATATATCCATTCATACCGTCATCACCCACCGACGCAACATAGCTAAAAAACTGGATATCCACAGCGCTAGTGGCCTTACCATATATGCCATTATGCGCAAACTGGTAAAGGTAGAAGAAACCTCCATGCGATAGAGCCATGCCCCATATTGCTATCGTTGATTGCTACGACTCATTTGTATACAACATCGTTGAATACGCCCGAAATGTGGCTAGCACAGAGATCGATGTCATCCCCTGCAAAGCGATCGATGCTAAGCGCATCAACTTCCGTACGACATACGATGGCATAATCCTCTCTCCCGGGCCTGGACACCCCCTCGAGCTACCCCTACTCTCCACAATTATACACCAAGCAGAAACAACCTATACGCCACTGCTGGGCATATGCTTAGGCATGCAAGCTATCGCCTGCACTTATGGCGCCTCGCTCATCAATCTACAGAAACCGCTTCATGGGCATGCCGAAAGATTGTGCGACTGCCTTGCCGACGATCCCTTTATTTATGAGGGGCAGCTCGTGGCCCGCTATCACTCCTGGATAGTCGATACGGCGACGCTCCCCAGCGCGCTTGAGTGCACCGCCTATGCACAAAGTGACCACAGCCCGATGGCGCTACGTCACAAGCAATACCCTTTCTATGGCACGCAATTTCACCCCGAAAGCTATATTACACAGCACGGCTTTGAGATCATAAAAAACTGGATAGAAAGCCTATAATGAAATTTATCCCATCCCACTACCGCTTGTGGCTGCATAGTGCAGCCATCGTACTGGCGCTTACCGTGGCTGTGATACCGGCTATCTTATCATACAGGATTCATCGCAAAATGGTCGATGAAGAAGAAGCAAAAATGCGCCTCTGGGCAAATGCCACCGAAGCGATTGCCAGCGACAACGAGAGTGCCCCCATTGATTTGCTCCTCTCCATCATCAGCAGCAACACCTCCATCCCCATCATCCTTGCCAACGACAGCAATACCATCCTTAGTTTCAACAATATCCGGATCCCTTCGCGTGTCGATAGTGTCGCATTTCTTCAAAAGAAACTAAGTTTATTCAAAAAGCAACACTCCCCCATCGCCATTCGCCTTAGCGAAGAGCAACACCAATATCTCTACTACGGAAATAGCTCCACGCTTGCCCAGCTTCTCTTTTTTCCACTTATTCAGACGACCATATTTATCTTTTTTATCGCTATCATAGCCCTCGCCTGGTGGCTCGCCAAAAGAAGTGCACAAAACTTGCTATGGATAGGCCTCTCTAAAGAAACCGCCCACCAGCTGGGAACTCCCATTTCCTCGCTTATGGCTTGGGTGGAACTGTTAAAAGAAAAAAATAACGTCCCCGAGATATGCTACGAAATGGAGAAAGATATCGATCGACTCATGAATATCAGTCATCGATTTCAGAAAATAGGCGGAAATGCCGCTACCGAAATCTATAATCTGAACCAATTGGTAGAAGAGATAACAAGCTATCTACAGCAACGAATAAGCAAAGGCGTGAAAATATTTATCGCCGACAACAGTGAACCAATATTTGTAAGAATAAATCGTGATCTCATGGGGTGGGTGCTGGAAAATATTGTCAAAAACGGCGTCGACGCCATGGAAGGTAAAGGAGAAATAACCATCCATGTCGAAAGAAAAAACAAGCATGCCATACTCGATATTACCGATACCGGCAAGGGCATCCCACGAGCAAACAGACGTAATGTCTTTAAGCCGGGCTTTACCACCAAGAAAAAAGGATGGGGACTGGGACTTTCACTCGCTAAACGCATTGTCGAAAGCCCGCACCAGGGCAAAATAAGCATACTCCACACCGAAGTGGGCAGAGGTACAACTTTTCGGATCCGCTTGCCACTCGTAGCAAAGAATACATAAGCCACTTTCCCCCTTACAAACAGATAAAAATAGACCTTAGGAGCGTTTAGGCGATCGTCTCGATCTCCCTTTCATTAGGAAGGGCCACGAAAAACAGGCATAGCTCCCACAGCCAGTTCTCACCGCACGGCAGTAGCATAAGAAAATAGCGGCCAATGTCAATGAGCGGTATACGCCTTCCCAAAAAAAGCAAAACAATGCGCGCATAGTGCTGCCGACACTCCCAGCAGTATAATGTAAAAGAGATTCAAGAAGTCGAAAGAGAGTAAAAAGCCCTCTAAGGCCCCCTTCCCATGCATCGAGAGACGCTATCAATATGGGTATTTCAACAGCCTGTACGAAAGACACTAATCAGATATTACTCGGTCAGAAAGAAAAAGCAAATTGTAAGCAATTAGGGCAAAAGAAGTGAAGCCTATCGCATACAAAAAACGATGGGTCAAGCTGATTAGGCATTGACCCATCGGTTCTGATTTTTTAAGACTAAATCGTTTGACCTATATTATTTGGCCACATTTTTTTGGAGGAAGGCGCGTACTGCTTTATCACTATAGCCTACCATGGATTGAACCTGGTTGGTTCCTTGAGCGATCATCACGATATAAGGTATAGCACCTTCATTGTCTTTACGGATTTTCATGAAAGCACGGAAAGCTGTGGCGGGGAACGAATGATCGACATCAAAATCAAGGACATAAGCTTTATCCTTATATTCCTCCGCAATTTTTTCAAGTAGGGGTTTAGCAGCTTGGCAGGGACCACACCAAGTAGCGCCGAACTTGATCACTACGGGACGATCTAGATAAGAGGCAATCTCTCCACCAAAACGTTTGAAGTTCCATACCTTGTGCAGGAATTCATTTTCGTCCAAAATATAAACGTTTTTTTCTGTCTTGCTTTCATTCGGATTCAAGGTATTGTAGCTGGTTTTTACCGTCACGGGAGTTGAGGTGAGCTCTCCAAACTTTGCAGTCACATCAATTTCGCCTTTTTGGACAAGGATAAGCATGCCTTTCTTCGTGAAAGCACCGCCCAATTCTTCTGATTTTTTAGATGCCAGGTCGCCCTTTCCCACAAAAGTAAATTCAAGATCAGTATTGGGGACTGGTTTTCCATTGTTATCCTTCACTTCAAATGTCAATTCCTCACCCATAAAGGCCTCAGTCTTTGAAAGGGAAAGCGTAATGGACGCATCTTTCTGTCCCGAATTGCCATTCCCTTCTTCTTGCGTATTATCAGGCTTTTTTTGAGGGTCCTTGTCGGAGGAACAACTGCTAAAAGCTACGGCCATCGCCAGCAGCATGGAAAAAGATAAAAGGTACTTCTTCATAGTTTTATGTGTTTATATGCTAAATAATTAATCTCATCTATTTAGGGACAATATCTTATTGCCTGCAACAAAGCTACAAAATTATTTTGTATTATACAATATCTAATCACAAAGAAATGAAAAAAAATATTTCTCTGGCAAAGATTAATATTTTCCTGAAATATAAAGTCAAATGACAATATCATGTAGTGATAAGCGAAAAACAGATAACGAAGTAGCAATGAAAAAAGATCGAAAACGGAGAGGCTGAAAGAGCGAAATGCAAGTGCACCTCCCCGCCTAAAGTCAGGCCTAAAGAAAGCATATAAGGCTATGCCACCGGACAGAAGGGAGGAGAAAAGGGCAGACCAACTGCCTTTCCTGTATGAAGGAAAAGATCTCAAGACGCAAAGATAGGAAAAGGACGAGGGTAGATCAATGAGCAATATATAGACGGAGGAAACGAATTCGGAACAATCTATATTTTCTTCCGAATCAAATTTTCTTTGAATCCGAATAGAATTATTGTCGAATCCGAATCAAATTTTCTTTGAAAAAGTTCATATTTCCTTGGCATCTGGAGCGGAAATATGCAATAAATCGCGATAGATGATGGTAGGAATATGTCGATGGCTTATCGCATACGATCTTGACATTACGCGAATTTATTCAAAAAAAGGGATTGTAAAACGCTCATAAGAGAGGGAGCGATAATAGACAACTTGCAAGTTCTCATTGTTCTTTATCTTAAAGATACGTCTAGAATAAGTTCTATATTGCTTGGTCAACGGCAAGTAAAAGAGGTCAGCGAAAAAACAGGAGAGAAATATACGCGAGCCGATGCTCTAAAGCAAATATAAATGGACCATATGCTACTGTCAGATAAAAATTGCATTGGAGAACCAAAGGAAAAGCTAATGCTATAAAAATCGAGTAATAGAGAGGCCTCGAACAAGATAGAGATAAATAAGAGAGCGAAAACAAAAGGAAGATAAAAGGACAAAATAGAAATTAATTGAAAAGAAAACGCTAGTAAGACGAAAATAAAGAGCACGATGCAAAAGAAGGATTATACAAATAAAACGCAATACGAATGGAATACCATCTAAGCAAATGCGATACATATACTAAACGATACGATAATATGATACAAAAGAATGGCAAAGGTAGAGAAAGAAAAAGGGACCGCTATACCCAAAGGGAATATGATACAAAAGAAAAGCATGCAGAGAAGCCACGACGCGAAACAACCGCTATGCCCAAAAGACGCTGTGAATAGGAGATGCAACACCTATGAAACTAAATACAAGACCAGGCAATCCGATGTAGCGAAATGGTACGCGGCAGTATGCTCTCTATACAAGGCTATGCCACGCAGGCAGATGCCGGTAAAGGAGGATGCCATCCTGCATGTTGCTAGCCTGGGGGATGCCAAGTAGGTCGGATGGCAGCCTGGGGGATGCTAGTAAAGACGATCCGATGTAGCGAATTGGTTCGCAGCAGTATGCTATACGAAACTATGCTTGCAGGCGGAAACAAGGCAGACCGATGCTAGGCAGGCGGATGCCAGCCAAGGAAATGTAATGTAGGAGAATGCAATGCTAGCGATCGCTATACAAATAGCATAGAATACAATACAACTACAATGCAAAACATAGGAACGAAAAGAAAGAAAAAGGAGGGCTATTTCCAAGGGAATATGAGATGCACAAGGAAAGCGCGCAGAGAAGCCACGACGCGAAACAATCATTATGCAAAAAAAGCGATGAAAAGTAAGGTAGTAGAATGGCAAGGATGTAAATATGCGGATCTCATAAATAATATTCATGAGGCAAACGAGCATATCTTATGAGAATAATGAAGAAAAAGAGCGATCAAAAAACTAGCGAGAAAATAAAAAGGTAGATAGGAGATTCTTTGGAGTTGCGAGGAATAAGAAATGTAGAAAAAAAAAGTAGCCCCGCGCTATGCGCGGAGCTACTCTGAAGGTTGTTATTGCGGTTTAAATGAAATGCAACAACTTATTTTGCAGGCTGACCTGTAGCGATAACAACACGGTTCATGTTGTTAACTTCGTAAGGTTGTTCGCTGCTACCCTTGAAGTCGATAACAATCTGATCTGCAGGAACACCGAGTTCTATCAACATAGCTTCTACGTTGCGTACGCGACGTTCAGAGAGATTCATATTGTATTCAGCAGTACCAGTTTGAGCATCTGCATAACCACAGAGGTATACTTTGCTACCGTTTTCTTTTGCATAAGCAGCAGTAGCTTCTACGTTGATCTTTTGATCTGGATCGATCACGTCTTTGTTAAGACGGAAGAATACGTTAGAGTAGTATACGTTAGTAACCTGTTCAGGTTGAGCTTCTGTAGGTTGTGGGCATTCAGGGCAGAATTCAGGACGTTTGCTGAGTTCAGCGTTTTCAGCACGAAGAGCGTTAATCTGCGCGTTGAGGTCATTAACAAGTGCCCAGTCCATAGGAACAACTTCTGTAAATTCGCTGTTTCCGAGGTTGAAACCGAGACCTGCAGTCAAGAGAGCCATGATGTCTGCTCCTTGGTTGTAAGCGTGATTACCACCGTAGAAGTTTACCTTACCAGCGATCATCTGAGCATCGATGTTAAGATCTACATGCTTACCAAGACGGAATTTGAAGAGGATACCGGCATTAGCGGTAACGCCAGCTCTGTCCATAAAGTCTGTAGTAAGACCTATAGCTTTGTCCTGAGCAGGAGTAAATTGATCATCCTTAGTAGTTTGGATGTAGTACATACCACCGAGACCTACGTAAGGAATAACGTGGAAGACTGTAGTGGGGCTATAGTGACCGAAGTAGTTCACCATGTCAAAGAGGAACTGATAGTTAGCTCCTGCGAAGAAATTGCTCCAACGTTGAAGTTGGTTGTCAGTAGTTTGATTGTAGGTGAAGCTATAAGCTCTCCAACCGTACATCTGCACGCGAGAACCGAACCATGGAGTGTGCCACTTACCGATACCAAGCATAGGCATACCGAGAGACACGCGATCCATAAATTTGGCTTTATTGTTTACCTGACCGAAAGGAAGCATTACTGCACCACCTTCGATATCAATAAACCAGTGACCAGCGTCCTTTGCAAATACTGTCTTGTGCCCAGAAAGATTCTGAGTAGTCTTAACTTCAGTCTGAGCTAAGGCAACTGAAGATATAGCGAATGTACCCAGAAGGGTTAACATTAATACTTTTGCTTTCATATCTTTTACTTATTTATTCAAGTAGTTAGTGTGATTAAATTACTTTGAACGAACGATTACTACGCGGTTCCAAGCCTTTTGGCTGTGCATATCAGTCTCACCGTTCGCCTCAACAGTAACCATGTCACTAGACACACCATACTTATTGATGAGAGCATCAGCAACAGCTTGAGCACGACGTTGAGAAAGATCCATATTGTAGTTGGCATCGCCAGTAGTATCAGCATAACCAAGAACAAGTACAGGAACGTTAGTTTCTTTTACGAACTGAGCGATTTCAGCAAGTTTGTATTCTTGCTTGGGTGAAATAGTCGCTTTGTCGAAACCGAAGAGGATAGAGTGAGGAGCTAAAACATTAACTACTTCTACTTCCTTCATGGGTTCTACTTCAGGACATTCGGGGCAGAATTCAGGACGTTTGCTGAGTTCAGCGTTTTCAGCACGGAGAGCATTGATCTGATCGTTGAGACCGTTGATCATGTCGTAATCCATAGGAGTTACGCTCTTCCATTCTGTTTCACCGAGGTTGAAGCGAAGACCAGCTGTAAGCATAGCCATCAAACCATTGTAGCCATTTTTACCTGCAAGGAGGAGAGGCTGGTTGTCATCACAATTAACGAAGTCACCTTTATAAAGGTTAAGGTTGCTATAAATACCTTGACCTTCGAGGATGAGGTCTACGCGCTTGCCAAGATGGAAAGCCATTTGAAGACCGAGGTTAGCGGTAAGAGAGTGACGATAAGGCTTGTCGAACTTATAGAAACCTTTGCTCTTGAAAGCATAACCAACACCTGCAAAAGGAATGAGGTGGAATACACGACTTTCGCTATAAGGAGCAAAGAAGTTCACTACATCGAACATAAAGTCGAAGTGAGCGCCCATAAACATAATGTCCTCTAATTTGTAAGCATCAGCTGGCTTTTCAGCAGCATCAGCTTTAAGGAGAGTAGTCTCGATAGCAGTAGGAGTAAGACCACTCATCAACTGAAGACGTGTGGCGAAATAAGGATTATGCCATTTACCGATAGAAAGGGTAGGCATAATAGCCTCAGGAAGTCTTTTGGATACGCGATCCAAGAAAGGAACCTTCTCATTGGCATTCAAGAACTGAGCGGTTACACCAGCTTGCAACTCAATAAACCAATGACCAGGACTACTTTCAAAAGCAGTCTTGTATGCTGGAAGTTGGTTTTCTGGTGCGGTAGTTTCTTCTTGAGCACTTGCAGAAGCAAGCGTCATAGCTCCCATCACGAGAGAGAGCAGTAAATACTTTACCTTCATGATTTTACTATTCATATTGTTAGCGTTACTAATTACTTTTTCTATTATAACTTATACAATCTCTATTGCAAAGGTAATGAATTATGGTGATTTAATATCTAAATCGCTTATTTTTTTTTTCAATGATACAATACACGCCAAGGAGGTAAATATTTAACTCACTGATAATCAAATAGCTTTATTTATTTAATCGTTGGTCTACTAAATTAGTTCTTTTTCGCTGATAATAGACTTTTTAGATGCGCTTTTATCTCCTCTATAGTCGCATTTTTTTCCAGTACCTTACCCCGCTTGTCCAGCAGGTAGATAGAGGGGGTCTTGCTTATATCGTAAAGGGGCACATTGGCCACATATCCATCTGCATTGTGACCTACAACAGCGAAGGGCGGTAAAACAGATTGATTATCGGGATCAAAAGGCGGCTCTTCGATAGTCGATATATAAAGGACATTCAGCTGAGAAGTAGCGACCATATTGGAGAAGAAAATATCGTCTGCCAGCTTTCTCGTTGTATCCTCGCAACGGGAGCAACTAGGGTCAAAAAAGATGAGAAGGGTATACTTGTTGTTAGTATAGTCAGTAAGCCTCTTTATCTCCCCATTAGCTAGGACAAAGCTAAAATTTGTGGCGACATTTCCCACCTCGTTGAGCCGTGCGATGCGCAGCAAATGCTTATCTCTCTCGACGATTGCAAAGCTGCTTTTTGGGGAAGCTATAAACCACTCTAAAGCAGCTTGATAATATCGTTCATTGACAAAAGCCCCCTCTTGTTCGTGTAGGTATTTACGATACAATACATCAAACATATCGAAGAGTTCACCGCAGGCTCTATTGGCAGGAGTCATAAGCTGTGGTAAGGCGACATCGTCTGGCAGAGATTGAGCAATCGCGAGAAAATCCACAAAGCTCCGTTCCAAGATTGCTGGGTGCTGAGTATATAACAAAGGATCATCGAAATTACAGGCATCCCAATAGTGCTCCAATATATAGACAGCTTTTTCTCGAGGACTTGTCATAGAAAGAGGGGGCACAGGTAAAGGGAAAGCCTGATTTAATGTATCCTTTATAGCCTCCGTAGGAACTTTTTGCTCATTCTGAGCTCGAGCAACATTTTGACAAGAAGGAAGCATCATGAGCACAAGGAACGAGACTGAGAAAAGAGGTATCAGCAGGCCATAAAAAAAGGTCCCAAAGCGACACCCAAGGAATGCAATAGAATGTACGTATTGCATTCCAGAAGTTAGTACAATACGTTCTGCATTTTTAAGGAGTGTTCTACGCATGGGGACCACGTATAATAGGAAAGTATAAAATAGTCGGCAAAAGGCTCAATACAGAGAGACCGCAAGACTGAAGCAGAATAAAAAGCCTTAGTTAGTACCGGACCTGCCAGCTTGCTTGACATAAGCGAAAGATGGCGAGCGATACATCATTGACACCAATAACCGTTGTTCTTTTATCTATGTATATTTTTGGTTAAGACTTATGATTGGAGAAGTACTTCATGAACTGCATCCTGTTGTAAAGAGTAGCTTCTTCGTCAGCTTTCAGACGACCTCTGAACTCATTTACGGCACGGTACTGTTTAGCAGTCATCCATGCATCGATACCCTCTAATGTACGAGTAATTACTTCAGGGCCATTCATATAGATAGCCGAGCACATCTGTACGCTGTGAGCTCCGACAAGAAGTGCCTTGATTGCAGCTTCGGCGTTGTGGATGCCTGTAGAGGCGGAGACGTTAAATTCGGGAAAAGCTTGTGCCACAAGACCAGTATAGCGTAGCGTCTCAGCAATATCTGTTGGCGATGTAAAGATGCTTCCAGAGGATATCTTTTCATGCTCAATATCGATATCCATCTGATAAGATCTGTTGAAAAGGGTCACACCTTTAGCACCTGCATGGCGCAACTTATCAATGAAAGCGATAGGGCAAGAAAAGGTACGAGCAATCTTGACTGTAACGGGAATTGACACCGTAGAAGCTACACTTTTTACGATCTCAACGTACTCGCGCAAGAGCTGCGAAGCATCTGCATTTACATCTGTCTCAAGACGCATAATATTAATCTCGATAGCATCCGCCTGCGCTTCCTCTATCTGCTTGGCAAAAGAGCACCAGTCGCCTTTATGAAAGCAATTAATGCTGGCAATCACAGGTACTTGGACCTCTTTTTTTGCCTCTTTGATGAGATTGATATATTTTCCAATTTCTTCGTTTTTCACATAGTGCTGGATATAATCCAACGCCTCGGGATAGTCTTGCTCTTTGGCAAGTTTGTCGGTCAGCCCTTCAATCTGCTCTTCGAAAAGCGACTTCAGGATAATAGCGGCTGCCCCTGCATCTACCAATTTTTTTATATTAGCAACGGACTGCGTCTGTCCACTACTTGCGACTACAATGGGATTCCTCAGGGCGATGCCTGCATAGGATGATGTAAAGTCGTTCATACAATAATTTATTTCTTCTCTCTTATACTATTTTCACTGGAAGTATTTCTACAGGACAAACAAAAACGCTTGTACCCGCTTTTGAAACTTTATTTGTTATAATCTCTTTCTCCCATGATATAGGAGCCAATTCTTACTAACGTACTACCCTCTTCCACCGCGATTTTCCAGTCGCTACTCATCCCCATAGAAAGGGTATCGAAATAGGGGTCGTCAGCAAAGAGTTCTTTTTTGGCTATTTCGAATAATGCTTTGAGTTCCTTGAACTCTCGGCGCACTTGTTCCTTGTCATCGGTAAAGGAGGCCATGCCCATCAAGCCACGGATCCTGCGGTGCGGATGATCATCGCGCTGACTAACAAAGTGCCGAAGATAGTCCATCAACTCTCCTGCAGCGAAACCGTCCTTTGTTTCTTCCTGGCCAATATGCACCTCTATGAGAATATCCGGACAAAGGCTGAGCATTGACGCTCGAGTAACAATCTCTCGATAGAGGCGCTCACTAGATACACCTTGTATCATGTGCGCCACAGGCAATAACTGCTTCACCTTATTGCGTTGTAAATTTCCAATGAAATGCCATCGTATATCATTGGGCAGCAACGCCACCTTGGAGAGCAACTCTTGGACATGATTCTCTCCAAAGTCCCTTATGCCCGCATGGTAGGCTTCCATTATTTCGTCAACAGAGTGGAACTTACTAACCACAACGAGACGAACCTCATCAGGTAACTGGTGCTGAACTTCGTCTATTCGCTCTTTGATCGACATAGCGCTATCATCTAATCTGCCGCTCTAAGTTTCAGGAAATATAGAAAAAGTTAGAAGGAATACTTAGTTCTTTGCAGTTAGATCCGCCGTAAAGACATCCATAATATTTGTTTCTACGACGGAGGCGATCTGAGTATCCACCATTCCTTCTCTCAAAGCTTTATCTAAACGACTGACAGCCGACACAAGACTACCAGCCTTGACAATCATTGTCATCGGCTTCTTTTTTTCTACGCCTCGTTTTTCATCAATGGAGATAAAATTTACCCGACAACGGTAATATTTATCATCCATTTCACTGTCGCTAAGGAAGAGCTCTGCTATTTTCTCTTTCTTTACCGAACTAATAACCATTTCCCCCAAGGAGGTAAAAGGTTCTAACTCCGTCCTCAGACGGGTTTCTGCTTCCGTTACAGAATAAGCATCGATAAGATAGCTCTCGCTTACACTTTTTACAGCGCCTTCGGCTTGCTCTTTGTCGTAGCGCACTTTACATTCGTACCAGTTGTTCATGGCAAGAGGAATACATTAAATACTTGCGACAAAGATACAACAAAAAATTTTCTCTGCAAGCCGAACAAGCGGATTTCGCAGTAAAAACGTTTTAGTTCGCTATTTGGCGCTCTAAACGATAGTACATACTTTCGCGAAGCAAAGCATGGATACGAACAGCTATTTGTCTAAATGATGCATAGCTCCACGCTGCGCTCACGCCACTTCCGATAAGCGTATTTTTCTTTGCGATGGCACCAGCTATCATCGCCTTGGCAAAGTTTGCCACAAGGGCTAAGAGTAGCTTCTTCATAACGGGATCTTTCAGACGGAAAGAGCTATCTGGCGCAGCGTATTTCACAGTAGGCAATGCATCGCAAGCCGACTCAAAAAGTATGAAGCGACAAGAGGGATCGCCCATAGCATACCCCAAAATTAGACGCAAGCGAGCATAGGTCTCTTCCGTAGGATTGCCACCAAAGAAGGAGCTATCCCAACCATAAAGATAGGCCAACTTTTGTATCATCGTCAGCAGCTGCCCCCAAAAGGCAAGAAAATCTGCCGGGACACTGAGATACAGTGTAAGTTTTCCGAGCAAATTAGTACCTGAGCAAAGCAAGGTCGTACGCAGTTGGAAATCCTTGAGTATATCGTCGGCTATCTTATTGAGAGTCTCTGTAGAGACGATCTCTTCAGGCCGTTTGACGGCTATTTCAGCTAAATCTTCATTGCTACAATAGGAAGCAAGCACTTCCGAAAGGAATTGCACCCTATCAACTCGCACAAAGGAACGATCGATCAATTCCTTCACTATTTTCTTAGTCAATTTGTTACTTTTCATACAATACATTTGTCTTTATAGTGTTAGTATATTGCGTAGCTCTTCTCACGCATAGCTTCTTCATCACAGTAAAGAAATGTCCACGGATAGAGAGCCGTCACATAATTCGCGGGATATTCTTTTGCCTCGGGCATCAGATTGATCATATTTCCAACAACGTATTTCATATGCTGACCAAAAGAATAAAAGACCAAACTCTTAGCGGTACCCAAAGCCTCGAAACCGAGGGTTACTAAGTGACTCTCAGGAGCGTTTTTCACACCGTTGGCATGGTAGGCAGAGGGATGATCGTACAAATGAATGTCGCCAGGATAAAGACCCAACGTATGCCCATCCTCATAAAGATCCAACAACACCATGTTAAAACGGGGAAAGCCATCGACAAAGGAGACGAACGTCTTCAGAGTCTCCGTATAGGCAGCGGCCACATCTTCAGGAGAGATGCCCGTTGGCTCGATAATATGTATTTGAGATGGTGGAAGCGGAATCCTATCAAAAAGATGCACCTTCGCCAAGGTTGCATTGTATCCTTTTTTAGGACCGTCTACAAACTCATAAGCAAAATAAAAGTGAACTTTCTTCCAATCTATACTTTCTGAGCTCAATGCTTGATAGAGAGAAACGGCCGACACGCCACCGGACAATGCGATGTGGTACGTTTCAGATTTATCAACTTCTTCTTTTATCCTTCTCGCCAATTGCTGCGAGGCCTCAACGGCCGACGGAAATGTCAATACATTCATAATATATGGATATCGTATCTACAAAGATCGAACTACACAAATAAAAGTTACGGTCTGTAACCTCTACAAAGATAATAAAAAATCCATTAGGGCACTATAGACAAGAGCAATCGAACAAAAGACAGCATTCATAACTGCCCCATTAATCTCCTTTTCCGACAAATAACGCTACTTCCGGTCTTAGCGATCTTTCCCATAAAAGTGATAAACATCCATAAAACTTCGCCGTATGCGTTCGCTGAAAAGCCGTATTGACTACATCACTGAAGATAGGAACAGAGAAGCAGTAAAAACCATTTCGAGCAAAGCAGATCCTGACTATCCGTCCTACCTATTCAATATTTCCAACTCTTCACAGTCAAGAAAAGCCAAGAATCACACATTTACATTTCGCTCCATAACCAAGGACGATAAAAGAAAAAGAACAGAAAACAAACCGCACATATAGCATATCGCACAACAATCTAACAAAGAGACGTTCAAAGGCATAAATTATCATAAAAAGATCTACAGCCAATTGTTTTTTTCGATATAAATGATTACCTTTGTGCGATGGAGGGTACGTATAAACGACTTCCTTTTTTTTGATACATAAGTATAAAAACTGATATTGAACCCGAAGAAATTATGAACCGAAAGCACACGCTTTTTCAGCGAATCATCGCTTGCGCAGCTGTCCTGCTTACATGCGCTACGTATGCTGTAGCACAGGTCTCTTTCGGAGGCCTGCCCGCTTCTTTCGAAGCTTCCTCCGCCCAATTGCGCAGTGAGTTGGCTCCCAACGTAGTGAAGATCAACCCGGATTTCAACCCCGATGACCTCATCTCAAAAAACCAATGGGCTCCCAACGAAATGCACACAAAACCCCTTATGGTGGGAAAAGTCATCACTACCCAGATCGATTTTGCTAAACAAGCAAAACGCACTCAACTAGCCGATGGACGTATAGTTTATCGCTTGCGCATCGACACCAAAGGTGCAAAGGGTCTGTATCTTACATACAAAGACTTTTTCATCCCACAAGATGGTGGACAACTCTTCATCTACTCGCCCGACCGCAAAACAGTATTAGGTAGCTATACCTACGATACGAATCCCGAGGGGGGCGAATTTGCTACAGAGCCTATCGCGGGAAACTCGCTCATCATGGAGTATGTATGCCCTATCGGTAATGAAGTAATGCCCCGATTGCAAATCGATGGTATGGCCTACATCTTCCGCAACGGTGTCATCGCTAACCAACCTGAAGATATGCAGCCTAGGAGGTTCAACGACCCAGGAGAAGACAATGCCGAAAATCCTGAGTGTGTCGTTAACGTCAACTGCCCTGACGGAAACGAATGGCAAACAGAAAAAACAGGCGTCACTCAGATGCTCATGGAGTTTGCTACAAGCAACGGCCCATCCATCGCTCTCTGTAGCGGAAACCTTCTGAACAATACCAACCAAGATTTTACGCCCTATATCTTATCGGCAGCGCACTGCGCGTCCCAATCGAAGAAAATCGAAATGTCTAAGGTGCACTTCAACAAGTGGATCTTCTCTTTCCACTACGAAAAGCCCGGGTGCTCAAGTGCCGGATTTGCAGGCACCAGAGTAAAGACAATGGTAGGTTGTAGACCCAAAGCATTCTGCCCCATCAAAGGACAGAGCGACGGTCTACTTCTCGAGCTCAACAAGAAAATCCCCGTAGCCTATCGCGTTTTCTACAACGGGTGGGATCGCACAAAAAAACTTCCCCAAAGCGTGGCAGGTATCCACCACCCTGCTGGCGATGCTAAGAAAATCTCTCTTTCCAATGGACCTTTCCGATTTACGACATGGAATTACAACGTAGGCGGTAGCAATGACCACCTCGTTTTCACCTTCAACAATAGAAGTAACACCGAAGGTGGATCTTCTGGTTCTTCTCTTTGGAATCAAGATCACCTCGTAATAGCTACGCTCTCAGGAGGAACTCCCGGATGTACTGGAAGCAACCTCTACGGCACACTGGCTAGCCACTGGAACAAGTACGCAAAGACTCCCGACTACGATGGCGGCGTAAAAAGTCACATGGATATCTTCCTCGATCCGAAAGGAAAAGGTACGGCTGAAAAACTCCAGGGGACATGGAGAGAAAACGCCAAATCACTCGTAGCCGTGAAAAATGTCAAAGTGACTGCTGACAAAGAAAAGAAAAACGTCATCGTTCGTTGGACTCCTATAGACAAGAGCCAGTACCCCTCTCACTGGAAGATCAAATATATCATCTATCGCAATGGCATGCGCCTTAAAAACAAGGATACCGAAGCCCCCATCTTCACAGAATCTTTCGAAGAAGCTGGTCTTAATGAGGACGGCGCTGCTGTTTATTATGGTGTACAAGCACGCTACCTCTACAATGGCGATAAAATTCCTGATGACGGGTACAACAACGGCAAAGAATATGTCTTCGACGATTCAGACATCGTAACCAACGGTTTCATCAATGCGGGCTTCGTACAAAACGTGACGCCTGAAATTAAAGGCGCTTCTCAAGGTGTAAGCCTCAGCTGGCCAGCCCCTGTGAACCTGCAAGAAATCTCAAACTTCGGCTACCCCGAAAATATCGAAAGCAAACTCACAAACGCATTGCTTCCTCAAAGCATTGATCTTACCAACCCCGAAAAGCCCAAACGTGGTGTACGCACAGCTGTCGCCTCTAAATTCCATGTTGAAGGATTCGGAAACGATAGCAAAGTTTACCTCTATGCGGTAAACATTATCCCCACCAGCAAGAGCGAAAAGAACTACCGTATTTTTGCACTTAGTGGCAATAACAAGGGCAGCAACGTATTCGGACAGAATTTCACCATTCCCGACGACTACAAAGAAGGTACATGGCTCACCGTCTATCTGGATAAACCATTCAAGATCAACCCTAAAGCCGCTACATTTATCGGTGTAAGCTCCCCGAACAAAAAGAATTCTAATGGTCTGAAACTTATCCAGATGCCTTTCTCTAAGATAGAATCTGGTTATCGTGAGTTCAAAATCACAGGGGACAACGGAATCTCATTCCTCGATTGCAGTTCCTACGGGTCATTATACAACTACGATACAAAAGGATACCTGGCGATTCGTCCCCTCTTCTCCTCAACCGCATCAAAAGCAAAAAATAAAGAGGATATGAAGGTGGTTTCTCATAGCGATTACTCCGTACCATTCCCAGCAATTAAGGGATACAATGTGTATCGCAACGACCAGAAAATCAACAAAGAACTTGTTGCATACAACCTTTTCTCTGACAACGAAGGTTCTACAAGCGATAAGTACCGCATCGAAGTCGTATACGATGATGAATACTTCCTCAACAATATGGAAGTAGACGCACAATCCGTGCCTCGCATCTATCCTACCCGACTACCCGCCGATGGCACAATGAATATTGAGCACGCCGACCAAGTGCGTCAGCTCTCTATCTTCGCCATGGATGGTTCTTTGATCAAACAAATAGCAGCTCCCCAAGCAAGCCTTAGTCTCTACGATCTCCCCGAAGGAACATACATCGTAGTAATGGAAACCGCTATACAAAAGATCACCGAAAAGATCTATCGCTAATACAGGTCCTATCGATAAATAAACGGCCAGCATAGCAAGCTGGAATCACTTAAATCAAATAGACTCAATACCATCATCCGAATTTTTATCGGATGGTGGTATTGTCATTTCAATATTATTTTGTACCTTTGCGAAGAATTAGTATTTAACAACAATATAAGTTAACATGAACAGTTACGAAACCGTTTTCATTTTTACTCCCGTTTTATCTGACCAGCAGATGAAGGAAGCGGTAAAAAAGTTCACTGATTTCCTCGAAAAGGAAGGGGCGAAAATCGTGAGCCAAGAGGACTGGGGCCTGCGTATGCTGGCTTATCCCATCCAGAAAAAAACTACCGGATTTTATCAGTTGGTGGAGTTCGAGGCCGAGCCTCATGTCATCAAATCGTTGGAGGTGCAATTGCGCCGTGACGAGCGTGTAATGCGCTTTCTTACTATCCGTCAGGACAAATTCGCTCAGGAATATGCCGAAAAGCGTCGTCGCCTGAAAGGTCAAAAACAAGAAACACCGGCAAACAACTAAAATCATGGCAGGAAAGAATAAAAATACTCGCTACACGCGTTCGCACATGCAGAACCGCAAGCCTAAATATTGCCGCTTCAAAAAAGCTGGCATCAAGTATATCGACTACAAGGATCCCGAATTTCTAAAGAAATTCCTTAACGAACAGGGAAGGATCCTTCCCCGTCGCATCACGGGTACATCGCTCAAGTTCCAGCGTCGTATCGCTCGTGCCGTGAAACGCGCACGCCACTTGGCTCTGCTACCCTTCGTAACCGATATGATGAAGTAAACCATAGGAGGAGAATAAGAGATGCAAGTAATACTCAAAGAAGATGTACTCAACCTTGGGTACAAAGATGATATCGTTACCGTAGCCAATGGTTATGGACGCAACTATTTGATCCCCCGTGGCTTGGCTGTAATAGCTACCGAAAGTGCTAAGAAAGTGCTAGCCGAAAACCTCAAACAACGCGCTCACAAGCTCGCTGCGATCAAGAAGCAAGCCGAAGAAGAAGCCGCTAAATACGAAGGGGTAAAACTGACCATCGCTGCCAAGACTTCTAAGTTTGGGGTGATCTTTGGATCAGTAACTGCCATACAAATTGCTGAAGAGCTCCAGAAAAAAGGCTTCGACATCGACCGCAAACGCATCTATCTGAAAGGAGGCATCAAAGAGGTAGGCGAATACACCTGCCAGCTCCGTCTCCACAAAGAAGTACAGGTAGAGCTCCCTGTCTCTGTAGTGAGTGAAAACCACACCACTATTGAGCGCAAGGACGGGAAATCTAAAGCAGCCGAAGAACCCATAGCTGCAACAGAAGAAACACCTGCTCCTCAGGCCGAAGCAGAAACTCCTGCTGCCGAAGCGTAAGCAATTTTCTTCTCGTCACATTAAAACCTAGGTTTGACAGCAACTATGTCAACCCTCCTCGTAGCGAGTACCACACAACTATAGGAGATTTTTCTCCGAGTGGTACTCGCTTTTTTCCATCTTTAATACAACGCTCCATATATGCAACCCGTTATTGATTGGTTTCAAGACTTATTAATCTCCCACAGTGCTACTCAGACGTTAATATCGCTTTTTTTAGTTTGCGCTGTGGGCTTATTGCTTACAAAGATCCCTATGGGCAAGTTCGCGCTTGGGGTCACTTGGGTATTCTTTGTCGGGATCTTAGCTTCACATTTTGGGATTACCGTCAATAGCGACCTGCTTATCTTTATTCAGAACTTTGGTTTGGTGCTTTTCATTTATGCCCTGGGCGTACAAGTAGGACCTTCGTTCTTTCCCTCTTTGCGTGCCGGAGGTATACGCCTGAATGGCATTTCTCTATTAGTAATGATCATCGGAGTACTGCTGTGTGTACTTTGCTACTACCTTCTGAAGATGAGTATGCCCGTTTTGGTAGGTATCTTATCGGGTGCGACGACCAATACGCCTGCTCTGGCAGCGGCACAAAGTACCGTAGCCAGTATTTTACCCTCCGACAGCTCCTTACAAAGCGATATGGCGATATGCTGTGCCATCACCTATCCTCTGGGAGTGGTTGGGATGATATTCACAATGATATTGCTCGCTCCATTGGCAAAAAAAATGGGGCTTAAAAGAAAAGAAACAAAGAAAAACGACACTATCATCGTAGAGTTTGAAATCAGCAATCCTTCGATCATCGGTAAGACGGTAGGCCAAATTGCCCAGAGTATTCCCCAGCACTTTGTGGTATCACGCCTTTGGAAAGACAACAAAGGTATCATACCCACTTCAGAAACAACTTTAGAGGCAGGCAACCACGTACTTATCGCTATCAAAGAAAACGACCTGGCTGCCGTGGAGCTTATCTTCGGAAAAAAATTATCTACCGACTGGAATAAAAAAGGAATAGACTGGAACAATATCGACAAGGAACTTATATCCAAGCGTATCGTTATCACCAAGAGAGAAATTAATGGCAAGCGCCTCGACGAACTACGCCTACGCTCCCGTTTCGGCATCAACGTTACGCGCATCGACCGCTCCGGCATTATCCTCTTTGCCGACAAAGGGCTGCACCTTCAGTTAGGCGACCGTATGCTTATAGTAGGATCTCGAGAGGCTGTAGATGCGGCAGAAAAAGCTTTGGGTAACGAGATTAATACCCTCGATGCTCCCAATCTCATTAGCCTATTTATAGGAATGCTACTCGGATGCATGGTAGGAATGATTCCTTTCTTTGTTCCTGGCATGTCCTTTCCGATTCGCTTAGGGCTGGCTGGAGGACCCATCATTATAGGTATCCTGATGGGTACCTATGGTCCACGGCTCAAACTGACCACCTATATCACGAATAGCGCCAGTCTGCTCATCAGGCAGCTTGGCCTGACGCTTTACCTTGGGGCTCTAGGTCTAGCCAGCGGTTCGAACCTCTTGGCGACGATACTCAGTAGTCAGGGGGCTCTGTGGCTGGGCATAGGATTTCTAATGACCATGCTACCCATCTTGATTGTCGGATGGATATGTCTCCGTTTCTGGAAGATGGACTACACACTCACATGCGGTATGCTATGTGGCAGCATGGCCAACCCAATGGCACTGGACTTTCTCAATGGCAAAAGTGATGACGACAACCACAACGTCAGCTATGCGACCGTCTATCCTTTCACGATGTTTTGCCGTATCATAGCAGCTCAGATTATGATCTTGCTTTTTATATAGAGCTATTTTTCACGTCTCATTGTTCATACCAAAGCGTGCATTCCTTACTTCCCTGTATAGAATGCACGTTTTTCGTAATAAAGGCCTACTCACACTGTAAGAATAAGAGGGGTGCGATGAGGAAAAGTAGAAAAGACGTTAACAACCGTATAAGATAGAAAAGTCAAGCGATACACTTGGAGCGACAAGCAGCTTATCTAAAAAAAGGCGCTTAGGAGGCTTGCTCTTACAACAAATCGTTTCTTTATAAACGGATTCGGATCCATTTTTCTTCCATTCCGAATCTATTCTTAGACCCATCCGAATCCAATATGCTACCGATTCGGATCCAAATTTCAACGACACCTATTTTCATACAATCGTACACGAGCGCCAAGCTAAAGAAGTAGGTCAAGTGTAACAAAAAGCACTTCTGATCTTTTATTTTGTATGAAGAGATGCGAAATCAGAGGCATATTCTTTGACCAGCGATCGACCTCTTTGTGGCTAGAGAGTAACTAAATCGCCGCTGCTTCTCTTTGGGCTTAAAAATATTCCGTGGCGACGACATGGTCTTGTTTTTCAAAATCGAATATTAAAAAGAACTAGAGAAACGGCTTCGGAAAAAGGAGGGAAAGAAGCGGTTCATATTGCCAATTGAGAAAATTTCATTACCTTTGCTATGTAATATAACAGTGCCGCTCGCCTTTGCTGCAGCCCTGCTTACATAAACGAATTAAGAATACTCCTATGGATTACAACCTACTGGAACTAAGCGATCAAGAGATTGCTCGTCGTCATAGCCTTGCAGAAATAAGAAACATGGGCTTCGATCCCTATCCCGCAGCACTTTATCCTGTTACGGCTTACGCCAAAGACATCAAAGATAATTTTAGCGATGAAACGCAAACGAAGGAAAAAGTATGTATAGCGGGGCGCATCATGGGCAGACGCATCATGGGCAAAGCCTCGTTTATTGAGCTGGAAGACAGCACCGGTAGAATACAAGTTTACATAACACGCGATGACCTCTGCCCCGGGGAAGATAAGTCGCTTTACAGTGATCTTTTCAAAAAGTATACCGATATTGGCGATTTCATAGGTATTGAAGGCTTTGTTTTTCGTACCATGATGGGCGAGGTGAGCGTTCATGCCGAAAAAATGGTCATGCTCAGCAAGGCCCTTCGCCCGCTTCCTATCGTCAAAAGTAAAGATGGGCAGCAATTTGACACGTTCTCCGAGGCTGAACAACGCTACCGCCACCGCTATGTGGATCTGCTGGTGAACCCCGAAGTAAAAGAGATCTTCAAGAAAAGAAGTCGCATCATATCGACTATGCGACAGATTTTCGACCAAGCGGGCTACTTGGAGGTGGAGACACCTATCTTGCAGGCCATTCCTGGAGGAGCTGCAGCACGCCCATTCATCACGCACCACAATACCTTAGATATTCCCCTATACCTACGCATTGCCAATGAACTCTACCTCAAACGCCTCATTGTAGGTGGCTTCGAAGGGGTATACGAGTTTGCCAAAAACTTCCGCAATGAAGGCATGGACCGTACCCACAACCCGGAGTTTACCTGCGTAGAGCTTTATGTAGCCTACAAAGATTACTACTGGATGATGGAGTTCATAGAGCAGCTTTTCGAGAAGGTATGCATGCAAGTATTGGGTACCACAAAAGTCACGATTGGTGGTAAAGAGATCGACTTTAAAGCCCCTTACAAGCGACTCTCTATCATGGATGCCATACAGCAATACACAGGCTACGATATCAGTGGAATGGACGAAGAACAACTTCGTGAGGTATGCCGAAAGCTGAATATCGAAGAGGACGAAACGATGGGCAAAGGGAAACTAATCGACGAAATATTCGGAGAGACTTGCGAAAAACATCTTGTGCAGCCCACCTTCATCATCGATTACCCGAAAGAAATGTCCCCCCTCACCAAAGAACACCGTAGCAACCCGCTTCTTACCGAGCGTTTCGAACTGATGGTCAATGGCAAAGAGCTAGCCAATGCTTACAGCGAATTAAATGACCCTATCGATCAGCGCAAACGCTTCGAAGACCAGCTACGCCTTTGCCAAAAGGGTGATGATGAAGCCATGTTTATCGATCAAGACTTTTTGGAAGCCCTCGAGTATGGCATGCCACCAACCAGTGGTGTCGGTATCGGCATCGACCGCTTGGTGATGATGCTCACCGGCCAAGAAAGTATTCAAGAAGTCCTTTTATTCCCGCAAATGAAGCCCCTCCCCGTGGCAAAGAGAGATCCTCGAGAAAAATTCGCTGAAGCTGGGATCAGCGACCCCATAGCAGCATTGCTGCAAAAAGCAGGGTATCTCACGCTGGCATCATTAGGCGAAAGTAAGCCCCAAAAAGTGCTGCAAGCGATTGTGGAAATCAACAAAAAATATAAGACCGAAATCCCTATGCCCTCTATCGACACCGTTGCCGAATGGTGTAAAGCTCAGGGATGGAAAGAAGCCTAAAGAGTTTTTCTTTCGGATTAACATCGAATAAACTATGCAGCCGATCGGAAAAGTAGGTATATTAGGAGGTGGTAGCTGGGCTACAGCGATGGCCAAAATTGTACTGAGTACGCAAGATCGTATCAGTTGGTTTCTACGCCGAAAAGACCAAGTAGCCGCTTTTATCGAGACAGGCTATAATCCCGACTACCTACGACAGGTCCACTTCGATACCTCCAAAATCGATTTTTTCCACGAATCGCAAATAAACAACTTTTTCCGTTCTTGCGATACGATCCTATTGGTGACCCCCTCGCCCTACTTCAAGGGGTATATGCGTAAAGTGAAAAAATCCTCTCTGCGCAACAAGTTGATACTCAACGCCATCAAAGGGATTGTACCCGATGAAAACACCCTCATTACAGACTATCTGCAAGAAGAGTTTGAGGTTCCCAAAAAACTAGTAGGTGTAGTCAGTGGTCCCAGCCATGCCGAAGAAGTAGCCAAAGAAAGATACACGTACCTCACAGTCACCTGCTATTTTCGTAATCAGGCCGAAGAATTTGCCAAAGTTCTTCGCAACGACTATGTTCGCTGCGTGACCAGCGTAGATATCGTAGGGGTACAGTATGCCTCCGTCTTGAAAAATATATATGCCATAGCTTCGGGGATATGCGATGGCCTTCAGTACGGCGACAATTTCCAGTCAGTACTCGTATCGAATGCCATAGCCGAAATGAACAATTTCGTCAATGCTGTCCACCTTATCGATCGCAATATCACCGATTCCGTTTATTTAGGTGATCTGCTGGTTACGGCCTATTCGCAGCACAGCCGCAATCGCACCTTTGGCACACTTATAGGCAAAGGCTATAGCGTAAAAAATGCTCAACTCGATATGGAGATGATCGCCGAGGGATACTACGGTGCAAAGTGCATTCACGAGCTCAACGCCCAGTATGGGATGAATATGCCTATTGCCGATACTATTTATCGTATATTATACGAAAAAGCCCCCACCAGTGAGGCTATTAACTCTTTAGCTAAACAATTTAAATAAATCCATGCAGCCATCTTTAGTGCATGTAGACCTTTCCAAAGCAGGTGTAACACTGGATGCCGGTCTTCAGAAAAAGGCCTCTTCTCACTTGTATGAGATGTTGAATACACCTCATATTGAAAAAGATATGATGGGGTGGGTAACACTCCCCTCAGAATTACTCGCACAAAAGAATGAGGGAGAGCTTTATTCCCAGATACTGAAAGAGGCAAATCGCCTTGCTGCTTGCTGTGATTATATCGTATGCATAGGAATAGGCGGTAGCTTTCTAGGTGCTAAATCTGTCATAGATGCCTTAAGCAATCCCTTTACAGGGCAGATACGCGGGCATAAAGGACCGCAACTGCTATTTGCAGGTTACAGCCTCAGTACGGCATATCATCAAGCGCTTATCGATTTTCTTGAGGAAAAAAGCTTTGGCATCGTAGCCATCTCCAAAAGTGGTACTACCATCGAACCCTCTCTCTGCTTCCGCATCCTGCGCGAACGCCTACTGCAACGCTACGATGAAGAGACGGCAAAACAACGCATTTGTATCATCACAGATCCCCTCCAAGGCGGGTTGCATGACCTAGCGCGAGCTCATGGATATCCGCTTTTGCCCGTCCCCAACAATACGGGTGGGCGCTTTTCAGTGCTATCTGCTGTGGGCGTACTCCCAATGGCACTGGCAGGCGTAGACACTCATGCACTGCTTCTCGGTGCTGAGGCCATGAGACTAGAGTTACTACAAGCATGCCAAGAAGAGACGCTACCTAATGCGGTAGCCTATGCGCTAGCTCGCTATGCCTTATACCAGCAGCAGGGTAAAAAGATCGAGCTACTCACTACCTTCGAGACAGAACTACACTGTGTACAGCTATGGTGGCAACAGCTATTTGCCGAAAGTGAAGGCAAAGAAAAAAAGGGACTCTACCCTGCCATGGCCCTCTGCTCTCAAGATCTCCACTCCACGGGGCAATGGATACAAGAGGGCGATCCGTGTCTTTTCGAGACCTTCCTTACCGTACGCACGCCTGTTGCCAATAAACTCCCGGCTGCAGGAAGCTCTCCCTTAGGCGATAAGCTGGACTTGCTCATGGATAAAACGCTTGACCAGGTCAATAAGGCTGCCGAAAAAGGAACGCTACAAGCTCACCACCAAGGAGGTATCCCCATCATTACGCTTACTATCGACGAAATAAATGAGTATACCCTCGGTGCACTGCTGTACTTCTTTGAAATGGCAGTAGCCATCTCCGCAAAGTTGCTTGCGGTAAATCCTTTCGACCAGCCGGGTGTCGAGGCGTATAAGCACTACATGCTCCAACATTTGGGGCATCTGCACGAAGACAAACTATAAACCATACAGCCACTATGCAATACAATACCAAACAAGAAAAACCCATCGTGCCCGACTATGGTCGGAATATTCAGAAAATGGTGGAGCACTGTAAGACTATCAGATCCAGAAAGGAACGGCAGCAGTGCGCCAATGAGATCGTGGCTGTAATGGAAAAGCTTTTTCCCAGCCCCGAAGAAAATAGCGGTCCAAGTCCTATACATTGGAATAGACTTGCTGAAATGGCGCAGTACCAACTCGATATCGACTACCCTGTTGAGATCGTTCCCAAAGAGAAAATACTCTCTCGCCCCAACCATGTAGAGTATCCTTCGCAAGATATCATTTATCGCCACTACGGACACGTAATACAAGATCTTATACACTATGCCTCCGGGCTACCCGATGGCGAAGAAAAAGAGCGGTTGCAACTTCTTATCGCCAACCGTATGAAAAGCTCTTTCCTCTCATGGAATCGCAGGCATGTAACCGATGATCTTATTTTTAAAGATCTTAAAGCGTTGTCTGGAGGGCTTATTTCGCTGAGTAGTGACAAATGCACTCTGCAAGATTTCTCTGCTCACGGCAAAGAAACCAAGGGAAAGAAAAAGAAATAATACGCTTGTATCGCTCATCCATACCTCTTTTCGCTTATGGCATCTTTTATCATTGAAGGCGGGCATCGCTTGAAAGGGTCCATCCAACCTCAAGGAGCTAAAAACGAAGCGTTGCAGATCATCGCAGCAACTCTACTAACAAAAGAAAAGGTCACCATCTCCAACATCCCTGAGATATTGGATATCCTCAATCTTATACGATTGGTAGAGGAGCTAGGCGTGAAGGTCTCTCGCCTAGCACCCGGGGAATACAGCTTTCAAGCCGATGAAATCAACATGGATTTCGTGAGGAGCGGTGAGTATATCAAAAAAAGTGCAGCCCTGCGAGGCTCTGTATTGCTGGTAGGTCCTCTCGTAGGCCGCTGTGGCTATGCCATCTTCCCCAAGCCAGGAGGCGACAAAATAGGACGACGACGGATAGATACTCACCTTGTAGGTCTCATGCACCTGGGGGCGAAATGCACTTACGATAGTCAGACCTTCTGCTACGAAATAGACGGAAAGCATCGAAAAGGCTGCTACATGCTTCTCGAAGAAGCCTCCGTCACCGGTACGGCTAATATCATTATGACGGCCGTACTGACCCCTGGCAAAACAACTATTTTCAATGCCGCCTGTGAACCATACCTTGTACAACTCTGTAAAATGCTAGTGGCCATGGGGGCTAATATTCAGGGTATCGGCTCCAACCTTTTGACCATAGAAGGTGTAGACCAACTCCACGGCTGCAGCCACCGTGTATTGCCCGACATGATCGAAGTAGGCAGTTTTATCGGCTTAGCGGCCATGACACAAAGCGACCTTACGATCAGCAATTTAAGTCTTCCCGACTTGGGTATCATACCGGCCTCTTTTGAGAAGTTGGGGATCACACTCGAAAAAGGCAACGACTATCTGCGTATCCCCGCCATGGACCACTATGAAATCGATACCTATATGGATGGTTCTATCCTCACGGTAGCCGATGCTCCATGGCCAGGCTTAACGCCCGACTTGTTAAGTGTATTTCTAGTGACAGCGACCCAAGCAAAAGGCAGTGTACTCATCCATCAAAAGATGTTCGAGAGTCGTCTTTTCTTTGTAGATAACCTTATCAACATGGGGGCACAGATCATTCTCTGCGATCCTCATAGAGCGGTAGTAATAGGTGCAGACAGACGCTACGCCTTCAAGTCGGCAAACCTTGTTTCACCAGATATACGTGCAGGTATTGCACTACTTATTGCGGCCATGAGCGCACAGGGAAAAAGTCGTATAGACAACATTGACCAAATAGATCGTGGTTACGAACGTATCGATGAAAGACTCAATGCCTTAGGAGCGCACATCGAACGCATAGCATAAACCGGATCTCTACATACTTATGCAAAAAAGCGATCTTATAGCCATCGGCCAATTGGGCAAGACGCACGGCGTAGAAGGAGAAATATCGGCTCGTATCACGATCGAGGGAGCGGACTTTCTATCGATCTATCGACAGCATACACCGCTCTTTATCTTTATTGACCTCGATGGGCTCCCTGTACCGTTCTGCATCGAGGATCTTAGGACCAAAGGAGACGACCTTTTCCTCCTTAGACTGCGTCATATCATTACCAAAGAGGAGGCTCAAAAACTAGTCAATGCCCCTATCTTCATAGAAAGCAAGTACCTTCCGGAGGAAGTCTCCTTCACGCCTCAGCATTTTGTAGGTTTTGAGGTGCGGGACCAACACGAAAGACCCATAGGTACGATTACCCGTGTAGACGATACGACGATGAATATCCTCTTTTATGTAGAAAAAGAGGACGCTTCGAGCATACTACTCCCCGTTGCCGACGAGCTACTATGCTACGTCGATGCCGAAAAAAAAATTATTGCACTCACTATCCCTGAAGGACTCTTAGAGGTATGACACGTATAGCATTGTTAGGAGCTACGGGCAGCATAGGCACGCAAACACTCGAAATTATACGCCTCCACCGTGAGCAATTGGAAGTGGTGGCTCTGACTGCTCAAAGCAATGTGGAAAAACTTATTGCACTCTGTGCGGAGTTCTCTCCGCGTATCGCTGTGATTGCCGATAAGCAATACTATCCTCAACTCAAGGATGCCCTAAAAGGTACAAATACCCAAGCCTGCTGTGCAGAGGAGGGACTGCTCGAGGCGGCCACAATGCCAGAGGCCGATCTAGTACTATCCTCTCTCGTCGGCTTTGCAGGTTTCTTACCGACTCTAAAAGCCATCGAACAGGGAAAAACTATCGCCCTCGCCAACAAAGAAGTATTAGTAGCCGGCGGTGAATGTATCACTGCAGCCGCCCATAAGCATGGCGCAAGACTAATCCCGGTAGATAGTGAACACAGTGCTATATACCAATGCCTTTTAGGCGAAACAAGCCCTGTAGAGAAGATCTGGCTAACGGCATCAGGAGGTCCTTTTCTGCATAAAAGTCGAGAAGAGATGGCATCCGTAACACCGGAGAAAGCCCTCAATCACCCACGATGGTTGATGGGCCCTAAGGTCACGATCGACAGCTCAACCTTGGCCAATAAAGGTTTTGAGGCGATCGAAGCCCACTATCTTTTCGGTGTCCCCATGACACAAATACAGGTGGTTGTACACCCCGAAAGCATCGTGCATTCCATGGTAGAGTTTTGTGATGGCAGTGTGAAAGCCCAACTATCGCTCCCCGATATGCGCCTGCCTATAAGCCTGGCATTAGGTGTAGGCAAGCGACTCCCCAACGCTTTTCCCAGACTCAACTTCTTTGATCAGACACTTCATTTTCTTGCGCCCGATTTCGACAAATTTCCATTGCTTAGGTTTGCCTATGAAGCAATGGAGCAAGGCGGCAATACCCCCGCCATACTTAACGCTGCCGATAGTGTAGCCGTGGAGGCGTTTCTTAGGAAACAAATCCCGTTTACAGCTATTCCCGAGATCGCCAAAGAGATGCTCTCGCGAAGCTACTATTCGGCAGACGCCTCCATGGTCTCTATCCTGGAGACGGATCGCCTCGTATGCGAAGCATGCCGAAGATACATCTTCGAAAAGTACCGCTAATAGCCCCTTTTCACGCTACCCAAAAAGACGTAAAAGGTAAAGATAAAAGGAAAAGTAAGCGGTATCCATCGGTGCCGACATATGCTTTTTCATCTTACTTATCAACTCCCAAAAAGCCCTGATATTTTATCCAATTTATACGCTAATTTATATCCAATAATTTAGTATCTTTGTAGTGAATTATAAATACAACCGCTTAAAACATTAGTTTAAGAGAATATGACACAAATTGATTGGGCCTCCTTGGGCTTTGGTTACTTCAAAACAAACTGCAACGTACGTTGCTATTATCGTGATGGTAAATGGGGTGAAATAGAAATTTCAGAAGATGAAAACATCACTATGCACATGGGTGCGACCTGTCTGCACTACGGCCAAGAATGCTTCGAAGGATTAAAAGCTTTCCGTGGTAAAGATGGCAAAATACGCGTTTTCCGTATGGACGAAAACGCTAAGCGCCTTATACGTTCTGCAGAAGGTGTAGGCATGGCCCCCGTACCTCAGGAACTTTTCGAAGAAATGGTAAAAAAGGTGGTCCTGCTAAATAAAGATTTCGTACCTCCCTACGAAAGCGGCGCCTCTCTCTATATCCGCCCACTACTCATAGGATTGGGAGCGCAAGTAGGTGTAAAGCCCGCAAATGAATATCTCTTTATCATATTTGTATGCCCTGTAGGCCCCTACTTCAAAGAAGGATTCAAGCCCACTCCTATGTGTATCCTCCGTGGCTACGACCGTGCAGCTCCCCTGGGTACAGGTACGCTCAAGGTCGGGGGCAACTATGCTGCAGGTATGATACCTACGGTTATTTCCCACGACAAAGGCTACTCGGCATGTATCTTCCTCGATGCGAAAGAGAAAAAGTATATCGACGAGTGCGGCCCAGCCAACTTCTTCGGGATCAAAGACAATACCTACATTACTCCTGAGTCTACCTCTATCCTGCCCAGTATCACCAATAAGAGCCTTATACAGCTAGCTCAAGACATGGGAATGAAAGTAGAACGCCGCCAGGTAGCCGAAGAGGAATTGGCGACTTTCGAAGAGGCCGGAGCCTGTGGTACAGCTGCCGTGATCAGCCCCATACTGCGTGTGGATGACCTCGACGAAAACAAGAGCTATGTAATCTCTAAAGATGGCAAGCCAGGCCCCATCAGCGAAAAACTATACAAGAAACTTCGCGCCATCCAATATGGTGAAGAAGAGGATGTACATGGCTGGAATACCATCATAGAATAAAAATCCCTACAAGGACCTCCCCATAAAGCAAGAGCCTTGTGGTGTGACCTTTAAGAGGAGCCTCCCTTACTGCCTATCAATGCTGGGAAGCTCCTCTTCTTTTTATCAGCGCAATAAGTATTATTTTTTCTTCAATGACAATGATCGAAAAAATCGTCGTACTGGATACAGTCGATACCCAAGCCTTATACGGAACCAATCGCACGAATATCGCTTTGCTAAGACTCCTATTCCCGTCACTGCGTATTATTGCCAACGAAAAAATTATCAAGATACTTGGTGAAGAAGAAAAAATAGCCTCTTTCGTATCGCTACTCGATCATCTCCTTGCCCATCTGGCGCAATACAACAAACTAAGTGAAGAAGATATACGACGTATCGTAAGGGGCGAAAATATATTACCCACGCCTCCTAAGCACCATATCTTATATGGCTCGAGAGGCAAAAGTATTTCAGCCCGAGGAGAGCATCAGCAGGAGATGGCCAAGGCCTTTCACGACAAAGACCTCATCATCGCTGTAGGCCCTGCAGGTACAGGCAAAACATACCTGGCAATAGCCCTAGCCGTCAAAGCCTTAAAAGAGAAATTGGTCCGTCGTATCATACTTTCGCGCCCTGCGGTAGAAGCCGGCGAGAAATTGGGTTTTCTCCCTGGCGAAATGAAAGACAAGCTAGATCCCTATCTGCAGCCGCTATACGACGCTCTTGAAGAGATGGTCGCGACACCCAAACTAAAAGATTATATGGAGACGGGCGTCATACAAATTGCTCCGCTAGCTTATATGCGAGGGCGCACACTGAACGACGCAGTGATCATTCTCGACGAAGCACAGAATACAACCTCTCACCAGATGAAGATGTTTCTAACCCGTATGGGCTATCACTCCAAAATGATCGTCACGGGAGATATCACACAGATCGATTTGCCCCGAGGGGTATATTCGGGGCTCAAGCATGCGATGAAAGTTCTCGGTCCTATACCAGATATAGCTACGATACACTTCGACAAGGGGGATATTGTGCGCCATCCGCTTGTACAAAAAATCGTAGATGCCTACGACAACGAACACGAACAGAAAGAACAAAAAAATATATCGGAATAAAGGGAAAACCCTATAGCAGCTAATAAATTATGGAAAAAGTATTATTGCAAACAGATCTCCATCTACCTCACATAGAGAGAGTTTATCACGGGAAAGTACGAGATGTCTATTTTATTGACAAAGATACTGTGGCGATGGTCACTACCGATAGAATCAGTGCTTTTGATGTAGTGCTTCCTGTAGGCATTCCCTTCAAGGGGCAAGTACTCAATCAGATAGCCTCTGATCAACTCGATAAAGTGAAAGATATTGTACCTATATGGAAGACGGCTACCCCCGATCCCATGGTCGCTGTAGGGCATCGCTGTGAGCCATTCAAGGTGGAGATGGTAATACGTGCCTATATCACCGGTAGTGCATGGCGCGCCTATGAAGCTGGAGCTAGAGAAATATGTGGGGTACCCCTACCTGAAGGAATGAAAGAAAATCAACGCTTCGCATCACCGATCATTACCCCTACCACAAAAGCAGATGAAGGACACGACGAAAATATCTCACGCGAAGAGATCATAAAAAGTGGGCTCGTCAGCGAAGAAGATTATCTCCAATTGGAGCAACTGACGCGCGCACTCTTCGAACGAGGAAGCGAACTGGCCAAGGAAAGAGGTCTCATATTAGTCGACACCAAATACGAATTTGGCAAAAAAGATGGCAAGATATACCTTATTGATGAAATCCATACGCCCGACTCTTCCAGGTATTTCTATGCCGAAGGATATGAAGAGCGATTGGCCAAAGGAGAAAAACAGCGTCAGCTATCCAAAGAGTTTGTACGCCAATGGCTAATGGATCATGGCTTCAGCGGAAAAGCGGGAGAAGAAGTCCCCCCTATGGATGAGGCGTTTGTCAATAGCGTATCACAACGCTATATCGAACTATACGAAAATATCTGCGGTAAAACTTTCGTACCTGCCGATCAAACAGGCGACCTAAACGAGCGAATCAGCGAGAATCTCCAACGCTACCTAAAAGCGTAAACCTCTTTAGCTGTACTGCTTCGCATCTATGGTAAAAAGCAACAAGTAGATTACCTGCATAAGCATTCATTATGACCGATAAAGAATACAGTTCGATCGTTTCAGGCCTATTCGATCGCCTGGCGACCTCCTACGACAGGGGCAATATGCTCATATCACTGGGACTGATGCCTTTCTGGCGCAATGCTGCAATAGCTCAACTGCGGAAGATAAGACCCAAGTATGTTCTTGATTTAGCGACGGGTACCGCCGACTTTGCGGAAGCCATCGCCAAAGAGATTCCCTCTATAAAGCATATTATAGGAGCTGATATATCCAGCGAAATGCTCAAGGTTGGTAGAAAAAAAATATACAAGAAAGGACTATCAGAGGTGATCACGCTCGTCGAGGCAAACGCCCTAGACTTGCCTTTTGCAGATGAATCTTTCGACACTGTTACGTGTGCCTTTGGATTCCGCAATTTTCCCTCTATCTCTCGCAGTTTGGTAGAGGCATGTAGAGTATTGGAGCCTGGAGGGCATCTGATCATACTTGAGTTGAGTGAGCCTCGCAATAAAATTTTGCGTTCGGGGCACCATATCTACACACGCACACTACTAAAGATACTTGGTAAGTATGCGAACTTCGACGGTAATGCATGCAATTACTTGCACAATACGATAGAGAATACCCCCCAGTACGAAGAGCTTGCCGAGCTTATACGTGCCGCCGGCTTTGAGAATATCTCTTTCCAGCCCCTTTCTACAGGCATAGCGACTCTATTTGTAGCGAAAAAGAAAAGTATTTCAGCATAGTTTTCCCTTCTACCGCTATAGTATAACGCCCTTTTGCTTGCTTAAAGATCTAGCAATACGCTATGTATGTATGAATTTGCACTGATAGGACATCCTGTAAAGCACTCTCAGTCCCCGCTCTTTTTCACAGAAAAATTTGAGAAGGAGGCTGTTGCGGCTACCTATTTCGTCAAGGATATGCCATCACTTGAGACTTTACAGGATTTTCTATCGCAGCATCCACGTTTAGTCGGCTTCAACGTTACTTCCCCACATAAGCAAACGCTCCTTCCATACCTAGATCATCTGTCCAAAGAGGCCAGCGAGGTGGGGGCCGTTAATACCGTACTCCTCCACCGCGACACGAAGAAGCTGATACTTAGCGGCTATAATACCGATATCGAAGGATTTAGACAAAGCCTACTTCCTCAACTCAAACAACATCACAAAAAAGCTTTGATACTAGGCACAGGAGGCGCGGCAAAAGCGGTGGCCTGTGGACTGAAAAAATTGCATATTGACTTTCTTTATGTAAGTAGAAATGCAAGAGAAGGCCTCTTGACTTACGGAGAGATCAACCGCAAGATGCTAGAAGAATTCACCCTTCTCATCAATGCCACACCAGTGGGAATGGGACAACTACAAGCATTATACCCGCCTATTCCCTATGAAGATCTGACTAAGCAGCACCTATGCTACGACCTGATATACGCTCCTAGTGCAACGCTCTTTCTCAAACGAGCTGCCCAGCAAGGAGCGCAAGTGAAAAACGGTCTAGAGATGCTCCATCTGCAAGCCGAGGAATCTTGGAAAATATGGAAAAAAGAACTGTCTAACGCTTAGACACAAATAATTTTCTACTTCGTCGGAGCACCCTATGCGTAGCACTCTCTATCGTGGCAGGTTCAATTTCCTTCAACTTCTTTACAAAAGGGACCAGTTGAATCCGGCTAAAACCGAAGGGAGACAATATCGAAAATAACAAGGAAAGGGGAGCTGGCGAATCCGCTATTTTTACTGCATCGAAGATCGACTCCTCCTTATTTAGCGCTACCTGCTGCCGCAAAGCAGCTAAAGCATATTCCGTAAGCGCTTCGGTTTCACGCAGATTTTCAAATGTTCGCTGCATAGCCTCGTCAAAAGATGGATTCAGCGAAGAGAAAAGGGGTACAATCGTATGACGGATATAATTGCGGGTAATAGTCTGATCACAGTTTGTATGGTCCATACAATAATCTTGCTCCAATATTCGTAAGAAGTCGCTTATTTCCTCTTTACTAATCTCCAACATAGGACGAATATAGGGACCTCTCGTGAGGGGAATGCCTCGAAGCCCAGCAATGCCACACCCCTCCGATAGATGATGAAAGAGGGTTTCTACATTGTCTCCCAAGTGATGGGCTGTAGCTATGGCATCATATTTTTCGACCTTCCAAAGTCGTTCAAAGAAATGGTAACGCAGATCACGTGCCGCTACTTCAACAGAGCATTTCCTCTGCCGACTGACAGCTAATGTATCGTAAGTTTCTATATGTAGTTTTACACCGAGAGTAGCACATAGCTCCCTCACGAAGGATTCATCGTGCAGACTATCCTGACCTCTGAGAGAAAAATTGCAATGAGCAGCCTCTATATGAAAATCGAAATAAGCGATTGCTCTCAACAAGGCCACCGAATCGGCACCACCACTTAGAGCAATTAGGAGTCTAGGGCGATGCTCATGTGAAGGGAAAAGGCCTATTTCTGACAGCGTTGAGCGAAGCTTTAGCATCAAAGAATGGCGAAAAATATAGGGCGGAATTCGCTTAGGCATAGAGTATCTTAAAGATATGAATCACATTATTGCTAGGTATGCTGTCTGAAGCTATTGCAAAGATACACAACTTTTGTCTAGCAGATAAACGAATAGGAATGAAAACACCGTGTATCCGTAACGGACACACGGTGAATCGTCATAACAAGAGATTAACTTGACTTATTAGTTAATATAAAGTAGAAATACAATTACGTTCACAAACGACGTTTAGCGAAGAAAGATCGTGCCACACACCTACTTAGCCATCCTCAGGCAATGGCGTATAGCAAGGAAAGAGACTCTTTTATTACTCGTTTTCCTCATTTTTTTGCGTAGCCGATTTTCTCCTTTTAGATGTCTTAGCAGATGTATCTTCGGCGCTCTTCTGGAGATTCTTTTCAGCTAGTTCTTCTTCGGTGAGGAAGAGATCGTTATCCACAATGATACGGCCGCAATACTCGCACACGATGAATTTTTGCTGCTGCATAATCTCCACTCGTTGCTGCGGAGGTATATTGTTGAAACAGCCTCCACAACTTTCCAAATAGATGGGCACCACAGCCAATCCGTTGCGGTAGCCATTGCGAATACGGTCGTAAGCATTGAGCAATCGCTGGTCATCTATTGTTTCACGTATCTCTTGGGATAGTCGGGTGAGGCGTTCTTCCTCTTCCTTATTTTCTTGCTCGATCTTGTCGAGGACTTCTTTTTTCGCCGCGAGGTCTCCTACACGTAACTCTATTTTTTCTTTAAGTTCAGCTATTTCTTCTTTTCTACGTTGCAGGTCGGCCGTAAATTCACGTATTTTCTTTTCCGCCAGACTTACCTCCAATTCCTGATAGTCTATTTCTTTAGTAAGGTTGTCGTACTCGCGGTTGTTACGGACTTTATTGAGCTGCGCTTTATACTTTCCGAGCAGTTCCTTAGAGCTAACGATCTTATTCTTCTGAGCGGCAATAGAGAGCGTGAGGGTTTTTGCCGATGCCGAAAAATTATCCAAACGGCTTTGTGTCCCAGCGATATCATCTTCGATATCTTTAATCTCCAAGGGCAACTCACCACGCAAAATTTGTATTTTTTGGATGTCCGAGTCAGTTCTTTGCAGGCGAGCGATCGCTCTAAGCTTTTCTTTTACGCTATTTTCTTTATTATTCATAGATGAATACTATTTTTATTCCTCACTTCCGGGAAAATATTTTACGGGGTTGATATCTGTTGTCGCTTCAGCGACTACAAAATTAGAGAATTTTTTCGAGATAATATCTATAAACAGGCTGCATGCCACTTTTTCACTTTCAAAATGGCCAATAGTAATCAGCAGGATACCATATCCTGCAGCATCGAGGTAGTCATTGTATTTGGCTTCTCCCGTGAGCAATATTTGACAGCCGGACGCGCTTGCTTTTTTTAGAAATGAGCCGCCACTACCAGAGACGACAGCGACTCGCTGCACAGGCTGGTCAAGCAGTTTCGAATGCGCTACTTGCATTACGTGGGGCCATGAGGCAATCTTTTGCAAGAGGTTTTTCTCGGATTGAGGAGCAGACAGGTCGCCTACCAACCCGGTTCCGGCATCTTGACGAGTATTTGCTAAGGGGAAAAATTCGTATGCAGGCTCTTCATAGGGATGCGCTTTGCGCAGGGCTGCCAGTACCGATGCAAGGCTCTCCTCGGGTACGAGCATTGAAATAAGTTGCTCAGCTACATGACATGTTTCGCCCAAACTTCCTATAAAGGGGTCTGCTCCTTCAGAGGGAGTAAACTCCCCCGTACCACTGAGTGTAAAACAACAACCTCGATAGTTACCCAAAGCACCGGCCCCTGCATCAAAAAGGGCCTTTTTAAGCGTCTCTTCATGTGTCGTGGGAACCATCACAGATAGCTTAAAAAGCTGTCCTTTAGCGGGTAGCAAAGGACGATAATGCCGGAGTTCCAAGCGATCTGCAAGGCGTGCGTTCAACGCCTGTAACGTATTGTCAACAGCTGTATGCGAAGCGTATATAGCGATGTCGTTCTTAATGGCTAAAGCTATCGTCCTCTCGATATAGCTCTCCGTGGAAAGACGCTGCAAAGGATGGAAAAGTATCGGGTGATGCGTAATTAATAGATTGCAACCACGGGAGATGCACTCCTGCAGTGTCGCTTCCGTAGCTTCTACAGCGACTAAGACTCCCGTACAAGTAGCAGAAGGGTCACCTAGTTGCAGCCCGCTATTGTCCCATTTCTCCTGCAAATTGAGCGGGAAGGCGACTTCAAGAGCAGAGATTATATCTCGGATACAAGGTTCCATGGCACTATGCAATACAATAGGTAGTTACTCTTTTTCCGGCAGGGGCTCTACCTTGAGGAAAAGTTCTTCCAACTGCGAAGGATCGAGTGCCTGAGGTGCATCGATCATCACATCTCTACCAGCATTGTTTTTGGGGAAGGCGATACAATCTCGGATACTGTCTAGGCCAGCCATCAGCGATACCCAACGATCCAACCCATATGCCACACCTCCATGAGGAGGAGCACCATAACGGAAAGCATTCATTAAGAAGCCAAATCTTTTTTGTGCTTCTTCGGGAGTGAAGCCCAATAACTCAAACATTTTTTGCTGTAGTGCCGAATCATGAATACGAATAGATCCGCCACCGACCTCTACCCCATTAATAACCATATCATAAGCATTGGCATGAACGGCTGAAGGATCGCTATCGAGTAGCGGGATTTCTTCAGGCTTCGGTGCGGTAAATGGGTGGTGTACAGCGTAGTAGCGATTGGTTTCTTCATCCCACTCGAAAAGAGGGAAGTCCACGACCCAGAGGATTTCAAAATGATTCGGATCCATTAAGCCCTCTTGCTTGGCCACATGCAAACGTAAAACGCCCAACTGCTTGAGGACAGTAAGACGCTTGTCACCGGAGATAATCAAAAGAAGATCTCCCTCTTTTGCACCTGCTGCAGAAGCAATTTGGGCTAAATCTTCTTGCGAATAAAACTTATCTACGCTGCTTTTGTAAGATCCGTCTTCTTTGCAGCGGATATAGATCAGGCCTTTTGCTCCTACCTGTGGGCGCTTTACAAAATCTGTTAGGGCGTCCAAGTCCTTGCGTGTGTAGCGGTCTCCGCCCTCTACTACAATTCCTGCGACAAAGACAGCATTATCCAAGATTGTCATACCGTGCCCTTTCACCAGATCGGTCAAAGGATGGATCTTCATGCCAAAGCGAAGATCGGGTTTATCGCTACCATAATCGCTCATGGCCTCTTCCCAAGAAATACGGCGGAAAGGCCTCTTTATATCGATGCCTTTGATCGTTTTAAAGAGATGGTTTGCAAGGCCTTCGAACATGTTGAGAACATCTTCTTGCTCGACAAAAGACATCTCGCAATCGATCTGTGTAAACTCGGGCTGGCGGTCGGCTCTCAAATCCTCATCGCGGAAGCATTTGACAATCTGAAAATAGCGATCCATGCCCGCTACCATCAGGAGCTGTTTGAAGGTCTGGGGACTCTGTGGCAAAGCGTAAAACTCTCCCGGATTCATACGACTAGGCACAACAAAATCGCGGGCACCCTCGGGGGTAGAACTGATAAGCATGGGCGTCTCCACCTCTACGAAACCTTGGGAGTCGAGATACTTACGTGTTTCAAGAGCCATTTTATGGCGAAGGATAAGATTGTTTTTAACCGGTTCACGACGAATATCCAAATAACGGTACTTCATTCGCAAATCATCTCCTCCGTCGGACTGCTCTTCGATAGTAAAAGGAGGTGTATCTGCGGCATTGAGCACTTTAATCTCAGCAACCTCTATCTCGATATCGCCAGTAGGGATATGGTCATTTTTTGCTGATCTTTCACGTACCACTCCTTTAGCCTGTATGACCCACTCGCGTCCGATCTTGTCGGAGAGTTTTTCGGCAGGTACTAATAGCTGTGTCAGGCCGTATCGATCCCGCAGATCGATAAAATTCATAGCCCCCATGCGTCGTATCTTGTTGACCCAGCCAGCTAGTACGACCTCTTGACCAACATGCTCTATGCGAAGTTCTCCGCAATTTTTGCTTCTGTACATAAGTATCTTTAAATTATTCGTTCGAGACAATAGTATATGATAATGAAAAAAAGAAGTGAATCCAACAACTACTCTCGCGTCGACCGCCAGTGAGAGTTTCGAGGCATCACTTCCATAACATCGTCATTAATTTATGCTTATATTAATGTATGTAGTATTTATGCGCAAAGGTACGAAAAAAAATCGGTCTTTCAATCAGTTTTTCCCAAAAAACAGCGTCACCACAAGGGAATAGGGACAAAAGAGATGCAGGCGTTGACCGCGAAACAAAAAAATATCGTATATTTGTGGGCGTATAAAACGAAACTCAATAGTTTAAGCAAACTAAGAAGAACAGTAACTTAAACAGAAACAAGCAAACAGCTTGAAATGTAAATATTGATCGATATGGAGTGGTTGAAGGATCTCTTTTTGGGGGCAAGTGTAGGCCATAGTATCTTTATACTTTCCCTCACTATTGCTGCGGGTCTCTTCCTTGCGAAGATTCGTATTGCGGGAATATCCCTCGGAGTCACGTTTATTCTTTTTGCAGGGATATTGTTCGCCGAGTTAGGGATGGTGATGAATGAAGATGCCCGTCACTTTTTTCAAGAATTTGGCCTTATACTTTTTGTCTTTTCAGTAGGACTACAAGTGGGTAGTAGCTTTTTTGAAAACTTCCGATCGGGTGGAGCGCGCCTCAATCTGTTGGCGGCATTTGTCGTGCTACTTGGCGGAGGTATCACCATACTTATCCACTACCTTACAAAAATCGATATTCCTACGATGGTAGGCATCATGTCTGGTGCTATCACCAATACCCCTGGATTGGGTGCAGCTCAGCAGACTTTTACCGACTTGACGGGAACCAATAATCCAGCCATTGGACAAGGGTACGCCGTCGCCTATCCTCTCGGAGTTGTAGGCATAATCCTTTCAATGATCATCATACGAGGTCTTTTCCGTATCAGCATTCCCAAAGAGGAAGAAAATGCACTTAGCAAAGCCGATGACAACTCCCTTTTTCCTCAGCCCCTATCCCTCGTGATCAATAATCCTGCTATTTACGGGAAATCTGTTCATGAATTAGCCCATCTGCTGCCAGGACTTAAATTTGTCGTATCCCGTATACTGAAGCATGATACAGGCGAAATTTCTATCGCGATGCCCGAGACACGCCTGCAAGCCAATGACCGTTTGTTTATTATTGCCAAGGCAGGGGATGTACAGCAGATAGAGGCCATGATAGGCTATCAGGTAAATATGGATCGCACGCAGTGGGTACCCACCAATGCCAATTTCTCTGCACGTCGCATACTACTGACAAAAAGAAATCTCACAGGCCAGACCATTGCCAATCTCAATCTGCGCGCCCTTCATGGAGTGACCATCACACGTGTCGAAAGATCGGGACTCGAGTTTGTCGCCACCCCCGACTTGAAACTCCAGTACGGTGATACCCTTACCGTGGTAGGTAGCGAAAGCGCGCTGCACACAGTAGAAGAAATATTGGGTAATGCTATAAAGAACCTATATGTACCCAACCTTATCGCTATCTTTATCGGAATATGTTTGGGGGTACTGCTAGGATCAATGCCTTTTAAGATACCAGGCATCCCTCAGCCTATCAAATTAGGTCTTGCTGGAGGCCCTCTTATCGTCTCTATTCTATTAGCGACCTTCGGCTATCGCTACAAACTAATTACCTATACGACAACCAGCGCCAATCTCATGATCCGCGAATTGGGGATTTGCATATTCCTGGCCTGCGTGGGGCTAGGTGCCGGCAACGGCTTCATCGACACGATCATTAATCATGGTGGCTTGATATGGGTTGCCTACGGATTTATTATCACGATTGTTCCGCTGCTAGTAGTAGGAATCATTTCACGCCTCTTTTTCAAGACCAACTATTTCACCTTGATCGGAGCAATTGCCGGCTCTACGACAGATCCTCCAGCGTTGGCCTACGCCAACTCACTATCGACCTCTTCGGCAGCACAAATGGGCTATGCTACAGTATACCCATTGACCATGTTTATGCGCGTCGTTATGGCTCAGTTACTTATCATCATTTTTGTTTGACGGGAAGAGGCTCTGGGATAGCTAAAATAAAAAAATGGAGCGTTGACGAGAAATATTTTATTTTTCTTGCGATTAATCGGAGGAAAATTATTACCTTTGCATCCGTTAACTACGAAAAGGCTAGCGCGACACAGCATTTTTGAGGCTCCGCACTACCCAAATTCAGAATAATAGAATATAAACACGGGCAGCGATGCTGCCTTATAAACAGCAAAACTATGAAAAAAGGTATTCATCCCGAAGGCTACCGCGAAGTAGTATTCAAAGACATGTCTAATGATGATATTTTCATCACAAAGTCTACTATCCAAACAAAAGATACCATTGAAGTTGATGGCGTAGAGTACCCACTCGTAAAGGTCGAAATCTCTAATACCAGCCATCCTTTCTTCACAGGTAAAGCTAAATTGGTCGATACAGCAGGCCGCGTGGATAAGTTCCTCAGCCGCTACGGCAAAAGAGGCGAAAAGAAATAATCTCCTTTCGCAGCGAAAGGGCTAAATGACCTTATGAAGAGAGCGCTCTCAGGTAGAGCACTTGTATCACTACTTAACTTTATATTTACTTACATTTTTTTCATACGATTATACACCCTCCTACATTTTATGTAGAAGGGTGTATTCTTTTTCCCCCTTTCTAAGAACTAAAAAGAAGGCTTAACACTAAAATAAAGAAGAGTATCTTGTGGAACTAAATAAAATGGGATACACAAATCATGAAGGGAGGAGAGAAGACAACAAAGAAAAAACTAATGATCGTTGAGCGTTAGCTCGAGAGTATTTCGTATCTTTGTGGCTAAGTATGAAGAGAAACTTTACACTATTCGAAGAGATGGTCAGCCACTCCGAAAGACAACGAATAGAGCAATATTTTTCCGCATCGAAAAGGCCCATAATATTTGGGCATATAAGCCCCGATGGGGACTCTATCGGCAGTTGTCTGGCACTGTATCACTATTTCAAATTGTCGGGCATTACACCATGGGTGGCCATGTCTGGACATTGCCCCAACACGCTGAAATATCTATCCGACTACGAAAAAATATTGTTTGTCGTGGGAGAAGAGTATCCTAAAGAACTGGACAGAGCTCTCCGCGAAGCAGATCTTTTTATTTCATTGGATCACAATAGCATATATCGTGTAGGTAAAGTGCTAGCAGACAAAGTGCGTTCGGCACTTACTGCCAAGAAGCGCCCTTACATTTGTATCGATCATCACGAAGAGCCTGGTGATGAATTCGACTATGTACTGTGCCGCCCACAGGCAGCTGCTACTTGCGAGATCCTTAGTCTCATTCTATGCAAAGCAAAGGAAATAACTCCTACCATTGCTACATGTCTTCTTACCGGGATTATCACAGACACCGGTCTTTTCAACCATTCCAGTGCACACCCCCAGCTTTTTGAAGTTGTAGCGTCGCTCCTGCGCTACGGTGCAGATAAGGAAGCTATCGTGGACCATATCTTCCACCGTTTCAGTGCGGATAGACAAAAGTTAGAAGGCTACGTGCTACACGAAAAAATGCATATTCTGCCCCAATACAAGACAGCCTATTTCTCCCTAACGTTAGATGAGCAACGCCACTTTAACGTAACCCCTGGTGATACCGAAGGACTGGTAAACAAACCGCTCAATATAGATGGCATTGATATAGCAGCCTTCTTTAAAGAGACTCTTCACGAAGGGATAAAAATATCCCTGCGTAGCAGAGCCAATGCCTCTGTAAATGATATTGCCAGCAACGCTTTTGGCGGAGGAGGCCACATCTGCGCGGCTGGCGCCGAATACGAAGGTACTATGCAAGATGCCATTGCCATTTTTATTGACTACCTAGCAAAATACCGCGACACAACCAATAACGCCTAAATATATCGTACATTCCTATGCAGAAAAGAATCTTTCCTCTACTCTTGGCTTTAGTGACAAGCGCCTTCCTACTCGCTGGAAATACGGCTTGTAAAGATAGAAAACTTAAATCCCTTAGTCAAATGATCAAGGCCGAAGAAAAGAATATCCAACGCTTCATCGCTGAAAACGGACTTAAAGTCAAAGAGGGGTGGGACGGTCAAACGACCTTTGACAAAGATGTATACTACCACTACTCCAACGGCGTGTACATGAAAGTAATCGACCAAGGAGGAAAAAAAGCCGAAGCAGGCAAAACGACTGTACTAGTACGCTTTCGTGGCAAGCTATTTTCCGACAAAGATATCCTCTCCTTTGACAACCTGTCCAAGGCCGACTATCAAGATACCGAATTTCGCTATATAGACGAATATATGCAAGGAGCTCTCCACTTCCAATTGCTGCCAGCCTCACCTGGAGAGAATCTCAATGGCTTGATGTGCGAGGGAGTCGCTTTTCCGCTTACAATGGTAGGAGACGGCGCTCGCGTCTCTCTGATTGTCCCCTTCTTACGTGGTCCTGAACTAGCTTATTCTGCAGGAGCGACGGTATATTTCGAAGAGGTTTTATATCAATTTACCAACTAATTTTCCCTACGTCTTTATGGCATTAATGAAATCTATCTCTGGCATCAGAGGGACCATCGGAGGATGCCCAAACGAAGGGCTCAACCCTCTTTCGATCAGCCGTTTTACGTATGCTTATGCCCTTCAGCGCAAGCAAGCCTTGAATACCGAGCATCCTACGATTATTGTAGGACGAGATGCTCGAATATCTGGCCCGATGGTCAGAGACATCGTGGTCGGCACCCTCACGGCATGTGGATGCCATGTACTGGATATTGGATTAGCCACTACGCCTACAACAGAGATGGCTGTGCTCCATACACAGCACGCCGCAGGAGGCATCATCATCACGGCAAGTCACAACCCGAAAGAATGGAATGCCCTCAAGCTACTCAATGAGAAAGGGGAGTTTATAAGCGATCAAGAAGGAAAAAAGATTATTGCCATATCCGAAGATGAAAATCTTTTCCAGTACGCACCAGTAGAAGAGATGGGTAGCGTATCCTATGCCGATTTTCTTCCTTTTCATGTGGATAAAATATTGGCCTTGCCTGAAATAAATGTAGACGCTATAAAAAAAACTCAATTCTCGGTTGCTTTTGATGGCATTAACTCCGTTGGAGGTATTGCCCTTCCCTATTTACTCGAGCGATTGGGAGTCTCCTCTGTTTTCGCTATTCACGATAAGCCTACAGGAGACTTCGCACATAACCCCGAGCCACTGCCTAAGCATCTTACCGAACTAAGCCAGTTGGTCCTAGAGCATCATGCCGACTTAGGAATTGCTGTAGATCCCGATGTCGATAGACTTGCCCTCTACGACGAAAAAGGGAATCCTTTCGGAGAGGAATACACGTTGGTTGCTGTAGCCGACTATATGCTTAGTTATCACGGGAAAGGGAATACTGTCTCCAATCTTAGTAGTAGCCGAGCGCTTCGCGACATCACCGAAAAAAGAGGCCTCTACACCCCCGCCGCGGTGGGTGAGGTCAACGTCGTAAAGCAGATGAAAGATACCAAGGCCCTAATCGGTGGAGAAGGCAACGGAGGGGTAATCCTCCCTTCGCTACATTACGGTAGGGATGCCCTAGTAGGAATTGCCCTTATTCTCTCTTTTTTAGCCGAAAAGAAATGCTCATTGAGTACACTTAGAACTGGCTACCCTGCATATTATATGTGCAAAGAGCGAGTAAACTTGCCCCAAGGGACTTCGTTCCATGATATCAAAGAGAGTATCCTGTCCCTGTACCCTACAGCAGAAAAGGATACAACAGATGGGATCAAGTTTGACTTCCCGGCAAACTGGCTACACATTCGTTCCAGCAACACAGAACCTATACTTAGGATCTACTCTGAAGCTCGCTCCGAAGAAGAGGCCTTAGCATTAGCTCGTGAGGCAAAGACAAAAATAGAGAGTCTCCTATTTTCTTAGTTGTATCCTGTGTCAAGAAATAGAAAACCCCTCCCCCTTATCGAAGGGGTGCGCATCGAGAGTATGGGCGCAGAAGGACAATCTGTCGCTCACTTGGAAGATGGCATGGTGGTCTTTGTACCCTTTGCTGCGCCTGGCGATGTATGCAAACTACAGATTACAAAAAAAAGGAAAAAGATTGCCCAGGGAAAAATTGTTGAGCTCGTCACGCCAGGCCCTGATAGGCGTATACCTCAATGCGATCACTTCGGCATTTGCGGTGGCTGCAAATGGCAGCACGTATTCTACCATAGCCAATTGGCAGCCAAAGAACAGCAGGTTATTGATGCGCTCGAACGACTGGGAAAGGTCTATCCCGAAGAGCACCGCCCTATATTGGGATGCCTACAGGAGTACCACTATCGAAACAAAGTGGAGTTTACCTTTAGCAATAAACGTTGGCTTACAGAAGAGGAAATTCAGCAAAGTGAGGAACTCTTAAAACCAGCCGATCGCTACGGTTTGGGATTTCATATTCCCGGTAAATTTGATAAGGTACTAAACCTCAACAAATGCCATATTGCCCATCCATTGGCCAATGAATTGAGCGATTTTATACGTCGATTTACCCTTGAGCATGCCGATCAATATTCCTATTTTGACCTACGCGAGCAAAAGGGGCTCATGCGAACGCTAATGATTCGCACAGCCTCCACTGGGGAAAGCATGCTGCTGGTAGCCTTTGCCCAACCTCAGCAACAAGCGATAGACCGACTGTTGGAAGCCATAAAGAGCCATTTCCCATCGCTCACCTCGCTACTCTATGTCATTAACGAAAAAAGAAACGACACCTTCGGAGATCTGCATGTACATTGCTACCATGGCAGTGACCATATCTACGACACAATAGAAGATTTACGTTTCAAAATCAGTGCCAAAAGCTTCTTCCAAACGAATACAGCCCAAGCAGAACGACTCTACCGCATAGCTCGAGACCTTGCCGACCTACAGCCTACAGACATCGTATACGACCTTTACACAGGTACTGGTACGATCGCCTGCTTTGTTGCCAAGAAGTGTAAACAAGTGATCGGCATAGAGTATGTACCCGAAGCAATAGAAGATGCGAAAGAAAATAGCGCTATCAACAGTATCGACAATACGCTTTTTTATGCTGGCGATATGAAGGATATCCTTACCGACGATTTTATCGAAACACATGGAAAACCGGATGTCATTATCACCGATCCACCACGTGCCGGCATGCACGAAGATGTAGTAAAAACGATCTTGCGAGCTCACCCCAAGCGTATTGTATACGTCAGCTGTAACCCCGCTACACAGGCGCGCGATGCTGCCCTACTGGTAGAAGGAGGGTATCACATCAAGGTTTCACAGCCAGTAGACCTTTTCCCACAGACACACCACGTAGAAAACGTGCTTCTCTTCGAAGCGAACCAATAGCATGAGTAAACTTGCTTATTCATCATTTGTTTCCCGCCGCTTGCTCACCAAGAAGGGCAATCTCTCAACGGCTGGGCATATGCTGAATTTTACCGTTGCTGCGGTGGCGCTATGCACAGCGGTTGTACTCCTGACGCTATTTATCGGGGAGGGCTTTAAAAAAGGAGTCAAAAGAAATGTATCTCTTCTTACAGGCGATCTCTATATATCGCCATACGCAGACGAAGAAAAAAAGAGCGACTTTTTCGTCCCCGATAAAAAATTGATGGACTACCTAGCGGCTCATCCCAAAATAAAAAAGGTCGCTACCTCTCTAAAAGTTCCAGGATTGCTCAAAAGCGACAGCAGTTTTATCGGTATTCTTGCTATCGGACTCAGTAGCGATGATTACAGTACCATAAGCCGGGCATTCGGCACGGAGCCTATTGCCGACAGTGTTTTTACCCAGGGTAATGCACTCCATATCTCAGCAGCCTCTATGCACAAACTGGGCGTGCATCGGCATGCACCGCTTTTTTTCTATACCCTTTCCGATAAGTTGCGCATTCGGCCCATGGTTCTCAGGGCTACCAGCGACATTCCCGAGGTTTCTTTTCCTATCGCCTTCATACCGATCGATCGTGCGCGCAATCTCTGTGCCGCGCCTCCAGGGAGCATTAGCAGCATAGAAATCTACGTAAAAAACGGCGTCAGCCCAGAAGACTTAGCCGATGAATTGGTCGTAGCCCTTTCTAACAAAGGTCTATCCAACGGGGCTCACCTCGGTATAAGCACTGCCAAAGAAACTTATCCCCCACTCTATGAATGGCTCGATATGCTTGATGGGAATATGTTGCTTTTGATTATCATTATGGCTATCGTCGCCTCTTTTACGGTTGCCTCAGGTGCGCTCATCCTTATACTGGACCGCACCTATATGATAGGCGTACTCAAGGCGCTCGGCGCCGACAACCACGGTGTACGCATGATCTTTATGTGGCTAGGAGCACGTATTGTCGGTCACGGACTGTTGTGGGGCAACCTCCTAGCGTTTTTTGTTGCAGGAGCCCAATTGCTTTTCCATTTTATTACTCTGGATAGCTCCGTATATTATATCAGTTACGTACCCATCTACATCAATCCCTATAGTTGGGTGCTATGCAACCTTGTGGGCTTTTTCTTCTTGTGCTGTATCATCCTTCTTCCGACAGAGATTATCTCAAAAATAAGCCCCGTAAATACGCTTCATTTCGATTAAACGCAAGACAAAATAGCTTTCTTATACCGGGCATGGCCTACGGAAGTACGCTGCTTCTGTAGGCTTTTATTATACGGTATGCGCTGCTCTCCTCCTTGCTCAATCTAATATTATTTTGTAACTTTGTTGCTACGAAATTTCTTGCGACAACGAGTTTTTTTGCTATATATATGAGACCAAACCATCCCTTACGATACCCACTTCTAGGCTTATTCCTCGCTATAAATCTGCTTTCTACGACCACCATAGCTGTGGCTCAAAGCCTCAAAGATCTTATAAAAAAAGTGCCTGTTGAGCTTCTACCCTTTGGCAATAACGAAGAGACCATAGAGCTGCTCTTCAGCATACCCTTGGAGACATCCGCTAAAGAATACAATCTTTCACAGCACAAGGAAATTAATGACAGAGAAGAGAATAGTGCAACTCTTCCTGTAGAGATATATAACGAAGACTCCTTTAAAGTAGTCGAGCGTACGCGTTATGCTATTCATATGGTATGGAGCGATAGTACCGCTCTGCAGTGCCGTCTATTAAGCGCGAAAAAAGGGAATATATTAGCGATCATTCGCTCGACGGACTATCCCACCACGATCAGTACTTTGCAGCTGTTCGATGCCGAGGGCAAGGATATTACGTCTGAGTATCCGTTGCCCAAGTGGAATGCGCGCTTACTTCTATCTGAAAAGATGCCTTCTCGTGCTCTGCTTCTCTCATCGCTACTACCCGTAAAACTATACTTCCAGAGCGGCAAAAAACCAATCCTCGAGATCGCTTTGGAATCCCTAAATACACTCACCCAACAAGGACAAGAGGAATTAAGTGATTCCCTAACTTGCAAAAGAAAATCTTTTATCTGGAAAAAAGAGGCCTTTAAATCACTCTGAAAACAATGAAAAAAAGCATCATTTTTTTTCTACTCTTATTCTGCTCTTTCTTCTCCATCTACGCGCAACGCAAACTATCACTCCCCGAGCTCTTGCTCATGGCAGAAGAAAGCGAATTACGCCAAGCCGATACACTTGCTATTGCCTCCGCTATAGCCGAAGAACAGCAGGCGCGTACAGCTTTCTATCCTCGCTTATCAGCCCAAGCGTCCTACTTCCGCATACAACGCCCCCTGATGCTTTTTACGGCAGAGCAATTCTTTGCTGCCTTCGAAAAGCTCGATCCGCTCCGTCCTTTCTTAGATGACTTTTCTCAGCGCATCAACGAGGCCGTCAAAATGGATCTGCACAATACTTTTTTTGTCAACTTTTCACTCGTGCAACCCCTCTTCATGGGCGGTAAATTAAACGCTCTCAACAAGATGGCTTCCACAGGAGTCCATGCCCAACGACTAAAAGCCCTAAAAGAACGTGCCGATCGACAGATAAAAATAGAAAAAGACTACTACGACCTCATCAAGGCAGAGGCCATAGATCAACTTTTTTCCCAGTATATCAAAAAGATCGACACGCTCGTATATCATGTAGAGATGCTCAAAGAAGAAGGGTATGCCAATAAAGCAGATCTCCTGGAAATGCGCTTGCTACGGAGCAAGATCGTCAAAGAACAGGCCAATGCCTCCGCGCACCTACCCATACTACGAAAAAAGCTTGCCATCGACGCAGGCTTAGGCGAAGAAGAGGAAATAACCCCCGCGACTACTATCGAACAGCTCGAAGAGGAAGCCCACAGGCTCCTCAGTCCTGGTACCATATCTCCTGACGATAGCCTGAGAGAAAGTACTAAAGAGCAGCTACTCGACATGGCCACCAACATCGAAAAACAGAAAATCATCGTCGCACAAGCCGATATGCTCCCTCGCGTAGCAGCCATGGCTAATTACACGCTCCTTTCACCCAATCCGTTCAATGGAATGACTAAAAAAATGGGCGGAAGTTGGAGCCTGGGGATAACCCTTCAGATACCGATTACCGAGATCCTTTCGGGATACTACGCACGAAAAGCCGCTAAGCTAAAAGCAACTATTGCTGAGATAGACGCTCTCAATAAAAAGAAATTAATAGCCCTGGAAAGATCCAATGCCCGTGCCGAAATGGAGCATGCTCAGCAGGCCTATAGCCGCTCCATCGTGCAAAAAGAAGATGCCCAAGAAAATCTGCAACTTGCCGAAGAAGGCTACCACGAAGGCGTGGTAGATATGGAGAAATACGTACGCGCCCTCAGCAACTGGCTCGAGGTCGCTTCAACGCATATCATTTCGCTTACTGAGCTCTTCTCTAAATATTCTTTTTATCGTTATACACAGCTATAAACTCGCTATGATGATCCCTTTTGTCCATCTTCATGTACACTCACAGTTTTCGGTTCTCGATGGCCAAGCCTCTGTAAAGGGCTTAGTAGACAAGGCCATGGCTGATGGCATGCGCGGTATCGCACTGACAGACCACGGGACGATGAGCGGAATAAAAACCTTTCACGACTATGTAAAAGGCAAAAATGCCCCTTTGCTCAATGAGATAAAAACAATAAAAAAAGAGCTTGAAAGCCTTCCGCAAGATGCTCCCGAAAAAGAGGCGCTACAGCAGCAAATCAATGAAAAGCAAAAACAATGCTTCAAACCCATCTTTGGCTGCGAAGTCTATTGTGCTCGACGCTCGCGCCACGACAAAGACAAAAATGCCGAAAATCCATATGCTCCAGGCAAAAGCATCGACCGTAGCGGCTGGCACCTTATCTTGCTCGCTAAAAATCTTACGGGCTACCACAATCTATGCAAGATGGTATCCCTCAGCTATACAGAAGGAGAGTATTACAAACCTCGAATAGACAAAGAACTCCTCGAGAAGCACCACGAAGGGATCATCGCTACCAGCGCTTGCCTTGGAGGAGAAGTTCCGCAGCACATCATGGCGGGACAAATCGAAAAGGCCGAGGAGACTATTCGTTGGTTCAAATCGATCTTTGGTGATGACTATTATCTGGAGGTACAGCTGCACAAAACAAATGACCCCAATGCCAATAGAGATACCTACCCTCGCCAAATAAAGGTCAACCAAATCATCTACGATCTTGCAGAAAAACACCAGGTAAAAGTCATCGCGACCAACGACGTTCATTTCCTCAATCAGGATGATGCCGATGTCCATCAGCGCATGCTTTGTGTATCGACAAAGAAAACCATCGACGACCCTACGCAGATGCTCTATAGCAAGCAAGAATGGCTCAAAACAACCGAAGAAATGAACCAAATCTTTGCCGAGGAGCATCCCGAAGTACTCGTAAATACGCTCGAGATTTTGGATAAAGTAGAGCTGTATAGCATAGACAACCCTCCTATAATGCCCTCATTCACATTGCCCGAGGGCTTTACCAATGACGCCGACTATCTGCGCCACCTCACCATGGAAGGTGCAAAGGAACGATTTGGAGAGGAACTAAGCGAAGAGGTACTCGAACGTCTTAATTTTGAGCTAAACACCATTATACAAATGGGGTTCCCCGGCTATTTCCTTATCGTCTGGGACTTTATTCATTATGCCCGAAACAACGGTATACTGGTAGGACCAGGACGCGGATCTGCCGCAGGGAGTCTTGTGGCCTACTGCCTGCATATCGTTGATATCAACCCCCTGCGATATGGCCTTCTCTTCGAGCGTTTCCTCAATCCCGACCGTATATCGATGCCCGATATAGATGTAGACTTCGACGACCAGCGACGCGAAGAGATCCTCGACTATGTCGCAGAGAAATATGGCCGCGAAAATGTATCGCAGATCATTACGATCTCCACTATGAAAGCAAAAAGCGCCATCAACGATATGGCGCGCGTAGGCAATCTTCCTCGTGAAACCTCCTCACTTATATCCAAGAGTTTTCCCGAAAAAGACGAGAAAGGAGGGGCTATAAAAAACATCCAACAAGCCATCGACAACTGCGAAGAGTTTAAAAAGTTGGCTGAAAGCGCTAATCCCGCCATTGCGGAGACCATCCATTATGCCCAAAAACTCGAAGGTTCTATCCGCCAGATGGGAGTCCACGCCTGCGGTGTAATCATTTCGGGTAAGCCCATTAACGAAGTTGTACCTCTGGCCACCGCAAAAGACACCTCTGGAAAAACCGTTATTATCACCCAATTCGACTGTAGGGTGATTGAAGATACAGGGCTTATAAAGATGGACTTTCTAGGCCTGCAGACGCTCTCTATTATACGCAAAACACTTGATATCATCAAGCAACGACACGGCATAGATCTGGATATCGACAAGATTCCCCTCGACGATCCGGCCACCTATCGCCTCTACTGCGAAGGTCGTACCGTAGGCACTTTCCAGTTTGAATCCGATGGTATGCGGCAACATCTGATCAACCTCAAGCCCTCTCGCTTCGAAGACCTCATCGCTATGAATGCCCTCTATCGACCTGGTCCTATGGCCTACATTCCCGATTTTATAGACCGTAAGCATGGCCGAAAAGATATCGAGTACGACCTCGATATCATGAAAGAAATATTGCAAGAAACCTACGGAATCACGGTATACCAAGAGCAAGTAATGCAGTTGAGCCGCAAAATAGCCAATTTCACAAGAGGCGACAGCGACAACCTCCGTAAGGCCATGGGGAAGAAAAAGAAAGACCTCCTGGACAAACTCGAAAGTAAGTTCTTCGAAGGAGGTAAAGCAAACGGGCACAGCGAAAAAGTTCTGCAAAAAATATGGAAGGACTGGCTCGCATTTTCGGAATATGCCTTCAACAAGAGCCATGCAGCAGCCTATTCATGGGTTGCCTACCAGACCGGCTACCTGAAGGCCAATTACCCCGCAGAGTTTATGGCTGGGAACCTCAGTAGTGTACTCCACGAAGCAAGCAAAGTGCGCCTTTTTATGGAAGAGTGCCGCGCCATGGGTATCACCGTACTACCTCCCAATATTAACGAGAGTTATAAGATTTTCTCCGTAGACGAGCAGGGACGTATCCACTACGGTATGGGGGCCATCAAAGGGGCTGGATCCGCCGCGATCGACGCGATCATCAAAGAGCGGGAAAGCAACGGTAAATATACCGATATATACGACCTTATTCGTCGCCTAGACAATAGGGACCTCAACAGCAAGACCCTCGAAGCGCTCGCTGGCGCTGGAGCCCTCGACTGCTTCGGTATAGAGCGCGAGGCCTATACGCTACCCTGTGAAGGCGATAAATACCCCTCTTTCATCGCTGCTATCATCGACTACGGACGAAGAGTAAAAGGAGAAGCCAATATGGCTCAAATATCGCTCTTCGGAGATATAGAAGAGGTACAGATAGCCAAGCCTCAGCCCTCTCCTTGCCCACACTTTTCACTCCTCGAACGATTGAAAAAAGAGGCCGAACTGATCGGGACCTATGTCAGCAGCAATCCCCTGGATCCCTACCGGCTGATCATAGAAAAAATGACCAATATCACCACTCAAGAGCTCATGGAACCTGCCGCTCTTGCCGGGCAAAACTTTGCCATTGCGGGTATCGTTACGGAGGTTAGTCAGGGGATGACAAAAAAGAACAATCCTTTCGGTAGAGTCACTATTCAGGATATGCAGGGGAATTACCGCTTCATGCTGTTCGACAAAGACTTTGACGATTTCTTCAATCGCTTTCATACCGATGGCTACATGTTTATCCGGGGTAAAGTGCAGCCTAAACGCTTCCGCAAAGAGGAGTTTGACGTGAAAATAACACAGGTAGAACGCCTCAGTGATGTTGCCGGCAAACTGATCTCGAAGGTCATACTAAACATCGATGTAGAGTCCATCACCGAATCCTTTGTCGAAGTTTTAAAAAAAGGAATCACCGAGAACCCTGGCAACAGTAGCCTGATAATCCAGCTACGCGATAGCCGAACACGTAATTTCGTCACACTCACTTCAGTAAAATACAAAATCTGTGCGGGCAACTGGTTGTCTCTATTGCACAATAAAGAAAAACTATTGATAGATATGAAATAATTTCGTATCTTTGCCAGCAGAGATTGTTAATAAGAGAGATTTATAAACCTCTATAACCTTAAATAAATACAAAGTATGGCAATGCAAATCACCGATGCCTCTTTCGAAGCCATAATGGCTGAAGGCAAACCCGTAATTATCGACTTCTGGGCGACTTGGTGTGGCCCCTGTCAAATGATAGGCCCAATCATTGATGAACTCGCAGAAGAGTATAATGGCAAAATCATCATTGGCAAAGTGGACATCGACAGCAACCCCGAATTGCCCACAAAATATGGGGTACGCAATATCCCTACTATTTTATTCATTAAAGACGGAGAAGTAAAACAAAAGCTCGTAGGAGCGCAAAGCAAAAATACGCTGAAAGCTGAAGCTGAAAAACTTCTCTAATAACCTTTTCAGTATGAGCCTAACTCGGGTAAGAAGCAACCGTCAAATTCTTCTTTACCCGAGTTTTTCAATAAGACCCAACAACAGAAGACCACTCCCCCCTCCAAGTTTCTAAGAAGAAAACAAACTATTTCCCAACCACTTAACTACCCGTAGCAATGGATTTCATAAATGAGTTAAAAGCCCGTGTACGCAGCAAAGACTGCCACATTGTACTCCCTGAAGGCAACGAACCTCGCACACTGCGTGCTGCAGATAAAATCCTCGAAGAAGGCATCTGCTCTCTCTCTCTCCTAGGAGATAAAAAAGAGATCGAACAAAAAGCGCAAGAGCTCAACCTGAGTAATATCGCAAAGGCTACAATCATCGACCTTGCCACAGCCGAAAAACGCGAAGAATACAGCAATCTCCTTGTAGAGCTACGCAAGAAAAAAGGCCTCTCCAAAGAGGAAGCCGATAAACTCGTACTGGACCCGCTCTACTTTGGATGCCTCATGGTGAAAAGCGGCCATGCCGACGGCTATCTGGCCGGTGCCATCAACACCACCGGCAACGTGCTACGCCCTGCCCTTCAGATCATTAAAACAAAACCTGGTATCTCTACCGTAAGCGGCGCTTTCTTACTCTTTACCCAAGCAAAGCAATACGGCAAAAATGGCCTGCTCATCGTAGCCGACTGCGCCGTAACCCCGAATCCCGACGAGAAGCAACTAGCCGAAATTGCCGTCTCATCGGCTGAGACTGCCAAAGCTCTAGCAGATATGGAACCGCGCGTAGCCTTACTAAGCTATAGCACCATGGGTAGTGGTAAAGGAGAAGACGTAGACCGCGTAGTAGCTGCTACAAAAATAGCCAAAGAAATGGCACCGAATATCCATATCGATGGCGAACTACAGGCAGATGCTGCCCTGGTGGAAAGTGTGGCAAAATTGAAATCGCCCAATAGTGAGGTGGCCGGGCAAGCCAACGTACTCGTTTTCCCCTCTCTGGAAGCTGGAAATATCGGCTATAAGCTAGTAGAGCGCTTGGGTGGAGCTACCGCTGTAGGACCTGTACTGCAAGGAATGGCCGCCCCCGTAAATGACCTAAGCCGAGGCTCTTCGGACAATGATATATACAATATGATTATCATTACCGCTGGTCAGGCAATCGCCAATAAATAACACTTATACAACCTTATAAATAGATTTATCGCTATATATCATGAATATTCTCATCCTCAACTGCGGCAGTAGTTCCGTTAAATATAAGCTTATTGAGATGCCCGAAGGCAAGGTAATGGCCCAAGGAGGCGTTGAAAAACTAGGGCTTCCAGGCTCCTTCTTAAAATTCACCGCTCCCAATGGCGAAAAGGTTGTCCTCGAAAAGGACCTCCCCGAGCACACGGCAGCGATCGATTTTATCCTCAAAACGATTACCCATGAGCTTTATGGCTGCATAAAAAGCCTTAATGAAATCAATGCTGTAGGCCATCGCCTCGTACATGGAGGTAGCAAATTTAAGGAAAGTGTGCTTATCGACGAAGAAGTCGTTAAGATGGTAGAAGAATGCATCGACTTAGCTCCTCTTCACAACCCCGCTACACTCAAAGGTATTGCCGCCACGACCAGCCTACTACCAGGAGTAAAGCAAGTAGGGGTCTTTGATACCGCTTTCCAACAGAGCATGGAGCCCTACGCCTACATGTTCCCTCTACCCTATGAATATTACACCAAATATGGCGTACGTAAATATGGCTTCCACGGTACTAGTCACCGCTATGTGAGCCGCCGCGCTTGCGAATATCTTGGTCTTGATTACCAAAAACAGCGCATCATTACCTGCCATATCGGCAACGGTGCTTCTATCGATGCCATTGCCTACGGAAAATGTATTGATACCACACTCGGACTCACACCTACAGATGGTCTCATGATGGGTACTCGCTGCGGGGCCGTAGACCCAGGTGCTCTGATCTACATAGGTAATAAAGAGCATCTGAGCTTCGATGAACTCAGTGATATCCTCAATAAGAAAAGTGGCGTGCTCGGCATCAGTGGCGTCAGTAGCGACATGCGTGAAATAGAAGATGCCATAAATCAAGGTAACGAACGCGCAAAACTGGCCCTCGCCATGTATGAATACCGCATTAAGAAATATGTAGGTAGTTTTATCGCTGCTATGGGTGGTGTAGATGTCATCGTCTTCACTGGTGGCGTAGGAGAGAACTCTCCCGAAACACGTCAGGCCGTATGCAACAATATGGAGTTCCTCGGTATCGAATTTGACGAAAGTAAAAATAAAGGTCTCCGAGGCAAAGAGGCGCTTCTTACCACTGAGGGCAGCAAAGTAAAAGTCGTAGTCATCCCCACAGACGAAGAACTCATGATCGCTACGGATACCTACGAATTGACCACAAAATAAGTCCATCAAAAAAATATCGGTGCGACCAAGATATACTTACGCCAGAAAGAAAGAGGATACACGCTTCAGCTAATGAAAAGGAAAGGATTTAATCCTTGAAAGAAAGAGTGTATCACACCGTAATACATTGTCCGTCCACCTCCAAGAAAAGGCTCACCCCGTATGGGATGAACCTTTCTTTTTATCTGCATGCCACTAACCGCTTCGAGCATCTATAGCAGCTGCTACAAGAAGTCCGTAAGCAAATCGGTCACTCATTGATTGTACCTTTTTCCTTCTTCTTCCTTGATACGTAAAAAGACTAAACGGTTTTTCCTTTAATAGGCCTTGGAAGAAGGATGAAGCTATTTAGCTCGACAGCCTAAAGCAAATGAAGCAATTGCTTGCTGCTGTCAGAATCGCCAAAGAATACATAATAAAACCCTGGAATAAACATCCTCAAGGGATTTTTCGCTTGAGAACTATCTCGTTGGATAATAGAGTGTTGCCGATTGTGTCAGGACAGACAGGTAACGATTTAGAAATGAGCGAAGTGCTTTGAGGTACATTGTTTTGAATAGCCAAAGAACGCTCACTATTATCACCTGCAAAGGTACACATTTGCGAGGGAAAGTGAGCTTTCTTACGTGATTTTCTTCTTAGGAAGGGCGAATTTGTTTTCTACATCATTCGTCCCCGTTTCTTTTTCTTGTTGGCTTCGTGGCGCAGCCTTCGCTGAAAGGCGGTCTCGGCATAATCCTCTCCGTGGACTTGGAAGTCCAGCACACCGCCAATACCCGATGCAATCCCTTCGGCAACATCCACCACGCTTTCAATAAGACTTGTTGTTGGCTGTAGCTCTTCTTCCTGTAAAGGCTCTTTCGGCTGATAAATCGGAACAGAAGAGTGATAGGGAGCGATACAGGAGAGTCCGAATTGCTTCAACAGAGAGTTATACCCAAACTCTCGTCCTATCTCCGAAGCCTTGAACGTTTGCCCCTCGAAATGAAACTTCAGTCCATAGACGCTGCCTTTCTTGTTCTTCATCTCTTCAACGGTTACTCCTTGTCGCCTCAAATCGTATCGAAAGGAAGCATAGCCGTTCACTCCGCCATTCGTATATTTTCCTAACAATCCGTAAGCCATTGTACGCAGTCTCTCCTTGCTCGCCTCCCGTGTCTGATTGACTCTCGGCTTTTGATACTGTTTCTTTGACCGTATCTCATTGGCAATCGTCAGACCGTGCTTGCGACTTAATTCCTCTGCCACTCGTGCTGCCTTGTTGCTCACAAAGGTCGTATCATAAACCACCCCGTTCATACTCATCCGATTGGCAATGATGTGAATGTGCAGATTGTCGGTATCCTTATGCGTAACGGCTACCACCTGATACTCCTGCAATTTCATCGCTTGGATAAACTCACAGGCTATTTCTCGTATCTTCTTCCAATCCATTCCTGCTTCATCTTTCGGAGCAATACCGATTTCCATCCGCAGGAATTTGTTGCGACAACGGCTATTGAACCGATTGACAAGGCTCATCTCGTTGTATATTCTCTCTGCCGTATCTCCACAAAGGTTCTGAATCAAGAGCTTATTCTTGAGCTTCGTTTCTCGGAAGATATACTCCAATGCCGTCTTACCGTGCGCTATGGCTTTGCACTTCGCTATCATTGCGCTTCATATTTAGATCATCGTATATCTCGTCCGTAATCCGATACCGAGGACTGTAAAATCGCTCGAAAGCGTGTAGTGAAATGCAAGAGAGGTTCTTGGCAATGGCAACCCAAGAGGGGGCTTTCGTCTTAATCAAGTTGGAAATGTGACTGAAGAGGTAGCTGACCCGTTGCAACACTCGAATGGCTTCCCGTTCGTGTTCTCCCAATTGGGGAACGGCAACAATCTCACCCGTAAGCAATGCCTCCCGACAGAACTCGGAGAGCCTTTTGCCCGTCCGTTCCGCTCGCTTTTGTATCCTTGCTTTCTCCTCTTCGGAGCAACGTATCCGAAGAAGGCAGGTCTTATTCGACTTCTTATTCCTTTTCTCTTTATCTGTTTTTGGTTTCATATTAGTTTGTCATTAAGGCATTCCGACCAATGAGAACGAAGTGATTACGGCTCTCCCCCCTTGAGCGCAGCGGTAAGGGGGCAAGCGCAGTTTGTGGCTACAAACTGACGTCTTGCAATGTTACCCAATGTTACCGATGGAACAGCTTCGCATATACTGTGATTGGCTTTCATCTCCTGTGTTTCTCATCTTCTGAGAATGCCGATTATTCATTTCCTTACTGACGGCTCGGAATGCCGTGATTAGAGTTTGCGCCAGTGTTCTATATCCTCGCTGTATTCCTCTAAATGTCGGAGAGCTATGCATTCCAAGAAACTCGAAACATTCGCCCCATAATCGCCCAAGCGACGGACAACGAACTCCAAACGTTCCCACGTGGAGCGACTGAGATAGGTTGCCTTTCGATCGATGATTTTATGGGGCAAGAGAAAGGCTTCCCGATAGTTCTCCAAGCTCTCTTGTCGTTGCTTGTGGCTGATGCGTCTCGGACAGCTTGATACCGCTTGTCGCTTCTCCTGTTCGGAGTGCTCTGCTTTCACGGCTTCCTTTGCTTCATTCAAAGACTCGGAAGGCAACTTTTGCTCGGAGACAGAGGACTGCTGAGAAGTTTCAGATTGCTTCATTGGCTCTGCTTGTCCTGTTTCTTGTTTGGTAGAAACGGCTTTACTGACAATTTCAGACACATTGGACTCTTTGGGATGGTTCAAGTAGCGTGACAAATCAAATTCTTCTTTCATAACTTATCTTATTTTGTGTTTGACAATAACAGGCTTTCGCTGTTGTACTTCTTGTTGTTGCTTACATTGGGCAACGTGGTACTCGTTGAGGTCTTTGTATCGGGCATAGTGTCGGCTCATATCCTCTACTGTCACACCTGATGATTGGATAGTAAGGAGTGCTTGTCGTCCTACGGGGTCATTATCGAGGAACGCTCGAACGGAGTCGCTGCCATTCTCGTGGAGATAGGCAACGGCTCTATGGATATTGCTCACGGAATTCAGAACGATGGAAGACGAAATGGCTTCTTTTCCTTTCACCGTGAGAAGGGAAAGGAAGTCCACAAAGCCCTCGAAGATACAGAGAGGAGCGTTGCTCGCTCTTCCTGCAATCACGGATATATCCTTTGGGGCAATCGTTCCCTTGAATGTCTTGTCGCCCCGAAGCTCATACCCTCCTGCGCGATTGGGAAAGCCGATGGCAGAGTATTCTCGTCCTCCCATTTCGTAACGAATATGACGGAGATAGGAACTTGCCACGGAAAGGTCTATCTTGCGTACCCCTCGGAGGTAACTTTGCAGATGCAGGGGCAACTCCTTGCTGACGGAGAGAATACGCCTTGCATCATTTTGTCGCCGTTCATTTCTCTTCCGCTCCGTGTGTGCTTCACGATGAAAGGAAAAGTACTT